>DASXMG010000039.1:0-23384 GCA_036495805.1 Steroidobacteraceae bacterium | reverse complement strand
AGGCTTACTTTTTCTTAGCGGCCTTTTTCTTAGCTACCTTCTTCTTCGCCTTCTTTGCTTTCGCTGCCATGATAGAAACTCCGTTATCGGGTTAGTCCGGGGTCCGAGTATATACACGAATAATTAATTTACAAGCAATAGCTCGCGCTCTCGCACCACTATGTGCTAGCGATGTGAGCGCCGTCACTCAAGGGAGAGGATGAAATCCCAATCCTTCTTCGTCACCGGCATGACCGATAAGCGATTCCCACGGCGCAGCAAAACAAAATCCTTGAGCTTCTTCTCGGCGTGCGTTCGCAACTCATCGAGCGTGATGATGCGCTTGAACTTACGCGCGAACTTCACGTCGACGGCGTACCAAGAGGGCGCGTCCTTCTTGGAATCGGGATCGTAGTGGTCGTGCTTCGGGTCAAAGGCGGTGACATCCGGGTATCCGTCGCGGGCGATGCTGACGATTCCGGCGATACCCGGCACATCGCAACTGGAATAGTAGAAAAACGCCAAATCGCCTTTTTTTATGGAGTCGCGCAGCATATTGCGCGCCTGGTAGTTGCGTACGCCATCCCACGCTGTGGTTTGCTTGGCCGCCTTGGAAAGATCATCGATGCTGAAGGTGGCGGGCTCCGACTTGAACAGCCAATAGTTCATAGGAAATGCTCCAATCCCGATTCTGTCGCCAATGAATCCAATCGCAGGTCCCAGGCGTCCGCGAAATTCACGTTCGTGCGCTGGCAGTCAAACGCGAGTCCGACCAGGTGCGGACCCTTCCAATAGCGCCGACGCCGGCGGAACGCAAGGGCTCGATCATAGTACCCACCCCCCATGCCCAGCCGCCTACCCTCGCTATCGACGCCGACCAAGGGGATGACGATGAGATCCAGCCATTGAGGCGAGATCGGGCCTGCGCGCCGGCGTGGAACGGATATTCCAAACTCGCCGGTCACGATGGCGCCGCTCAGCGGGTAGAAGCGCAGGCGGCCATGGCGCCGATGGCTGATGACCGGCACAAAAACTTGCACGCCGCGCCGCCATGCGGTTGCGATCAAGGCAGCGGTGTCGGGCTCGGAGTCGAAGGGCAGATATAAGGCAATGCGTTTGCCGGCGCGGAAGGATCGCAAGCGCATGAGCGCCTTGGCCGCGGCCAGGGAGCGATGCCGATGGTCCGGCTCGCGGAGTGCGCGGCGCTGGACTCGCAATTCTTTACGGAGGGCTGCCTTCATGAGAAAGGGGATGGCGCTACCCGCAGATGCCGTTTTGGACCGTTGCTCCCGACCTGAGCAACAGGTGGGACCGACTGCGGCACTTAAGGCTTTCCGCTCGGGGCGGACTTGCACAATGTTGCCAGCAAGCATTGGCCCCTGGGGTTTACAAAATTAGGGTCAGGAGGTAACCCGATCCGCATCGAACACCGCAGGCAGCGCCAAAATTAAATATCGAGAAAGGTCCCGTTCAGAGCTCGAGCTGTTGACCCTTCTCCAAGGCCGACTCTACGCGCTCACGCAGGATACGCAAGCGTCCGCCGACGTCGGAATCGAGATTGGTGTCACGATTGCGGAATCGAATCAATTCATTTGCCATGTTGAGCGCGGCAATCACTGCAATGCGGTCCAGGCCGACGACTTTGCCGCTGTCGCGGATTTCCCGCATTTTCATATTCAGGAACTCGGCGGAATCAAGCAGGTCTGAGCGTTCCTCGATCGGGCAGGTGATGTGATACTCCTTTTCAAGTATGCGCACGCTGACCCGCGCTTGATTGTCGCTCATGCCTGTTCCATGGATTTCAGGCGGCCGATCATGGCCTCGACCCGCGCGCGCACTTGTTCATTTTTCTGCAACAGTGTCGCACGCTCGGACGTGAGGGTGTCTTGACGCTGCCGCAACGCCCGATTCTCT
This sequence comes from Steroidobacteraceae bacterium, assembly GCA_036495805.1. Lineage (GTDB taxonomy): Bacteria > Pseudomonadota > Gammaproteobacteria > Steroidobacterales > Steroidobacteraceae > Bog-1198. Next base: position 21,491 of record DASXMG010000039.1, on the reverse strand, counting down.
TCCTTGATATGACTGACGGTTACGATCAGATCTTCAAGACGCTTTTCCAAGCGCTTCAGCTCGAGTTCGACCGCTGACTTCGAATTGGCTTCGTTCATAGACTCCCAATATAGAGCGGACAAAAGCGCAATGCAAAGGGCGGTTTATGCCTACACTGCGCTATCATTCACCGAACCATGATCTCAGATATTCGGTTCAAGGATTTCGAGGATGTACTGGCTACTGCGGGCGGCCTGGCGGACGCCGCGGAGGCGCATGGATCTCTGTGCGGCGCCCTATGCTCGGTCTCGCCTTACAGAATGCAGGATTGGGTCAACGAAATCCTTCCGGACGGGGCCGCGCTCAGCGACGAGTCCTCCGCGATGATCGAACGCGTCTTCACGGCGACGGCGACGTCCTTCGGAGAACAGGGAATGGAGTTCGAGCCGCTGCTGCCCGATGATGAACAGCCGCTCAACGGGCGCGCCAACGCACTTGCATTATGGTGCACCGGTTTTCTCTATGGACTGGGTACCGGTTCCATCTCCGATCTGGAGGCCTTGGGGGGAGATGTCGGTGAAATCGTCCGGGACTTCACCGAAATCTCACGCGCCACCGGCGATGACGCGGAAGGGGATGAGTCGAACGAGCAAGCCTACGCGGAACTGGTTGAGTTCATCCGGGTTGCCGCCCAGGTCGTCTTCGAAGAACTTCTGCCGCTGCGCAGGCAGGTTTACCCGGCCCAGCAGCGGCTGCACTGAACTTAAGGCTGCACTGAACCCGAAGGCTGCAATGGATCGCAAGGAGTTCGCACGTCGCCGGCGCCAGTTCATGCGCATGATCGGCAAGGACGCAATTGCCATTCTGCCTGCGGCTCCGGTGCGCCACCGCAACGGCGATATCGAATACGCCTATCGCCAGGACAGCCATTTTTACTATCTGAGCGGTTTCCCGGAGCCGGACGCGGTCGCCGTTCTGGTGCCCGGCCGACCGCACGCTGAATATCTGTTGTTCGTGCGCGAGCACGATGCCTTGCGGGAGTCCTGGGATGGTGCGCGCGCGGGAACCGAAGGGGCAGTCGAGCGGTACGGCGCGGATGATGCCTTTCCGATCGAGGACATCGATGAAATTCTGCCTGGGCTGATGGAGCAGCGCTCGCGGATATTCTATTCCATGGGCACGCATCTGGATTTCGACCCGCGCATCCTGAGCTGGGTCAATGGACTGCGGGTGCAGTCCCGCCAGGGCGCCGGCGGCCTGCAGGAATTCGTCGCGCTGAACCATGTGCTCGACGATATGCGCCTGTACAAGAGCCGGCCGGAGCAGGCCAGCCTGCGGCGCGCGGCGCAAATCGCGGTCGGCGCGCATCGCCGAGCCATTCGGTTCGCCCGCCCGGGCCGCATGGAGTACGAGGTGATGGCGGAAGTGCTGCACGAGTTCCGTTCGCATAATGCAGACATGTCCTACCAACCGATCGTCGGGGGAGGCGCCAATGCCTGCGTCATGCACTATCGCGACAACAATCAGCAGTTGTGCGACGGCGATCTTTTGCTGCTCGATGCAGGCTGTGAGCACGACTACTACGCCTCGGATATCACGCGCACCTTCCCGGTCAGCGGCAAATTCACTGCGGTGCAACGTGCAGTGTACGAAGTGGTGCTGGAAGCGCAATTAGCCGCCATCGACAAAGTGCGCTCAGGCAACCATTGGAATCAGCCGCATGAAGCCGCGGTGCGCGTCGTCACGCAGGGCCTTGCCAAGCTGGGATTGCTCAAGGGATCGACGCCCAGATTGATCAAGGAGCAAGCCTACCTGCCGTTTTTCAATCATCGCACCGGTCACTGGCTCGGGTTGGATGTGCACGACGTGGGCGACTACAAAGTGGGCGGCGAGTGGCGTGTGCTGGAACCTGGCATGGCGCTCACAGTCGAACCAGGGATCTACATTCGACCTTCGCCGAAGATCCCCAAGGAGTTTTGGAACATCGGAATTCGCATCGAGGATGAAGTGCTGGTGACCCATGGTGCGCCGGAGGTGCTCAGTGGCGCTCTTGAGAAGACTGCGGATGCCATTGAGGGGCTGCGGTGACCTATGACGTCGCCATCGTCGGAGGCGGCATGGTGGGCGCCACGTTGGCGGTTGCTCTCGCTCCGCTGAATCTACGCGTCGCCCTCATTGAGGCGATTCCACATAATGCCGCGGCACAGCCGAGCTTCGACGAACGCACCACGGCGCTTTCCAACGGCAGCCGCAGAATTTTGCAGACCATCGGCGCCTGGACCGAGCTGAGCGCGCTCGCGACGCCCATTCGCAAGATTCACGTGTCGGACCAGGGGCGGTTCGGCTTTGCGCGAATCGATGCCGGCGAACAGGGCCTGGATGCCATGGGTTTCGTACTGCCCAATCGGGCACTCGGCAATGCCCTTTGGTCGCGCCTGCCGGACGCGGCAATAAAAATATTTTGTCCCGCAGAAGTGTCGCAACTCAATGCGAACGATGAGGCGGTCAAGATCGAGATCGCCGCCGCGGGCGGCAAGACCGTCATCGAGGCCAAGCTCATTGTGGCCGCCGACGGGACGCACTCCGTCGTACGCAGCGCGTTCGGCATCGCCGCCGAGGTGCGCGACTATGAGCAAACGGCGGTGATCACCACCGTGTTGCCGCAACGCTTTCACGATAACGTGGCCTACGAGCGCTTCACCCCCAGCGGTCCGTTGGCGTTGCTGCCTTTGGAAGGAGGACGCTGCACCCTGGTATTGACGCTGGCCAAGGACGCTGCGCAATCATCCCTGGCTTGGTCGGACCAGGAATTCCTCGCCGAGGTACAGCGTCGTTTTGGGTTCCGTCTGGGCCGATTCCTCAAAGTCGGGCGCCGCGTGCCGTATCCGCTTTCGTTGAGTCAGTCCGAGCGCACCAGCGCGCGGCGCTGCGTCATCATCGGCAACGCCGCGCAGGGGCTGCATCCGGTCGCCGGCATGGGATTCAATTTGGGCCTGCGCGATGCGGCTTGTCTCGCCGAGCTCATCGCCGAGAATGCCCGAAAGGGTGCCGATCCGGGCGGCGCGAAGCTGCTCAGTGAGTACGATGCCTGGCGTAGCGCGGACCGCGGCGGCATCATCGCCTTCACCGACGGATTGGTGCGCATGTTCTCCAATCCCTTAGGCTCGGTGCGGCGCGTGCGCAACCTGGGGCTGCTCGCGTTCGACCTGCTGCCTCCGGCAAAATCCGCACTGTCGCGCCTCAGCACGGGCGGCGGCGGCCGTGTTCCGAAGCTTGCCCGCGGCGTGGCGCTGACATGAGCCGCGGGCGCGCGCCGGAATTCGATGTGATCATTGTCGGCGCCGGTGTGATCGGTGCGGTGATGGCAAGCCTGCTGCTGACACGCAAATTGAGCACTCCGGGCCGGGTGGCTGTGGTTGCCGATCGGTTTGCGGCCGCGCCGCATGAGGGCGCCGACTGGGACCTGCGTGTGTTCGCCTTGAGCCGCGCCTCGGAACGGCTGCTCCAGATGTGCGGCGTTTGGAACGCGCTGCCCGCGAGCCGGGTGTTTCCCTATGAGCGCATGTGCGTCTTCGACGCCGACGGCCCGACCGGATCCGGCTCACTCACTTTTGATTGCGCCGAACTCGGCGAGCCGAATCTGGGCTACATCGTCGATGGCAAAGCGTTGCAATGGCAGTGCCTGCAAGCCGCCCGCGCCGCGGGAGCCGTGTTGATCGAGGGTTCGGTCGAGGCGATTTGCGCAGGCGACAATGATGTGATGCTGCGCGTGCGGGATGGCCGGGAATTGCGCGGTATGCTGCTGGCGGCGGCGGATGGGCCGGATTCCAAGACTCGGGAACTGCTTGGCATCGACACCGCCGGGCATGCCTATTACCAAGATGCCCTCGTGGCGCACGTGCGAACCGCTGCAGGCCACGCCAACACCGCGTGGCAACGGTTCTTGAACACCGGTCCTGTTGCATTTCTGCCGCTTGAAGACGGACGCTCGTCCATCGTGTGGAGCGTTGCCCGGGCCCGGGCAGAAATCTTGAGGGCGATGGATAACGAGGCGTTCGGGTTTGCCCTGACCGAGGCAAGCGGCGCAGTGCTGGGTGAGTGCACCCTTACGACCACGCTGGCTTCTTTCCCACTGAAATTGCAATACGCCGTGGACTACGCGCGGCCGCGGGCGATATTGCTCGGCGATGCAGCGCACGTCGTGCATCCGCTCGCCGGCCAGGGATTGAACTTGGGGCTGCTGGATTGCGCGGCGCTCGCGCAGGTCTTGGGCGAAGCCGGCGGAGCCGAGAACTATGGCGACTACCCACATCTGCGGCGCTACGAGCGGTGGCGTCGCAGCGAGAACTCGATCGCGGCGGCCGCGCTCGACGGCCTGGAGCGGATTTTTTCCAATTCGGGCGCGCTCAGCGCCGGGCTGCGCACGGCGGGTTTGAGCGCCGTGGCAAGGTTGCCGTTTCTCAAGCGCGGATTTGCGCAACGCGCCCTAGGGGTGGCGGGAGATGTGCCGGAATTCCTAAAGACGGTCTAACTTTGCCGCGCAAATAAAGTCATTCACCGACAGGCCGCCGATCGAATGCGTGGAGTAGGTGACATGACAGTAGTCATAGCCGACTTCCAAGTCAGGATGGTGATCTTCGGTATTCGCAATGTAGGCCAGCGCGTTGACGAAACTCATCGTCCGGTAGAAATCCTTGAATTTCAGTGATCGCTTCAGGCTCTTGGAGTCTTTAGCGATCTTCCAATCCTTGTGCAGCTGCTTGGCCAGCAGCTTGACTCTGGCGGGCGCCAACGGTTTTACGCCGCCCTCGCAGGGCGCGCATTTCTTTTCCGATAAATTCTTCATGCCTGAATCCGGGCGTAAGTGCGCTCGATGTAGCGTTCGACCAGATCCTGAAATTCCTCGGCGATTCGATCGCCCTTGAGCGTCACGGTCTTCGCGCCGTCCTCGTACACCGGCGCCACGGGGTGTTCGCCGGTGCCGGGAAGGCTGATGCCGATGTTGGCATGCTTGCTCTCGCCGGGGCCGTTAACGACGCAGCCCATGACCGCGACCGTCATGTCGGCCACGCCCGCGTGCTGCTTGCGCCACTCCGGCATGCGATGCCGAATGTGGCTTTGGATCTTTTGCGCCAATTCCTGGAAATAGGTGCTGGTGGTGCGGCCGCATCCGGGGCAGGCGATCACCATGGGCGTAAAGGCGCGCAGGCCCATGGTCTGGAGGATTTCCTGAGCGACGATGACCTCCTGTGTGCGGTCGCCATTGGGTTCGGGGGTCAGCGAGACGCGGATGGTGTCGCCGATGCCCTGTTGCAGCAGCACGCCCATGGCCGCGGTAGAGGCCACGATGCCCTTGCTGCCCATGCCGGCTTCGGTGAGCCCCAGGTGCAAGGGGTAGGCGCAACGGCCTGCCAGATTGCGGTATACGGCGATTAGATCCTGCACGCCGCTGACTTTGGCGCTGATGACGATCATATTAGAACCCAATCCCAAGGATTCGGCGCGTTTTGCGCTGTCCAGGGCCGAAACCACGATGGCTTCGCGCATCACGTCGATCGCCGGCAACGGTTCCGGCAGCTTGGAATTCTCATCCATCATGCGGGTCAGCAAATCCTGATCGAGGCTGCCCCAATTCACGCCGATGCGCACCGGCTTCTTGAACTTGATGGCCGTCTCGATCATTTCCGCAAATTGCGGATCACGCTTGCTGCCGCGTCCGACATTGCCCGGATTGATGCGCAGCTTGCCCAGCGCCTCGGCGCAGGCCGGATGCGCCTTGAGCAGTTTATGGCCGTTGAAATGGAAGTCGCCCACCAAGGGCGTGCTGATGCCCTGCGCATCCAGGCGTTCGCGAATGTGCGGGACCGCCGCGGCCGACTCGTCATTATTGACCGTGACGCGCACCAACTCGGACCCGGCGCGCGCCAATGCCTTGACCTGCGCCACCGTCCCGTCGATGTCGGCGGTGTCGGTGTTGGTCATGGATTGCACGACAATGGGCGATTCACCGCCAATGGCAACCGAGCCGACTTTGACGGTAAGGGAATGTCGACGTGATCTCATCTCGGCATTATACCCGAGGCAACCCCTATGGCTTCGTTGCGGCCGCTTGAACGACTTTTGGCGCTGCCGCAAACGGCTGAATGCCGAATTTCGGATACACCTCGCTCGGGTAGTACACGGTGCCGTCCTTGACGACCATGCGGATGGTCTTGATCGCTTTCAGATTCTTGATCGGATCCCCCGGTATCAAAAAGAAATCCGCCAGCTTGCCTTTTTCGATCGAGCCTAAGCGTTGGTCCTGGCCCACGTAGTGGGCCGAATCGAACGTAGCACGCTTCAGGATTTCAGCAGGTGTCATTCCGGCGCGCTGGTATAGCTCCAGCTCGCGGTGATAAGTGAATGAGCCGCCCGAGTCGGTGCCGAAAACGATGAAGACGCCGCGGTCGTGCAGCATGCGAACGACATCGATCAACTTGTCGAACGCCTGGCGGTAGGCCTGGTCGTCGCCGGGCGCGGAGGTATCGGCGAGCGCTTTCATGGCGTCGCGGCGCCAGCCGATGGGCATGTGGTCGAAATAATCGACATCGCCCGGCGGAATCTTGCCGTCGCGATCCTGCGTCAAGTGCTCGTGAATCCCCAAGGTGGGATCGATCGCGATCTTGCGCTCCACCATCAAGTTGATGGTGTGCTGGACCTTGGGGCTGCTGAGATCCAGAGCGGGCAGGCGCTTCAGCGCGGTCAAGCGGAACAGTGTGCGCGTGTCCTCGGTGGGTTGGATCACCCAGCCGAGCGCGAACTGATTGATGTGGGTGATTTCATCGTAGCCCGCCTCGATCATGGCGTCGGTATTCGAGAAAGCGGGAATATGACCGGCGACCCGCATGTCGAGCAGGTGCGCTTCCTTGGTCATGGCCGGCACCCAGGCCGGAGTCATGCTGTTGTAGATCTTGATCTGCCAAAAATTGCGCGCACCGTACCAACGCACCGCATCCACGGCCTGCTCCTGGCTGTCGACAACGATGCCATTGTTGGCACTGAAGGGGCTCTTGCCTTCGATGAACCCGGAGCGGATGACGTGCGGGCCGCCTATCGTGCCGCTGTCGATCTGCTGGATCAGCTCATCGAGCACCGCGTTGTCATTGCCCATGTCGCGCACGGTGGTAACGCCCGCGAGGACGTTCAGCAGGGCATCGCTCTGGCCCAAATGGGCGTGCATTTCGTACATGCCTGCCAGCAACGTGCCGCCGCCGCCGTCGATGGTCGTCTCACCCGGCGTGGCTGGGCTGTCGTTGGGTTCAACCGCGGCGATGACTTTGCCCGCCACCAGCACCGACATCGGTTGCGTCAGCGACGACGTCTTGGGATCGAACAGCCTGACATTGCGGATGCGGATGGGACCTGTGTAGTGATGCGCGACATCGTGCTCGATGTTCACGAAGCGCTGGCTCGACCACGCAGCCGCCATGTCGCGCAGCCGCTTTTCCTCGCCTTCATAGCCGGTGCGCACGAGAATCGAGCTGGCATCGACGTCGGCGAACAAATTGTTGGCCGAGTCCAGCAAGATGGTCTCCGGATCGAGATTGATTCCAACCAGATCGTAACGCGTCACCGCAATAGGGCCGCCGCTCCCGTTGACGTTGATGGTCTCGCCCTTCTCGAGGCGCAGCGCCCCGCCGGGGAGTGCCGGCAATTGCATGCCTGCGGTTTTCAAAAGGGCGCGCGCGTAGACTCCGTTGGCCCAGGGGCTGGAACTCTGCGCCAGATAAATACTCGGCATCTGGACGTTGGAATGACCCTTGCCGCTTGAATCCAGCCATTCGGCGCGCGTGCCTTTGCGCGCGAACCGCTCGGCGACCTTGCTGCCGAAGGTCGTGCTGCCTTTGATGCTCCACGCGGTCGGCAGGCCGGCCGCATCCAACGTGATCGTCTCCGCGATGGTCGGGCCGCGGCCGTTGTTCTTGACGTCGAAGTCGATGGTGGTCTGATCGCCCTTGGTCTCGGCAGTCAAGTGACCGACTTTTTTCTCGCCATAAATCATGGAGTAGGAAAAGGTGTCCGCCAAGCCTAAGGAGGGAAGGCTCAGGGCAAGCAGAAGCGCAATGTTCTTAAGAAGCACGGGAACTCTTTAAATATGAGGAATTGTGCGGCGGGCAATTGTAAACGCAAATCGGCGCCGAGGACTCACCACTCCTCAGTTCTCGGCGGCCAACCTTGCTTACTGTGCATATGTAGTATATACAGTTGCCATGGCTGATTCCTCGGCAATTCTGCGATTGGGGCCCGTTTCACCGGCCGCTTCCGGTCCGCTTTACCAGCAGATCGTCGATGGCATCAAGCGAGAGGTTTTGGCCAACCGGCTCACCGCCGGCAGCGCGCTACCGTCATACAGAGTACTGGCCGAGCAACTCTTGGTGAGCCTAATCACGGTCAAGAGGGCATATGAGGAGTTGGAGCGCGAGGGAATCACATTTAGCCGGCAAGGCTTGGGCACCTTCGTCGCTGCACGCGGCAATGATCGAACTCGCGCCGACCGGCGCGCGACGGCCCGCGAGGCTTTGCGAGCGGCTGTTCACGCGAGCCGTGAAGCGGGCCTCAGCGATCGTGAATTGATCCAGATGCTGCGCGCTGAAATGAAGCCGGCCCCGAGCGAATCAAGCGGCGAGGCGATCCGAGGGAGTGCCCCATGAGTGAATCCGCGATCGAATTTCAAGACGTGCAAAAGTCCTTCGGGCTCGCCTTTCGCCTCGGGCCGTTTTCTTTGTCCGTGCCGCGGGGGTCGATTTATGCGCTGATCGGTCCCAATGGCGCGGGAAAATCCACCGCGCTCAATATGTTGATGGGCATGGGCGAGCCCGGGCTCGGCGCGATCAGGCTGCTGGGGCGCGATATTCAACGGGAGGAGGTCGAAATAAAGCGGCGCGTCGCTTATGTGAGTCCCGACATGGATTATCGCGCCTGGGGCACGGTGGGACGCGCCATCGATTTCGTTCGAGGCTTCTATCCGGACTGGAACTCGGAACGATGCGAGCACCTGCAATTTCTGTTTGGCGTACACCGGGATTCAAGAGTCGATGCCTTGAGCTTTGGAGCGCGCATGAAACTCGCGCTTGTTTTGGCGCTGGCGCGCGATGCGGAGCTCCTGGTGCTGGACGAACCGACGCTCGGCCTCGATGCCATCGCGCGCCGCCAGTTGTTCACGGAACTGCTCAAGTTCATGGCGGGCGACGGCCGTACGATATTGATTTCCTCACACCAGTTGACGGATTTGGAACGCTTTGCGGATCACGCGGCGATTCTAAATCAAGGGAAGTGTTTGACTTCAGGCCGAATGGATCACTTGGTTGAGCGTTATCGGCAAATTGACGCAAGGGTCGCGCGCGACACAGCCCTGGACGTACCGGGTGTTTCCGTAATAGATCGTCAACAAGACCGTGTGCGGCTTCTGATCGACCAACTTGCCGCTTCTCCCGATGCCATAGCGGCGCTGCACCTCGAAGTATTGGCACAGGTTCCGCTCACGTTGGAGGATATATTCCTGGGGTTGATCAAAAGCGCCGATCGGCGCAGTGGTTGGTGGCCGCACATGAGCGCCGCATGAATCGAACGGTGTATCGGCTGTTAAAGGGATACATGATCCGAAGCGTGTGGCTGTACATGCTTCTTGGGCTGGCGCAGTTCTCGTTGACCGGGGTCTATTGGCTGCATGGGTTTGGACGAATGTCAGTCATCGGCCTTGCGCTCGCCGTATGGGGTGCGGCCACGGCGCTGAATGCGAACAGTCTGGTCTGGCGCAGCCTGCCCATCGCAGCAAAGGATGCCAGCGTGTTTCGCTGGTGGGCAATGGCCGGGGTTCCCGGAATTTACATGACGCTCGTGGCCGGCCTAACGTGGGCTTCGAACCGCGCGGGCGGATACTGGACTCCGGCACCTGATGCGATCTTCGAAGGAATATTCGCGATCTGGGCTGCACTCGGCGTTGTGGCAGTGCTGTTGCGCTCGCCGGCGTTTTACGCGGCACGGGCGAGGAGCGCCAAAATCATTGCCACGGTAATCTTCGCCACCGTATTGCTGTGCTATGGCGTGCCGGTTGGTTCGGCCGCACGACCCTACTCGATCGGGTTGTTTGTGCTTGGGGTGGTTCTACTCGTTATCTCCGCGGGCCGGGCTCACAACGTGCGCCATTGGCGCTGGCCTGACACAGCGAGCCCGAGTTCGCCGCCTTCGCGGCAGGGGATGGCCATACCGGCTGCGTTCCGCTATGGCATTTGGACGGTATTGCTGCCGCTATTGCAGCGCACGGCCGTGATCGCCTTGATTGCCGCTGTATTGGTGGCCGCGCTGCACGTGTATTTTCCACGCGCAGGCGCCACGCTGTTCTGGGTTTATTTCATGGGCCTGTCAAGCGCGGGCTTTCTTCTTACCGTGCAAATTCGTTCGGCGCTGCAGCCTCTGCGCTGCCTGCCGTTGAGCGCTCGGCAACTCGCAGCCCTGCTGCTGGTTTTCGGATCGCTGCCGGGTGTTGCGACTCTGGGCGTGGCTTTTCTCCTCAACCGCGCAGTACTCAACGCGGACCTGAATTTCAGCGCCGTCGCCACAATTGCGCTGATCATCATCGCCACGCAGGCGCTGCCGCTGGGAGCGGCGAAAGCGCGGGTCCCAGCCGGGCATCTCGGAGGATGGGTCCGATGGGTTCCTCTGGCGATGCGGATCTTTTGGCCTTTCTACATCGGCGTCATGTCCATCGGACTCATGGCCGGCAACTCGAGCGGCGCGTTTGCGAAATGGTGGTGGTTTCGATGCGGGCTCACCGCCGTAGGGGTTGGGTTGTGCATCTGCGGCTATTTCATTCTCGTGTACCAACTGCGCGCCGGCGTCCGGCCTTCCGGCAACGAAAATCTCTTTTCCGCTGGATAAAATACAGCCATGAACTCACGCATCGTCTATTCCACCGGCATTGGCAGCCTGTGTCCCAACTGCCGCCGTGCGGTGCGCGAATGCGTCTGCCCCAAAGGCGTCCCCGGTGCGGCCAAGCCGGCCGCGGTGCGGGTTTCGCGTGAAACTCAAGGCAGGGCGGGCAAGGGGGTCACGATCATCGCGGGTTTGCCGTTGTCGCCCGCCGATATCGAAGCGCTGGCCACAAAGCTGAAAAAACGCTGCGGATCGGGCGGCACCGTGCGCGGCGGCGTCATAGAAATTCAAGGTGACCACCGCGATTCGATCGTGGCGGAGCTGATCAAAATGGGCTGGCCGGCCAAACGGTCGGGCGGCTAAGGACCGCAACTGCGTTGCCGTGCGCGCAAGATATATGATGACTTTTCGCTTCAATCCCCGGAGGCTCTTCTGTATCATCCCGCCCCACTCGCGATAAGAGCTGTCTGGAGAGAGTCCTTTTACTAGGGCCGCCGAAGGCGCAACCGCCCGGAAACGCTCAGGCACATGAACGGCAGACTCTCGCGATCTCTGGAGAGCGGTCGCATCTGGCGGCCCACCGAAGGGGAGCAGCGCTTGATCTTGAGCGCGCAATCTCTCAGGTCTTAAGGACAGAGGGGCGAAGCACGACGGTGCTTAGGCGTCTCTGTATTCGTTCGCAGCGAGGTTGCGATGGGCCTTAAGACTCCTCTATACGACACGCATGTCCAGCAGGGCGCCAAGATCGTCGACTTCGGCGGCTGGGACATGCCGTTGCACTATGGCTCGCAAATCGAAGAGCACCACGCCGTGCGCCGCGACGCGGGCATGTTCGATGTGTCTCACATGTGCATCGTCGATTTGACCGGCGGGCGCGTACGCGAGTTTCTGCGGCAGCTTCTGGCCAACGATGTGGGCCGCCTCAAGACCGCCGGCAAAGCGCTCTATTCCTGCATGCTGCTGCCCAACGGCGGGGTGATCGACGACCTGATCGTCTATTACATGTCGGAAACTTGGTATCGCATGGTGGTCAATGCCGGCACCCGCGACAAGGACCTGGCGTGGATTCGCCGGCATGCGGTGGATTTCGATGTCGCCGTGGTGGAGCGCAAGGAATTGGCAATGATCGCCGTGCAAGGTCCCAATGCGCGGCGCAAGGCGGCGCAGTTGCTCATTCCAGAACAGCAAGCGGCCGCGCTCGAGCTGAAGCCGTTCTTCGGCGCGGCATTCGGCGCTTGGTTCGTGGCCCACACCGGCTACACCGGCGAGGATGGGTTCGAGATCATGATCCCGGCCGCAGATGCCGCGGGCGCGTGGAACAGGTTGCGCGAGCTGGGCGTCGCGCCGGCCGGTCTTGGCGCGCGCGATACGCTGCGCTTGGAAGCGGGCATGAATCTGTATGGCAACGACATGGATGAGAATTTCCATCCGCTCGAGTCCGGTCTCGCCTGGACCGTCGCCTTCGAACCCGCGGATCGGGATTTTATCGGCCGCGAGGCGTTGGAGCGCGCGCAGCGCGAGGGCGGTCGCGAGTTGGTCGGCTTGTTGCTCGAGGATCGCGGCGTGCTGCGCAGTCATCAGAAAGTCCTGGTCAGCGGCGCCACTATCTCCGGTCTCTCGGGCGAAGTGACCAGTGGAACTTTTTCACCCACTTTGAATCGTTCCATTGCGCTGGCGCGGGTGCCGAAAACATCGCAGCCAACCGTGCAGGTGGACATTCGCGGCAAATTGCACGCGGCGCGCATCGTCAAACCGCCATTCGTGCGTCATGGCAAGGCATTGATCGATATAGCTTAGGGGGTTTAACGTGAGCAACAACATACCGAGCGATCTGAAATACACCAGGAGCCACGAATGGGTGCGCCAAGCGCAGAACGGCGCCGTGGAAGTCGGCATTACCGACCATGCGCAAAGCGCGCTCGGCGATTTGGTCTTCGTCGAGGTTCCGGACGTCGGCCGCGCATTGACTGCGGGCGAGGCATGCGCGGTCGTCGAGTCGGTCAAGGCCGCTTCGGATGTGTACAGCCCGGTGGCCGGAAAGGTCATAGCCAATAACGGCGCACTGTCCGACAAGCCCGAACTTCTCAACGAGGATCCCTACGGCGCCGGATGGCTGTTTCGCCTGGAGACCGGCGGCTCCGTGAACGCCGCGTCGCTGATGAGCGCGAGCGCCTACGAGAGTTTCCTGGCGGAAGAATCGAAGTAGGGCACCGAAATGGCATTCATTCCTCATACGCCTGACGATATCAGCCGCATGCTGGAGGTCATCGGCGCACGTTCGATCGAAGATCTGTTCGACGAAATTCCGAAGGACCTTCGTGCCGGTGTCCTCAACGTACCGGCGCCGCTCTCCGAAATGGAGATCGCCCGGCTGATGACCGAGCGAGCCGCGATCGATGGGCGTCCCTTGAATTTCATCGGCGCCGGGGCGTACGAGCATCACATCCCGGCACCGGTGTGGGCCATCGCCACCCGCGGCGAATTCTATTCCGCCTACACGCCTTATCAGGCGGAGGCGAGCCAGGGCACGCTGCAGCTCATCTATGAATACCAATCCATGATGTGCGCGCTCACGGGCATGGAGGTGTCGAATGCCTCGTTGTATGACGGCACGTCCGCGCTGGCGGAAGCGTGCCTCATGGCCGTGCGATCCAATCGCAGCTCGAGCTCGCGGCGCATATTGATGCCGCGCTCCGTCAACCCAACCTACGCGCAAGTTTCGCAGGCCATTGCCGGCAATCAAGACATCAGCTTCGTGCCGGTGGATTTCGATCGCGCCGCCGGCCGTACGCTGCTGGAAGCCCTCGAGCCGCACAGCGGCCAGGACTTCACGGCGCTCGTGGTTCAGCAGCCGAATTTTTTCGGCAGCCTGGAAGAGGTGGATGCGCTCACCGATTGGGCGCACAACAACAAAATCATGGTGATCGCGGTCGTGAATCCCACGTCGCTGGCGCTGCTGAGAGCCCCGGGCGAGTGGGGCGCGCCCGTCGACGGCGCGCGCGGCGCCGACATCGTTTGCGGCGAAGGACAGGCCCTCGGCGTGCCGCTGTCCTCGGGCGGTCCCTATTTCGGCTTCATGGCGACCCGCATGCAGTACGTGCGGCAGATGCCGGGACGAATCGTCGGCGGCACCGTGGATGTGGAGGGGAGACCGGGATTTACCTTGACGCTGCAGGCGCGCGAACAGCACATACGCCGCAGCAAAGCCACGTCCAACATCTGCACCAATCAGGGTTTGATGGTGACGGCGGCGACCATCTATATGAGTCTTTTGGGGCCGCGCGGCTTGGAAGCGGTCGCGCAAGCCAGCATGCAACGGACTTACGATCTGGTCAGCGCCTTGAGCAAGGTTCCGGGTGTGAAGCGCGCATTCACGGCGCCGCACTTTCACGAAGCCGTGTTGCTGCTGGATCGTGCGCCTGCCGCGATTCTGGCGGCGTTGTCGCGGCGAGGAATCTTAGGGGGGCTCGATTTGAGCGAGCGCTATCCGGAATTGGGCCATGCAATGCTGGTATGCGCCACCGAAACCAAACTCGATGCCGACATCGATGCGTACGCCAAGGCGTTGGCCGATGTAATGAGCGCCTCGCGCGCGGCCTAGGAGAGAAACATGCAACTCAAATCGCGCGAGCCTTTGATATTCGAATTGAGCAAACCGGGGCGCGGCGCCGCCACGCAATTCCCGCCGGCGGTTGCCGGTGCGGCGAGCGTGCCCGCCAATCTACGGCGCCGGAAACCGCCGGCGTTGCCGGAAGTATCGGAGCTGCAGGCGGTGCGTCATTTCACGCGCCTGTCGCAAATGAATTTCTCCATCGACACGCATTTCTATCCCTTGGGTTCTTGCACCATGAAGTACAACCCAAAAGCCTGCAACAGCTTGGCGATGCTGCCGGAATTCCTGGGCAGGCATCCTCTTGGGCCGGAGCCGCAAGGATTTCTTGCGTGCATGTACGAGTTGCAGGAGATGCTGCAAGAGATCACGGGGATGCCCGCGGTCAGTCTTACGCCGATGGCCGGCGCGCAGGGCGAATTTGCCGGCGTGGCGATGATCCGTGCCTATCACCGCGCGCGGAATGATACGGCACGCACCGAAATCATCGTGCCGCAGGCGGCGCACGGCACCAACCCTGCGACCGCGACCATGTGCGGATTCATCGTCAAGGAAATTCCCTGCGATGCCAATGGCGACGTGGATATCGAGGCACTGAAGGCGGCGGTGAGTCCGGCAACGGCCGGCATCATGCTGACGAATCCTTCCACGCTCGGCGTGTTCGAACGCAAGATCGTGCAGATCGCGCGCATCGTGCATGACGCGGGCGGCCTCCTGTATTACGACGGTGCCAACTTGAATGCCATCCTGGGCAAGGTACGTCCCGGGGACATGGGCTTCGATGTGATACACATGAATCTGCACAAAACCTTCTCGACGCCGCATGGCGGCGGCGGACCGGGGTCCGGAGCAGTAGGTGTCAGCGCGCGGTTGAAGCCGTTTCTGCCGCTTCCCATCGTCGGCAGGGAGGGTGCCCGCTACCGCTGGCTGGCGGAGCGCGATCTGCCGCAATCCATCGGGCGCTTATCCGGATTCATGGGCAATGCCGGCGTGAATTTGCGCGCTTATATCTACATGCGCCTCCTGGGCCGCGAAGGCATGGTGCGCGTGGCGGAATTCGCGGCGCTGAACGCGAACTATTTGATGAAGCGCCTGCAGGCGCTCGGCTTCGAAGCCGCATATCCCAAGCGGCGTGCCAGCCATGAGTTCATCATCACCTTGAAGCAGGAGCAAAAGGCGTATCACGTCTCTGCGATGGACGTTGCGAAGCGCTTGTTGGATTATGGATTTCACGCGCCCACCACCTATTTTCCGCTGCTGGTGCCCGAATGCCTGCTGATCGAACCCACCGAGACCGAGGCCAAGGAGGACTTGGACCGGTTTTGCGACGCGCTGGCATCGATCCGCGAGGAAATGCAGCATGATCCGGAGAAACTCACCTCGGCGCCGCATACAATGCCGGTACGACGATTGGATGATGTGCGCGCGGCCAAGCAGCTCGACCTGAAAGGTGCGCCAACTGCGGCTTGATAGGAACCGGCCGGCGCTTGACGGTGTCCGATCCGAAGGCACTTAGAGTAATCAACCCCGGAGCCTTGCTCCTAGGATCGGCATGTCCCGTATTTCGCTGTTTCTGTGTTTGCTCGCATTTTCGGTCACCCCAGCGTTCACCGCCCCGACCGCCCCGCCGAAGCCGATCCCGGCTCAGGGCATCCCCAATACGCCCGCCAATTGGGCGCAGACGCTGGAGCGTATCGCCACCGGCGTCGTCACCATTCAAATCGACAGCACGCGCGCATTCGATACCGAATGGAACACCACGGCGCAGGCCACCGGCTTCGTCATCGACGCGAAGCGAGGGTATATCCTGACCAACCGGCACGTCGTGACGCCCGGGCCTGTCACCGCGCAGGCGATCTTCCTGAACCGGGAAGAAGTGCAGCTCTATCCCATCTATCGCGATCCGATTCATGACTTCGGCATCTATCACTATGATCCGGCGAAGCTGCATTTCATTCAGCCGGCGGAGCTGCCGCTGTATCCGCAAGGGGCTGTCATTGGCCGCGAGATCCGCGTGGTGGGAAATGATGCCGGCGAGCAATTGTCGATTCTCGCCGGGACGCTCGCGCGCCTGGATCGCGAGGCGCCGGAATACGGTTATGGCAAGTACAACGACTTCAACACCTTTTACTACCAGGCGGCTTCCAGCACCTCTGGTGGCTCGTCCGGTTCGCCGGTGATCGATATCGAGGGCCGCGTGGTGGCACTGAACGCCGGCGGCGCCACCGGGGCCGCCTCGAGTTTCTACCTGCCGCTGATGGCGGTGGTGCGCGCGCTCAAGTACATCGAGGTCGGCAAGCCCGTGCCGCGCGGCACGCTCGAGACTGTCTTCAAGTACACGCCCTACGATGAGCTGAAGCGGCTCGGCCTCAGCGCAAGCACCGAAGCCAGCATGCGCAAGGTCTATCCGAAGCTGACCGGCATGTTGGTGGTCGACGACGTGCAGCCCGGATCTGCCGCCGATGGGATTTTGGCGCCTGGCGACATCCTGGTGGCCATCGACGGCAAGCCTATCCCGGAGTTTTTCTCGCTCGAGGAAGTGCTGGACAATCACGTGAACCGGCGCGTCAAGGTCGAAGTGCAGCGCGGCAGCCAGTCGTTGCAGCACGATCTGGACGTGCAGTCCTTGAGTGCCATCACCCCGGATGAATTCATCGAGTTCGGCGAAGCCGTGGTGCACACCTTGTCCTACGAACAGGCTCGGCACTTCAATGTGCCGATCAAGGGCGTGTATATCGCCAACCCCGGCTATGTCTTCGGCGCCGCCGGCATCCCGCGCGCCGCACTGATCTCATCGTTCAACGGCAAGAAAGTGGAGAGCCTCGCGGACTTTGCCGCCGCATTGTCGGAGCTGGCGGACGGGGCGAGGGCGCCGGTGCGCTACGTCACCATCGAGGATCCGCGCGCGGTGCAGCTCAAAGTGATTCGCATGGATCGGCGCTGGTTTCCGGCGCGAGAGTGCAAGCGAGACGACACGCTCGGCACCTGGCCCTGCATCAGCATCGCTCCCGGACCTGCGCCTTCCGTCCTCAAGCCGGCCTCGACGCAGTTCGCCAAGACCGGCGATCCGCGCATCGATCGATTGGCGCCCTCTTTGGTGCTGGTCAATTTCGACATGCCCTACTCAACCTCGGGCGTGACCGAGAAGAATTATCATGGCACGGGTGTCATCGTCGATGCGCAGCGCGGGTTGGTGGCTATCGACCGCAACACCGTCCCGGTGGCGATGGGCGACGTGCGCGTCACCTTCGCGGGCACCGTCGAGGTGCCGGGCAAGGTCGTATTCATCCACCCTTTGCATAATCTTGCGATCATTTCCTACGATCCAAAGTCGATCGGCAGCACACCCGTGCGCGCCGCGACGCTGGTCACGCGCCCGTTGAGCCCGGGCGATGATGTGTGGGTGGTAGGCCAGCGCGCCGACTCGAAAATTCAATCGCAGAAGACGCAAATCTCCAGCGTCGATGTGGTTTCATTCCCGCTGTCGCGCACGCTGCGCTTCCGCGACAGCAACTTGGAAGTGATAAGCCTCATCAACGCACCCACCGATTACGACGGCGTACTCACGGATGAGAAGGGCGATGTGCTCGCGATGTGGTCGAGTTTCGCCTTCGAGTCGCAACGCGAACTGGAACAGATCAATCGCGGCATCCCATCCGACCTGGTGAGCGAAATGATCGGTGTGGTCGCCGATGGCCGCCCGCTTTATTCCTTCGAAGCGGAATTCGACGTGCAATCCTTGGCCGGCGCCCGCGAATTGGGCCTGCCCGACGAATGGGTGCGGCGCTTCGAGGAACACAATCCGCAGCGGCGCCAGGTTCTCGGCATCAATCGGCTGGTTGCGGGTTCGCCCGCGGCAGCGCTGCTCGAGCCCGGCGATCTGTTGCTGGCGATTGACGGCAAGGTCGTGAACCGGTTTCGCGAAGTCGAACGCGCGGTGCAGAGTCCCGCTGTGTCGGTGACGGTGTGGCGTGATGGCGCCGAAAAAACCCTGCAGATGAAAACCGTGGCGCTGAACGGCCGCGACATCGACCGAGTGCTCATCTGGGCCGGCGCGACGCTGCAGGCACCGCATCGCGCAATGGCGGCGCAACGCGGTATTGCGCCCTATGGTGTATTCGTGTCGTTTTTCTTTTATGGATCGCCGGCGACGCACTATGGCCTGTACGCCGGCCGCCGCATCACCGAAGTGGATGGCCGGCCGACGCCCGACCTGGATGCGTTCATCCGGGCCGTCAGCGGCAAGCCCGACCGTGCGTCGCTGCGGCTGAAGACCATCAGCTGGAACGGCCAGACGGACGTGATCACCTTGAAACTCGACAAGCACTACTGGCCTGCGTACGAACTCGATCGGCAGGAAGACGGCAGCTGGGTCAGAATCTCGCTCGATCCGCCGGACGTGACGGCGGCGCTCACGAGTCCGCCCGGGTCATCTGCGCGGCCGCGCTAGGGCGGCATATTTCCGACCAGCGACTCGAGCGCCCGCAGCCAATGCTGGTAGTAGGTGTCGCCGAGGTCCTTATCGCCCGCCGCATGCGCGTGATCAATTTCCCGCGATAGCGCTTGCGCCCATTGCGGCCAGGTGAATACGCCGCGCTCGTGCAGTGCCAGCGTCATCGCAAAAGCCCGCGCTTCCCAAGGCTCCTTGAAAACGGGACTCTCGTCGTCCAGCGGCATTCCCGGCAGATCGCGCAGGGCCTGGTGTCTCATGCGGATTCCAGGTAGGGCTCAAACGCGTCCACCGAGATGATGGAGTGCGGCGCTCGTGCTTGCTCGCCCCAGAGTTCCTGCGCGGCAAAAGCCACGGTGTAGAGCCATTGCGGCGATTCGCCCAAGCCGTGGGCGTTCGTATCGGGGAATACATGCGCGCCGTGAACTTGTGCGATCATGCCCAACTTGCCGCGCGCATAAGCCGGCAGGCGCGTGTGGTGTTCAGGTTGAACGGCGGCGGTGCGCACACGATTCCCTGCGGAAAAAAGCGCGGGACGAGCGGCGGGCCGCGATGCCGGAAAGCCCTTTCTGACGGCCGCAACGGCGCAATCGGCGCGCAACACCTGCACAGGTTGCGGAGGCCGGTCGCCGAGCACGCCCTTTTGCAACGCCAGCTTCTCCAGCGCCGCCAGCCAGATCTCGTAATAACTCAAGTCGCGATAATTCGGCAGGGTTTCGCGCGTCGCGCGGTTCATGTCGATATTCGACATGCCCGTGGGTCCCATGGCGACCACCATTGCCATCACTCGCGGCTCCCAGGGCGCATGAAAGTATTCACCCTCGGGCTCTTGAACGATGGCACCCGGCACATCCTCGCCGCCCAGATCGGCATAGGAGCGGTAGCTCACGGCGCCGATTTCGGCAAGCCGGTGCCGATCATGGAATCGCGCGTCACGAGGTTCGCCAGCTCGCGCTCGCTCAAGTGATCCGTGCCCACCGGCCGGCGCGGCACGACCAGGTAGCGAACTTCGGCGGTCGAATCCCAGATGCGGATTTGAGTGTCTTGCGGCAATTCGACCCCGAATTCCCAGAGCACGCCGCGCGGATCCTTGACGGCGCGCGCGCGATAGGGCGCGCTCTTGTACCACGTCGGCGGCAACCCGAGCACCGACCAGGGATAGCAGCTGCACAGCGTGCACACCACCATGTTGTGCACCTGCGGCGTATTCGCGACCGCGACCATGTGCTCGCCCTGTCGTCCCGTGAACCCTAAGGAGGCGATGGCCGCGGTGGCATCCTGCAGCAACCAGCGGCGGAATTCGGGATCGCACCAGGCCCGCGCGACGACTCGTGCACCATTGCGGGGCCCGACCTTGGTCTGATACTCATCGATGAGCGCGTCGAGCGCTGCCGGATCGATGTAGCCCTTCTCCGTGAGCAGGGCCTCCAACGCACGAACCCGCAATTCCAGCGCGCTGGGCACGCGTTGCGGGTGTTCGTGATGGTGGTCTTCGTGTTCGCTCATGGTTGGACTAGTATAGGCGGCGGCGCCAGGAGAGCCAGTCTCATGAATGATGCGTATGTTAAATCTACGCTTCCAGCAATGGCAGTCATGATTCTATGCGCGGTATTGGCAGCTCCCTGCCAGGCGCGGAGCGCAGAGCTGCGGCTGTACGTGCTCGATTGCGGCCATGCCGCCTTCAGGGATATGGGGGGCTTTTCCGATACCGGCGAATACGACGGCAAAGCAGGCGACATCGCCGTGCCATGCTTCCTGATACGCCACCCCAAGGGCGATCTATTGTGGGATACCGGCTTAGGGGATCACTACAATTATCCGAAGGAGGGCAGCGATGCCGCGCCGGGCGTGCACGTCACCGTACCCGTCACACTGCTGGCGCAATTGCAATCGCTGAAGTTGACGCCGAAGGACATCAATTTCATCGCCTTTTCGCATCTGCATTGGGATCACACCGGAAATGCCAACGAGTTTCCCGATTCGGTGTGGATCATGAACAAGACGGAGCTGGCATGGGCGCTCGTGTCACCGCCGCCCGGCGGCGTGCTGCCGGAAACGTGGAGCGCGCAGAAAACCGCAAAAAACGAGACAATCGACGCAGACTACGATGTGTTCGGCGACGGCAAAGTCATGATACTGCGCGCGCCCGGACACACGCCGGGGCATCAGGTCTTGAAACTCAAATTGCAGAAGAGCGGCACCGTCATTCTTTCCGGCGATCTCTATCATCTGCGCGCGAATCGACTCCTCAAGCGCGTGCCGGTGTACAACACGGACCGCGCGGATACGCTGGCGTCAATGAGCCGTATCGAGACCATCCTCAGGAATACTCGCGGCCGCTTGATCGTGCAGCACGATCCGAAGGATTTTCAGGGCCTGCCCAAACCCCCGGGATATCTCGATTGAGCGAAACGATAGCCCCCGCCTCGCGGCAAGATCTGCCTGAAATCCTGACGATCTACAACGAAGTGATCCGGACTTCGACGGCCGTCTACCGCGAGATCGAGTTCAGCGCGGAAGGCGGCGCAGTCTGGTTCGATG
>DASXMG010000038.1:0-24797 GCA_036495805.1 Steroidobacteraceae bacterium | reverse complement strand
GGCGATTTGCGGCTTGTCATAAGTACTCCCTAAGGCAACAAGCGAACGATAGCGCGCGGCCCCTCGAGCGTTCGTGATGTAAAGCACGATTGGCACGGCATAAGTGTGATCGCGGTCACGTGCTCAAAGCGGGCAAGCGATCGCACGCGCGACGTGCTGCACAGTTTCGGATGCCGAATCGAATCGCAGCGCACCAGGCGAGTACTTTGGGCGCATCACGAGTTTCTGCGCTTCGCGCTGAAGAAGGCAACCTTTGCGCCGATTAGAACGCCGCGCGGTGCCTCGACGGACCGTGCGGCGATTTTTTTGACCCCCACGCCATATTCGTACACGTTCTTGCCGCCGCGATACGCCGTGAACGACAGCGCGGCGCCGGCCGCGATCAGCACGATGAGGAAGATCCACGACGGCTTGGATCGTGATGCGCTGCCCGCGCCGCGCCAGACGGCGAGCAGCACCAGCAGCAGCGTGGTGAACATCGCCCATTTGAGGTGGACCGAGATGGCGTGGCGTGCCGCTTCGCTCACGTCCAGATCCAGCACTGCGCCAAGCCCGGTGGCCAGGGCAACCAGCGCAGCCGCAGTACACAGACACAAGTTCCACGTCCCCACCACGGCAAGGGTCGCCGTCAGCGATTCGCTGCGCAACAATCGGGCCGCCAGCAGCAGCACCGTCGCCGAGAGCACCAGCGCGATGGGAAAATGCACGACCAGCGGATGCCAGCCCGGCAGGGGATTCACGCCGACCCCAGCCCGAGCTCGCCGCGCCACCAGGCGATGGCATCGCCAATCCCGTCCTGCAACGAAAGCCGCGGCCGCCAATGCACCTCATCGCGCAGCCGCCCTACATCGGGCACCAACAGCGGCGGCTCATCGTTGGGCGCGCTGCGGGCGCCGAGCCGCACCAGGTCGGGCCGGCCGACCTCACGCGCAATGCGATCGATCAAGTCCGCCAACGCGATTCGCTCGTCGGAACCGATATTCACGGGACCTTGAATGTCGCTATCGAGCAGGTGCGCAAAGGCGGCGCCCACATCGGCCACATGCAGAAAGCTGCGAATCTGTCGCCCATGCGTGCACAGCGCTGCTTGGTTCTTGAGCAAATGGCGGATGACCGACGGAACCAAGCGATCCGGATGTTCGTGGGGTCCGAACTGAAAAAAAATGCGGCCCCAGGCGCTCGATAGCCCCTTCTCACCGGAAAATTGAGCCAATGCTTTTCGCAATGCGATCTTGGTGGCGGCATAAGGAGTCAGCGCGGCGGACTCATCCGTCAGGGGGGTTGAAGATTCGCTGCATACGCTCGCCTTGGACCAATCGTACTCCACGCAGCTGCCGGCCATGACCGCACGGATGCCGCCGCGCGCGCGAAAACCTCGCAGCAAATATTGGCTCGCGCTCAGCCAGCGAAAATTGTCGGCGCTGTGCCAATAGATCCGGGGCGTCGCTATCCAGGCGAAGTGCAGCAGGTGGGTCGGCGCGACGCGCGCCAACAGCGCATCCACCTGGCCCTGGCTCAACAAGTCGGCGACATGCGCGATCGCACCCGGAAGCGCCGGGGCCGAATGCCCGGACGCGGTGCCGGAACGCACCGTGTGTACCTCGAATCCCAGGCGCTCAAGCGGCGCGATACTCGATCGGCCGATGAAGCCGCCGGCGCCGGTCACCAACACGCGCTTCGACTCGCTCACCTTAAGCCGGAACGTCCAGCAACGGGTAGGCGGCATCGCGCGGCGACATCACGCTGGGATCCAAAGGCCATTGAATACCGAACGCGGGGTCGCTCCAGCGAAAGCCCTGTGCGAATTGCGGCGCGTGCGGCACGGAAATCATGTAAAACACTTCCGCGTCGTCGCTCAAGGTCACGAATCCGTGCGCAAATCCTGGCGGGATGAACAGTGCGCGGCGATTCTGCGCCGAGAGGTCGGTCCCGAACCAGTGCCGATAATGGCGCGACTGCGGCCTGATATCCACGATGACATCGAAAATCGCGCCCGCCGTGCAGCGCACCAGCTTGTGCTCCTCATGGGGCGCCGCCTGATGGTGCAGTCCCCGTAAAGTGCCTTTGCGAGCATTGTACGACACGCTGCATTGTCGCAATGGCATGCCTATACCCCGCGCCGCAAATTCATCGTGATCGAAAGCGCGCGCAAAGAACCCGCGATCATCCTTGATCAGCTCCAGGTCGATGAGGAATGCGCCCGGCAGAGGTGATTCCGTGAAAATCATCGGGTCAGTGGATCCGTGCCACTGGCACCGGCGTCACGAAGCGACCGCCCCACGTCTTGATGTCCTTGAGCTGCTGCTGGATTTCATCGCGCAGATTCCACGGCAGGATCAGGACGTAATCCGGCCTCGCCCGCATCAATTCTTCCGGCGAAACGACCGGGATGTGCGTACCGGGCAAGAATTTATTTTGCTTGTGAGGATTTCGATCCGCCACGAAGGCTATGTCTTGCGGGGTCACGGCGCAAAAGTTGAGCAAGGTATTGCCCTTCGCGGCGGCGCCATACGCCGCAACCCCCTTGCCCTCGCGTTTCGCCGCGGCCAGGAATTCGCGCAACGAATCCCGGCATTCCTCGACGCGTTTTGAAAATCTGCTGTACGTCGCGAGTTCTGCCAGTCCCGCCGCGCCCTCCTGGGCGCGCACCTCGCGCAACGCAGCGCTGTCTTTGAGATCCTTACGCGCCGCATGCGCGGCAAATATTCGCAACGAGCCGCCATGCGTGGGCAGGCGTTCGACATCGTAGAGGCGCAGTCCGTGGGGCGCGAATACCTGTTCGATTGCATACACCGAAAAATACGAATAATGCTCGTGATAGATGGTATCGAACTCGACGTGCTGCATCAGTTCCAACAAATGCGGAAATTCAATGGTGATATTGCCGTTGGGACGCAGCAGCAGACTCAAGCCGGCGACGAAATCGTTGAGTTGCGGCACGTGCGCGAGCACATTGTTGCCGACGATGAGATCTGCCTGACGTCCCTCGGCGGCCAGGTCCCGGGCGACTTTTTCTCCGAAAAACTCGACCAGGGTAGGCACGCCAATTTTGGCCGCGGCAGCGGCCACGGTATCGGAGGGATCGATCCCGAGCACCGGGATGCCCATCTCCAGAAAATTCTTCAACAGATAGCCATCGTTGCTGGCCAATTCGACCACGAGGCTCGAGGCGTCGAGCGCGAAACGTTGGCGCGCCATCTCGCAATACCCTTTGGCGTGCGCCAGCCAGTCATCCGAGTACGACGAGAAATACACGTAGTTGCCGAACAGTTCCTGCGGCGCGACGTCGTAGTCCACCTGTACCAGCTTGCAGCGCTCACACACCTTGGCGCGCAGCGGGTAGCTCTTTTCATGCTGGAATGCAGCCTGGTTCTCCAGGAAGGCATTCGATGCCGGCTGCATCCCCAAGTCCGCCATCGTCACCGTGAGAGGTCCGCCGCAGGCGCGGCATGCCGAGACCAGTCCTACCATGAAGTTAGCCTTCCCACAGCTTCCAGGGCGCCGCGCCGCTTTCCCAGAGCGAATTCAAATGTTGCTTATCGCGCAAGGTATCCATGGGCTGCCAAAAGCCGCGATGCACCCACGCGGCCAGCTGGCCGTCTGTCGCCAGATCTTCCATCGGTTCCTTTTCCCATACCGTTTCGTGTCCTTCGATGAGCTCGAGGACGCTGGGCTCGAGAATGAAGAAGCCGCCGTTGATGAAGCCTCCTTCGGCCGAAGGCTTCTCCTCGAATGAGACCACGCGCGCATCCTGCGTCACGATACGGCCGAAACGTGCCGGCGGTCTGACGCAGGACACGGTGGCCTTACGGCCATGGCTTGCGTGAAAGGCGATTTGCGCTTTGATGTCGATATTCGACAAGCCATCGCCGTAGGTCATGCAAAACGGCTCACCGGGAGTCAAGAACTTGCCGATCTGCAGCAGCCGGCCGCCGGTCATAGCGTCCTCGCCGGTATCGACCAAGGTCACTTTCCAGGGTTCGACGCGGCAATCGTGATACTCGGCGCGGTTTTCCGCCATATCGAAGGTGACATCCGCTTGGTGCAGGAAATAATTCGCAAAATATTCCTTGATCATGTAGCCCTTGTAGCCGAGGCAGACGATGAACTCCTGTACGCCAAAGGCGGCGTACAGCTTCATGATGTGCCAAAGAATCGGCCGCGTGCCGATCTCGACCATGGGCTTCGGGCGCGTGTTCGACTCTTCCGCGATGCGCGTGCCCTTGCCGCCCGCCAAGATCACGCACTTCATGGGCGCGCCGCCGGCAGCGACTGATAGCGCGTAATTTGCGCCTCGGAATACTTCGTCATGTCTTCTCCCGCCGCATGCGCCCGGTACCAATCCGCGGTCCAAGCCAGCGATTCACCCACCGTCAGTCGAGGCCGCCAGCCCAGCGAACTCTGCGCCAGAGCCGAGGACAGCGTCAGGGCGCCGGCTTCTTTGGGATGCGTACCCGCATCGCGCCGCCAACCCGGGCGACCCGAAAACCTTGCACTGAATGTCTCCACCACCTCTCGCACCGTGCAAAAGGATGACGGGTCTGGACCGAAATTGACAGCGCGCGGGCTCGCGGCCGGCGCCTGCACCAGTGCCTGCGCGAGCTCAAGATAGCCCGACAGCGGTTCGAGCACATGTTGCCAGGGCCGAATCGCCTCGGGATATCGCAATGCGACCGGTTCGCCGGCTTGGAGCGCCCGAACGCAGTCCGGGATCAAACGATCTTGCGACCAATCGCCGCCGCCGATGACATTGCCCGCTCTCGCCGTCGCGATCGGGGCACCGCCCACAAAGAAGCTGTCGCGAAAACTGCCGGTCAACAGCTCGGCGCACGCCTTGCTGTTGCTGTAAGGATCATGCCCGCCCAGACGATCGGCTTCGACAAAGGGCCGGCCTTCGCCGTGATTTTCATAAACCTTGTCGCTCGTAACAACCAGCACGCATTCCAAATGTTCAAGAGACCGGCATGCCTGCAGCACGCTGCCCGTGCCCAGCACATTGGTCGCGTAGGTTGCGAGCGGCTCGCGATACGATTCCCGCACCAGTGCCTGCGCGGCCATGTGAACGACGATCTGCGGATCCGCCTCGATCAAGGCGTCGCGGACCCGATCCGCCTCGCGAATATCGGCGATGTGCGAGGTGCAGCGACGGGCGCTAACCAGCGCGAACATGCTCGGCTCGGTGTGAGGCGCCAGCGCGTAGCCGGTCACCTTCGCGCCCAGGGATTGCAGCCAGAGATTCATCCATGCGCCTTTGAAGCCGGTGTGCCCGGTCAAAAACACGCGCCGATCGTCCCAAAACTTGCGCATAGACTCGCTGATGACTTACCCCGCCCTCTTATCCCAATAGGATCGCAGTGTTTGCAGGTAAGGACGCGCGCCACCGACACCCAACGCGTCACTGGTCCGCACTTGAAAGGTCCAGAATTTCGCAAAGCGGCGCAACATCAGAAATACGTCGAGGTATTGGCGGCGGCCTTGGGTCGAATAGGCGATCTTCAAGGCATCGCAAATGATGGCGAACGGCAATTTATAAATGCGGGAGCGCGCGACAAACGGGTCGCGCGCGCGCGCCGCGAAGCTGCCGTCAGTGATCAGGATCCAGGTGGCCACGCGTTCCATCAGAAAGATCTTCATCTGCACGTCCCGCCGTCCTCGATACTGGGTCGGCGTGCGCAATTGAATCCCCAAGGGATCTTGCGCGCTTTCCGCGATGGCAAACAGCTGCTCGGTGATCTTCAACCACGCCCGCCAGAATCTGGGCTTGGCGATGAAGTAATTGGCATGCACGGTATTTCTGGAGTCCGATACCAGGCTCGCGAGGGGCTCCGAATGATTGAGCCGCGAAAAAAAGTCTTGCGCGACCTGCATGAGCCCTGGGTGCTCCGCATTGCCATGCTCGAATACATTCAAGTAAAAGGCGCTGTTGTGGATGCTGGGGCTGAAGAGCACAACATCCGTTGCCCCGCCTGCGCTCCCAATGAAATCCGTCACGTCCGCGGCGCTCAAATTGGTCTTCAGTTTGAATTTCGGCGAAAGAAAACCGTAAAAGACGTTTTCATCCAAGGGCTTGTTGAGCAAGAATTGCCGGATGGGCCAATATTCATACCAATCGGGACGCTCATTGGTCGAGTTATCCAAAACACCGAAGCCAGGATCGAGATCTTGCCGGGATGTGTAGTGATTGAGGATCTGATAGGTATGCACGGTATGCATGCGCGAAGCATACCGACTTAATGCCGTTGCGGCGAGATCAGGCGGCGGCCAATCGGCTCAGCAGCTGCAAGTAATTCGCACGATAGCTTGAGAGCGCATACCGTTGCTGCACGTGTCGGTGCCCTTTGGCGCCAAAGCTTGCACGAAGCTGCGGCGAGACGATCAATTTTCCCAAGCCGCGTTCCCAGGCATCGACATCGGCGGCGTGAAATCCGTTGACTCCGTCCATCACCGCCTCGGTGTTGGCCCCCACCGGCGAGGCGACGCAGGGCAGCGCGGCGGCCATGTACTGCAGCAGCTTAAAGGCGCATTTGCCGCGCGACCATGCATCGTCGGTGAGCGGCATGACACCGATGTGTGCGCCTGCCAAGGCATGCGCCTCGGTGGCGGCGCTCCACGGCACCCGTTCGATGGTCACATCGCTCCAATCCGGAAACTCGGAGCAGATCACGCGCATCTTGAGGGTAGGGAAACGCCGGGTCAGCCGGGCCAATGCCGGGCGAATCATTTCCAGGTAGATCAGATTCTCAGGACTGCCGATCCAGGCGATCGTGGGTGGGTCGGTCGGACTTGCAAAGCTCGCCTCGTAGCACGCCGTGTCGATCGACGTGGGGAGCACGACGATCTCTTTGGCGGTGGCGCGTGCGGCACCCGCCAGGACGTCATTGCCGGCGGCGACCGCGTCTACCCAGCGGCAGGTGGCGGCAAATTTTTGTTGGCGCCATGCGGATTCATCGGGAAGCTCCCCGAGCCGACGCGGCTTGCGCACATAGATGGCGTCGTCCACATCGAACACGCGCCGCCTGCTGAAGGCGGCGAATAAGCGCGCCTCGATCGAGCTGAGCTTGATCTGGTGCAGCACGGTGACATCCGCCCAGCGCAACAGCGCACGCCGCTCCCAGGTGCGCAGTCCATAACGCCCGCTCGGGAATTGCTCCGCGCGCACCTGCCAGCCTGCCGCCTGCAAAGGCTCAATCAGGCTGCGCATGCGGTGCCGATACGACGGTTGCTCCAGACCATACCCCAGCAGCATGACTGTCGGCATGATGTTTCCCTTACGCCGTATCAGCCAAATGCGCGAGCGCGTTGAGCGCGATCTCGACGCCATTTGCCAGCTTGAGATTCGCGGCACGCCGGCCTAAGGCGGTGCGCGCGGATTCATCGCGCAACAGTTTGCCCGCGGCCCGCAAAATGCTCGCGGCGCTCAGTTCCGCCGCCACCGCAACGCCGGCTGCCACGCAGCGTCGAATGCGCTGCGGCTGATCCGCCGCGATGGGTGCGGCGATGCATGCGCCTCCGCAGGCGATCGCCTGCAAGAGCGTGGATCCGCCGTTCGTGACGATGAGCCGCGCGTGGCTCATGAGGTCCGCGAGATCTGCCTGCGGCAGCGAATCAAAGCAACGCAGCCGCGCACTCGGCAAGAGCGCGTTCACCGAGGAGGCGCGCGAAGGCATGCCGGCGTCCGCCGCTCGGGTCGGGCCCACGAAAACCACCGTTTCGGTTTCCGCGAGCGTGTTGGCGGCCTCCAAGAATTGCGCCGCTGCATCGTCAGCACCTGGATGTCCGGTGCCGCCGCCCGGCACGACGAGCAGGTAGCCGCCGAGCTTCAGTCCCACGCGCGCCACGAGCGACTCCTGTTCGGGTGCGCGACGCGACAAAATGACATCCAGATACCGCACCGTGGGCCGACCCAGACGCTTCAGCTTGAACCGCTCCCACCAGTTGAGCTCGCCTGCGAACGCCTCCGGGTAGGCGATCCAGTGTTCATCCAGCAATCGCATCCAACGCCAGCGAAACGCCTTGCGCCTTTGCCTCGATCGGGAGCTGATGAAGACGATCCGCGCTCCCTGCCGGTGCGCCGCGCGCAACTGCGCGCTGCGGCCCGCATTATCGAATATGACCAAAGTCGGCCGGAACTCCTTGATCAACCGCGCTACAGCGCCGCTGTGAAAGGTCGCGGATGAATCCAGCAGCGTCGCCGCGAACGGCACGCTCGCAGCGTACGGCGCATGACGACTCAAGACGAAATGAATCTCGGCGCGCGGCCAGCGCCGCTGCGCGGCGCGCGCGATGGCCGCACTGCGCGCGTATTCGCCCGTGCCAAAAGCGCCGGAAACGGGTACGAAAAGAATGCGCGGCGCGTTAAGCAAAGGCGGTGAACCAACGATCCAATATCAACACATACCAGGCTCGTCGAAACTCCGGGCCCACCGCCCGCTGCAGGATACCGCGCTGCATGAGGCGCCGTACCGCGTCTTGCATCAGCTGTGGATGCTGCTTCAGCCAGCGATGCACCGGCAGTCCGAAACCAGATTTGGGCCGGTTCATATGATCGGGCGGCAGTCGCGGTTCCATGAGACGGCGAACCAGCAGCTTGCCGCGCCGTCGCCGTTCATCGACCAAGAGCTCCGGATCCACACTCAGCATGAATTCGACCAAGCGATGATCCAGCAGCGGCGGCCGCACTTCCAGCGAATGGGCCATGCTGGTTCTGTCGACCTTGGTGAGAAGGCCTTCCGCCAGGTCCGTATTGAGATCGAGCCAGCGCAGCTGCGCCAGCGGACGCAAATCCTCGCGCCAAAATTGGCGGTAGAACCACAAGTAGTCGTAATCCGGCGCCCTCCAGGACGCGTCCAGGAGCGAATCGATCTGTCGAGCCGTCATTCCGCCCAAGGCCGCGGCATAGGCCGGCAGGCCTTCGTAACCACGGCGCTGCATGGACGAGGCCAAGCGCGACAGGGGCGGCAAATACCGCGCCAATGCCCGGTTCAAAAAATTCGATCGGCCGCCGACGCGCGACCAGTAGCGGGGATAGCCGCAGAAGATCTCGTCGCCGCCCTCGCCGCTCAAGGCAACGGTGACTTCGCGGCGTGCAAATTGCGCCACCAAATTGTTCGACCAGGCAGCGCTGTCGCCGAACGGTTCATCGAACATCGGCGCCATTCGATCGAGTGCGCCCGCGAAATCCGCTTGCGGCGCCGTCATTTCCAAATGTTCCGTATCCAGGTGAGCGGCGACCTGCCGCGCCGCCTCCGCCTCGGAGCGTCCGCCCTCAAAGCCCAGCGTATAGGTGCGCGGTTCGTCCAAGTAGTAGGCCGTGAGCGCGGAGTCGATGCCACCGCTCAAAAAAACGCCGACCGGCACGTCCGACACGGTGTGCTGCGGCACCACCTCGCGCAGCAGCGCGTCGAGTTGCGAAACGGTGCCCTCGGCGCTGCGCTCGACGATCTCGGTCGACGGGTTCCAATAGCGCTCAATGCTGACCTTGCCTGCCTGCCATTTCAGCATGTGCGCCGCCGGCAGTTTGTAAATTCCGCGGTAAATCGATTTGGGCGCCGGGATGTAGCCGTGAAACAAAAAGTCGCGCACCGCGCTCTGATCAATGTCGGGCGTGCCGAGCAGCATCAGCGCCTTGAGTTCCGATGCGAATGCAATGCCATCCGGCAACAGGCGGTAGTACAGCGGCTTGATCCCGAGCCGGTCTCGAACCAGGAGCAAGCTTCTGGAGCGGCTGTCCCAGCCGGCGAAAGCGAACATGCCCACCAGGCGCGTGAGGCAGGCGGCGCCCTCGGTCGCGAGCAGCCGGAGCAGCACTTCGGTGTCGCCGCTCGATGCCCACGGCCCCGGCAACTCCGCGCGCAGGCGCTCGTGATTGTAGAGTTCGCCGTTGTAGGTCAGCACATGCGGGCCAAAGATCATCGGTTGACGGCCGGCGTCCGTCAGATCCTGAATCGCCAGCCTGCGGTGAGACAGGGCAACGCCAGGCTCCGTCCACACCCCATCCCCGTCCGGGCCGCGGTGCTCTATGCGCTGCGCCATCTTGAGCGCAAGCTCTGCGCTCGCTTGCGAGCCAACAATTCCGGCTATGCCACACATGCCGGCCAGTCTAACGCGGCCAAGTCGCGATGTGCCGGCGGGTATGCGGCAATGCTTGGCGCTAGCCACGGGGCAACGGTTCGTTTAGGGTGCGCGCTTGGAGCTGCATATACATGGCCACACCCGCCGATCAACGCCTGCTGGAACTGCTTGGACGATGGCTCGAGAGCCTCGAGCTGCACGGCAAATATTCGTCTCTGGACGACGACAGCTATTGGCAAGTCCAGCCTTGGTCTGAACATCAGCGTCCCACGCGTTGGATCATTGACTTGGCCAAGCAAAAAACCGTGGCTTTGCGCGCCCAAGTTGAGCAACGCGCCAAGGCGGGCGATACCCAGTTTTCTGACGCGCTGGAGCTGATGGCATTCCTCGCCAATCTGGTGGGTGCCGAGCACATCGAACGATTCATCCCCGTCGCGGAAGCTCGTAACGAACGTGACTTATCGCCGAAGCCGGCGGATCGCGGCTCCGACAGCACCATTCAGCAAGCGACCGTCAGCGCCACGCGCGAAATGCCCAAATTCCTGGGTAGCAAGCGCGCGCCGGCGCCGGCCGCGACTGCCCAGGTCGCGCGCAATGAGCGCAAGGTTGCGGCAGTGGTCAAACCGGCCCCGAGAGCGCAGCCCAAGTCGCCGCCGAAGAAGCCGGCGGCGCAGGCCGAACGTGCCGGGCCCTCGGACGCCGCGCGAGACCAGGTGATCGCCGATGCCGCGCGCTTGGTACAATGGGGCAGGAAATGGTTTGAGCTGCCGGAACTGATTGCCCGCATGGCGGACCGTCCGAACCTGCCCGATGTGCGGCGCATTTTGAAGGAAAATAAAGTGGCAATTGAAAAGAAAGCCGGCAACCCCTGAAGCCCGCTTGGGTTGAGCGCAAGCCGCTCGGCCGAATAAAATAATATTTAGGGAACCTCCTGCGACGATTTAGGCCCAAAGGCGCACATGATTGCAATAAGAAATCTCTCCAAGCGGTACGGCGAGAAGCTGGCCGTCGATGATCTGACCTTTTCGGTGGCACCCGGCGAGGTGCTCGGCTTCCTGGGGGCCAACGGCGCCGGGAAGTCCACGACCATGCGTATGATCGCCGGTTTTATCGCGCCCACGACCGGGCAGGTCTCGGTCTGCGGGCATGACATCGAAAAATCACCGGTCGAGGCGAAATCCTGCATGGGCTATCTGCCCGAGGGCGCACCCAGCTACGGCGAGATGACGGTCAGTGAATTTCTCGACTTCGTCGCCGATATTCGCGGCCTGAACGGCGAGCGGCGACGCGAGAGGCGCAATGTCGTGATCGACCGCTTGGGGCTGGCGCCGGTCATCGATCAGGTCGTTGAAACCCTTTCCAAGGGCTTTCGCCGCCGCGTGGGTCTGGCACAGGCATTGATACACGATCCTCAAGTGTTGATTCTGGATGAACCCACCGATGGGCTCGACCCGAACCAAAAGCATGAAGTGCGGCGCCTCATCAACGAACTGAGCAAGGACAAACTGGTGATCGTCTCGACCCACATATTGGAAGAGGTGCACGAGGTGTGCACGCGGGCGATCATCATCGCAAATGGCCGCCTCGTCGCCGACGAGACCCCCACCGCGCTCGAATCGCGCTCGCGCTATCACCACGCCGTGAGCTTGCGGTTTGAAAAGGACGCTGAGCTGACGGCGGCGATTCGAGAGGTTGCGCGGCTGCCGGAGGTTTCGGGGGTCGAGACGGATGCACGCGAGCGCCGGCTGACGGCGTTGCCGAAGCCGGGAGCCAACGTGTTGGCCGCGGTCAGCGCCCTCATCGATGAGCACGATTGGGATGTGCCGGAACTGCACTTGGAATCGGGGCGCCTGGATGAGGTGTTCCGGGCGTTGACGGATCCCAAGGGCATCGACGTGTCCTCCGCCGCGGAGCTTTCGGCATGAACAAGGTATGGGTGGTTTTCCGGCGGGAATTGCGCAGCTATTTCGCGACCCCGCTGGCCTATGTGTTCATCGTCATCTTCTTGGTGCTCGCCGCCGTTTTCACCTTTCAAGTCGGCGGCTTCTTGGAGCGCAACCAGGCTGATTTGCAATCCTTCTTTCGCTGGCATCCCTGGCTGTATCTGGTGCTCATCCCCGCGATCTCCATGCGGCTGTGGGCGGAGGAGCGCAACAGCGGCAGTATTGAGCTGCTGATGACCTTTCCGATCACCTTGTGGCAGGCAGTCGTCGGAAAATTCCTCGCCGCTTGGGTGTTCGCGGGGATTGCACTGCTCCTGACCTTCCCGGTGTGGATTACGGTCAATTACCTGGGCTCTCCCGACAATGGCGCCATCGTCGCCGCCTATATCGGCAGCTTCCTCATGGCGGGCGGATTTTTGTCCATCGGCATGTGCCTGTCGGCGGCGACGCGCAATCAGGTGGTGGCTTTCATCACCGCGGCCTTGGTCGGCTTCGTGTTCCTGCTGGCGGGATTCCCGCTGGTGCTGGATTTCGTGCGCGGGGTGCTGCCGCAGGCGATCGTCGACGCGATCGCATCCTTAAGCTTCTTCACGCACTTTGACGCGATCTCCAAAGGGGTCATCGATTTGCGCGACCTCGTGTACTTTGCCGCGCTGATCGGCTTTTGGCTGGCCGCCACGGCCGTGGTGCTCGATATGAAAAAGGCGGAATAAGTGAACGGGAATCGTTGGCAAAGAGTGGGTATGGGCGTCGGCGGCCTGGTTTTGCTCGCCGTTCTGTTTTTGGGCGTCGTCATG
Source organism: Steroidobacteraceae bacterium (assembly GCA_036495805.1). Taxonomy (GTDB): domain Bacteria; phylum Pseudomonadota; class Gammaproteobacteria; order Steroidobacterales; family Steroidobacteraceae; genus Bog-1198. The sequence goes on along the minus strand of DASXMG010000038.1, from coordinate 11,986 downwards.
CTGTCGAACGTCGGGCTGCGCGGCATGCGGCTGGATCTGACGCAGAACAAGCTGTACACCTTGAGCAGCGGCACGCAGCAGGTGCTGCGCGAATTGAAAGAGCCGGTCAACCTGTACTTTTATTTCTCGCGCGACATCGCCGCAAAACAGTCGCCGCTGATCCAGCCGTATGCGGCGCGCGTGCGCGAGTTCCTGGAAGAGATCTCGGCGCGCGCCGGCGGCAAGATTCATCTGCACGTCGTCGATCCGCAGCCATTCTCCGACGATGAAGATCGCGCCGCGGAATTCGGCCTGCAGCCGCTGCCGGTCGGCAATGCCGGTGAGTCGTTATATTTTGGCCTGGGCGGCACCAATTCGACCGATGGCCGCTCCGCCATCCCGAGCTTCCAACCCGACCGCGAAGCATTTCTGGAATACGACGTGGCGAAGCTCATCCAAGAGCTTGGCACGCCGAAAAAACCGGTGATCGGGCTGCTCAGTTCAATCGGTATGCAGGGTCAATTCAATCCCCAGACCGGGCAAATGGGCGAGCCCTGGCCGATCTATACCCAGCTGCAGCAATTGTTCACCGTGCGCACCTTGACATCCGATCTCGATCACATCGACAAAGATGTCGATGTACTGATGCTGGTGCACCCCAAGCAATTGCAACCCAAGACTCTTTACGCCATCGATCAATTCGTCATGCGCGGCGGCAGAATGCTGTTGCTGCTCGATCCCGATGCCGGCGCTGACTTGAGCGGTCAGAATCCCTCGAATCCCTTGGCGGCCGCCATGGCCGATCATTCCTCCGACCTGCAGCCGCTGCTCGCGAGCTGGGGAGTCGATTACGATCCCACCAAGGTGATCGGCGATTTATCGCGCGGGCTGGAAGTGCGCACCAACGCTTCCTCGGGTCCCGTCCGGCACATCGGCATCTTAGGGTTGCGTCATGCCGACATGAATCCCAAAGACGTGGTGACTGCTTCGTTGGAGTCCATCAACTTGTCGACTGTCGGTTCACTCTCGCAACGCGCCGGCGCCAAGACCACGTTCGAGCCCTTGCTGATGAGCTCCACGAACGCCGAGCCGCTGCCGGCGCAACGATTCAAGGCGCTGGTCGATCCGTCGACTTTGCGTGATGGTTTCAAGTCGACCGGCATCCGCTACACCATCGCCGCGCGCATCACCGGCCCGGTAGACTCGGCCTATCCGAACGGGCCGCCGCCGGATCAGAAGCCCGTCGCCGGGCCGCCGATCGCGCACCTGACCAAGTCGAGCACGCCCGCCAACATCGTCGTAATCGCCGATACAGATCTTTTGATGGACTACTTGTGGGTGCAGCAGCGCGAACTGCTCGGCCAGCGGATTGCGCAAGCTTTTGCCAACAACGGCGATCTGATCGCCAACATTCTCGACAACTTGAGCGGCAGCAGCGCCTTGATCAGCATCCGCGGACGCGCGTCCTTCTCGCGCCCCTTCGAACGAATCGATGCGCTCAAACGGCAAGCCGATGATCGCCTGCGTGCCAAGGCCACGGAGTTGCAGACCGAGCTGCAGCAGACCGAAAGCAAATTGACCGAATTGCAAAGCAAGCGAAACGATCAGAATTCCATCATGCTGTCGCCCGAACAAGAGGAGGAGCTGAAGCGCTTCACGGCTGAAAAGACCCGCGTGCGCAAGGAATTGCGCGAGACGCAGCGCGGTCTGGACGTGGACATCAATCGACTGGGTTCGCGCCTAAAGGTCATCAACATTGCCCTCGCGCCGCTGGCGGTGGCCATAGCCGGAGTGCTCATTCTGTCGATGCGACGCCGCCGCCGCACCGCCGCGTCGCAGGCGACACTCAAGAGCTCGACATGAGCCGGCAGCGACTCATCGCATTGCTGGTCGTTGCCCTGGTGGTGATATCCGTGGCCTTGTATGTGAGCACGCAGCGCAACGCAACTCGCGAGGTGCAGGGCCTGCCGCTGCTGCCCTCGCTGGCGGGCGAATTGAATACCGTGACCTCGCTCAGCGTGCTGAAAGGCGCCGCAACGCCCGCTGTCACGATTCACAAGCAGGGCGAGCAGTGGACGGTAGCCGAGCGCGCGGATTACCCGGCGGACGTGCCAAAGCTGCGCAAGTTGCTGCTGGCATTGGGCGACGCCAAGATCCGCGAAGAAAAGACCTCCGATCCGGCCAATTATTCGATCATTGGTGTCGAAGACCCGACCAAACCGGGCGCCACGGGCGCACAAATCGAATTGGTGGCGAAACAGGGCAAACAGGACGTCATCGTCGGCAAGCCGGCTGAACAAGGCAGCTTTGTGAGACGCGTCGGCGAGAAGAGCAGCTACATTGTCGAACCTGCGATATCTTTCGAAGCCGAGCCGCGCTACTGGATCGACACGCGTCTGCTCGACATCGCCGCCGACAAGATTCAAAGTATTCAATTCAAACCGGACACTGGCCCCGGCTACACCTTGCGACGGGTGACCGAGACGCCGCTTAAACCGGATGAGGACAAAAAGAACACCGCCAAGGCCGAAACGACCGCGCCGCCGGCACCGGCATCGAGCAAATTTGTTCTGGAAGGCGTGCCGAGCGGCCGACAGGCTGCGGATGCCAACGCCCTGGCGCCCTCGCCCAGCACCTTCAGCAATCTGAACGACGATGATGTTGCGCCCGTCGGCAATGTCGATTTCAGCAAGCCTTCGACCGTGACGTTGGCGCTGTCTGACGGCGGCACGATCACCCTGACCGGCGCAGCCGTGGGCGAGAAGCGATGGATTCAAGTTGCCGCACCCAAGGACGCGGCCTTGAGCGCCAAAGCGAATGGCCGCGCCTTCGAAATTGCGAGCTATCGCTACGACCAGATATTCAAGCCCCTGGAACAGCTGTTGGTCCCCAAGCCGGCCCCGAGTGCGAAACCCGCTGCGCCGGGTGCGAAAGCTGGGCCGCCCAACATGAAAAAACCGGCCGCCTCGCCCAAGCCGTGATCAGCGGCACCCGTGCCGGCTTCGGGCGCCGGCTGGCGGCACTGGTCTACGATTCGTTTCTTCTGGCGGCCCTGTTGGTGGTATTCACCGGCGTCGCTTTGTTCTTCACGCGCGGCGCCGCCGTAATACCGGCTAACGCGGGTGCTTGGGTTTATCTCTATCGCGCCGGCCTGGTGCTCGTCATCGTCGGCTACTACGCGCTCAATTGGCGGCGCAGCGGTCAAACCCTCGGCATGCGGGCGTGGCGCTTGCGCACCGTGACCGATGCCGGCGGCACGCTGACTTGGACGGCCGTGATCTTGCGCGCGTGTTTTGGATTCATTGCCTGGGCGCCGGCAGCATTGGGTGTGTTGTGGCTGTACCTCGATCCCGAACACCTGGCGCTGCATGATCGGTTGTCAAAGACGCGCGTCATTCACCTAGCGAGTTCTTGATATCGCGATCAAGGTGCAAACGCCGACCACCGCCGTCGGCAACCAGCCCACCAACGCCGGACTGAGATTGAAAAGTTGCCCGCCGTTCTCGACGGTGCGCGTGATGAGGAAGAACACCACGCCCAAGAGCGCTCCGAAAACCGTGCGGGTTCCGGCTCCGGTGGTGCGCAGCGGCCCAAAAACGAAGGGCAACGCCAACAAGGTCACGACGATCACTGCAAAGAGCCGCGCGATACGCGACCAGTAACCAATCTCGTATGAGGCGGTTTCGAGGTTGTTGCGCCGCAGATGATCGATATACGAAGCCAGTCCGTGCAGCGTCAGCATTTGCGGATCGGTGGCGGCGAGGCCTAGAAACGCTGGGTTCACCGTCGAATGCAGGGTTAGCTCGCCGACCGTACCGCCTTCCACTTTGTCATTCTCGAAGCGCGAAGTCGCCACGTTATGCAAGCTCCAACGCCCCGGATCAGCGACGATGCGCGCCGCTCGTTGAATGGAGCGCAAGCGCGTCGGTCCGTCCAGTTCAAAGACCGAGACGCCGCCGAACGCGCGGTCCACTTCACCGGTTTGCACCCGTAAGATTCGGTTGCCGTCCTTGACCCAAGCGCTGCTCGTGCCGGCGAAACTGACATCGGCCAATTTGGCGGTGGTCTTCTCGCGCTTGGCGAATTGCGCCATGGACGGCGCCGCATACTCGCCGATACCGAACATGATGACCGCAAGCGTCAGCCCGGCAATACCCACGGGCCACGCGATGCGCCAAACCGATACGCCCGAGGCTCGCGTCACCACCAGCTCGCTGCCGGCGGCCAAATTGCCCAGCCCCATCAGTGCACCGATCATCGCCCCGATCGGCAGCAGCTCGAATGCGGACTGCGGCAAATTCAAGAACGTAAACAAGAATGCATCCCCTGCACTGTAGCTACCGACGCCGATGTCCCCTTGCTGGGTGATGAACAAGACCAACGCACTCAATGCCAGCAGTACCGCCATGACCATGAGCGTGTAGAGCAGCACGGTGCGATAAAGATACCGGTCGAGTATGTTCACGGCTTCCTCGCGTCGCGCATCAACAGGTACACGCCCAGTCCCAAGGCCGCGGCATGCACCCACCACACACCGACGGCGGGAGGCAAATCGCTTTTCTCCAGCCAAGTCTTCGAGGCCGACAGCAAACTCGAATAGACGAAGTACAGAACGATCGCAAAGCCGACTCTGGCGTAACGGCCCTGCCGTGGGCGCAGTTTGCTCAAGGGCACGGCGATCAGGGTGAGCACTAGCGCCATAAGTGGTGCAGATGCCCTGAATTGCAGCTGTGCAATGTCGGACGGGTCGTGCGAGCCTAAGAGCGCGGCGGTTGGCTTGGTGTCCGGATCCAGCGGGCCGCGGACATCCTGCGGCGTCGCGATGGGGATCCCGTGCTCGCGAAATTCAATGACTCGGAAATCGTCTTGTCCCGGCACCCCTTCATAGCGCCGGCCGTTGAACAGCGTTACCAGGTGCATCCCGACGGCATTGGCCTTGGTATAGGTCGCGGTCTCGGCGAGGGCCACCTCGATTCGTCCCTGCACCTCGCGCTGCACGAAAACGTTGTGCAGCACCCCGTCCTGATCGACATGTTCGGCGTAGAACACCGCATCGCCGCCGCTGAAGCCGCGGAACTTGCCGGCGTCGAGCTGGCCAAATTGCGCCTCTTTTATCGCCGATTGGCGCAGCGCCTGCACTTGGCTGTCGGCGCGCGGCACCTGGACGAACACCAGCCAGGCCAAGCCCGCGGCAATGATCACCCCAAAACAGAATAGCGGCGCCAGCAGGCGGGGCGGACCGAAGCCGCACGCCTGCAGCGCCGCCATTTCGCTGTCGTGGTACATGCGGCCGAGGGTCAAGACCACGGCCAGCAACAATCCCACCGGCACGATCACCGACAGATTCATGATCGCGCCCAGCGCGATCAAATCGAAGACAACGCCCCGCCCGTACTGATTCTCAGCCGCTTGGCCCAGCACCCGTGATAGTTGATTCGATACCACGATCGCGACCAAAACGCCGGTCACCGCAAGCCATGTTTGCACGACCTCGCGCAAGACATATCTTTGCATGGTCCATTTCATGCCCTGAGCTTAGAGCCTTCCCAATAATCTAGTAAACTATTTGCACAATCCTTAACTGAACAACCGAACAAAAAACGGAGCTGAATGATATGGAATTCATGGCAATAGTTGACGCGAAAGCGCGTGCGCCATCCGGCTGCGCCGCTGTCGGCATCTATGAGAGCGGCGATCTGGGCTTGGCGGCTCGTCAGGTCGACAAGCAATTGGAGGGCCTGATCACCCGACTGCTCGGCAGCGGCGATTTCGCCGCCAAGCTTGGCGATACCCTGATGTTGCCCCTGCCTGCCGGGTCGGCGGCCTCTCGCCTGTTGCTGATCGGATGCGGCGCGCGTGCCGCCTTCAGCCGCAAGGCATACCGCAAGTCGGTGCTGGCCAGCGCGCAGGCGCTTGCCAAGACCGGAGCCGGCGATGCGGCCGTTTACCTCGCCATGGAGCTGGTGCCCGAGCTCGACATTCAGTACCGGGCACGCATCATCGCGGAAGTGTTCTCCTCCCAGGCGTACAGGATCCCTGACCTGAAGACCTCGCCGAAGCCGAAAGCGCGCCGCTTAACTGAAGTTAAGGTGGCCGCCGCCGACCCGCGTGCGGCAAAAGCAGCAGCCGCAGGCTTAGCGATGGGCGCCGCCATCGGCAGCGGCGTGGCCTTCGCCAGGGATCTGGCCAATCTGCCGCCCAATGTCTGCACCCCGGCCTACATGGGAACCCGCACCCTACAGATGGCCAAGGAGTTTTCGAGTCTCAAGGCCAAGGTGCTGGACGAAAGCGCCATCAAGGCCCTCAAAATGGGCGCATTCCTCGCCGTCGGCCAGGGTTCCGCACAGCCGCCACGCTTGATCGTCTGCGAATATCGCGGCACACGCAAGGACACCGCACCGATTTGCCTGGTCGGCAAAGGCATCACCTTTGACTCCGGGGGCATCTCGCTCAAGGATCCTCCCGGCATGGACGAGATGAAATTCGACATGGGCGGCGGCGCCGCGGTGCTCGGTACGGTGCGCGCAATCGCCGAGCTCAAGCTGCCGATCAATGTCGTGGCCATCGTCGCGGCCGCCGAAAACATGCCCGACGGCAACGCCGTCAAGCCTGCGGACATCGTGACGACCATGTCGGGACAGACGGTCGAGATCCTGAATACCGACGCCGAAGGCCGCTTGGTCCTGTGCGATGCCATCACTTACAGCCGACGCTACAAACCGGCCGCCGTGGTGGATGTCGCCACGCTGACGGGCGCCTGCATCGTTGCGTTGGGCAATCACACCAGCGGTCTCATGAGCAACACCCCGGCCTTGGCTCAGGAGCTGGAGTCGGCCGGTCTGCGCGCCGACGATCGCGCCTGGCGTCTGCCCATCGGCGAAGAATATGTCGATCAACTCAAGAGCAACTTCGCCGACATCGCCAATGTGGGCGGCCGCGAAGGCGGCGCCTGCACCGCCGCCTCATTCCTCAGCAAGTTCGCCAAGGACCTGAAGTGGGCGCACCTGGATGTGGCGGGAACTGCCTGGCTGAGCGGCGCGCAAAAAGGCAGCACCGGGCGCCCGGTGCCCTTGCTGGTCGATTTCCTGATTCATCGCGCCAAGGCATCATGACGGAGCGCGTCGATTTCTACGTGCTCAAAAGTACCGCGGCCAGACAGCGCTGGGCCTTTGCCTGCCGCCTGACTGAAAAAGCTTACCTCAAGGATTTGAAGATCGTCATCGTCAGCGACACGCTTGGCGATGCGCAGGCGCTGGATGAATTGCTCTGGACTTTCAATGACCGCTCGTTCATCCCGCACAAAGTGTGTCTCGATGAGCAAGCCGTTGACCCGGCGACGGCGGTCCATCTGTCGGTCGAAAAAGCGCTGCCCGCCGCCGACCTGCTGGTCAATTTGGCGCAGCGGCTGCCGCCGCAATTTCAACGCTACACCCGTGTCGCGGAAATCATCGACGCAGACGAGGAGCGCCGGCGCCTTGGGCGCGAGCGCTTCAAGGCATATCGCGATCTCAAGCTGCCTTTGGAGACGCACCAGATCGATGAAACTGCGGATGGCTGACCGCACGGACGATCATGGATAAGGCCTACTCACCCGCCGACATTGAAACGCGCATCTATGCGCAGTGGGAAGCGCGCGGCTATTTCGCGCCGAGCGGCAAGGGCCCGGCCTTTTCGATCGTCATCCCCCCGCCCAACGTCACCGGCACGCTGCACATGGGGCACGCATTCCAAGACACGATCATGGATGCCTTGACCCGCTTTCATCGCATGCGCGGATTCGACACCTTGTGGCAGCCGGGCACGGACCATGCCGGTATTGCCACGCAGATGGTGGTCGAACGACAGCTCAATGCCGCCGGGCAGAGCCGGGTCGAATTGGGACGCGATGCCTTCGTGGCGCGGGTCTGGCAGTGGAAAGAATCCTCGGGCGGCATGATCGCGAAGCAAATGCGGCGCTTGGGTGCATCGGTCGATTGGCAGCGCGACGTATTTACTTTAGACCCCGCCATGTCGCTCAAAGTGACCGAAGTATTCGTGCGCTTGTACGAAGACGGCCTGATCTATCGCGGTAAACGCTTGGTGAATTGGGATCCGATCTTAAAGACGGCGCTGTCCGATCTTGAAGTGGTCGCGGACGAAGAGAGCGGTTCGCTTTGGCATTTGCGCTACCCTTTGAGCGAAGGGCCCGGCTACCTGGTGGTCGCGACCACGCGGCCGGAGACGATGCTCGGGGATGTCGCCGTCGCCGTGCACCCGGACGATGAACGTTATCGGCATCTGGTGGGCCGTAAGGTGCGGCTGCCCTTGACCTCGCGCGAGCTTCCCATCATTGCCGATGCCTACGTGGATCCGACGTTCGGCAGCGGCTGCGTCAAGATCACGCCGGCTCACGACTTCAATGACTATGAACTGGGGCAGCGGCACAAGCTGCCGCTCATCAATATCATGACCCTCGATGCGGCACTCAACGACAGCGTGCCCGTTCCCTACCAAGGCCTGGATCGATTTGCCGCGAGAGAAAAAGTTCTCACCGATTTGGATGCCTTGGGACTCATCGAACGTATCGAGCCCCACAAGCTGACCGTACCGCGCGGCGATCGCAGCAATGCGATTCTCGAGCCGCTGCTGACCGATCAATGGTTCGTCGACATCAAGCCGCTGGCCGCGCCCGCCATCCGCGCCGTTGAAGAAGGCCAGGTGCGTTTCGTGCCCGAGACCTGGACCGGCGTCTACCACGATTGGATGCACAAGATCCGCGATTGGTGCATCAGCCGCCAATTGTGGTGGGGCCATCGAATTCCCGCTTGGTATGACCCCGGCGGCCGCTGCTATGTCGCGCGCAGCGAGGCTGATGCAAGGCGCGCGCACGGCATTGCCGCGGACGTGACCTTGCGGCAAGACGATGACGTGCTGGACACCTGGTTCTCCTCGGCGCTGTGGCCGTTCTCGACCTTGGGCTGGCCGGAAAAAACGCCCGCATTGCAAACCTGGTATCCGACCTCGGTGTTGGTGACCGGCTTCGACATCATTTTCTTCTGGGTCGCCCGCATGATGATGTTCGGCCTCAAATTCATGGGCGACGTGCCGTTTCGCAGGGTCTACATCCATGGCCTGATCCGCGATCAAGACGGCCAGAAAATGTCCAAATCCAAGGGCAACGTCATTGACCCGCTCGACATCGTCGACGGAATTTCCCTGGAGGCCCTGCTCGAGAAGCGCACCACCGGCCTGATGCAGCCGCAAATGAAGGCCTCCATTGAAAAGGCGACGCGCAAGCAATTTCCTCAAGGCATCGCCGCCTATGGAACCGATGCTCTGCGCCTGTGCTTCGCGCGGCTCGCCACACAAAGCCGCGACCTGCGCTTCGACATGGCGAAGGTCGAGGAGTATCGCAACTTCTGCAATAAGCTGTGGAATGCGGCGCGCTACGTGCTGATGAATGCCGAGAATCACGATCTCTCCGCGGCAGGAGCGGAGTTCAGCCTGGCTGACCGCTGGATACAATCGCGGCTCGCCGACATGCTTGGCCGCATCGAGGCGGGATTCGCGGACTATCGCCTCGACGGGGTCGCCAACGCCCTGTACGAATTCACCTGGCACGAATTCTGCGACTGGTACGTGGAGCTCTCCAAAGCCGTGTTGCAGTCCGACGCTGCCTCTGAAGCCGCCAAGCGCGGCACGCGCTTCACGCTCATCCACGCCTTGGAGGTGCTGCTCCGTGCCATGCATCCGCTGGCACCTTTCATCTCGGAAGAAATCTGGCAGCGGGTCCGCGGTGTGGCGGGCGTCAGCGGCGAGACCCTCATGCGCGCGGAATTCCCGCGCGCCGAATCGATGAGCACCGACCGCGAAGCCGAGCCGGAAATGCGCTGGGTCATGGATTTCATCTTGGGCGTGCGCCAGATCCGCGGCGAAATGGACATCCCCTGGACGCGCAAGCTCGAGGTTCTCCTGCAGAACGCGAGCGCCCGCGATTTGGAATATTTGGGCCGCAATCTGCATTATTTGCTGCGACTGGCGGGCGTCGAGGCGCCGCGCGTGCTCGATGCCGGCGAGGCGGCGCCGATTTCCGCCGTGGCATTGCTCGGCAATCTTGAAATATTGGTGCCCATGAAGGGCTTGATCGATCCGGCGGCGGAGCTGGATCGCTTGGCGAAACGGCTGCGAAAAGCCGCAGTCGACTTGAGCAAATTGGAGGCCAAACTGGGCAACAGCCAGTTTGCCCAGAATGCACCGCCCGAGATCGTGGCCAAGGACCAGCAGCGGCTTGAGGAATTGCGCACGGAAATAGGCCAGCTATCAGCCCAAACTGCCCGGGTGACCAAGCTTAAAGACCAATGAACGCGCTGCATTCGCAGGTCGAAGCGGTGCTTAAGCAATTGAACGGGGTGATCCTGGGCAAGGATGCGCAGATCCGGCTATGCGTGGCGTGCTTGTTGGCGCGCGGCCATCTGCTCATCGAGGACATTCCCGGGGTCGGCAAGACCACCCTGGCACACGGCATCGCGCAGACTCTCGGCCTGTCGTTTCAGCGCATTCAGTTCACCAGCGACCTCTTGCCGGCGGACGTGCTCGGCGTGTCGATATTCGATCGCGAAACCGGCAAATTCCGTTTTCAGCGCGGCCCGATTTTCGCGCAGCTGGTGCTTGCGGACGAAATCAACCGCGCCTCGCCCAAGGCGCAGAGCGCGCTCCTCGAGGCGATGGAGGAACACCAAGTCACGCTCGACGGCCAATCGATGGCCTTGCCCGAGCCATTCTTCGTCATCGCCACGCAGAACCCTCAGGATCAGGTCGGTACATTTCCGCTGCCGGAGTCGCAACTGGATCGATTCCTGATGCGCGTGCACTTGGGATACCCGGCGGCTGCCGCCGAGCGCGAGCTGCTGAGCGGCGTCGATCGGCGCGACCTGGTGAAAGCGCTGCAAACCATTACCACCCCCGAGAGCTTGCGCCAGCTGCAGCAAAGCGTGTTGGAGATCCATGTCTCGCCTGCGCTCCTGGACTATGTGCAGGCGCTCGTGGCCCACACCCGCCGCGCGCCGGGATTGAACGCCGGGCTGTCGCCGCGGGCGGCGATCGGGTTATTGCGTGCCGCGCGCGCCTGGGCCTTGATTCACGGCCGAAATGCCGTTATTCCTGAGCATGTGCAGGCCATATTCGCGGCGGTGGTCGAACATCGCGTCCGTCAACGCGGCAGCGATGGCATCGCGGCCAGCCGGCTGCTCGAGGCCGTGCCGGTTCCTTAAAGCTCCTAGGATCTCAAAGCCTTGGTCACCTTGCGCCAAGCGGCGGTCAACCAACTCCGAGCCCGGGTCATTCGACGCCACGGCCGCGACAGCCTGCCCGTCAGCATCAATCGACGCCGCATTTATATTCTTCCCACGCGCTTCGGCTTCATGCTGGGCGCGATTCTGGCGGCGATGCTGATCGCCGGCCTCAACTACAACAGCAACCTTGCGCTCGCCTTTGCGTTTCTGATGGCCAGCATGGCCTTGGTGACCATGCATCACTGCAACCGCAATATGCTGCGGTTGTCGGTCGATGCGACCACCGAGGTCGATGCCTTCGCGGGACGCGAGGCGATGCTCGAATTCGAGCTGCGCAACGGATCCCGCATCGATCGACGCGACATCGAAGTCCGGTGCCTGAGCGCCGTCGGCATGGACAGCGTCGCGGCCGGGGAAAGCGCGACCATCGAAGTGATCGCTCCGGTCGCGCAACGCGGCGTGACGCGCATCAGCCAATTCGAGCTCCGTACCCGCTATCCCTTCGGCTGGTTTTACTCATGGACTTATGTGCAGGGTTCCATCACGATTTACGTCGCCCCGGCGCCGATCGGCCATCGGACCCTGCCCTCAGGCGCCGCACAGGGCACGGGTTCGCACTCCGAAGCACGCGGCGATGAAGATTTCTCGGGCCTGCGGGCTTACCAGCCGGGCGTGCCGCTCAAGCACATGGCGTGGAAGGTGCTGGCGCGCGGCGGCGAGCCGGTGGTGCGCAGTTA
>DASXMG010000037.1:0-5250 GCA_036495805.1 Steroidobacteraceae bacterium | reverse complement strand
GCCGGCAACACGGCTCTCCCGGCGCCGGCGGGCGCGGGGTTGGAAGGCGCGGATGCGAGCGTAAAGTTCTCGACGCGGATACGTGCTTCTTCGGTCCACTTGCCTTCCGGGTATTGCTTCAAGAACGCCTGGTAAGCGTCGAGCGTGTCGGTGTCGCGCGCTTTTTGCCAATCCCTTTCCTCATACAGTTCTTTGACCCGAGCTTGAGCCTGGGAAGTGAACTCGCCGCTCGGATATTTCTTCAAAAAGAGTTCATACGTATCCGTGGTGTTCGCGGCCCTGGTTTTCTCCCAGTCGCTCTGCTGCCGGCTGCAACCTGACAGGGCCAGTGCCGCAGTCAAAGAAAGGACCAAAAACACTTGTTTGATGACCATTTTCACACTCTGCCGGGGTTTGGGAGGATTTCGCATTCTACTTCCATTCGCCACCTGGCCGCGACGCCAAGCTCGTCACACCACAGGCTATCCCGATAGGATAAGAAGAGGCCATGACCCAGCAAAAGCGCCGGTTCTTGGACAGCAATTCGGCCAGCCCCACCTTCATCGGAGCGAACTCCGTGTTCATCGGCGACATTCGCGGCACCGGGCAATTCGTGGTTTCGGGTGAAGTGCATGGCGACGGGGAGCTCGAAGGAGCGCTGAATCTGTCGGCATCCGGCAGCTGGCATGGGCAAGTCCGGGCGCAGCAGGCGATTGTTGCAGGCACCATCTTGGGCGGCCTGATCGTCAAAGATAAATTGGAGATCGGCTATACGGCGGTCATTCGCGGCACGGTCAGCGCGCGCACCGTAGCCATCGCCAAGGGTGCGATAGTCGATGGAGAAATCGAGGTCACCTCGGACGTGCCGGTGATGCAGTTCGAAGAGAAACGCGACGCCAAAGGCGGCGTCGACTGAACTGCTGCGCGACTGTTCGCGATTGGCGACAGAGAGATCCAAAGTTGGTGTGTTCGCGTGTAATCACGCATTCTAAGCGCCATCGATCAATCCTCGGTACCAATGAAAGAATACGATGTGGTCATCATCGGCGGCGGCATTCACGGTGCCGGGGTGCTGCAAGCCGCCGCGGCGGCCGGACACAGCGCGTTGCTCATCGAGCGGCAATCGCTGGCCGCCGGCACATCGAGCCGATCCAGCAAGCTCATTCACGGCGGCCTGCGCTACTTGGAGTCCGGGCAATTCGCACTGGTGCGCCAGAGTTTGCGCGAACGCGCCATTCACCTGCGCATTGCCGCGGAGCTGGTGCAGCTCAAGGCTTTCTACATTCCGGTGTATCGCGACACGCGGCGCCGGCCCTGGCAGCTGAAAGTCGGCCTGTGGATTTACGCGCTGCTCGGCGGCTTCGAAGCCGCCACGCGTTTTGGCAGCGTGCCCAAATCCGCTTGGCCGCAACTCGACGGATTGAAAACCGCGGAGCTGGATGACGTCATCCGCTATCACGACGCTCAGACCAACGACGCTTTGTTGACACGAGCCGTGGTGAAATCGGCCTTGGGATTGGGCGCCGAACTAGCCATGCCGGCGCAATATTCGCGCGCGATTTTGCGCGCGGACGGCGTGACGGTGATTTATCAGGCAGGCGGGGCGACCGTCGAGTGCAAGGCTCGGGTGCTGGTCAATGCCGCAGGGCCTTTGGCGATGCGAGCCGCGCGCGTCATCGAGCCGCCCATCCCAATACCCGAGGTGGACCTGGTACAGGGCACGCACATTGTCATACCCCACCCCTTGAGGTCAGGCATTTATTACGTCGAGAGTCCCACGGACGGGCGCGCGGTGTTCGTCATGCCCTGGGGCGGAGCGACCCTGGTCGGCACGACCGAGACCCCGTACCGCGGCGATCCTGACCAAGTGCACCCTTTGCCTGCCGAGGAGGAATATCTGCTGGCGGTGGTTCGGCACTATTTTCCCCACTTGAGCGGCTTGACCCGCGCGGACATCACTGAGCGCTTTGCCGGCCTACGGGTCCTGCCGGCGGCCACTCAGGCCGCCTTTGACCGGTCGCGCGAGACCATATTCACCACGGATCGAGACGTATGCCCGCGCGTGTTATGCATCTATGGCGGCAAACTGACGGGGTGGCGAGCGGCTGCGGCCCATGTAATGCAGCGTATCAGCCCCTCCTTGCCCGCGGCCGTGAAGCGCGCCGAAACGGATCTGTTGATTTTGAGGAGACCGACATGATCAAGAATGGTGTGGCCCTGGCGGCGCTGGCGTTGTTCGCGACGCTGGCGCACGCAGAGGACTATCTCAGCCCCACCGAGGAGCGGGTGCGCTTGTCGCTGGGCGTCGTTCACCTCTCCAACCAGACCAATCTTCAGCTCGACAGCAGCGCGGGTGTTCCGGGCACCGCGGTCAATGCGGAGGACATGTTCGGCTTGGACAAGAGCGACTTCGAAGCGAAAATCCAGGCCATGGTGCGCGTCGGCGAGCGCCACCGGCTGCGATTCGATTATTTTTCGTTGGACCGTTCCGATTCGACCACGGTGACCCAGCCCATCGTGTTCCGCGACGTCGTGCTGCAGACCGGCGATCCTTTGAATTCCAACCTCTCGATCCGCACCTTCGGCATCACCTATGGCTATTCGTTTTTGCACAGCGACCGGTACGAAGTCGCGGCGACCATCGGCATCAGCGACACCGACATCTCGGCCCGGGCCCGCGTTCAGACGCAGGCACGCCACGTGGATCAGACCGAGGATCAGGCCGGTCCCGTCCCGACCGTCGGACTCGACGCCAGCTATGTGGTGAGCAAGCGCTTCTATCTCGACGGCCGCGCGCAGTACTTGAAAGTTCGGGTCGATGATCTCGACGCATCGTTGGGGATTTACGAATTGGACGCGCTATATCGCCTGCGTCCCAACATTTCATTTGCGCTCGGCTACACGATGCTGCGGGCCAATCTGATCTCGGCGCAGGCCAAGCAATCGGGATTTTTCAATTTCAATTCCAAGGGTCCCGAATTCTTCGTCAGGATCGCCTTTTAGAGAATCATTGCGGCGTGCTGGATTCGACCGTGAACTCGACCCGGTTGTTCGCCACCGCCGCCTTATTCCACTCCGCCGCCGTGAGGCTGTCGGTGCGCGCAGGATACGGCGTGGCGGGGTGCGTGGTGCCTGCGCTTTCCAAGGCGACGGTGATGGCGCCGGCGGTGCGTTGCCGCACGCCCGCCACCAGATTTGCAAATGCCAACGACTGGCGTTGCTGACCTGACAGGGCTTCATCCAGAGGATTGCCGATCAGGTCGCAGCGGCTGACGGGCAGCGTGGGTGCGGCGGGCTGGTAACCCTCGGTGGTGTTTCCCGACAGGCAAAATAATCCGGCGGAACTCGTGATCTTGACTACACCGTGAAAATTTTGCGCCTCGAGCTTCGTCAACAAATCGCGCAGCACTTCCAAGCGGCTGCGATCAAAGGCGATTTCGCCGAAAGGCACCAGCTCCACTCGCGCCGCGCCGACGGCAGTTCCGGCCGCAGCGGACGCGGGCGCTTGCGCCGCGCTGTTCGCCGCGCCGAGCGCGGCGGTGAGATCCTTTACCATGGCGGTCAGATCGAGCTTGGAGCGCTGCAATTCCGCATTGGTTGATTTCAAGCCGGCCAACTCCGCGCGCACGCTGGTCAAATCGTTGCGCGTATTCACCCAACCCGAGGCGAACGCGACCGCCACCAGGCACGCCGCCAAAATGCCGGCGACCCAGGGCCATGCCGACTTCGGCGGTGGCGGCGGCGGCGCAATCGGGTCTGCGCCTTGGATCGGCATGGAGTTGCGCACATCGCTGATGATGCGCGTCGAAAAACTATCCAGACTGGCGACGATGAAGCGGCGGATATCCACGGCTTGGTCTTTCACGGCGGTCTCGATTCGCCGCCCCCAGTCGATCGCCCCGGTAGGCGCGGGCCGTGGCGGCGATCGTTCGACCGGGATGCCGGAATCAATCTCGACCGGGTGCAGAGCCGGTTCCGCCACATCGCGCCGGTCCGGCAACAAATGCAGCTCGTAGAGTACTTTCGACACATCGACGGGCCGCACCTGCTTGGGCAGAACGCCCATGGCGCCCAGGGCGCGTGCCTGGCCGACGTACAGCTCTCCCTCCTGGGATGTGTACATCATGATGGGAATCATCGCGGTTTGCGGATTGCCCTTGATTGCCTTGACCGCCTGCAGACCATCCATGCCGGGCATGAGATGATCCATGAAGATCGCATCGGGCCGGTTGCTTTTCAAATATTCGATGGCTTGTTCGGCCGACTCAGCCATGTCGACTTCGATGTCGTACTTTTCAAGCATGCGGCTCAAAATGACGCGGGCTGACTTGGAGTCGTCGACGACTAAAGCGCTTTTTCGAGCCATGGGATTTAAGTGTAGCTCAGTCCTGAAAGCGTGGTCACCGCGCCATCGCAGGCATGCTCGTCGCGAAACCGCGACGAGCATGCCGTTTGTCCTCGGCCGTGCTGCAGCGTGGGGCCGGCCGCCTCGGCAAACCTAAGCCGCCGGTTCGGCGCTCGGCGATTCCTTGTTCTGGGAAATCCAGGTCAACGCGGATTCAACATCGGCGAGCTCACTGGCGGTAAATCCCTCGATCCGGACACCCGTGGCTTCGGCCTTTTTCTTGGCAAGTTCCGCGGCTGCAACGGAATGTACCCACACCAAACCGCGGCGCACTTTGGCGGTGAATTTTTGCTGCTTCTCTTCGGTCATTACCCACTCCTTAAAATTATTTGTGCAGTCTACGGTGCCGCGATGGCGCGGTCCATCCGCTCACTGTAGGCGTTGAGCGCGCGTGAGACCACCCCCATGTACTGGTTGGCCTCGTCCCAGCGGCGCTCTTCGATGGCCTCGCGAATTCCCGGCAGGGTCTTGACGCCATAGCCCGTATGCAGTCCGGGTGCATATATCATGTGCTGATACCACTCCCGGCCCGGCAAGCCATGCGGATCCATCAGGCTCTGCTCCAACACGGTGAGGGTCGCATTGACACGCTCACGCTTGGCATGGTTGGCCGGCTCGCCGCCCGCGTCCAATCGTGCATATTCCTGGTCGAACGCCTTGGCGCTTTGTTCCAGTTTCAACACGGCATTGTCGAGATCGGCAAAGTTCAGATACGGCACTTCCGAGACGCGCGCCGGCGCCTGCCGCGGCGTGTCAGGATTCGACGCCAATTTGTAGGACTCATCGCCCTGCAGTTTGCTCAGTTCCGTGGTCTTCGCGCGCATGCCGTCCGCAAGCTTGTGCAATTCTTCGTCGAAGGCCGCGAC
>DASXMG010000036.1:0-44888 GCA_036495805.1 Steroidobacteraceae bacterium | reverse complement strand
TCGGCGCAACGCACGTCGTAGCCGTAGCTCGAGGTGCCGTAAGAGACAATCTTGTGACCGTCCGCGACTCGCACCTGTTGCGAGGAAAATGGTTCGATCATGCCGTGTTCGGCGGCCATGCGTCTGATCCAGCGATCGCTTTTTATGCTCATTAAGTTGCTTCAACCGTGATTTTGGGGAATGCCCGACTGTAGTCTTTGTTCAATGTCGCCAGGCGCGCGGCCGTGCGGCGCGCCATCAGGAAATAAGCCTGCGCGCGTTCGCTGTCCGGCTCCGCCACCACGGTCGGGGCGCCGCCGTCGGCATCCTCGCGGATACGAATGTCCAGCGGCAGTTCACCCAGGAGTTCGACCCCGTATTGCGCCGCCATCCGCGCACCGCCGCCGCTGCCGAACACGTGCTCCGCATGCCCGCACTGCGAGCAGATATGCACGCTCATGTTCTCCACCACACCGAGCACCCGCACCTCGACTTTCTCGAACATCTTGAGGCCCTTGCGGGCATCCAAGAGGGCGATATCTTGCGGCGTGGTTACGATGACGGCCCCGCTGACCGGCACGCGCTGCGCCAACGTCAGCTGAATGTCGCCGGTTCCCGGCGGCATATCGACGACCAAGTAGTCCAGATCGCCCCAGGTGGTGTCGCCGAGCAGCTGGTTCAGCGCGGAGGTCACCATGGGCCCGCGCCAAGCCATCGGTTGCTCCGGGTCGATCAGGAAGCCTATGGACATTACTTCCACACCGTGCGCGCGCAGCGGCGCCATGTGCTTGCCATCGGTGCTGACGGGCTTGGCGCCGCTCAACCCCATCATCAACGGCTGGCTCGGGCCGTAAATGTCGGCATCCAACAGACCCACCTTGGCGCCCTGCGCCGCCCAGGCGAGCGCCAAATTGGCGGCGGTCGTGGACTTGCCGACGCCGCCTTTGCCCGAGGCGACCGCCACCACGTTCTTGACATTTGTTAACGGTTTAAGAGTCCGTTGCACCGCATGCGCGGTGATTTGCGCACCCAGTTTCAACTCCAGCTTGGCGCTCCCAAGCGCAGATCCCAGGTGCGATCGCAGCGCAGACTCCATTTCAGCCACATAGTCGGCGCAGGGGAACCCCAAAACGAGCTCGATCGCGACGCGGCCGCCGTGGACTGCGACCGAGCTGATCGCCTTGGCTTCGCCCAGAGTCTGACCCAGGTAGGGATCGGCATAGGCGCTTAGTTTCTCGCGGATGACGTTTTCCGCGGCAGGAGGTTGATTCATAAGGATCCTCGATTGTACCGCAGGGCAGCTAATTCCGTGACGTGTGGCATAATTCGTTACTGAGAATCAAGACCACGGAGGGCGCCTGAATTAAAGTGAGAATGGGTGACTCTCCGGGAACGTTTAGCTTAGGCGCCGAATGACCTTATTCGCCAATTATCGTGCCGATCGGCTCATTGCCGAAGTTAAATCCAGCGGCAATCCAGCCAGCCCGGTGGCCTTGAAGGCATTGGAAAAATTGATCGCGCTGGGATCCGACGCCATTGAACCCATCGTGGATGCGCTCGCCACGTCGGAAAAAAAAGAAACCACGGCGTATGTCGAGGTCCTGTCCCGCCTGATTGATTCCAAAACCCTGCCGATTCTGCTCAAGACGATGGCGGAAGCCAACGGGCGCGCCATGTCGGGAATCGCCTGGGCGCTGTCTTCGAGCAAGAACTATCCCGCGCATGCGCTGCTCGACGCCTTGGCCAAACCGGGGATGCCGAAACAGGCCCTGCTGGATGTGATCACGGCGCAGAAGTCGCGCTACACGGTGCGCGAATTGTTGAACGCCGCCTACACCCAGGAGCCCAGCGAAAGAAACGGCTTGTTCAAGATCATCGGCGAAATCGCGGATGAATCATCGGTGGACGATCTGCTCGCGAGGATCGAGGGCAAGGACCCGGTGGCGAGGCTGCACATCATCAATGTCCTGGCGCGCTTCAATCAGCCTAAAGTTCAGCAAGCGGTGCAGAAGCAGCTCAAGGACAACAGCAAGTTCATACGTTCCGCCGCCTTGAGCGCGCTCGCTAAAATGGATGGTTCGTTCGATATGCCGTTGATCGTCGGCATGCTGCGCGACCCTGAGATCGAGGTACAGAACAAGGCGGTGGACGTCGTCGTCAAGGCCAACCATCCCGAAACCGTCAAGTATCTGGTGGATGTACTGAAAGACGAGAACGAATATGCGCGCCGCGCCGCGGTAGAGGTGCTGAACGTCGTCGGAACCTCGAAGTCGGTCAAATACTTGCTGGAAGTGATCGCGGACAGCGATTGGTGGGTTCGCACGCGGGCAGCCGACGCCTTGGGCAAGATCGGTGGTCCGCGCGTGGTCGACGCCGTGCTCGCGCTCATCAAGGATGAGAATCAGGATATTCGTCGCGCTGCCATCGAAATCCTGAATCAAACCAAGGATGAGCGCGCCGTCGCGCAGCTCATCGAAGCGACCCGCGACAAGGATTGGTGGGTCAGCGAACGTGCGGTCGATGCCCTGGCGGAAATCGGCAGCAGCAAGGCCTTGCCGCGTTTCATCGACATGTTGCAGGGCGAGCCCAAATCCCTGCCGACGGTGATCCGCGCGATTGGCAAGATCGGCGATCAACGCAGCCTTGAAAGCCTGTTGCCGATGCTGACGCGGCCTGAAAATGAGATCAAGGTCGAGGCCATCTCGGCGTTGGCGAAACTCGCCGATGAGCGCCGCGCGGACACCATCCGCGTGCGCTTGCAGGCGGTGACGACGAGCGCGGATGGTACTTTGAGCCAGGCGGTCGCCCGCGCCATACAAGAACTCGACAACCGTTTCTCGACGCAGCAGATCGCAGCGAACAAGCGCGCCGAAAAAATGCAGGAACCTGCCAAGACGCTGCTCATCGACAACCAGTCGCTGGCCAATGTCGTCAAGCAGGCCGAGGAAACCGCGGCGGCCGCGAAGCTGGACATCGCGACCCTGAAACCGGGAGACGTGATCGAGGGCCGCTACAAGTTCATCGAAAAGATCGGCAAGGGCGCCTTCGGCACCGTCCTGCTCATGGAAGATACCGTCGTCGAAGAGCGTTTGATTCTCAAGTTCCTGAATCCCAACGTGTCCTCGGACGAAGAGATGATGAAGCGCTTCGTGCACGAGCTGCGCTACAGCCGCAAGATCACCCACAAGAACGTGATCCGTATTTACGACTTCTTGTACATACGCGGCAATTACGCCATCTCCATGGAGTATTTCCCGTCGCACACCTTGGGCGGAGAAATCGTCAACGAGAAGCCGGTGGCGCTCAAACGCGCGGTCAAGTTCGGCATCGACATCGCGACCGGCATGGCGGTGGCGCATCAAGCCGGCATCGTGCACCGCGACTTGAAGCCGGCCAACGTGCTGATCGACAACGACTCGCTGCTGAAGATCGTCGACTTCGGCGTGGCCGCGGCGCAGAGCCAGGGCGACACGCAATTGACCAAGACCGGCTATGTCATCGGCTCGCCCAAGTACATGGCACCCGAACAGATTCTGGGTAAGAAGGTCGACGAGCGGGCGGACATCTACAGCCTGGGCGTCATCATGTACGAGATGTTTGCCGGCGTGCCGCCCTACTCGCGCGGCGATCACATGTCGGTGATGTACCAGCATGTCCAGGGCAAGGCGCGCCAGCCCATCGAGATCAACAAAGAATTGCCGGTGGAACTGAACAACTTGGTGATGAAGTGCATGTCCCTGGACAAGGCCAAACGCTCGCAATCCATGGATGAACTGCGCCTGGCGCTCGAGAAATTCCTCTAAAATCCCGCCCGATCGGTTGACGCACCTCACGTTTATGGCCGAATAGCGCCCTAAACACTCGAAAAACCAATTGCTTACGGGTAGTCTTTCGCGTTATGGCAAGAGTCGACGCGTTCCTCAAGTTGGGGGTGGCCCAGGGCTGCTCGGACCTGCATCTTGCGGTCGGCGTGCCGCCGATGCTGCGCATGCATGGGGACCTGATGCCGATCAAGTTCCGCGATCTGGGCGACGCCGAGCTCGAGGCCTATATCACCGAGATCCTGAACCAGTCGCAGCTCAAGGTCTTGCGCGAGGGCAACGACCTGGACTTCTCCTACGTCTCGACCGAAGGCGGCCGCTTTCGGGTCAATGTGTTTCGCAAGGAAACCGGCATCGGTGCCGCGTTCCGCTCGATTCCGACCACCATGCCGACAATGGATCAGTTGGGCCTGCCGCCGATCGTCAAGAAGCTGTGCGACTATCACCAAGGGATGATCCTGGTGACCGGTTCGACGGGTACGGGAAAGACCACGACGCTGGCTTCCATGATCGATCACCTGAATTCGACCCGCTCGCTCAACATCATCAGCCTCGAGGATCCGATCGAGTTCGTTCATCGCAGCAAATCGAGCCAGGTGATCCAGCGCGAACTGGGCACGCACCTGCCCTCCTTCGCCGAGGGTGTACGCGCCGCCATGCGCGAAGACCCCGATGTGATTCTGGTGGGCGAAATGCGCGACGCCGAAACCATTGCCATGGCCATGACGGCCGCGGAGACGGGACATCTGGTGCTGGGTACCTTGCACACCACCAGCGCCACCAAGACCATCGACCGCATCATCGACGCGTTGCCGAACGATGAGCGCGAACAGACCAAGACCTTCCTGGCCAACAGCCTCATCGCGGTCATCACCCAGATTCTGCTCAAGACCCCGGATCAGCGCGCGCGCAAGGCCGTCTGCGAGGTCATGGTGCTGACCAAGGCCATCGGCAAGCTCATCATGACCGACCAGACGCATCAGATTCCCAGCCAGCTGCAAATGGGCAAGGAATACGGCATGCAGCTCATGGACCAAGCCCTACTCACGGCCATCCATGCCAAGGAAGTGGATCCGGAGCACGCCTACAGTTACGCCTCCGACAAACGCCAGTTCCAGCGCTTCGTCACCGACATGTCCGGCGCGCCGATCGCAGAGCCGGAAACGCCACCCTAACCCATGCCGGCCATCGACGAATTCTTAACGCAAGTCCTCGAGGGCAACGGCTCGGATCTGCATTTTTTGGCCGGCGACCTGCCGCGCATCCGCCAATACGGCGAGCTCAAATCGTTGCGCGAACAGCCCTTGAATGCGGAGACGGTCAAGAACGTCCTGTACGAAATCATGCCGAAGCTCGCGGTCGAGCGCTTCGAAGAGAAGGACGGCACTGATTTTGCTTATGCCATTCCGAATGTCGCGCGCTTTCGCGTCAACGTCATGCGGCAGCTGAACGGCATGGGCGCCGTGTTCCGCGCCATTCCGTCCAGCGCCAAGACCGCCGAGGAACTGAAGCTGCCGCCTGCCGTCATGGACATGTGCAAGATCAACAGCGGGCTGATTCTGGTGACCGGCAAAACCGGCTCCGGCAAATCCACGACGCTGGCCGCCATGATCGATGACATCAACCGGCGGGAAAAGGGCCACATCCTTACCATCGAGGATCCGATTGAGTTCGTGCACGCGCGCAAGAACTGCCTGATCAGCCAGCGCGAGATCGGCGTGCACGCCGCCTCATTCGCCACCGCTTTGAATTCCGCGTTACGCGAAGATCCGGACGTGATTCTGGTGGGCGAGCTTCGCGATCTCGAGACCATGAGCATTGCCGTCACCGCCGCGGAGATGGGCATTCTCGTCATGGCGACGCTGCACACCAACGGCGCGGCGCCCACGGTGGATCGATTGGTGAATGCCTTCCCGGCGGACAAGCAGCCGCACGTTCGCACCATGCTGTCGACCAGCCTGCGCGGCGTCGTGTCGCAGCAGCTCATTCAAAAGGCAGACAAGAAGGGCCGCGTCGCGGCGCTGGAGATCCTGGTCAATACCCCCGCGGTGGCCAACCTGATTCGCCAGGGCAAGATGGACCAGCTGGAAAATGCCATGCAGAGCGGCACCGCCACCGGCATGAAGCTGATGGACACGGCAATTCAGACATTGCTCGATTCACGGCAAATTAGCGGCAAAGAAGCTTTTAAAAAGGCCATCAACAAATCCAAATTCGAACAGTTCCGCGAAGCTTCCTAGCCGCCGTAGCTTGAAGTTTCGCCGCGCGGCGAGCGCCGCCGCCGCGACCTATGGTGCTCGTCATGGCATAATTTGGCATGACCCAACGCCGCCGAATTCTTGTCACCAGCGCTTTGCCCTATGCCAACGGCCCCCTGCACTTGGGACATATCCTCGAAGCCATCCAGACCGACATTTGGGTCCGGTTTCAGAAGCTGCGCGGCCATGAGTGCTACTACGTCTGCGCCGATGACACGCACGGCACGCCCATCATGCTCAAGGCGCAAGCGGAAGGCGTTACACCGGAGCGGCTGATCGCGCAGGTCAGCACCGAGCATCAACGCGACTTCGCGGACATGCTGATCGGCATGGACAATTTCGGGTCGACCCACTCGAAGGAGAACAAAGAGCTCTGCGACCGGATGTACCTGATGCACCGCGACGCCGGCTACATCGACAAGCGCAGCGTCCGCCAAGCCTACGATGAAACTGCCAAAATGTTCCTGCCGGATCGCTACGTGAAGGGCATTTGCCCGGTCTGCGCGACCCCCGACCAGTACGGCGATTCCTGCGAGAATTGCGGCTCGACGTACACACCCGCCGACCTAAAGAACCCGATTTCGGTGGTCAGCGGGACCGCACCGGTATGGCGCGAATCCGAGCACTATTTCTTCCGCCTGAGCGCCTTCGAGAAGCCTTTGAGCGCCTGGGTCGGCAGCGGCGCGGTGCACGAGAGCGTGGCGCGCAAGCTGAATGAATGGTTCTCACAGGGCCTCCGGGACTGGGATATTTCGCGCGATGCGCCCTACTTCGGCTTTGAAATTCCCGATGCGCCCGGCAAGTATTTTTACGTGTGGTTCGACGCGCCGATCGGCTATCTGGCGAGCTTTACGCAGGTGTGCGAACGGAGCGGCCTCAAATTCGATGATTTTTTCGCGCCCGATTCCACGGCCGAACTGCATCATTTCATCGGCAAGGACATTTTGTATTTTCACACGCTGTTCTGGCCGGCGGTCTTGCAGGCCTCAAAAATGCGCCGCCCCACTGCCGTGCATGTGCATGGTTTTCTCACCGTCAATGCCCAGAAGATGTCGAAGTCGCGCGGCACCTTCATTACCGCGCGCAAGTACCTGCAGAGCCTTCCGGCCGAATACCTGCGCTATTATTTCGCCGCCAAACTAGGTCCCGGCGTCGACGACATGGACATGAACCTGGACGAGTTCGCGACGCGCCTGAATTCGGAGATCGTGGGAAAGCTCGTGAATATCGCCAGCCGTTGCGCCGGTTTCATTGCGCGCGCCTCGGCCGGCAAGCTGGCCGACAGCCTCGCCGATCGCGACCTGTATGCCGCATTCGTCAGCGCCGGCGGCGGCATCGCGAAAAGCTATGAGGACCGCGACACGGCCGCCGCGATGCGCGACATCATGGCGCTGTGCGATCGCGCCAACCAGTACGTCGACGCGCGCAAGCCCTGGATGCTTGCCAAGGACCCGAAGAATGCCGCCGAAGTGCAGAATGTCTGCACCCAAGCCTTGAACCTGTTTCGCGTATTGATGATTTACCTGGCGCCGGTGCTGCCGAACATGGCGGCGCAGGCGCGCGGTTTCTTCCGGGAATCCGCGTGGGATTGGGCCAGTGCAGCCACGCCGCTGCTCTCGACCTCCATCAATGCGTACGAGGCGCTGGCGATTCGACTGGACCCAAAGGCGGTGGCGAAACTGGTTGAGCCCGAGGCATCTGCGCCTGGCGCGGCCGGCGCCTCGGCGGCCGGCGCATCGGTGTCTGCCGCAGCGCCACGTGCCAACGGCGGCGCTTCGGATGCCGCGACCTTGGCGGCCGCGGCATCGGTCGAAGGCAATCTGATTTCGATCGATGACTTCTTGCGCATCGATCTGCGCGTGGCCAAAATCCTGACCGCGGAATTCATCGCCGGCGCGGACAAGCTGCTCAAGCTGCGCCTCGACGTGGGCGAGCTGGGCGAGCGCGAGATTTTCGCGGGCATCCGCGCCGCCTACGATCCCGCCACCTTGGTGGGCAGGCTGATCGTCGTCGTCGCAAACCTGGAGCCGCGCGCCATGCGCTTCGGCGTGTCGGAGGGCATGATGCTGGCCGCGGGTCCCGGCGGGAAGGACATTTTCGCGCTGTCGCCTGACTCGGGAGCGGCACCCGGCATGCGCGTAAAATGATATGAGCGAGACCGCGCGCAAGATCGCGGCGCGCATCGATGCGTTGCTGCCGCAAACCCAATGCACACGATGCGGTTATCCCGGCTGCAGCCCGTACGCCGCGGCGATCGCCGACGGCGAGGCGCAAATCAATCAGTGCCCGCCCGGCGGCGCGGCTACCATCGATGCCCTGGCGCAACTTCTGGAGCGCCCGGCGCTGCCCTTAAATCCCGCGAATGGCGTCGAGTCGCCGCCACGCGTCGCCTGGATCGACGAAGCGCGCTGCATCGGCTGCGCTCGCTGCCTTGCGCCTTGTCCGGTGGACGCCATTATCGGCGCGCAGAAGTACATGCATACCGTACTGGCCGATCGCTGCACCGGGTGCGAATTGTGCCTGCCGCCCTGCCCGGTTGATTGCATCGAGATGCGGCCGCCCGCGGAGCCTGCAGTCAATCAGCCCTCGCTGAATAAGCAGCGCTACGCTGCGCATACCGGCCGGCTCGCAACCCAAGCCGCGGAACGGCAGCAGCAGCTCGATGCCAAGAAGGCGAGCGCCGCGCGTCGCCCTGCGCTGCCGTGAATCCCAACAAGCGCCAGGAAATCTTTGCCCGCTTCCGGGCGGCAAACGCAGCGCCGCGGACTGAGCTCACCTATGCAAGCGCGTTCGAGTTGCTGGTCGCCGTCATCCTCTCCGCACAGGCAACCGACAAGAGCGTGAACAAGGCGACGGCGGAATTATTCCGCAGCGCGAATACGCCCGCCGCCATCCTGGCACTCGGCCTCAAGGGTCTCTCAAAGCACATTCAGTCCATTGGCCTTTACAACGCCAAAGCGAAGAACATCATTGCCATGAGCGGGCTGTTGTTGGAGCGTCACGGCGGGGAGGTGCCGACCACCCGCGAGGCACTCGAGGAACTGCCCGGTGTCGGTCGCAAGACCGCCAATGTGCTGCTCAACACCGCGTTTGGCCAGGCAACGATTGCCGTCGACACTCACATTTTCCGGGTCGCCAATCGCACCGGGATTGCGCCCGGCAAAACCGTGCGCGAAGTGGAGGAGAAATTGATGAAGTTTGTGCCGGTGGAGTTTCGCCAGGATGCGCATCATTGGCTGATCCTGCACGGCCGCTACGTGTGCAAGGCCCGCCGACCCGACTGTCCGGCCTGCATCATTGCGGACCTGTGCGAGTATCGTCACAAGACGCGCGCATGAGCCTCTCCGAAAGCTATTCCCGCGATCAATTGCGTCTCGCCTACGCGCAGGCCTGGGCCAAATACCTGGCGCGCTCGCCCCTCACGCCGCTCGAGACGCAGATCGCGGATGTGATCGAGGCGCATCCGGAGTACCAGCGCATCGTTGCCGATGCCGACACGGCGGTCGGATTCGAGCAGGACTCCACGCGGGCCGCGGAGAACCCATTTCTACACATGGGGCTGCATCTTGCGGTTCGCGAGCAGATCTCGGTGGACCGCCCCCCTGGAATTCGCGACCTCAAGCGCCAGTTGCAGGAGCGCTACGGCGATGCGCATGGCGCGGAACATGCTTTGATGGAAGCCCTGGGCGAGGAGCTATGGACGGCCCAACGGGATGGCCGGGCACCCGATGAAAGGCGATACTTGGTTTTGGCGCAGAATCGGCTGAGCGTTCAGTAGTTCACAGGACAAGGTTAACGAAGCTTCATGCGCGCTTCATCGGGGCGGCTGCAGGCCACCGCTATTCTCATGTGCTGACAATCCGATCAGCCGTTTGAGGAAGCCGTCATGCGTCTTGCATTCGCCGCGAGCGCCTTGTGCCTCAACGTCTTGGCTCTCAGCCTGACACAGCTTGCCCAGGCGGCCGCGCCTCAGGCCGCGACGGCAGCCGCCGCTCCGGTCGCTAGCGATGCGGCGGCACGGCACGTGAAGCGTACCGCCTGCCTCAAGGAGGCTAGAGCGAAAAAGCTGATTGGGGCGGAAAAGACCGCGTTTCTAAAAAATTGTATTGAGGCGCCGCAAGGGCCCATCTCGGCAAGCCGGCAAATACCGGCGGATCATCCTTAAGCCTATAACTTGCGGGCGGGCGTTGCGGTAATGGTGACCCGCACACTGTCCGGCGCCGCATTGCTCAACTGCAGCAGGAATGGCCGCGTTCCGAGCAAATCAAACTGGACGATTTTGTGCGGCGAGCTGCAGCCGTGTTGACCTTGAAAATCGTTCGCCGCAACCAAAGCGCCATTTGACACCACATCGATCCAGAACGGCATGTCGATCGCGACTCGATAGCTGCCGCTCGCCGGTATTTTGAAGGTCACCAAGCCGCCGTAGGATTCCGCGCGCGGGCTTTTCTTCCCGGGCGTGACCGCAAAGCTCACCTGTTCTTGCTTCGTGAGCTTGAGCTCGTACAAATGTTTCAACAGCAGCGCCGGGGCGGACTTCGGATCCGTCGCCGCGGCCAACGGAGTCGCTGATCCCGCGAACAGCGCACGCTCTTGCGCCACGTCCCATTTGAAATCCACGCAAGATTCATCCGCGAGTGCCGGCGCCGCGGCGGCAAGCGCCGTTGCGAGAAGCATCGGACCAAAAACGATCTTAAGCATCTTGCTTGCGCTTCGGTATGTACAGATCCGTGAGCGTGCCATCAAAGGCCTCCGCGGCGAAGGCGACCGTTTCGGACAATGTCGGATGCGGATGAATCGTCAAGCCGATATCGGTCGCATCGGCGCCCATCTCGATGGCCAAGGCCACCTCGGCGATCAAATCGCCGGCGTTGGTGCCGACGATCCCGGCGCCGAGAATGCGGTGAGTCTGTTTGTCGAACAGCAGCTTGGTGAAGCCCTCGTCGCGATTGAGCGCCAGCGATCGGCCGCTGGCAGCCCAGGGAAATGCTCCCTTGCCGTATTCGATGCCGCCCGCCTTGGCCTCGGTCTCAGTAAGGCCGGCCCACGCTATTTCAGGATCGGTGTACGCAACCGCGGGGATGCAGCGCGCGTCGAACGCGGCTTTGTGTCCGGCCGCGACTTCTGCCGCGACCTTGCCCTGATGGCTGGCCTTGTGCGCCAGCATGGGCGCGCCGACGATGTCGCCGATCGCGAAAATATGCGGCACGTTGGTGCGCATTTGCTTATCGACGTCGATGAGCCCTCGAGCGCTCACCTTGACGCCCGCCGCAGCGGCGTTGATGGCATTGCCGTTGGCGGTGCGGCCCACGGCGATCAAGACGCGATCGAACAGTTGCGGTTCCGGGGATCCGGGACCCTCGTAGCTGGCCCGCAAGCCCTCGGCAAGCGCCTCGAGCTTCGACACCTTGGTCTTCAACAAAATCTTCTCATAGCGCTTTTCAATGCGCTTTTGCAACGGACGAACGAGATCGCGGTCGGTGCCCGGCATGAGGCCGTCGGAGAGCTCCACCACCGTCACTTCGACGCCGAGCGCGTCGTAGACGCAGGCCATCTCCAGGCCAATGATGCCGCCGCCGATGACCAACAAGCGTTTGCAATCCAACGGCAACTCCAATGCGCCGCTCGAGTCGATGACTCGCGGATCCTCGGGAAATCCCGGCAACAGGGCCGACTCGGATCCCGCCGCAATGACGCATTGCTTGAAATCCACGCGGCGCGTGCCGTCGGCTCCCTTCACGTCGAAAGAGTAAGGCCCCACGAATTGGGCTTCCCCCTGAATCAGCGTGATCTTGCGCTGGTTCGCCAGCAGCATCAGTCCATTGGTCAAGCGCGTGACGACTTTGTCCTTCCACGTACGCAGCAGATCACGGTCGACCTTTGGAGGGCCGAACACAATTCCGTTGGCCGCCATGTCGGCGGCATCCTCGATGACTTTGGCGGCGTGCAATAAGGCTTTGGAAGGGATGCAACCGTCGTTCAAACACACCCCGCCCAATACCGGCCAGCGTTCGATCAAGGTTACCTTAAGCCCCAAGTCCGCCGCGCGAAAAGCCGCGGTGTATCCGCCCACACCGGCACCGAGCACGACCAAGTCGACAGCTCCGGCGGGCGCGGCGCTTACCGGATTGGGCGCGGGCTTGGGAGCAACAGCCTTCGCCGGCGTGGAACTCGACGCGGTTGATGCCGGTGTAGCGGGTGCCGCCGCAGGAGCCGGCGTAGCGGCCGCTTTGGCCGGTGCCGGCGTCGGCGCAGGGCTTGGCGCCTTCGCCGTGGCCGCAGTGTCTGCCTCGACAATCGCAATCAATGTTCCCGACGAGACCGCATCGCCCTTCTTGATTTCGATCGAGTTGATCACGCCGCTCACCGGCGAGGGCACATCCATCGCTGCCTTGTCGGACTCGAGGGAAATCAGCGGATCTTCAACGGCGACCTTGTCGCCCTTCTTGACCAGTACGTCGAGAACCGAGACGCCCTTGACCTCGCCGAGATCAGGAACCCGCACCTCCACGGCGCTCACAGCAGAGCCTTCACGTCACCGAGCGTTTTTGCGAGAAACACCACGAACCGAGCGGCCTCGGCGCCGTCGATGACGCGATGATCATAGGACAGGGATAAAGGCAGCATCAGCCGCGGCAAGAAGGCGCCGCGCTCATAAATCGGTTTCTGGCTCGATCTTGATACGCCGAGGACAGCCACTTCCGGCGCGTTGATGATGGGCGTGAAATACGTGCCGCCGATTCCGCCCAGGCTCGAAATCGTAAAACAGCCGCCCTGCATTTCGGCGGCCTTCAGTTTTCCCGCCCGCGCTTTCTCCGACAGCGCCGACAGCGCGCGTGCTGTGTCATAGATGCTCAGCTGATCGGCATTTGCGATGACCGGAACCACCAAGCCATTCGGCGTGTCGGCCGCGAATCCGATATTGAAGTACTTCTTCAACACCAGATTTTCCCCGCTCTCATCCAGCGAGGCATTGAACCGGGGAAATTCGCGCAAGGCCAAAATGCAGGCCTTGATGATGAACACCAAGGGAGTCAAGCGCACCTGCTCCTGGGCCGCCTTGTCCTTCAGCGCACCGCGTGCCGCCTCCAAATCGGTGATGTCAGCGTCCTCGTGCTGCGTCACGTGCGGCAGGTTCAGCCAGCTTGCCTGCAGCCGCGCGCCGGAAATCTTCTGGATGCGTGAAAGCGGCTTGACCTCGACGGGACCAAAATGCGCGAAATCCACAACCGGCACGCGCGGCAGCGGCGACACGGGCCCGGCGGCCGCGGCCTTGAGCAATCCCTTGACGTAAGCTTTGATGTCGTCCTGCGTGATGCGGCCCTTGACCCCGGTGCCCTGGATCTTGCCTAAATCCGCGCCGAGTTCACGCGCGAATTTGCGCACTGACGGGCTGGCGTGCGCGCTCGAGAATGCTTGCTCGTCGATCTCTACCGGACGCACATTGCGCGCCGTAGGCTCGGCAGTGGGCGCGCGAGCAGGCGCGGCACTCGTCGTCGCGGCGCCAGCGGAGCTTGAATCTTTCGCAGCGGGCGTCGCTTTGGCGTCGCCGGCCCCTGCGGACGGAGCAGCGGGCTTCTCGGATGGCGCGGCAGGCTTGTCAGCCGGCGCGGCGGCCTTTTCAGCCGGCCCAGCCGTCTTTTCAGCCGGCGCGGCAGCCTTTTCAGCGGGAGCCTCCGCCGCCGCGAGCTCGAGCAGCAGGATCAGGGATCCTTCGGAAACCTTGTCGCCGGTCTTGAGCTTGACTTGCGCGATCTTGCCGGCGGCGGGCGCCGGCACATCCATCGCGGCCTTTTCGGTTTCGATGGTGACTAAGGGCGTTTCCTTTTCGATTTGCTGGCCATCCTTCACCAGGACGTCGATGACGTTGACGTCCTTAAAGCCGCCGATATCCGGCACCAGAATTTCAATGGGGCTTGCCATGTTCGCCTAGACCGACACGGGGTTGGATTTTTCCGGATCGATGCCGAAGCTCTGCATGGCCTTGTTCACCGTTTGCGCGTCGATCTTGCCCTCATCGGAAAGTGCCTTGAGCGCGGCCACCACCACGTAGTGACGGTCGACCTCAAAGAATCGGCGCAGCTCTGCACGCGAATCGCTGCGGCCGAAGCCATCGGTCCCGAGCACGGTGTACGGTCCCGGCACCCATTGCCGAATCTGGTCCGCAACCGTCTTCATATAGTCGGTGGCGGCAATGAAGGGGCCCTCTCGCTCCGCCAAAACTTGCTCGACGTAGGTCTGCTTGCGCGGCTCGCCCGAGTGCAGCATGTTCCAGCGCTCGACCGCGAGGGCGCTGCGGCGCAGTTCGCTGAAGCTCGTCACCGAATAGACATCCGCCGGCACGCCATAATTCTTTTCGAGCAGCTCCGCAGCCGCGATCACCTCGCGCAAAATCGTGCCCGAACCAAACAACGTCACCCGCACCTTGCCGCGGCCGCCGGTTCGGAGCAGATACATGCCGCTCAAAATGCCCTGGGCGGCGCCGGCGGGCATCGCCGGATGCGCGTAATTCTCGTTCATCACGGTGATGTAGTAGAAGATGCTTTCCTGCTCCTGATACATGCGGCGCAGGCCGTCCTGCACGATGACCGCCAGTTCGTAGGCATAGGCCGGATCGTAGGCGACGCAGTTCGGCACCGTGGTCGCCACCAACTGGCTGTGTCCGTCCTGATGCTGCAGTCCCTCGCCCGCAAGCGTGGTGCGCCCGGCAGTGCCGCCCACCAGGAATCCTCGCGCCTGGCTGTCGCCCGCGGCCCAGATGAAATCACCCACCCGCTGAAAGCCGAACATGGAGTAATAGATATAGAACGGGATCATGCTCACGCCGTGGTTCGAATACGCCGTGGCCGCGGCGATCCAAGAGCACAGGCTCCCCGCCTCGTTGATGCCTTCTTCGAGAATCTGCCCCTGCTTATCCTCGCGATAGAACATGAGCTGATCGGCGTCCTGCGGCGTGTACAGCTGCCCGACCGAGGAGTAAATGGCCACTTGCCGAAACATCCCTTCCATGCCGAAGGTTCGTGCCTCGTCGGGCACGATGGGCACGACGTGCTTGCCGATGTTCTTGTCCTTGACCAACGTGGTCATCATCCGCACCAAGGCCATCGTGGTCGATATCTCGCGATCTCCCGTGCCCTCGAGCAGCGAGCTGAAGGCTTCGAGGGGCGGAATCGCCAAGGGCGGCGCCAGGGAACTGCGCGCCGGCAGGTAACCGCCGAGAGCGGCGCGCCGTTCCTGCAGGTAGCGCATCTCTTCGCTGTCTTCGTCCGGTTTCCTGAACGACAGGCCGGCGATCTCCTCGTCAGTGATTTGAATGTTGAAGCGATCGCGCACTTCCTTGAGATTTTCGTCGGTCAGTTTCTTCTGTTGATGGGTCGAGTTCAGGCCCTCACCCGCCTTGCCCATGCCAAAGCCCTTGACGGTCTTGGCCAAAATGACGGTGGGCGAGCCCACATGAGCGACTGCGGATGCATAGGCCGCAAACACTTTTTCCGGATCGTGGCCGCCGCGATTCAGGTGCCAGATCTCCTCATCCGACATGTTGGCGACCATTTCCTTGAGCTCGGGGTATTTGCCAAAAAAATGCTCGCGCGTATACGCGCCGCCCTTGGACTTGAAATTCTGATACTCGCCGTCCACGCACTCTTCCATCACGCGCTTCAAGAAGCCTTTCTGATCGCGCGCCAGCAGCGGATCCCAACGCCCGCCCCACAGAACTTTGATGACATTCCAGCCCGCCCCCAGGAAGGCAGCCTCCAGCTCTTGAATGATCTTTCCATTGCCGCGCACCGGCCCGTCGAGCCGCTGCAGATTGCAATTGATGACGAAAATCAGGTTGTCGAGCTTTTCGCGCACCGGCATGGTGAGCGCGCCCATCGATTCGGGCTCGTCCATTTCCCCGTCGCCTAAAAACGCCCAAACTTTCCGATCGGAGGGCGCGACAATCCCGCGATGCTCCAGGTAGCGCAGAAATCGCGCTTGGAAAATCGCCATCATCGGGCCCAAGCCCATCGACACAGTGGGGAACTGCCAGAAATCCGGCATCAACCAAGGATGCGGATAGGATGACAAGCCGCCGCCGCGTACCTCTTGGCGAAAGCGCTGCAGCTGGCTCTCATCCAAGCGGCCTTCCAGATAAGCGCGGGCATAGATACCCGGGCTCGAATGGCCCTGCATGAAAATCATATCGCCAAGATAGGCCGGGCTGCGCGCACGCCAGAAATGATTGAAGCCGACCTCATACAGAGTCGCCGCCGAGGCGTAAGTCGCGATGTGGCCGCCATACTCGGAATTCGTGCGATTCGCCTGCACCACCATCGCGAGCGCGTTCCACCGTATGTAGGCTTCATTGCGCCGCTCCAAGGATCGATCGCCGGGATATTCAGGTTCCTGCGCCTTGGAGATTGTATTCAGGTACGCCGTGTTTGGCTTGAACGGCAGGTAGGCGCCGGACCGGCGCGTAAAATCCACCAGTTTTTCAAGCAAAAAATGCGCACGCTGCGGGCCCTGAGCGCGCATGACCGAATCGATCGACTCAAGCCATTCCTGAGTTTCGGTAGGATCGATATCTTCGTACGGCGATTGTTGCGTCATAGACCCACGTGTCCTGTTAAGATGGCAGGCACGTTACAGCGCCCCTGCGCTGACTGCCATTACGTTGTTGACCCGCGCTATCTTCGGGGTTTGGATTTTCACGGTCAAGCAAGGCGACACCTTTACGGTTTTTGAGACATGCCGACTCGCTTGCCCTTAGACCGTCTTCTCGTGCCCGTACGCCAGATCGGCGCACGGGTCAGCGCCTCAGGCCTTGCACGCTACGCGAGCGCATTGCTGTTTTTGCCGTTGACGCCATCCGACGCAGATTGGCAGGCGCTGCCGCATGCCCCGCTGCTGCGCGCGCTGCACCAGCGCAAGGTCCG
Source organism: Steroidobacteraceae bacterium (assembly GCA_036495805.1). Lineage (GTDB taxonomy): Bacteria > Pseudomonadota > Gammaproteobacteria > Steroidobacterales > Steroidobacteraceae > Bog-1198. The sequence goes on along the minus strand of DASXMG010000036.1, from coordinate 27,911 downwards.
CAAGGCCGGCGATACATTTCACCTGCGGGTGGGTGCCCAAGCGCAAACGCTGTTGGTGGTCGCCTGCGTCGCCAACCAAGCCAGCACCTTTGAGCGCTTGCAAGCCGCCGGCAAACTCGCGCGCAGTGCGCTCGAGGGCGATCCGAAAACATTGCTGGTATGGCAGCAGGGCTGTCCAAGCGATGCCGCCGATGCGACCTTCCACGCGATCATCGCAGCGCTCGAAGCAGCCGCTTTCCGCTTTGCGACCTTCAAGAGCAAGCCCAAATCACGCGACCAGCTGCTGCATATTGACCTCGCGCGGCGCGGAAAGTTGCACGCGATGGATTTGACGCTCGCGACGGCCGCCGGCAACAATCTTGCCCGATGGCTCACCGCTCTGCCGCCCAGCACGCTGGATGCCGGCGCCTATCGCCGGCTGCTGAAGCAATTTGCGCAGCGTTTGAAATTGAACTTCAAATTTCACGGCGAGACCCAGCTCAAGCGCTTAGGGTGCGGCGCTTTCCTTGCCGTGGCGCGCGGCAATGCCATGCGCGACGCAGGCATCGCCATGCTCTCTTATCGTCCTCGTGGCGCTGCAGCACCCGCCGTCAGCCTGGTCGGCAAGGGCATTTGCTTCGACACGGGCGGCACGAATTTGAAGGCCCACAAAGGCATGCTCGACATGCACACCGACATGGAAGGCAGCGCTGTCGCATTGGGCAGTCTGTACGCGCTGCGGGCGTTGCGCTCGCCGTTGTCGGTCGATTGCTGGCTCGCGATCACGGAAAACCGCATAGGTCCCTTCGCCTACAAGCCGCAGGATGTCGTGCGTGCCGCGAATGGCACGACCATCCAGGTCATTCATACCGATGCCGAGGGTCGGATGGTATTGGCCGACGCGCTGAGCCTTGCTGCGGCCAAGAAGCCGCGCGCCATCATCGACTACGCAACGCTCACGGGCGCCTGCATCTACGCGCTGACCGAGCGCTACAGCGGCGCGTTCACGAATCGCCCCGAGGCTCGCGCCTTGATCGAGTCCGCGGGTACCAGCAGCGGCGAGCGCGTGTGGTGCTTTCCGATGGACAGCGACTACGATACGGAATTGGAGAGCAACGTCGCCGATGTACTGCAGTGTTCTGCCGACGCCAAGGGCGACCACATTTTGGCGGCGCGGTTCTTGAGCCGGTTTGTGCCGAACAGCGTCGCGTGGCTGCACCTGGATCTTTCCGCCGGCACGCGTCACGGCGGACTTGCGCATATCGCGACGGAGATCACCGGATTCGGCGTGCGCTACACGTTGGATCTGCTGCGCCGTGGCTGGCCTGCGGGCGCCGCATGAATCGCCTGACCATCCAACGCCCGGATGACTGGCACGTGCATTTGCGCGACGCGGATGCCTTGAAGGCCGTCGCGCACTTCACCGCAGAGCGTTTTGGGCGCGCCATTGCGATGCCCAATCTCAAGCTTCCCGTCACCACCACCGCGCTGGCCGCCGCCTATCGGCAGCGCATCGCGGCGGCGCTGCCGGCGGGCAGCCGATTCGAACCGCTGATGACCTTGTACCTGACGAACGACACTTCCGTGGAAGAGATCGACCGCGCCAAGAACTCGGGATTTATCCATGGCGTGAAGCTCTATCCCGCGGGTGCGACCACGCACTCGCAGGCCGGCGTCACCGACATCAAGCATGCCTACGGCGTCCTGGCGCGGATGGAGCAAATCGGGATGCGGCTTCTGGTGCATGGCGAGTCCCCGCAGAGCGACGTCGATGTGTTCGATCGCGAAACCCACTTCATCGACACCGTGCTGGCGCCGCTGCTCGAGCGCTATCCTGCACTGCCCGTGGTTTTCGAGCACATTACGACCGCCGGCGCGGTGGATTTCGTCCGCGGCGCACGCAGCGGCGTCGCGGCCACCATCACGCCTCAGCATCTGCTGCACAATCGCAATGCCATTTTTTCGGGCGGTATACGCCCGCACTTTTATTGCCTGCCGATCCTGAAGCGCGAGCGCGATCGGCAAGCACTGCTTGCGGCCGCGACCAGCGGCAATCCGCGCTTTTTCCTGGGCACGGACAGTGCGCCGCACGAACGCAGCACCAAGGAGACTGCCTGCGGGTGCGCGGGGATGTTCACCGCGCATGCGGCCATCGAGTTGTATGCGGAGGCGTTTGAATCCGCCGGCAGGCTCGATCGGCTGGAAGGGTTCGCCAGTCACTTCGGCGCCGACTTCTACGGGCTGGCGCGCCACGCGGACACGATTACGTTGCTCAAGGAATCCTGGATTGGGCCGGAGAGGATTGCTTTCGGCAGCAGCGGCCTGATCCCCTATCGCGCCGGCGAGCCGATCGGCTGGCGTCTGGCTTCACCTTGATGTCGCAGCTTCCGCCGATCACCTTTGCGACGCGCTTCCGGGGATTTTTGCCCGTCGTCATCGATGTCGAGACCGGCGGCTTCAACTCGCAGACCGATGCGCTCCTGGAGATTGCGGCCGTATTCATCGAGATGCGCAGCGACGGCACGCTGGCACGCGGCGAGACTCATCGATACCACGTCATTCCCTTTCCGGGCGCAAATATGGAGCCGGCGTCGATGGCCGTGACCGGTATCGATCCGCATCATCCATTGCGCCCGGCCATACCGGAAGACGATGCGCTACAGCGCATCTTCAAGGAAGTCAGGACCGCGATTCGCACGGCGGACTGCACCCGCGCCGTGCTGGTCGGCCACAATGCATCCTTTGACCTGAACTTCTTGAATGCCGCGGTCGCGCGCGCGCAGGTGAAGCGCAATCCCTTCCACCCCTTTTCGTGTTTCGACACAGCCACGCTCGGCGGCATCGCTTTCGGCCAGACCGTGCTGATGCGCGCCACCTTGGCCGCAGGTCTCGAGTGGGACACCTCTTCCGCGCACTCCGCAGCCTATGACGCGGAACGCACGGCGGATCTGTTCTGCATCGTCTGCAATCAGTTCCAAGGCGTATTCGATGCGGGCCGCCGGCGTTTGGCGGCCATGGGTCCGCTCGAAGTCGAGGCGGACCCAGAGATCATGGGCCCAGGGGCCGCTTAAGCGGCTACGGCGCCCGCCTCTGCCAGCAACTGCTTCAGCTCACCGCTCTTGTACATCTCCAGCGTGATGTCGCAACCACCCACCAATTCGCCGTTGACATAGAGCTGCGGGAAAGTAGGCCATTTCGAATAGCTTTTGAGCGCTTCGCGCACTTCCGGGTCTTCGAAAATATTGATATGCGCAAAATTCGCCTTGCAGGCCTTCAGCGCGCCAACGGTCTGCGCGGAAAAGCCGCATTGCGGAAAATCCGGCGTACCCTTCATGTAAAGCACCACGGGGGCCGCGGATAGCTGGCTTTTGATTCGTTCAATCGCGTCCATAGTCGACAATCTCCACGTTAGTCACCTAATTGTACGATAAAGTCCGGGCGGCACCCCGCATCGTTGAATTATTGGGGTCAGTCCCCTATTCTTCCAGGCTGCCGCGACGCAAAAACTTATGGAGGGGAATCGCATGAACCCATTAAATACCGTCAAATGGCCTCTAATCATTGGATTCCTGCTCGCTGTCGTGATAGCAGCCCTGGTGGAAGGGGGGCTCACATTCAACTCGATCACTCTGGCGGCGTTCACGCGCTGGGCGCACATTTTCGCCGGGATATTCTGGATCGGCCTGCTGTACTACTTTAACGCGGTACAGACGCCCGCGATGGCCGTCGCGGCCGCCGACAAAGGCGGCCCGGGAGGCGCCGGGGTGAACAAATACATCGCGCCGCGGGCGCTGCTGTGGTTTCGCTGGTCGGCGCTTGCCACCTGGATTTTGGGCGCCTGGCTTCTCTCACAGACTCACGGCCGCTTTGTCAGTGCCTTTACCTTGAGCCTGCTCGATCACCCGACTTCGCGGCCGAACCTGATCATCGGCATCGGCGCCTGGCTCGGCACCATCATGCTCTTCAATGTGTGGGGACTCATTTGGCCCAACCAGAAAAAAATCTTAGGCATAGTGCCCGCCACCGATGAACACAAGGCGAAGGCACGCAAGGTCGCGCTGTACGCGTCACGGATGAACTTCTTGCTCTCGGTCCCGATGCTGATGTGCATGATTGGGCCGATGCACGGACTGCCGTTCTAAGTGGCGTCGGCGCCGCTGCCGACCCTCAAGCCGCCGGTAGCGGTTCCCACCGATCTGCCGCAGCAGGTTGCGGCGGCGCTGATGGAAGACGTCGGCGGCGGTGACCTCACCGCCGCCCTCATTCCGCCGGAAAAAAGCGGCCGCGCCACGGTCATAACCCGCGAGGCGGCAATCCTCTGCGGCATCCCGTACGTTGAGGCGACCTTCAGGCACCTGGATTCGCGGGTTAGGTTCGAATGGCGTGCCCTCGAGGGTGAGGCGGTCAACGCGAGTCAGGTTTTGTTCTGCGTGGATGGACCGGCCCGGGCGCTGCTGACGGGCGAGCGTACCGCGCTCAATTTTCTACAACTGCTGAGCGGTACTGCGACTGCGGCGCATCGTTACGCACAACTGCTGGCCGGAACCCGCTGCCGCCTGCTCGATACCCGCAAGACCATTCCGGGATTGCGAACCGCGCAAAAATACGCGGTGCGCGTGGGCGGCGGCCACAATCATCGCATGGGGTTATTCGACGGTGTCCTCATCAAGGAAAATCACATCGTCGCGGCCGGGGCAATCGCTGCGGCAGTCGATGCGGCGAAGCGCAATGCCGCCAGAGTGCCGGTGGAAGTCGAGGTCGAGGATCTCACGCAATTGCAGGCGGCGATCGACGCGGGCGCGGACATCGCGATGCTCGATAATTTCGCGCTCGAGATGATGCGCGAAGGCGTGACGCTCAACGCCAAGGCCAAACGCCCTTTGAAAATAGAAGCCTCCGGTAACGTCACGACCGACACGATTCGCGCCATCGCCGAGACTGGCGTGGACTATGTTTCCGTCGGCAGCATCACCAAACATGTGCGCGCCGTGGATCTATCGATGCGCTTTGAGTGGCACGCCGACGGCCCGTGATTTTGAGCGGTTGTAGCACTCGCCGGGGAGCGTAAGGCGAATCAAGGCCCTGCTTCTTTGGGCCTTGATTTGTCTTACGTTCCCTGACGAATACCAGAGCCGCTCAAATCAAGCGCTGTTGGCGGCCTTCAGCACACGGCTCGGCTGGGAGACGCCATAGCCCTGCGCGTAGTCGACGCCCAAGCTTTGCAGCATATTGATGATTTCCTGATTCTCGGCAAATTCGGCGATGGTTTGCTTGCCGGTAAGATGGCCGATCTCGTTGATCGAACGCACCATTTCGCGATCGATGGGATCGTGCAGGATCTCTTTGACGAAGCTGCCGTCAATCTTCAGGTAATCGACAGGGAAGTGCTTCAAGTAGCCGAACGATGACAGGCCCGTGCCGAAATCATCCAGCGCGAACTTGCAGCCTAATTCCTTGAGCGCCTGAATGAACCGATTCGCCTGCGAGAAGCTGGCGATCGCCGCCGTCTCGGTGATCTCGAAACAAATCTTGGTGGCATCCAATCCGCTGCGATGAAACTGATCGATCACGTAGGGCAGGAATTTGTCATCGCCCAAGCTCTGGCCTGACAGGTTGATCGAGCACATGGTGAGCTTTTCGCGTTCGTCGGCCTCCGAGACCAGCCAGCGGAAGGCGTTTTCAATCACCCAGCGATCGATGCTCGGCGTAATGCCGTAGCGCTCCGCGGCGGTCATGAAATTATCCGGTCCGACAATCTTGCCCGCCTCATCGCGCATGCGCAGCAGCAGCTCGTAGTGCGCGCCGGTCTCGGTCTTTTGCAGCGGCATGATCGTTTGCCTGAACAGCTCGAAACGGCCCTCCTCCAGCGCATTGTTGATGCGCGCGGCCCACTGCATCTCGCGCCGGCGGCGCATCAGATCGATGTCATTTTCCTCGAAGCTGTGCACGCGATTGCGGCCGGCTTCCTTGGCGGCCTGGCAGGCGCTGTCCGCGGCGCTCAAGACCGCGGCGACGTCGGCGTTGTCGGCGGAGATCGGTACGACGCCGATGCTGGCGCCCAGGCGGAAGGTGCGCTCCTCCCAGGTGAATTTGAAATTGCGCACCGCCTCGCGCAACGCTTCCGCGGTGCGCATCGCTTCATCCAGCGAACAACTCTCGAGCAAAATACCGAATTCATCGCCGCCCAGGCGGGCCAGCGTGTCGCGCCAGCGGACTTTGGATTTGAGCAGCGCGCCGACCTGGCCCAGCAGCGCATCGCCGGCGCTGTGACCGCACGTGTCATTCACGATCTTGAATTGATCCAAATCGAGGACGCACAGCGCGTAGGAAGTCTCGCGTGCCTTGGCGCTCTTCAAGGCCCGTTCCATGCGGCTCTCGAACTCGCGCCGATTCACCAGGCCCGTGAGCACGTCATGGCTCGCGTGGTAGCTCAAGCGCCGGTTGAGCTCGCGCGCCTCGCTGACGTCGTGGAACACCAGCACGCCGCCGGAGACGGCGCCGCTGCCGTCACGGATTGGCGAGGCCGTGCTCTCGACGTAGATTTCATTGCCGTCGCGCCGGATGAGCAGCATCGGCCGCACCGACTTGATCGAACGGGTACGGCGGATCGCAACCGCCAGAGGATTTTCAAGAGGTTCGCAGGTTTCCTCGTGGAAAGCGCGGAAAATCTCCTCAATCGCGCGGCCCTGGCTGTCCTCGAGCCGCCAGCCCGTCAATGCCTCGGCCACGGGGTTGACGTAATCGATGACGCCTTTGGCGTCGGTGGTAATGACGCCGTCACCGATGCTTTGCAGAGTGATTTGCGCGCTTTCTTTCTCGCGAAACAGCGCCTCTTCGTAAAGCTTTCGCTCGGTGATGTCCAACTCCACGCCCACCAGGCGCAGCAAGCGGCCCTTGTCGTCGACCTTGGCCTTGGCACGGCTGATGACCCAGCGCCATTCGCCGGTTGCGTGGCGCATGCGGTGCAGGCTTTCGAAAATCGGCGTCTTGCCGGCGACGTGATCGCGGATCGCGGCCTGCACCCGGGACATGTCGTCCGAGTGCACCAGGGTGCGCCAATCGGGCGCTTCGCCCACATCGCTTTCATCGTAGCCGAGCATGGCCTTCCAGCGCGGCGACAAATAGACCCGATTGTTCAACGTGTCGAAATCCCACAACCCATCGTTGGCGCTGTGAATGGCGAGTTCGTTGCGCTCTTCCAGGTCCTCGAGATGGCGCTGGATCTCGATGCGTTCGAGACCCGTTGCAAGGCTTGACCCCACCAGCTTCATGAGCAGGTGCAGCTGCACATCCCAGTTGTCGCGCGGCCGTGCGTTGGCGATGCCAAGCAAGCCCGCGGCCCGCCCTTTGATCGAATAGCCGATCAAGAGCACCGAGCCTATCCCCAGGTGATTCCACACCGCCGCATCGTCGGCCTGGTCTTCGCGAGGCGCGCCGGTATCGCGCAACTCCGACACGCGCAGCGGCGCCAACCGCGACTGCAGCCAGGGCAGCGCGTCCAGGGACTGTCCGCGCAGCTGTTCGGGATTTCCGGTGGCCAACATGCCGCGCGCGACCTGCACATCGCCGATGGCATCGAGCTCAGGGTCGAGCGCGATATGAAATGCGGTATCCACGCGAGTCGCCTCGCGCAGCAGCTCCAAGTTGACAATAATGGTATCGAGGGTGGTCGCCGCGGTCATGGTTTGAAAATCGACCGCGATTTTGGTGCAAATTACATCGAGCCCGACCGTCGGCCGGGCGCCTCGCCGCGGCCAGGTTTGCGGGGACAATATGTCCGAGGCGGTGAGGTCTGCATGACGGGGATCGGTTGGAGCTATTGCCATGCGCCTTCACTGGTCCCAAGAGAGTAACGTTTGTAGATCAATAGTTTGCCACTCAATCCCGCACGAAACGCGAATGCGTCACACAGTTCCTTGGATTCGCAACCCCGCACCTACGCCCAGATTCTCGCATAAGTTATCAGGAATACAAGCTAAGCGATTGTATTAATAGGGCTTCAGCAAAAGACCGTCCAATAGCCGGCTGAAATTTAGCCGAGAGCGGCCTTCGCGGACTCGAACAGCAACGTAAGCCGCTGTTCCATATCGGCTTGCAGCGTTTCCAGCCCTGCCGCATCGAGGCCCTTCGCCACGTAAACAGGCTCGCCGACCGCAATCGCGATGCGCGCGGCGAATTTTGGGATCACGAATCGATCCCAGCTGATTTTCCAAGCGCGCGAGGCGCAATAGCTCAAGGGTACGATCGGGCGTTGCGAGAGTTGCGCGAGCAGCAGCGCTCCGGGCTTGAACTTTCCGGCGGGCCCGCGGGGACCGTCCGGCGCAATCACCGGCGAGATGTCCTCATGCACCAAGGCCTGATAGAAATCGCGCAATGCGCGCGCACCGGTGTGACTTGAAGAGCCGCGAATCACCTCGCCGCCGAGACGACGCACGATCAGTGCGCCGAATTCACCGTCGACCGACGGACTGATCAACACGCCTAATTTCACGCCGGCAGCGTGCTGATCGAACAGATATTTGGCGCAGAACAATTGGTGCTGATGCCAATACACCGGAATGAATGAAGGCGCGCGCGCGAGTGCAGCGCTGATGTGCTCAGCGCCGAGGATGCGCACCACCTTGCACCACCCCACCACGAGACGCATCAGCGCAAGCGCGAGCGGCGCGGCGATTTTGTACAGCCACCGCCGGCCCCTCGTCAGCCGACGGCCTGAGCGCGTCTGTTGATCGTAAATGGTGTTGCGAAGGCCGCCGTCTTCTCGTTTGTTTTGCACGGCTGGTATTGTCGGGAAGCGCTCCGTGCCGCGCAACGCCTAAGTTACAATACCGGCATGCAAACCATAGCAATTCCGCCGGGGCCGGCAGAAGGCTTCGATATCGGCGGCAGCGAGGAGTCGCTTGCCCGGCTGCAGGACTATTTCGGCCGGTTCGGCGACATCTACCGCGTATTCGCGCCGAGCCGCGGCGTCTTCAGCTACGTCATCAATCACCCCGAGGACATCAAGCGGGTGCTTTTGACCAATCACCGCAACTACACCAAGGGCGAAGGCATCGATCGGGTCAAGATTCTGCTGGGCAACGGCATCATGACCAGCGAAGGCGGCTTCTGGCGCAGGCAAAGACGCATGATGCAGCCCTCCTTCCACCGGCGCGTCATCGATCAGTTCAGCATGTTGATCAACGAGGTCAACGAGCGCTATGCCGAGCGCTGGGCGGCAATGGCCGCGCGCGGCGAGGCAGTAAATGTGTCGAGCGACACGAGCGAAATGACATTGGAAATCGTCCTCAAGTCCATCTTCGGCACGGACCTGGACAGGCTCGCGCGGCAAATGGGCGTCAATCCCTTCGAGGTGGTCGCCAAGCAGTCGAATCGCGACTTGAAATTCGCTTTCCAGTTTCGCTCGCTGGGGCGTTTGGTGGGCGAGTTGATTCAACAGCGCCGTCATGCCCCGGAGGCGCACTTCGATTTCTTGAGCATGTTCATGCTGACGCGGGACCGTGAAAGCGATGAGCCGATGTCCGACAAGGAATTGATCGACGAGGTGCTGACACTCATCGTCGCCGGCCACGAAACCACCGCCGCGGCGCTGACCTGGACCTGGTATCTCGTCAGTGCTCACCCGCAGGTCGCGGAGCAGTTGCAGGCGGAAGCTGACCAGACCAGCGCACAAGGCGTTTTGGGCCTGGCGGCGGCCGAAGCGATGTCGTTCACCCACCAGGTTTTGCAGGAATCCTTGCGGCTCTATCCGCCGGGCTGGCTCATCCCGCGCCGATCCATCGAAGCCGATGAACTCGGCGGCTTCCCCATCGCGCCGCGCACCGATGTGTTCATCAGTCCCTACATGCTGCATCGGCATCCGCACTTCTGGAGCGATGCCGAAGAATTCAAGCCGGAGCGATTTGCCGACGCCGATGCCGATGAGCGCCACAAATTCGCTTATATTCCCTTTGCGGTGGGGCCGCGCCACTGCATCGGCGAGAACATCGCGATGTTCGAAATGCTGGTGCACATGCGCACCATGATGCGCCGTTTTCGCCTGCAGCGAGCCACAAACGAGCCCATTGAATTCGAGGCGCAGATCAACCTGCGGCCGCGATCCAACCTCATGATGACGGTACAAATGCGATGAACGACAGCAACTTGGCCGACAAGTACACCACCTTCGTCGAAGTTCTCGAAGACAATCAGGATGTCGACCGAAGCGTGACTTACGTTGAAGGCGAGAATAACGAACGGCGCGTGTCGTATCCCGAAGTGCATGCACGCGCGATGGGCATTTTGTACCTGCTGCAGGCGGCCGGCGCGCGCCGCGGCGACAAGATGATCATTTTCCTGACCAACAACGAGCAATTTCTCGATGGCTTCTGGGCTGCCTTGTGCGGCGGCATCGTCCCCGTGCCGCTCGCGGTGGGCATCAGCGACGAGCACCGCCACAAGCTGCTTCGGGTCGCGCGCAAGCTCGGCAATCCGCTGCTCTATACCGACGCCAGGAGCTTGGAGCGTCTGGCAGCGCTCGCGGCGCAGGTAGGCGAAACCGCCCTGTTCGAACAGCTGAAAGCGCGCGCATTCCTGGTGGAATCGATTTCGGACATCTCCAAGCCCGGCAAGATCGTCCGGCCGGCACCCGCAGACCTGGCATTCATTCAATTTTCGTCCGGATCGACCAGCGAACCGAAGGGCGTGATGTTGAGCCACGCAAACTTGATCGCCAACACGCAGGGCGCGACGGAGATCGGCAAATACAGCACACATGATGTTTCATTCAGTTGGATGCCCCTCACGCACGACATGGGCCTGATCGGGCTGTACCTGATGCAATTCGCGAATCGAGTGCACATCAACCTCATGCCCACCGAGTTGTTCGTGCGCCGTCCGTTGCTGTGGCTGCAGATTGCCGCCAAGAAGCGGGCGACATTGACCTGCTCGCCCAACTTCGGCTATCGGCACTTTCTGAGGGTTCTTGGCGATCGGCGGCTGGAGAACACCGACCTGTCATCGATTCGAAACATCTACAACGGCGCCGAGCCGATTTCAGTTCCCCTCTGCAATGAATTCATGAACGCGCTGGCGCATACCGGATTGAGGCGCAGTGCCATGTACCCGGTGTACGGCCTGGCCGAGGCCAGTCTTGGGGTGGCGTTTCCGCGTCAAAACGTCGAGTTTCAATGGATACGCTTGAACCGCCACCGTTTGAGCGTGGGCTCGAAAATCGAACTCAATCCCATCGAAGCGCGCGACGCATTTGAGGTGATGAGCGTAGGCCACATCGTGCCCAACACGGAATTGCTCATCGCCGATGATTCGCGCACCGGCCTGCCGGACGAGACCGTCGGTCACATCTTGATCCGCGGTGCCAGCGTCACCCGCGGCTACTTCGGCGACCCCGAGGCAACGGCGGCGGCCATCGATGCGAACGGCTGGCTCGACACCGGTGATTTGGGCGTGATCCACGAGGCGGAGCTGTATATCGTCGGCCGTGCCAAGGAGATCATCTTCGTCAATGGCCAGAATTATTATCCCTATGATCTCGAGAACATCGCGCAGCGCGCGGCGGCCCTCGACTTGAACAAAGTCGTCGCCGCCGGTATCGCAAGGCCCGGCTCTCAAGGCGAAGAACTCGTGATGTTTGTGCTCCATCGCGGCAGCATGGCGGAATTTTTGCCCACGGCGAACGAGGTCAGCCGGCTCATCAATGAGCACACGGGGCTCGAGGTTGCGCAGGTCATTCCGACCAAACGAATTCCCAAGACCACCAGCGGCAAGGTCCAGCGCCATCTGCTGGAACAAGCCTATACGTCCGGCGAATTCGACGGCGAGCTGGCCGAACTGACGACGCTGCGCGAATCGCGCGGCGGCGCGGAGCGCGAAACCAGCGTGGGCTTGGAGGCTCGCTTGCAGGCGCTGTGCGAAGCGGCGCTGCCGGGAAAGCGAATCGATGTGAATGACAACCTGTTCGAGATCGGCGCAAGTTCCCTCAAGCTGATCGAAATCCACGAAAGCATCGATCGGGATTTCCCGGGATTCGTCGATCTAACCGAGTTGTTCGACTATCCCACCATCGCGCAGTTGGCGAAGCATCTGGAAGGCAAGCTCAAAGCGACTCCCCGGAACTGAAAGTATCGCAATTGTCGATTTTTCCGGAATCGAATCCACGGCGAAACCATCGCACGCGCTGCGCGGAAGTGCCGTGAGTAAAGCTATCCGGGACGATAGTCCCCTGGGTGCGTTTTTGCAGGGTGTCATCCCCCACCGAAGAGGCCGCAGCGAGCCCCTGCTCCAGATCGCCGGGCTCGAGGATTTTTCGCGCTCGATTTGCCTGCTGCGCCCATACGCCGGCGAAGCAATCGGCTTGCAGCTCAACCCGCACCGATACTTGATTCGCGCCGGCGCGTCCGGTACGGCGCTCGGATTGCGCGGCGCTATCGGTGATGCCTAAGAGATTTTGCACGTGATGCCCAACCTCGTGCGCGATGACGTAGGCGCGCGCGAAATCTCCGGGGGCACCGAATTCCGCGGCCAGCTGCCGATAAAAGGATAAATCGATATAGACCTTTTGATCGCCGGGACAATAGAACGGTCCCGCGGCTGAACTCGCCAGGCCGCAAGCCGAGTCGACTTGCTCGCTGAACAGCACCAGCTTGGGCCGTGCATAAACCTTGCCCATGTTTTGGAAGTAGGCGCCCCAGACCGCTTCCGTATCGCCCAGAATCGCGCGCACGAAATCCACCTGCGGATCATTGGGGTCGCCCGCCGTGGGCGCCTGGCCGGGTGCCGTGACCGATTGCGGGTCGCCATTCAGCAGGCTCAACAGGGTGGAGGGGTTGATGCCTAGAAAATAGCCGATGACCACGATGACGATGGTGCCGATACCGATACCGGCGCCCCGCCCGATTCCCGAGCCGCGCTGGTCCTCGACATTGTCGCTGCGTGGGCTTTCATCCAGCTTCATAAGCGATCTCCGACTCGTGGTTTAAGCGGATGCGGCACCGTATAGTGGCTTCTTCAGCCGCCAGCGTCTGTAGGACCAGAGCCAGTCCGCGGGACTTTTCAGTACTTCGGCTTCGCATGCGCGCGCATAGCGCTCGGTGACCTGATTCGCATCCAAGGCCTCACGGCCGTCCCAGAGCGGCAGAAACTCCACTTCGTAGTGGCTGCGCCGCACGCGCCGCACATGGGCATACAGGATCGGCAGACGCATGGCACGCGCGATTTGTTCTGCGCCCACGTAGAAAGCGGTGTCTTGACCCAAAAATCGTGTCCAATAGCGTTGATCCGTCGATATCGGTGCTTGGTCGGCGTTCATGCCGATCGCGCGTACGACGCCGCGCCGGCGAAAAAAGTCGGCCAGCAAATCCTTGGCGGGCACCAACCGGGCACCGAAGCGCGAACGCAGCTTGAGCATCAGGCGCTCCGCCCAGGCATCGTGCAAGGGCTTGTAGGCGGCATCGACCGGATACCCCAGCTGCAACGTCACCCCATGCAGCAACCATTCCCAGTTGCCGAGGTGCGAAGTCATGAACATGATGGACTGACCGGCATCGAGGTATTGGCGTGCCGACTCGCCATTGATGACGCGCATGCGGCTGCGCATGTCATCTGCCGTCATCGACACCGACTTCAACAACTCGACCACCACATCGCAAAAATTCTTAAGGAACTGTTTGTGAATCGCTTCGCGCTCAGCCGGCTTCAAGTCGGGATAGACTTTCCCCAGCTGCTCGCGAATGACGTGATCGCGATGGCGCGCCACGTAGTAGGCGAGAAAGTAAAGAAACGCGGAAAACGCGTAGAGCGCGGCCCAAGGCAGGCGTGACAATAGTTTGATCATGGATGTCCGCGAACTGCGTCGTTCGCACCGCAAACTGAAATTCTAACACACTGTTTTTGCAGGGATTCGCAGCCGGCAAAAGAGAACAGCGGTAATATAGGCAGGTGAGCACCGCCGAATTTATCGCGCCTGGCCAGGAGCCGCCCGTTGCGGGCGGCACGATGACGGTCAACATCACCCGCGCCGGGCTTGACTCGCACGTCGTCAAGCAGGACCGGGTCGCAGTCGAGGCACCGCTCGAGTATATGCTGCACCATCCGGCGCTCGGGCTCGAACCGGTGTCATTCGGAACGACGATGAGAACGCCCGGCGACGATGAGAATCTTGCGGTGGGCCTCTTGTACGGAGAGGGCCTCGTCAACCAAGCCGGCGATATCGATGCCGTCGAATCGAGCACACGTCGTCCCAACGTGGTCAACGTGCGGCTGCGTCCCGGGGTACACATGGAAATGCAAACCGCGACGCGGCGTTTTTCGGCGGGTTCGAGCTGCGGCGTGTGCGGCACCACCGGACTCGACGCCGCGATCGCGCGCGCGGCCGCAATCCGCATTGCGCCGACCCGTGCAATCGAGTTGGCGTTGCTGTTCAGTTTGCCCGAGCGTATGAGATCGTCACAGTCCAAATTCGGCGACACCGGCGGCATCCATGCCGCCGCGCTATTCGATTTTTCCGGAGAACTCATCACAGTGGCGGAGGATGTCGGCCGTCACAACGCCTTCGACAAACTGGTCGGTGAACTGCTGATGGCCGGGCGATTGCCACTCAACGAGCACATCATTCTGTTGAGCGGCCGCGCAAGTTTTGAACTGACGCAAAAGGCATTGCGCACCGGCGTCGGTATTCTCGCCGCCATCGGCGCGCCGTCGAGCCTCGCCGTCAATCTAGCCGTGGCGTCCGGCCTCACGCTGGTGGGATTTTTGCGCGAGAAACACTGCAATGTGTACTCGAGCCCGCAGCGCTTCAGCGCGAACACCGAGTGGTCGCGCTAGATGGTCAGACCAGTTGGTCGGCCGCCGCGGCGCTTGCGGCTCTCGGTGCCGGAAGCGTTTTTCGCTGCTTGGGCTTGGACTTGATCTTCGGCCACCACGGCAGCGCCTCGGTCATGACGAGTACCTTTCCGGGCGCCAAGGCGGGCCGATAGCCCGGTAGATTCTTCAAAATTTCGCGCCAGCCGGGCGCGGCCAACGCCGCGCTCAAGCGCAGCACCGCCGGATGCCCGAGATTGCCTTTCAGGCAAGCGAGAAAATAATTCTCCTCCGCCAAGGGGGCGAAGTGCAGCCCAAACTCGAGTGCGGCGGCTTCGACGCCGACGCCTGCATCGGCCAACCCGCTGGCCACGCACAAGGCCACGGCGACGTGGGTTTCCTCCGTGAGTCCGCTGTAACCCGGCAGGTCGCTGGGATTCAACGAATGTTCGTGCATGAGATGATCGATGAGCATGCGCGTGCCGGAGCCGACCTGACGGTTCACGAATCGCAAGCGGTGCCGCACCACATCAGGAAAGGTGCGAATCAGTGCCGCATGCTCGCGCCGGAC
The DNA here is from genome assembly GCA_036495805.1 of Steroidobacteraceae bacterium. Lineage (GTDB taxonomy): Bacteria > Pseudomonadota > Gammaproteobacteria > Steroidobacterales > Steroidobacteraceae > Bog-1198. The sequence goes on along the minus strand of DASXMG010000036.1, from coordinate 12,565 downwards.
CATCAAGCCCTGCATGCGCCGTGAACAGCCGATCAATTTATGCCGCCCCGGCTTGAGCAGCGGCTTCAACGCCTTGGCAAACACCGGCGCGGCGCCGCGCAGTGCCGGCACATGGAAACCCGCCACGAGGCATTGCCGATCCGACAATCCGCGCAGCGCATCCTGGCTTCCCTGGAATCGAATATCGAGGTGCAGGTCCGCCGTGTCGGCGACGTGCTTCTGTAAAACCGACAACGCCATGTCATGGCTGGCCTGGACCGCGAGCAGCTGATGGCGTTGATCGCGAGCTTCGTCGACGACGCGCGCCAGATCGGAACGCAAAGCCTCGATATGCGGCTGCATGCGCGTGCGTGCGCGCCGTTCGGCCCAGAGGAGCTTTTCCGCAAACTGCGTCGGCCGGGCGCGTTGTCCCTGCGACCAGATGATGAGCGGCTCGCCCAGTTTCTGTTCCCACTTTCTCAGCGAGCCCCAAAGATAGCGGTAGGAACATCCCAGCGACTGCGCCGCATGCCGGATCGAGCCCAGTTCCAACACCGCGCCAAGGAGATCGAACAGCGGATTGCCGAGCGTCGCGCCGCGCTGTTCACCGGGCTCGACGGCATACCGCAAGTGCAACCCGAGAGACGTCTCGGCCTTCGTTGCACCTTTGGTGTATCGCATTCGCCCGCCCCACGATTCGCACTATTTCCTGTCGGGCGATTGTAACAGGGAGCGAATGGAGAGCCTGTCTCGGTATGCCTTAAGGCGTGGCTCGAAGCGGCGCGTCAAAACCATGGTCCGCCAGGATCTTCTGTCCCGGCGGCGACAAAATAAACAGCGCAAATTGCGCCGCGCGATCCTGATTTGCCTCTCGTAGGATCGTCAGTCCGTAATTCGCTTCGATGGCAAGTTCCGGCGGCAGCGAGAGGGTCGTCGTGCCCGGCAGCTCGGCGGCAACCGCCGCGCCGCCGGTGCAGTAAGCGAGAAAGAGGTCCGCCCGCTTCTCCTTGAACAGCCAAGCGACGCCATTGGTCACGCCGGAAGGCACGGCCAGCGATCCGGGCGCATTGCCGATCTTGACGGCCTTGGCCTCGAGCGTCGCGCGGCTGCCGGGCCGCACCGCGTCTGCCTTTTTGAACAGAGCCCATGCATAGTCTCCCGCCGGGTCGCCAATGGGCGTCGATGTGCCGACTTTGACCGACGGGTTTAGCAACGTCGCGAGCAGCGACGCCGGTGTCGCCTTCAAGCCCGGCCGCAAAATGGCGCACAGATGATTGTGCGCGAACAGCACGGTCGGCCCCGATTTTCCGGCGCTGCTGAGCGCCTGGGGGTTGCCCATGTCCGCCGAGGCAAAGACATCGCCGGGCTCGCCCTTTGCCAGCCGATCTTTGAGCAATCCGGAGCCGCCAAAGGTCGGCGCGACGCTGACGCCGTAGGCCTCTGTATACGCTTTTGCAATATCCGACATGGCGGCGCGTAAGCTGCCTGCGGCGTGCAGGCGCACCACAGGCGCATCGGCGGCTGCGGCCGAGGATGCGGCGAGCAGCGCAGCAGTCAAAGCAAGCAGGCAACGAATCATGGAAGCTCCCGTAGCGGCTTAAAAATCGACGCTCACGGCCGCGAGCAGCGTTCGCGGCGTACCGAAGTGCCCCAACAGATTTCCCGTATTGGCACCGGTCAGATTGCTCGGTGCGACCGTTGACCAATAGCGCTTGTCCGTGAGGTTGTCCACCGACAGACGCCACGTGATCTTCCTCGTCAGGATGTTCGAGGTGTAGCGTGCACCCAAGTCGAATAAATTGTACCCGGCAACGAAGAACGAATTGGTATCGTTCGCCGCGCGCGGTCCTGAGAACTGCCAATCAAAAGTCGCCACCAGTCCAGGGACCGTCGGAATGCCGTACTCGAACAGGGTGTTGCCCTTGACCTTGGGCGCGCCCACATAGATCTTATCGTTGGTCGTCGCCAGCGGCGTGTTCTCGAGGCGCGCATCCAGCAAGGTCACACCACCATAGACTCGTAAGTTCTGAACCACTTCGCCGACGGCCGACAGTTCCACGCCCCTGTTTACCTGCAAGCCGGATATTTCGAACGCGTTGTCGGCGGCGTTGATATTGGCAAATGGCCGTTGAATGCGAAACAGCGCCGCGGTGAGATCGATTTTTTCCAGTGACACCTTGTAGCCGACCTCATATTCCTTGCTTCGGTACGGCGCCAGGCTCTGCCCGCTGTTGACCAGCGGGGGCGACGTCGTGGGCGCCAGGTCTCCCGCCTGCAAGCTGCTGGCAAAGGTGGCATACGCCGTCATGTTGCTCTGTGGCTTGTACATGAGGCTTGCCGTAGGGCTCAAGCCATGGTCGGCGTATTCCGGCAGCTCGACCGCCTTGGCGTTGTAATTGTCGGTGTGAAACCAATCCTGGCTCACCGCGAGACGCGCCGACCAGGCCTCCGTGAAACGGATGGTATCGCCGATATTCACACCTTGTTGATACGCCGTCGAGGAGTCGAAGTTGAGCCCTACATTCGGCAGGCCCGCCGTGGGGAACGGAAAGATCTGCGGATTATTGATGTTCGCGCTGCCCAGCAAGACGCTTGCGGGCGTCGCGGGCGTGATCACCGAATAGGACTGTGCCTTGTAGCCCGCCGTGCCGATCGTGAGGTCGTGCGTGATGGCCCCCGTTGTGAAGTTGCCATCGAGATATGCCGCGTCGCTCGTCATGATGAAGCGCGGCGCGAAGCCCGTGCCCAACGATGTAGTGTAGTTGCCGTTGTTGTTGGTCAGATTGTTGACCGGCGTGGTGATGTCGCGCGAGGCGTCTTGATTGAGAGCGCCCACGACCAAATGCCAATCGGAATTGATTTCGTGTTTCACGCGCACGCTGGCCATGCGCGTCAACAAATCGACACCTGCGTAGTTCTGCCCATACCCCACGTCGGTGGGATCCGGCGCCGGCGGCAGGTTGATTTTTTCGCTGTAGGTAAACCAGCCGGGATAGCCGGTGTCGATCAAGTGATAGTAGCTGTAATTGGTCTCGATGACGGTGTCTTGCATCGGCCGCACATCGATTGCGAGGCTGCCGAGCACGCGCTTGGCGTGGCTATGATCGACCCACGCGTCGCCCTCGCCAAACACGCCGTTGAAGCGATAGCTCACGATGCCGTTGCTATCGATCTTACCGCCCAAATCAACGTGCGCCGTGCCGAGGCTGTCCGTGGCATAGCTCACGGTAACTTCGCGCAAGTCATAATCGGTCGGGCGCTTCGAGACGAAATTGAACATGCCGGATGGATTGGCAGGTCCGTATAGCGAGGCAGAAACACCACTCACCACTTCTATTTGCTGAAACTGTTCCATCGCGGTGGCGACGGTGATGAACATCTGCATGCCGTCCATGCGCGAGTTTTGAAAATTGCCGCCCTGCATGCCGCGAGTTTGCGGCCGCAGGATATCCGCCCCCTGCTGCTCTTGATAAGCAACCAGCGGCAAATACTTGGAAACATCCTTGAAATTGGTCGCCATGGAGTTTTGAATCAGATCTTCGGTCAACACTCCGACCGCATAGGGGACATCGAGCAATTTCTGCGAGCCCAAGGGTCCCAGCGAATCGGTGGATTGAACGCGGTAGTCATCGGACTCTTTTTTGGAGGTCACAGTCACGTGCGGCAGTGCCGGCGCTTGCGCCTTCGACGCATCGGCTGCATCGCCTGCGGCGTCTTCGGCGGCGGCCGGCTTGACGAAGGCACAAGGAGCGAGAGCAAGTAACATCGCCAAGCGAATCGATTGGGTCATTGAAATCTCGTCGAACGGATTGAAGGCGGCGCGATGGCCACTCGCGAGCTGTGCTCTACAAGCAGAAAAACCGCTGGAAAAGTAGCATGGTGAGCCAGCGCCGCCAATATGAACGGCGGAGCATAAGTTGCGCGCGAGAGCCTACAATTCTGCGTCCAGACGTGCCTCGCCGACATAGCAGTGGAAGCGTCGATTCACCGCGCGTCCAAACAGCGCCATGCCGAATTTTTTCGCTAGCTCGTATCCCATGGCCGACACGCCATTGCGCGACACGAAGATCGGCACGCCGCGCTGCGCCGCCTTGATGACCATTTCGCCGGTCAGCCGCCCCGTGGTGAACAGCACCTTGTCGCCGCCTTCGATTCCGTGCAAGGCCATCCAGCCGCTGATCGTGTCGAGCGCATTGTGCCGGCTCACATCCTCGACCGACACTAGCAGGCGAGCCTCCTGAAACAATGCGCAGCTGTGCACGGATCTTGCCAGGCGGTGGATGCTGTCATGCTGGCGCATCACCTCCAGCAAACTGCGCAAAGCGCTGCTTCGGATGCGCGCCTGCGCAACGCCCGGCAGCTTGATGGTGTCGATTTGATCGAGCAAACGCCTGAATACCGACCCTTGCCCGCTGCCGGATGCCACCGCACGCAGCGGCGCATCCCGTGACGAGCCGTGAGTTCTGACCATGGCCATGCTTGAATTCCAGTTCACCATGATTGACTCGACTGCCGCCGCATCCTCGATCAAGCGCTGATTCAGCAGAAACCCCAGCACCAACAGTTCAGGTGAAGCGCCCAGCGTCATCAGCGTCACAAGCTCGCGATCGTTCAACAGCACCGTCAGCGGCCGCTCGGCGGGGATAAAGATCGTGCGGCGAACACCCAGCTCATCGACGATACTGATCTCGCGCATCGACTCGGACGATGCGGCGCTGAGCTCGATACTATGGGCCTCGATGGCAGCCTCCGCCGGCGCGCGCTACGATGAGCCATTGCGACGAACGACCATGATCAATCCAAGAAACGAAGTCAGCGGACTGATTCTCGCGGGCGGCCGCGGGACCCGCATGGGCGGAATCGACAAAGGATTGCAAACGCATCTAGGAGCGCCGCTCGCGCAGCATGCGCTGGAGCGCCTGAGACCCCAGGTAGCCGCCTTGATGCTCAACGCCAACCGCAACCTGCCTGCCTATCAAGCCATGGGCGTACCCGTTTGGCAGGATGAGATGCCCGATTTTCCCGGGCCGCTGGCGGGCATGCTCGCGGGCCTCACGCATTGCGACACGGCCTACCTGGTTACCGTGCCATGCGACTCGCCGAATTTTCCAACCGACTTGGTCGCGCGCCTCGCGCAGGGCCTCGTAAACGCCTCCGCGGATTTGGCGACCGCCTACACGCGCGAAGCAGGCGAACTGCGGCCGCAGCCGGTATTCTGCCTGTTGCGAGTTTCGCTGCGCGACAGCTTGCGCGCCTTCATCGAAAGCGGTGAGCGCAAGACGGGCCTGTTCGCCGCCCAGCGTCACGGCGCCAAAGTCATATTCGACGACGAAGCGGCGTTTGCGAATGCCAACACACTGAGTGAGCTGGCGGAACTGCAAATCAATCCTCGCCCGCCGTGACCGGCTCCAGAATCTGGCCGCCGCCGAAACTCGCAAGTACCGGCGTCGTGCCGCCCAAGCTCAAACGTACGGCGCAATACTTGAACTCGGGGATCTTGGCGAAGGGGTCGAGCGCTGAATTCGTGAGCTTGTTGATCGCGGCTTCATAGAAGCAGAAAGGCACGAACACCGCGCCATGCGGCGAGCTCTCGTCGGCGCGTGCATACAAACTGACCTTGCCGCGCCGCGACTGAATCGTGATGAGCTGTCCCGGCTTGGCGCCGAGCGCCGCCATATCGAGCGGATTGAGCATGGCGACCGGATCGGGCTCGAGGGCATCAAGAACGCCGGATCGTCGCGTCATGCTGCCCGTGTGCCAATGTTCCAATTGCCGTCCGGTGATCAATACCATCGGATAGTCGGTATCCGGCCGTTCGTCCGCTGGAATGATATCGGCGGGGACAAATTTCGCCCTGCCGGTCGGTGTCGGAAACGAATTAATGAACACCACGGAATCGCCGGGGTCCCCTTCCTTCTCGCAGGGATACGTGACGCTGTCTTCCAGCTGCAGCCGCTCCCAGGTGATGCCGCCGATGCTGGGCATGGTGTGGCGCATTTCATCGAACACGGCTGCCACCGCCTGCTCTCCCGTGCCATAGGACCAAGAAAGGCCGAGCTGGCGCGCGATATCGATGATGATCTCCAAATCCTGCCGCGCCTTGCCGGGTGGATTGAGAGCCTGCCGCCCTATCTGCACGTATCGATCGGTATTCGTGAAGGTGCCGGTTTTCTCGGCAAACGATGACGCAGGGAGTATCACGTCGGCTAGATAGGCGGTCTCAGTCAGGAAAATATCCTGCACCACGAGCATGTCGAGCTTGGCGAGTGCCTCACGCGCATGATCCGCGTCCGGATCGCTCATGGCGGGGTTCTCGCCCATGATGTACATGCCTTTGACGTTGCCGGCGAGGATGTTCTTGATGACCTCGACCACGGTCAGCCCCGCCTTATTGTCGAGCTTGTCGACCGGCACGTTCCACGCTTTGGCGAATCGCGCGATGGCCTTCGGGTCATCGACCCGCTGATAGTCCGGGTACATCATGGGAATGAGCCCGGCGTCCGAAGCCCCCTGCACGTTGTTCTGTCCCCGCAGCGGGTGCAGCCCGGTACCCGGCCTGCCGATTTGCCCGGTCATCAAGGCCAGCGCAATGAGGCAGCGGGCGTTGTCGGTACCGTGAATATGCTGGCTGATGCCCATGCCCCAGAGAATCATGGAGCCGGAGCTGGTCGCATAAAGCCGCGCGACCTCGCGAATGGTATCCGCGGGAACGCCGCAAATCGGTGCCATCAAATCCGGATTATAGCCCTGCACATTCTTCGCCAATTCCGCGTAACCCAAGGTGCGGTCCGCGATGAATTTAGCGTCGACCAGATTCTCCTCGATGATGACGTGCATCATGGCGTTGAGCAGGGCCACATCGGTGTCGGGTTTGAATTGCAAGAAGCGATACGCCGTGCGCGCCAAGTCGCTGAGGCGCGGATCGATCACGATCAGCTTGGTGCCGGCGCGCATGGCATTTTTGATGAAGGTCGCCGCCACCGGATGATTGACCGTTGGGTTGGCCCCGATCACGATGACCACGGCGGCCTGCGTGACGTCCATGACGGGGTTGCTGACGGCGCCGGAGCCGATGCCCTCGAGAAGTGCCGCGACACTCGAAGCGTGGCAGAGCCGCGTGCAGTGATCGACGTTGTTGCTGCCGAAGCCGGTGCGCACCAGCTTCTGGAACAAGTACGCCTCTTCGTTGCTGCCCTTGGCCGAACCGAACCCGGCGAGCGATTTGGGACCATAGGTGTCGCGTAGTTGGCGCAGCGTGCCGCCGCCCAAGGCGATCGCTTCTTCCCAAGTCGCCTCGCGAAACACCTGCATGACGTTGTCCGGATCCATCACGAACCTGCCGGATTTGGGCGGTGCATCGGACCTGCGGATCAGCGGAACCGTGAGTCGCTGCGGATGGCGCGAATAGTCGAATCCGTAGCGCCCTTTGACGCATAACCGCGATTGATTGGCCGGGCCGTCGCGTCCTTCGACGTAAAGAATGCTGTCGTTCTTGACGTGGTAGGTCAGCTGACAACCCACGCCGCAATAAGGACAGAGTGACTTGACCGATTTGTCGGGCACGGACAGCGCGACCTCGCGCGCCGGCATCAGCGCGCCTGTCGGACAGGCCTGCACGCACTCGCCGCACCCCACGCAGGTGGACGCACCCATTGGATCGTCCATGTCGAAAACGATCTTGGCATGCTGGCCGCGAGAGGCCAAGCCGATGACGTCGTTCATTTGTTCGTCACGGCAGGCGCGGACGCATCGCGTGCACTGGATGCAGGCGTCGAGATTCACGGCGATCGCCGCATGCGACAGATCCGCTTGCACTGCGGGGCGCGGCGCGAAACGCGGCTTGCCGACCTTCAGCTTCGCCGCCCACTCGTCGACCTCATTGTGACGGGTGTATTCCGTCTCCGGCATGTCGGACTGCAGCAGCTCGACGACCATCTGTTGCGCCTTGTGCACGCGATCGTTGTTGGTGGTCACCTGCATGCCGGCCGTGGGCGCGCGGCAACAGGAAGCCGCCAGCACCCGCTCGCCTTTGATTTCAACCATGCACGAGCGGCAATTGCCGACCGCTTCCATCCCCGCCTTGTAGCAGAGCCGAGGGATTTCGATACCTTCGCGATCGGCGATCTCAATCAAGGTTTCGCCCGGCAACGCCGTCATTTCACGGCCGTCCAGCAGGAAGGTCACGGTGGGGGCCTCAGTCTGCCGGCGCATTTCGGGAGTGGTGGCGCTCATGCTGTTTCCCTCTAAGTCAACTCGTTCGGAAAGTACTTGATGACCGTGTCGACCGGATTGGGAGCCGCCTGTCCCAAGCCGCAGATGGAGGCGTCGCGCATCACCTGCGAGAGTTCAGCCAGCAGCGGCTTGTCCCACTTGTCGCCGGCGATGAGCGCATTGGTTTTGGCGGTCCCTACGCGGCACGGTGTGCACTGACCGCAGGATTCGTGTTCAAAAAAACGCATCATGTTGCGCGCCGCCGCTTTGGCCGTATCTTGCGAGGACAGCACGATCACCGCGGCGGATCCGATGAAGCAGCCATAGGGTTGCAGGGTGTCGAAATCCAGCGGGACGTCGCCCATCGAGGCAGGCAGAATGCCGCCGGAAGCGCCGCCGGGCAGGTAGCCATAAAATGCATGGCCCTCTAGCATGCCGCCGCAATATTCGTCGATCAATTGACGCACGGTGATGCCGGCCGGCGCGAGTTTCACACCGGGATCTTTCACCCGCCCGGAAACCGAGAAGCTGCGCAAGCCTTTGCGGCCGTTGCGCCCTTGCGAGGCAAACCACTCGGCACCTTTTTCCAGGATCTCGCGCACCCAGAACAGCGTCTCGAAGTTATGCTCCAAGGTCGGCCGGCCGAACAGTCCGACCTGCGCCACATACGGCGGGCGTAGGCGCGGCATGCCGCGCTTGCCCTCGATCGACTCGATCATCGCCGACTCTTCGCCGCATATGTAGGCGCCCGCTCCGCGTCGCAATTCGATCTTCGGCAAGGGTACGGGTGGATTGTCCGTGAGCTTGGAGAGTTCTGTTTCGAGCAGCGCGCGACAGCCGTGATACTCATCGCGCAGGTAAATATAGATCGCCGATATGCCGACCGCCCAGGCGGCGATGAGCATGCCCTCGAGAAAGCGATGCGGATCGCGTTCGAGATAGACGCGATCCTTAAAGGTGCCGGGCTCGCCTTCATCGATGTTGACCGCCATCATGCGCGGTGCCGCCTCGCCGCGCACGATGCGCCACTTGCGACCCGCCGGAAAACCCGCACCGCCAAGGCCCCGCAGCCCCGAGTCTTCCATGGTTTTCAGGACGCTCTCGAGATCGCGTCGATGTTCCATGCAGTCGCGCAGCAACGAATAACCGCCCTCCTTTGCATAGGCATCGAAATCGATATAGCTTGGCGGCGTATCGGTGAAATGCCCCGCTTGGACCTCGCTCCGTACGGCCTCCAATGTGGCCCTGGGCACGGGCTTTTGGTGCACCACCGCCACGGGGGCCTGCTCACAGCGCCCGACGCACGGCGCCGGAATTACGCGCACGTCGCGGCCAAGCATCCCGGGTAATTTCTCCAGCAGCCGCTTCGCTCCGCCCATTTCGCAGCTCAAACCATCGCACACCCGTACTGTCAGCGCAGGGGCGGCGGCTAACGAACCGTCGGGGTTTTCTTTCACGACATCGAAGTGATGATAAAAGGTGGCCACCTCATAGACCTCGGTCTGCGCCAATCCGAGAAGTTTCGCCAGTGCCGCCATGTGCGGCGCGCCCAACTGCCGATATCGATCATTGATCCGGTGCAAGTACTCGATCAGCAGGTCGTGACGCCAGGGTGCAGGCCCGATTAGCGCTTGCACCTCGGCCAACGCCTCAGGCGCCACCTGACGTCCGCGCGGCGCCTGTCTTTTTCGCTGTTTTGTAGCGCCCGCGCGTGAAATGGGAATCACCGGACTGGTCACAGATCAACTCCGTTCGACGGGGGTATTCAGTATGGTGTCAGCTGATATATGTGTCCATTCGAATTCGCGCGATCGATAAAACAGGCTTATCAATCAATAGCTTGTGCTTATTGTTGCGCCGTTCCATCCGAGCCGCAGGATTCCGGCGTGTTATTGGCGGCAAACTTTGGGTAAAGCGCCATGAGTTTGCGCATCACGCCGTTGGTCCAGCCGAAGCCGTCCTGCAAGGGATACTCCCCGCCGCCGCCGACACGTCCCGTGGTGACCACGTCATATTTCTCCACGAGTTTGCCGCTTTCGCCGTAAACGCGATTGACGCTGACCATCCACCGGCAGGCCAAGACGTCGGCCAAGGGCGAAATGGCGTAATGGCGCAAGCCGGAGACGCCGATCCATTGCAACGGCGGCCAGCCATTGGGTGCGTCCCACTGCTGTCCCGTCACTTGCGGTGTAGTGACGATGCCGCCGGCTTTGAGCAGATCGCGCGAAACCGTGGAAGCCACGGCCGCTGCCTGCGGCTTACTGGCAAGCGCGACAAACAAGGGGTAAAGCGTTGCCGCCGAGATGCGCGGCACTTGTGCTCGCTTCACCCACCGATAGTCGCGGAACACACCACCGGCCGAATCCCACAAATAGCGATTCACTGCGTCGCGCCGCGCGGATGCGCGGTGAGAAAAATCCGTCACGCACGCGGCATCGTGAGCCCGCTCGCAACCTGAGCGAATGGCCTCCTCGAGACCAAACAAGAGACTGTTCAAATCGATCGGGATGATCTCGGTGGTGTTGATGCTCGCCAGGCTCTTGCCGTCGGCAAACCAGCGCGAACCGAAGTCCCAACCGCTTTCGGCCGCCGCCCGTATATCGCGATACAACTGTTTGGGAATGCGTCCACTGCGTTGCGCCAATTCTGTGTCTTCGCGATAGGACTCATCGCGCGGCGTGTCGGCGTCGTCCCAGTACCGGTTCAGCACGGCGCCGTCTGCCAAGGAAACGACGCGACGGTGCGCGGTGCCGCGCGCCAACCCTTTCTCGCCTTGCATCCAGAAGGCGTATTCCCGGCGCAGCTGCGGCAAATAGCGCGAGTAAGAAGCCGCCGGATCCTCGGTACTGAGCAATCCGACCATCGCAAAGAAAAACGGGGGTTGTGAGCGGCTCAGATAGTAGCTGCGCGTGCCGTTCGGCACGTGACCGTAGGTGTCGATCAGCGAGGCAAAGTCTCGCACCATGTGCTCGACCAGATCGTGCCGGCCGCTTTCCACCAGTCCGAGCATCGTGAAGTACGAATCCCAATAGTACAGTTCGCGAAAACGTCCGCCGGGGACGACGTAGGGTTCCGGCAGCGGCAGCAGCGAGGAATAGGCAGGCGCGGAAGTCGTGGTGCGAGTCAGCTGATCCCACAGCAAATCGATGTGGCGCGTGATGCTAACCCGCTCCGCCGCGGGAACTTCCGGCCCACTCGCCTGCGTCGGCAACACGAAATTTTCCGCGACAAAGGCTTGCAGCGCCTCCCTCGAGACGGGTTTCGCAGCATCGAAGCGCGCCAGGATTTCCGCCGGCGCGGCCTTCGGCACCGCGTCCGCGAAGGTCTTGCTGTCGGGGAATAGTTTCGCGCCCTGCACGGCGACGAACAGATTCTTGAATAAGACTTGCGGCGTCTGAGGAGTCGAGACCGCGGTCGCCGGCTGCGACTGCCCCAGCGCGGCCGGCAACAGGGCAACAAGCAGCGCGGCACTTGAGACACCGCGGCCCACCCATACGGCAATATTCATGAACTCACCTCGCGTTTCGAAGCCGGCGTATCGTCGTGCCTTCCCATCGTGATGTCAAAGCATCAGAATCGAGGCGACCCCATTCGAGAGCGAAAGAGGAGTGCTGCGATGTCGAAGACCAAAGACCTGACCCGCCGCGAGTTTGTCGCCGGCGCGGGCAAAGCCTCGATCGGCGCCATGGTAGCGGCGAGCGCTCCGATGATTCTGCCGCGCCGCGTGCTAGGCCGCGGCCAGAAAGCGCCGAGCGACACGGTGAACCTGGCTGTCGTGGGTTTCGGTTCCATGGGATCGCAAAATGCGCAAGTGCTGGCGCAATCCGACCACATTGGCGTGGTGTGCGATGTCGACCTGGCGTATAGCGAACGCTGCGCCACCAGCCTGCTGGCCGATGCGCAAGGCCAAGCGCGACCCGAAGGGGTGAAACTGAAGGAGCAGTTCGACAAGGCGAAGCGCTATACCGATTTTCGCGAGATGCTCGCAAAAGAAAAGCACATTGACGGCGTCGTGGTGGCGACCGCCGATCACAACCATGCGGCCGCCGCCAAGACAGCCATGGAAGCCGGCAAGCATGTCTATGTGCAAAAGCCGCTCACGGCGACCGTGCATGAGGCGCGCGTGCTGCGCGAACTCGCACTGAAGAATCCCAAGCTCGTGACACAGATGGGCAATCAGGGACATTCGAGTGAAGGCGCGCGCCTCATCAACGAATGGATCGGCGCGGGAGTCATTGGACCGGTGCACGAAGTGCATGTCTGGACCAATCGGCCCGTCGTCTACTGGCCGCAGGGACTGGCGCGGCCCACCAATGTGCCGGCGGTGGAAACACCCGGCGGCTTCGGCAATCCTTGGACCTACCGATATATACAG
>DASXMG010000035.1:0-120230 GCA_036495805.1 Steroidobacteraceae bacterium | reverse complement strand
CGCCCGATTTCAGGCCACTGCATTGGCCGCCAGGAGCAAACTGCGGCGCCATTCGCGCATGCCGATCACGATCAAAATGAGGTACAGCCCGAAGAGCAGCATCGTTGCGTATAGATGCCGCGAGTAATACAGGTACGCGCTGACCGAATCGATCAGCAGCCACCAATGCCAGTTCTCGTACACCTTGCGCGCCGCCAGAAACGTGGCAAAGACACTGGACCACGTCACCATCGAATCCGCGAACGGCAGCGCCGCCGGCGTGTAGCGCCTCAGGAAAAAAGCGCTCACGACCGAGAATGCCGTGATGGTAAGCGCGGCGAGGCCGTGACGGGCGATCGGCCAACGGTTCACCGCCAGCGCAGTGCCGCCCTTGCCATGCTGCCACTGCCAAAAGCCATACACCGCCATCGCGGCATAGAACGCATTCAACACCGATTCCATGTACAGGCGGGCACTGAACAGCACCCAAACATAGAGCACCGAGCTGATGAATGCCGCCGGCCAGCAACTCAAGCGTTGGCCAATCGCGAGCAGCAGATAGGCCACCGCAAGAGCGGCCGCCAGGAGTTCGATCCAGCTCGTAACGTGCCAGGCACTTACGAGCTGCATCGACAGATCGTGAATCACGGGCGGACTGAATCCGGCGCTGCCAGGCCCGGAAGCACCTTCATGACGAAAACCAGCTGTGCCGCGTTGCCGGCTGAGCGGGTCATTTCCTCGGTGAGAACGCCCATGATTCGATCGAGCGGACCCCAGATCTGCGTGGCCAGGTCATTGGTCTTCACAATCAAGCCAGGATGCGTATTGAGGCGATCGATAAAGGCTTGAATTGGCGGGCGATACTCGCCCGTCAAGGGGTACATGCTGATTTCGACGGCTGCGCGCATATGAATTACCTGCTCCCTACGCCGGTACTAACCGGGTCAGGTTCAACGGGTTCGCAAGCTTCACCGAGAATTCGATGTCCCGCGTCTCAGGCCTTTTTCAGGCCACCCCAAGGTTCACGGAAGTGTAGCCTGACGGGCCGATGCGTGCAAAACTCCGCCATCGGTTTTGGAGATCGCTTTGCGAATTTTTCAGGTAGATGCCTTTACCGCGACCCGCTTCACGGGAAACCCCGCCGTCGTTCTCCTCGATGCGGACGGGCAGGATGAAGCTACCTTGGCTGCAGTCGCGCGCGAATTCTCCCACGCCGAAACGGCATTCGTGTTCGCCGCGAATGCGCCGGATCACGATGTAAGGCTGCGCTTCTTCAATTCTCGCAAGGAAGCACCGTTCGTGGGGCACGCCACCGTTGCAGCCCACACCGTACTGCTGGCCCTGGGGAGGCGCGCGCCAGGCGTTTGCCGCCAACATTGCGGCGTCGGCATCGTCGAGGTAAGCGCGCAAGTCGAACAGCGGGCCTCCGGGGCCGAGTCGGTGGTCGAATTTCGGCAGACGCCGCCGGAACTCGACCCGCCGTTGCCGTTTAAGACCACGCTGCGCGTCGCCGAAGCGCTGAAGCTGCCTGCCACCCAATTGCACGACGTCATGCCGGCGCGGATCGCGCGCAAGGGCAGCAGCCGCCTGCTCGTGCCGATCGCGGATCACCGCCATCTGGAGCAACTCGCGCCGAATTTCGACACACTGATGGCCTTGGGCAGCGAGCTGGGAACGGAAGGGTTTTTCCTGTTCGCCGTGAATCGCGATTCCGACGAGATATGGACCGAATCGCGCATGTTTTGTCCGGCACTGGGGATTCCGGAGGACCCGGTCAGCGGCAATGCGCATGCCATGCTGGCGGCATACCTCTGGGATTTGGGCCAGTTCGGAAAAAAATCCACCACTTTCATCGGCCGGCAGGGCTATCAGATGAAGCGGCCCGGACAGGTCAGAGTTCGGCTTGAAATCGACAAAGCCAGCCTGGTCGCGGCGCACATCGCCGGCACCGCCACCATCATCAGCGAGGGCACCCTGGCCCTTTGAGGTCCGTCGTTTACGACTTGGCGGACGGCGCAGAAAGATCGAGCTTCAAGCTGGACGCAGTCGCCTCCGCCTTTGATTTCACCTCCTGCGCGGTTTTTACCGCCTCGTCCAGGTTGCCGGTGGCAAATGCCGCCTGCGCCTTGGACCACAGCGACATCGCGTCGCTCGAGGCCGACTTCGCGCCGTCGAGATCTATTCCCGCGGCAGCCTTTTTGTTGGCTTTCTTGCCGAGAAAATCAATACGGTTCTGGATTGCAGTCAGGTACTCCGGCACGCTGCCCGCGAGGGCCGTCCATTTATCGTCGAGTGCCTTGAGGGCTGCATCCTTTTTTTCGGCGGCGGCCGTTGCCAGCGACTGGGCGGCGGCGAGGACGGGCGGCGCGTTGCTGACGACGGCGGCGTAATCCTTTTTATCGAAGGACGCCTTCAACGCCGCCAATTGCGTCTGCACATCCATGAGCTGTTCCGGAATATATTTCGCGGCCTCCGTGGAAGCGGCGGTAACGCTCGCCTGGATGTCGCCGATGAGTTTCTCTGCCGGTTCCTTTTGCCCGGCGCACGCCGTGAGAATGATGGCCGCCAGAGACACGAGGCCGAACCGGCCGATGCGATTGCTCCGATGCATGGGAGACTCCCAATGGACAAATTAAACGCGGGCGTCGATTTTAGCTTAATTCGCGGCGCGCGCGGTCGAGCCATTCGGCTTGCGCGCGGCGATAGTGGGCCGGGCCCAGTTTGGCGCCATCCAACAGATCCTTCAGCACCCGCTGCGCCTCTTGCAGCTTGCCGCGTTTCTTGAGCAGCAATCCGTAGCGCAGCCGCGCCTCGGCGCCGGGGAATCCGGGGGCAATCAGGGCGTATTCACGCTCCGCCTCATCCAGCGCGTTGCGTGCCTCCAGAGTGCGGGCATACAAGAGTTGGGCGTCGGCCGATTTGAAATCCGGGTTCTGCTGCGTGAGCAGCTCGAGCGTGGTACGTGCCCCGGCAAAATCCTCTTTGCCGTATTGCGCCTTGGCCAGGCCCAACAGCAGGGTCGGATCGTACTCGAAAATTCCCTTCAAGCCGCCGCGATACACCTCGATGGCTTCATCAAACTGCGCCCGCTCGAACAGCTCTTCGCCAAGCCGCCGGCGTGCATCGACATTGCCGGAAATCTGCACTTCCGCGGTGGCGCGGCGCAGATCGCGGTTCGGGTCGATCATGCGGCCGATGCCTGCTTTGGCCCGGCGTGCGGTGCGGCCGCCGAACAGGTCCGGCAATACCTCGGCCACAAGGTATGCGAGCGAGCCGATTCCCGGCAACAGCCCAATTGCCAGGATCCACAACATACTCCGTCCGGTCCTGATCACGTGCACGATGAGCGCGGCTTGAATCAGCAGCGAAAGAATTGAAACTGGTAACAACGGCGAAAACCCCGGATGCACAAACGCCGGCAGGCGCGCCGCCTATTGTAGCGAGAATCGGATTCGGTGTTAGCGCTGCGCCACGCGGATGCGCCGCTGCACATCGCCGCAGGTCGACCATCCGATGTTCGACAACGAATAGCCTAAAACGCGCTGCGAGCGCGCATCGACGGTGACTTCCATCTCGCATCCCTGAAATCCGGAAGGCGCGCCTTCCTTGGGTTTTTGCGGGAGGAACCAGACATACACCAGCTTGGTCGAGGTTTTATCGACCTTGCGCGGTTCACCGAAGGCTTCTTGCAACACACTTACGGGCTTGCCGACCGTGTCCGCCGCGATGCGCGGCACCGGACGCACCGCATAACCGGATCCGCTGCATCCGGCGAGAGCTACCGCGCCGCAGAGCCAAGCCGTGGTGAGACGCAACATAATCTTTCTTCCATGCCGTACCTGATGGGCATGCAGTCTCGCTTGCGTCGGCGGCGCTCCGCCCTCGCTTACGTCGCAAAATAGAGATCTGCAACGCGTGCGTGCCGCTTATGTAAATGTAGTTCGCGCGTCATGCCGCGCGGCAGATCCTCTGCATGATGCACGGCGGCAACGAGGGTCACTTGACGCTGCATCAGGCGTTCCAGCAAGCCCTTCATCGCCGCTCGCTGCAGGGGATCAAGGCCCGTGAACGGCTCATCCAGCAGGAGTATTTGCGGCTCGGCCGCCATGGCCCGTGCGATGAGCGCGCGGCGCAATTGTCCGTAGGACAGTTCGCGTAGCCGGCGCCTGGCGACACTGCGCAATTTGAAAAACGCAAGCCAGGCGCGCGCGCTCTTGAGGTCCGCCGCCGTCAGCGGCGCCGCGAGACCGATGCTTGAGTGACGGCCGCTCGCGACCAGCTCCAACACATCGACACTCGTTGCATAGAGGCTTTGCAATTCCGGAGAGACATAGCCCACGCGCCGCTTCCACTCGAAGATCGGCGTCCCGGCAGGATGTCCCGCGCGCTCGATTTTTCCGCCCAGCGCGGGAGACAAATCGCCATACAGGAGTTTTAGAAAACTGGATTTTCCGGCGCCATTCGCGCCGAAAATCGACCAATGCTCGCCCTGCCGCAACTGCCAATTCACCTTGCGGAGCACCGCTCGGTGCCCGGCATACAGGTCGACGTTGGTGAGCCGCAGCAGCAGCGGGCTATCGGCCGCCGTCGACGTTCGCCGCCCCCGGCGCGAGGCCTGCGAAGTCGATTCACCCGCACGGGTGCGCAAATGCGCGACGTCCGTGGAAGACAGCCGCTTCATGCGACGTATCCGGCCCGCGGACAGCTCGATCAGCGATCGCGTTCCGGGCGGCAGGTCCATGGCTCGATGCGCCGTCGCAACCCAGGACTGGCCTTTGGCGCGTGCAAGCGCCAGTACCGCGTCGATTCGCCGGCGGTACTCGGCATCCAAGCCGTTATACAGCTCGTCGAGCAAGAGCCAATCCGGCTGCTGCACCAATGCCCGCGCCAGCAGCGTCAGGCGTTTCTCCCCGTACGACAAGGACAGGAATTCGCGCCCCGCCAGCCCGCGGATACCGCAGTCCCCGAGCACCGCGGCCACTTGCTTGGCTTGAGCTCGCGTCACCGGCGAGAGCAACAGATCGGACCGATGCAGACCGGTGGCAACGATCTCCCGCACGCGCAGATTCCACCCATAGCGGGCATATTTATCCTGCCGCTCCCCGCCGAGGTAGGCGATGCGCTGCTTCGCGTCGAGCAAGTCCACCGCATCGCGTCCCGCGCGGTAGGAACGCGCCGCCGCCCCTGAACGCGTGGGTGTCGGCCAGATGTCGCCGCTCACGAGCTTGAGCAACTGGGTCTTGCCGGCGCCATTGTCGCCGAGCAGTGCCCAGCGGTCGCCCGGACGCAGCTGCCAGGTGATGCTACGCAGCACCCATTTGTCGCCGCGCCGCACGCTCGCCGCGAGCAGCGAGACGGCCAGGCACGCACTCATGGACGCAGGCGCCAGATTCCGTTCAGTTCACTGGCGCGGCCTTGCTGCGCTAATTTGATCAAGTGCGCCTGCAACGTCAGCCGCGCCCATTGATGCCGGTCTGCCGGTACATCGTCGTAAACCACCGGTATCAGGGCATCGAGATTCGCTTCTTGCAGCTTGGCCAGGTTGCGCACGATCTTGTCTTCGCGCGCCAGACGGTGCGCGCGCAACGCCTCGAGCACCTTCTTGCCTTGATCCATAAGATCACCGTGACCGGGAGCGATCCTCTCGAAGTCGTAGGCAAACAATTTATCGATCGAGTTCAGGTAGTCGCCCATGCTTCCATCGGGCGGCAAAATGACTGGAGAGACGCCTTCGAGCACATGATCCCCGGTGATCAGCAGGCGCTCGCGCGCCAGGAAATAACAGACGCAATTCGACGCGTGACCCGGCGTATGGATGGCGGTCAATTCCAAGTCGCCCAGCGTCAGGCGCTCGCCATCCGCCGGCTGATGCTGCGGCACGAAGCTTTCGTCCTGCCGTCCATCGTGAGGTGGCGGCATGCCGATGAGGGTTGCGCCGGTGCGCCGCGCAAGCTCGGCTGCCAGCGGTGAGTGATCACGATGGGTGTGGGTAACGAGGATCCAGCGAATGGGCGCGCCCGCCGCCTGCAGAATGGACTCAAGGTGCGGCGCCTCATCGGGTCCCGGGTCGAGAACAGCGATCTCGCGTTCACCCAACAGATACGTGTTGGTCCCCGGTCCGGTCATCATCCCGGCGTTGCCGGCGACGATGCGGCGAACCCCTCGCGTCAAGGAGACGGGCTTTCCGGGAGCAAGTTGAGATTTAGCGTGCAATCACCTTCATCATACATCCGCAATCATTAAATTTTTTCCGCAACCCAAGGGATGAACCTTCGTGCGGGCGTATTTTGCGGGGGAATTTCTCTGTCAGTGATGTTCGTCGCACTTTGAGACAGTTGCGATGGTTTATAGAGACGCTACACTGGGAGTCATGTCTAAGTCGCCGAACGCCCGACGAATAGGAGGACCGCTCTCCTGGGATCAGCTTTCGCGTCCGGACGCAGAACAGTGCCAGCGCTTTCTGGCTGAATCGCTTTCTCTCCTGTTGGGGGATGTGCTGCGCGCCATTCTCTTGGATGCCAGCCCGTCGATGGCCGCCGATGAGTCGGCCATCGAGCGCTATCGCAACCTTGCCGATTCTCTGGCGGACGGCGAATCGCGGCGCCGCACCGGTCTTGGCCTGACACGCGCGGGACTCGCCAAACGCTGCGTGACCTGGCTTAAGTTGCTGCTCACCCCGGCGCCAAACGCCCCTTCCACGGCTGCAATGCGCGAATTCGTCGATGCCTTGGGCCTGTTTCCGGCGCTCTTCGACAGTGAGCCTTCGGCCCGCTCGCGCCGGGCCAGACTGACATGGTTGTTAACCCACGATAGGCGGCTGGACGCCAGCACCCGGGAGGCTGCGACTGCCCTGATTGAGGCATGCGAGCATTTAGGGGTATTGCTGTGGCCGGACGCGGAGACCGCCTGACGCAAGTCCGTGCTTATCAGAGTTCTCCGCGTATAATAAGAGGTTCACGCTTCCACGTGCAGACGGGGCTTTGAGTGCAAACACCTTCGGATCCTAAAGCAGAGATTTCCAACGCCAAGATCGGGCCTGCGGCGCCGGCGCCGCTGCCTCCCGACAAATCGCGTTTTAGGTTTCAGAAGTTGCTGCAGCCTTTTGCGGTCAAGCCGGGCGTTGCCACGCCGGTCATTTGGTTCCTGCTCGACTGGCTGGTGCTCGGCGTCGCGATTTCCAGCCTGCTGGTGGTTGAATCCTGGTGGATCAAAGTGTTTGCCTCCTTGGTGGCGGCACTGTGGATCGCTCGATTGTTCGTCATCGGTCACGATGCCTGTCATGGCTCCTACACGCCGAACAAGACGCTGAACAAGTGGATTGGCCGAATCGCTTTCTTGCCTTCGCTGACCCCTTTCAGTCTTTGGGAAATCGGCCACAATCTTGCCCATCACGGCTTCACCAACCTGAAAGGCCGCGACTACGTGTGGACGCCGTACTCGCCGGCCGAATTCGCCAAGCTGCCGGGGATCCGGCGGTTGTTGGAACGCATTTATCGCAGCGGCTTCGGGCAAGGCGTCTACTACATGATCGAAATGTGGTGGAAGAAATTATTCTTTCCGGGACGCAAGCACGTTGCCACGCGCCGCCTGAGCTACACCTGGGACAGCCTGTTGGTTGCCGGCTTCGGCGCGCTGTGGGTCGGCGGCCTGGTCGTGTGGGGCGTTTATAGCGGCAGGTCGATTTGGTCGCTGCTGATATTCGGCTTCGTCATTCCGTTTTGCATTTGGAACTGCCTCATGGGGTTCGTGATCTATGTGCAGCATACGCATCCGCGGGTTGCGTGGTATGAACGGCGCGACCAATGGACCGCCAATGCCGGGTACGCGACCACCACCGTGCACATCAAGCTCATTCGCCCGCTCGATGGCTTGATCCATTACATTCTGGAGCACGGCGCGCACCACGTGAACATGGGAATTCCGCTATATCGCCTCAAGGAAGCCCAGGCGAAACTCGCTGCGACCCTCGACGAACGGCTGAACTCTGAAGTCTTCACGTGGCGCTACTACTGGAACACCGTGCGCCGCTGCAAGCTGTACGATTTCGCGCAGCATGTGTGGATGGATTTCGACGGCCGCATCACCTCCGAACCCCAGGTGTTGGTCCGCTAGAATTTCGTTTTGATTCCCGCGAATGCGCCGATACTCGGCTGCAGGAATCCCACAGGATTTTCGTAGCGCCGATCCAATAGGTTGGTTACTCGGCCGTAGACGCTTAAATTTCTGTTTATGTCATACGCCGCCGCGATGTCCATGGTGGTATACGGCGCCGCGTTCAACCGCGAGATCGAAAAGTCCCGATTGCCGTCGACCCAGGAACTGACCGAGAGCACAGTTGCGTTCAAAGACAGGCGGGTGGTCGCCTGCCACGCCGCGTTCAAGCTGCCCTTATGCTTGGGCCGGCGCAGCAGCTCCTGGTCCGCGATCTCATCCATCGCCTGCGTGTAGGTGTAGTCCAGCCTGAGGGTCAATGCCTGGATTGGCTGATACGCGGCGAAGCCTTCGACACCCTGTGTCACCGCGCGCCCCACATTGACCTCGCTGGTGAAGTCCGCGTTGTCGGCGATCAGATTCTTGATGTCGTTGTGAAAGTAGGTCGCACCGAATCTAATACGATCGTCCGCCAGCGCCTGCTCTACTCCTAAATCCCAGCCGATACTGGTTTCCGGCTTCAGATCGGGGTTGGCAAAGAACCCGAAATCCGGAAAGCTTTGAAACAATTGATTCAGCGTCGGCGCCTTGAATCCGGTGCCGACGCTGGCTTTGAGCTTGGTTCCCGTCTCGCTAATCAGATAAGCCGGCGCAAATCGATAGGTCACCTTGCCGCCGAATCGATCATTGTCGTCGTAACGCACACTGACGGTATCGAACAGCCGATCGCCGAAGCTGGATTGCAGCTCGGCGTAGCCTGAATCGATGCGGGTGTCGGCCGAGATGGGAGCCGTGATTTCGTCGCGCTGATGCTCGGCGCCGAGCACCAGCTTCTCGTCGGCCGCGAGCTTGATGATCCCCTGCCAGTCGATTTTCACGCGTTCACCAAACGCATCGCTGCGCGGAAGCTCCGGCGCAAAATCCGAGGATTTGATATTGCTGTAAGCGGCTCCAAGCGTCTGCTCGAGCGCGCCATCGAAGGACAGCAGGTGCGCGCTGGCGCGCGCGTAGGCTTGCAGGGTGTTGTTGGCGCTCTGTGCCGAATCCGGAAAATCCGCCGGAAAGTTATCCTCGTTCTCGCCGGTCAGCCGCAAATGCGTGTCGGTGTAGCGTGCCACCAGCCCCAAATCGAAATTTTTCGTGACATCGAAGCCCAGCTTGGTCGACGCGGTGAAATTATCGTAGTAATCATCGATGCGCTTCTCGCCGGGCGCCAACAGATCGAGCGGCGTGACCGGCGTCTCGCCGGAATGGAAATGCTCGACGTTCGCTGCGTAGTGAAATCCATCGAGCGAGCCGCTCACGCCGCCAGTTTGATTGAACGTGTCGAACGATCCGGCTTCCACGCCCGCATTGAACTGCGCCGGGCCTGAGCCGCTTTTTGTGATGATGTTGATGACGCCGCCGATGGCGTCCGAACCATACAGCCCGCTTTGCGGCCCGCGCAAAATCTCGACCTTCTGAATATCCTGGGTCAGGAACTGCCCGAAATCGAAAGCGCCGCCGGAATTGCTCGGATCGCTGACATCGATGCCGTCGACCAGCACCTTGGTGTGATTGGAGTTCGTACCGCGCATGAACACCGAGGTTTGCCCGCCCGGACCGCCGCTCTGCACCAGGTTCAGTCCCGGCACCTGCTTGAGCAGATCGGGCAGCGTCTGCACTTGCCTGGCCGCGATGTCTTCCGCGGTGAGGACGCTGACGCTGCTGGCAATCTGCTCCTCCGGCGTCGGGATGCGTGTCGCGGTTACAACGATGGTGTCGGGCAGATCGGCAAGTTCGGCGTTCGCCACGGAAGCGACGCAAGCCATGGGAACCAGCAACACCAATGATCGAAAGGTAGATTTACGCACGAGACTCTCCTGGATTGGGGCCAAGAGCCGCGGCGCGAAAGCAGATAATTTTGAATTCTTCAACCGAAGGCTCCCGCGACGACGACTCCACACGGTCGTCGCGACGGTTTCCCCCGCAGTTATCAGCGCACCCCGGCCGGTAACAGGACGACGGCGCGAGGCGGGTTTCCTGGCTCCCGGGTCGTTGCTTTCGTCCTCCTTCCCAAAGCTCTATGAGCTTCAGTGGACTCGTGGACGTTCGCTATCCGGTCACAGTTGCGGGGGCAGCCGCGGTATTACACCGCGTTCCGATTTAAGTCCCTTGCGGGAACCTTGCGCGTGGGCGAATCATACCGGTAATCGCCGGCCGGTCAATCGGATCCCGCGAGCTGCTCCGCGTGATGAGCCAGATGATCGGCCATGAAGGTTTGGATGAAGTAGTAGCCGTGATCGTAGCCCGGCTGCATGCGCAACGTCAGCTGCTGTCCGGCCTTCGCGGCTGCAGCCGCGAATTTCTCGGGCATGAGTTCGGCGGCCAGATATTGATCCGCGGTTCCTTGATCGATGAGGATCGGCCCGGGGTAAGGGCGCCGGCCCACCAGTTCCGTCGCATCATGCGCGCGCCAGGTTTCGATGTCCGGCCCCAGGTAGTTGCCGAACGCTTTCTTCCCCCAAGGCGCTTGCATCGGCGCGGCGATCGGCGAAAACGCCGATACCGAGCGGTACAGCGACGGATTGCGCAACGCCAGGGTCAACGCGCCATGGCCTCCCATGGAGTGGCCGAAAATGCCGGTCGCTCCCGCCCGCGCCGGCAGATGCGCTGACACGATCTCAGGCAATTCGCGCACGACGTAGCTGTACATCCGATAGATTTGCGACCACGGCGCCTGCGTCGCGTCCAGATAAAATCCGGCCGAATACCCAAAGTCCCAGTGATCGGCGTCTCCCGGAATGCGCGGCTCGCGCGGGCTCGTGTCGGGGGAGATGAGCATGAGCCCCCATTCCGCGGCGTATTTTTGCGCATGCGATTTGATGCAGAACGTTTCCTCGCTGCAAGTCAGGCCCGACAGAAAATACAGCACGGGAACTCGGCCCAATTTTGCCTGCGGCGGCAGGTAGGCCGAGAATTTCATCGGACCGCGAGTCTCGCGCGACTCATGCCGATAAAAGCGTTGCACGCCGCCGTAACAGGCGTGCTCCGAAATCAGCACCAAGTCACTCACGAGAACAACACGACGCTGCGGATCGATTCGCCGGAATGCATCAGGTCGAATGCGCTGTTGATATCGTTCAAGGGCATTTTGTGGGTGATCAGATCGTCGATGTTGATCTTGCCATCCATGTACCAATCGACGATCTTCGGCACATCGGTGCGCCCGCGCGCGCCACCGAAGGCGGTCCCTTTCCATACTCTTCCCGTTACCAATTGGAATGGCCGGGTCGCAATTTCCTTGCCCGCCCCGGCGACGCCGATGATGACCGATACGCCCCAGCCGCGATGGCAGCATTCCAGTGCCTGGCGCATGAGATCCACGTTGCCGACGCATTCGAAGCTGTAGTCGGCGCCGCCGTCGGTGAGGGCGACCAAATGAGCCACGAGATCGCCGGCGACCTCCTCAGGGTTGACGAAGTGCGTCAGGCCAAATTTCTCCGCCAGCGCCTTGCGCTTGGGATTCAAGTCGACGCCGATGATTTTATTGGCGCCGACCAAGCGCGCGCCCTGCACCACATTCAGACCGATGCCGCCCAAGCCGAACACCACGACATTGGCGCCCGCCTCCACCTTCGCAGTGTTGATCACCGCGCCTATGCCTGTGGTCACGCCGCAACCGATGTAGCACACCTTGTCAAAGGGCGCGTCTTCGCGGATTTTCGCGACCGCGATTTCCGGAAGAACGGTGAAATTCGAGAAAGTCGAACAGCCCATGTAATGGTGCACCAAGTCTTTGCCGATTGAAAAGCGGCTGGTGCCGTCCGGCATCAGGCCTTTGCCCTGCGTCGCGCGAATCGCGGTGCACAGATTGGTTTTATGCGAAGTGCAGGATTTGCATTGCCGGCATTCGGGTGTGTAGAGCGGAATCACGTGATCACCCTTTCGAACCGAGGTTACGCCGGGACCCACATCCACCACGACGCCGGCACCCTCATGACCCAGGATGGCGGGAAACAAGCCCTCGGGATCCGCGCCGGAACGGGTAAACTCATCCGTGTGACAGACGCCGCTGGCCTTGATTTCCACCAACACTTCGCCGGCTTTCGGGCCCTGCAAATCCACCGTGATGATTTCCAGAGGCTTGCGGGCGGCGGCGGCAACAGCGGCTTTCGTTTTCATTTCGCGATATCCTGTCGTTCTTTTGGGGACACGAGCGCTACGGTAGATCAACCAGAGCCGAGTTGGAAGGTGTCATGAATATCGTCTTTACGCCCAACGAGGCGCGCGTCATCGGTTGCCTGATCGAGAAGGAAATCACCACTCCGGATCAGTATCCGCTGTCCTTGAATGCATTGACCAACGCCTGCAATCAAAAAACCAATCGCGAGCCGGTGCTCGACTTGGGCGAGGCGGAAGTGCAGCAATCGGTCGATTCGCTGATGAAAAAATACATGGTCAGCGACAAATCCGCGGGTTACGGCGGCCGCGTGACGAAGTACAAGCAGCGATTCTGCAACACCGAATTCGGCTCCTTGAAGTTTACCAAGCAGGAGCTCGGCATCATTTGCGTGATGCTGTTGCGCGGGCCGCAGACGCCGGGCGAGCTGCGCTCGCGCACCAATCGGTTGTGCGAATTTGCGGATGCCGAAGCGGTGGAGGCGGCCTTGAGAGGCCTGATGAGCCGCGAAGACGGGCCTTTCATTGCGCGGCTGGCGCGCGCACCGGGCGCCCGCGAATCGCGGTATGCGCACTTATTCTCGGGCTCGATAGATTCCGCCGCCGAACCCGAGACCGAGGCCGCACCGACGGCGGCCGATGCGGGCGCGGTCACTTTGAGTCAGCGTGTCAGCGCGCTCGAAGACGCGGTGGCGGAATTGCGCGCGAAAATCGCTGCGCTGAACCGCAGCACTTGACCGCGATCCTTAACCGCGAACCTTCGGAAACAGGGTCCTAGTTCGCCGCCGTGGTCTTGGCGATTCCTTCGCGTTCCTGCAGCCACTTGTCGAAGGCATCGATATCCACGGCACGCACCCCGTTTGCGGACGCCCGGTGGCTTTGCAGCCAGGACTGCATGGTGACCATCATTTGATCCGCGAGCGGGCGCGCGTGGAAGAACAGGTCCATATAAGCGGCCTTGGCTTCGTCCAGATGGTCCGTGCCCATGAACGCCTCGCCGCGATGCTCGATCGCTTCCGTCAGATCAGGCTTTAGCGCCAACGCGTGATTGTAGTCATCGACGGACTCGCGATAAGCGCCGAAATGCAGATGAATGAAACCGATTTTGTTCCAGGCATCATACATGTCGCCCTTGTTGCGCAGCACTTCCGTGAATTCCTCCAGCGCTCTGCCGTAGGCATCCTCTAATTTCGACTGAGCCTTGGCTTTCTTGTCCGCGTCGGTTGTCTTCGCGATCGTGTCTTCCAACTCATGCGCCTTTTGCATGGTCTTCATGGCGGAGGCATAGGCTTTGGCGGCTGCCTTTTCCGGCTTGACCTCCGCCGGCGCAGACGGAATTTCATCCTGCTGCGACGTCCTGCCACCGCTGCCCGTGATTGGCGGGACACCGCCGGGGTAGCCCTGCGCGTGAGCAGGCGCGAAGTGCAGTCCGGTCATGAGCAACGCAAGGCAACACATTAAAATGCGGCGCATTTGGCCCCCTAGGCAGCCGGTGAGAATTTTATGCAATACTGGATGCATGGACCGCAATTTTAGATTTTTAATCCCCTGCGCGCTGATTATTTTGTGGCAACCCGCGCTGGGCGCTAAAAAGCCGAGTATGCCGGAGGTTTTGGCGGCCTCCAGCCCGGCGGACTGGCGTCCGTTGGATCCTGAAAACACCTTGTATGTCGAATTTCCCACCGGGCGCGTCGTCATCGAACTCGCCCCCGCCTTTGCCCCGCTGCACGTTGCCAACATCAAGACCCTGACCCGCGCGGGGTATTTCAATGGCCTGTCCGTCATTCGCGAGCAGGACAACTATGTCGCGCAATGGGGCGATCCGGACAACCGCCATCCGCTGCCGCCCGGCATCGGCAAGGTTGCCCCGGAATTCGATTCGGTCTTTCCGGCGCACATGGCCTTCACCCGCCTGCCCGACGGCGATGTCTACGCGCCGGAGGTCGGTTTTTCCAACAGTCTGCCGGTGGCGCGCTCAGCCGCATTGCACAAAGTCTGGTTGGCGCACTGCTACGGCATGGTGGGCGTGGGGCGAGATCTGGATGCGGAAAGCGGCAGCGGCGCGGAAATGTACGTGGTGATTGGCCACGCGCCGCGGCATCTGGATCGAAACGTGGCGCTGGTCGGAAGAGTCATGAAAGGCGTCGAGTTGCTCTCTGGGTTGCCGCGGGGCAGCGCGGAGATGGGTTTCTATATCAAGACTGAAAAACCGCTGCCCATTGAATCGATTCGCCTGGCGGCGGATGTGCCGCCCGCCGAACGATCGAATCTGGAAGTCATGCGCACCGACACGCCGACCTTCACTGCGCTGATCGAATCGCGCCGCAACCGCCCCGAAGAGTTCTTCAAGGTGGCCGCCGGCCGTATCGACCTATGCAACGTGCCGATTCCCGTGCGCGAGCGGAAGGCCGCGAATTAACCTCAGGTTTAATAAATAACAGCAGAAGTACGGGTGGCCGGAACTGAGCTTATTTGCGCGACGCCGCCTCGATGCCGATGCGCAGCGCCGCGGTGGCGATGCGCACTTCGATCAGAAACGCCGTCAATGCCGCCGCGAACGACAGCATCGACAAGATGAACATGATGGCGATGAAGGCCGAGAGTTCCCAGTGTGCAAAGGCATTGACGAATAGCATGACCACCACCAGCGCAATGAACAGCGCTGAGAGGGTGATCAAGATGATTGCAGCGTTGATGTAGCCGGCGCGACGGGCCAACACCCTGAGCGCCGCATGCAAATCGCGGCCGCCGGCCTGGTAATCGGGCCGGCACAATTCGTTCTCCATGGCACGCGCCCGATCGACGATCCGCGCCAGCCGGCTGGTCAACACATTGAGCGTCACCCCGATCGCCGAGATCAAAAAAATCGGCGTCAGTGCAACTTGAATGAGATGCGCGACATCGCCGGCCTGGGGAAAAAACGTGTTCACCACTTCACGACGCCAAAATACCAGGTACCCAGGATGACGAATCCAAAGGCGATTCGATACCAGGCGAACACCTTGAAATCATGGCCGCTGACATAGCGCAGCAAGGCACGCACCGCGATCATCGCGCTGATGAAGGAAGCAATCGAGCCGACGCCGATCACCGCCAGGTCATCGGCATTCAGCAAGTTCCGCGCCTTGTAGAGCTGCAGCACCGTGGCGCCGAATATCGTGGGAATGGCGAGAAAAAATGAGAATTCGGTGGCCGCCGGGCGTGACAGGCCGCGCAACAAGCCGCCCATTATGGTCGCTCCCGAGCGCGACGTGCCGGGTATCATCGACAGAGTCTGCGCGATGCCGATCCAGAGCGCATCCGCCGGCTTCATCGCGTCGACATCCCCGATTCGCGCGGCGCGCTTGCGGCTTTCGATCAGCAGAATCAGGATGCCGCCGACGATGAATGCCGTGGCGACCGGCACCGGCGCGAACAAGTACTTCTTGATGGTGTTGATGAATATGACGCCGAGGATGGCGGCCGGCAGGAATGCCAGCAGCAGATTCAAGGTGAAGCGCTGCGACTTGCGCTCGCGCGGCAGCGTCGCGATCACGGTCCAGAGCCGCTGACGGTATAGCCAGCAGACCGCCAGGATGGCGGCGAATTGGATCACGATCTCGAAAACCTCGCCTTTCTCGTCGTTCCAATTGAGAAGGCTGCCGACGACGATCAGGTGCCCCGTGCTCGAGACCGGCAGGAATTCCGTGAGTCCCTCGACGACACCCAGTATCAAGGCCTTGATCGCAACTATAAAATCCATATGACCGCCATGTTTCGCCCATAAAAAAGCCCC
Source organism: Steroidobacteraceae bacterium (assembly GCA_036495805.1). Taxonomy (GTDB): domain Bacteria; phylum Pseudomonadota; class Gammaproteobacteria; order Steroidobacterales; family Steroidobacteraceae; genus Bog-1198. Next base: position 104,164 of record DASXMG010000035.1, on the reverse strand, counting down.
GGCCGCCGTGAAGCGGTCGGGGCGTTATACCAATAATCTTACTTGGTTGCCGTAGAAGCAGCAGTCGATTTCTTGTGCTTCTTGCTGGTGTGCTTGTGGGACTTGGCCGCGGGTGCGGGGGCCGAGCTGTCGGCAGCCGCCGGCGTACCGGTCTTCGGCGCATCCGCAGCCATCGAGGCGGCGGCGAGGCCAAAGGTCAACAAGGCAGTGGTGATGAGGGTCGCAGACTTCTTCATGAGATCTCCAAACGTGGTGTGGGCTCGAGCGGACCGAAGAATACGACGGAATACGGCGTTTGAGCCGAGATGAAGATCATTTCACAATGGCGGTTTCCCGTGATGCCTGCGTCTTGCGGACATGCCATACCAGGTAGCCGACCACGGCGACATTTGCGATCAGGATCAAAATCTTGCCGATCGTTGGCCGCAAGGCTATCTCCCAGGCTTCGAGCGGGATGAGCGAAGCGGTGATGATGGTCGTCAGCCATTCGGCCCAGCGCTTTTCCATCCACAAGCCGATGCCCTCCACCGCGAATATCGTCGCATAGACCAGGGTCACGATCCGAAACAGGTATATGCGCGATACGCTCAGGCCGCTGAACCACTCCAGCAACTGAGCGACGATGCGGTGTTCCAATCCATAAGGCCGGGCCTGCGCCCAAGAGAGCAGCTTCGCCGCGAGCGAAGCATCGCGCAGCCGCAGTTCCCCGTAGGCCACCCCCAGCAGCAGAATCACCTTCACCAGCTTGTAAAGAGCGATGGTCCGCAGTACGCCGAAGCGCGGCTTGAGCGCTTTCTCGCCGGGGGCTGTCATGAAACGCTTAAGGCCTTAAGCCTGGCCCGCCGGGGGTTGGAATTCCAGCGTGGCATCCAGAAGCGCGGGTATGTCGAAAACCGCGCGCTCGTTGTCCAAAATCAAGGGCGCGATCCCCGCCGCCGCCACCAATGCGGCCGGGACTTGGATACGATCGCGCTCACGGGTGACCGTCCAGGTTTCCAAGCGTTTATCTTGAAACGCAAGGTTGAGCGCACCCCAGCGCAGAAGCGCGGCGCGCGCCAGCGGCGTGTCGCCGCCCCAATGCCGTTACGCCAGCGCCATGGCCGAGCCGGCTGCGATTTCCCCATGAGGCAGGGTCATCAAGTCCTGAATGTATTTCACCATTTCATCCGGCGGAACATTCAGCGTCAAATAGGGGGCCATGTCCGTCATGAACACATTTTAAGTCGGATTCTCCAGGCTGAACATGGCATTCTCGTCATCATAGGCGAAGGCCTCGGCGTACCTGCCCCAGCTCACCGCCGCCCGCAGGCTTTGCTCCGCCGCATCCTCATCCATGAAATCCTCCAATTCGTCGATAAAGCGGCTCCTGCGCGCGGAATGCGAAGCCCTTTCGTCCAATACCCGGCGGATGTGGGCGGCAAGCGGAACATAATTCAGCAAATGGCGGGCAAATATGCGCTTGCGCTCATCGAGTGCGGCGTGGGCAAAGGCCAGGCCGTCTTCGGTAAGCTTCAGGTCGCCGCCCTCGAGTTCCGCAAAACGCAGCATCTGCAGGGTTTCCGCGACCGGGAACAGCTCATCGATCTCCATGGTCAGGTCGGAAGCGATCTCCGGCAGGTCCGCCTTGCCGTTGAAAGGTGCTGCGGCCACCGCCTCCATCAATCCGGCCAGCAGGTTTGAAGAGACATGCGGCAGAACGCTGCCTATGCCCAAGCCCGGGAAATTCTCCTTGCGTCCCGGCGCCCCGCCCGTCGGCCGCGCGGTCATTTCCACGTAAATACGTTCCACCAACTCACGGAAACTCGGGTCCAGGCGGTTGCGCGGCTGTGGCAGGGTTACTTTGATCTCGCTCAATATCCGGCCCGGATTGCTGCCGAACACCAGCACCCGGTCGCACATCAGTACCGCCTCTTCGATGTTGTGCGTGACCAGGATGACACCCTTGATGGGCATGCGGCCTTCTGCCCACAAATCCAGAAAGTCGGTGCGCAGCGTCTCGGCCGTCAGCACGTCCAACGCGGAAAACGGTTCGTCCATGAGCAGGATGTTCGGGTGAACCACCAAGGCCCTCGCAAACCCCACGCGTTGGCGCATGCCGCCGGACAATTCGCGCGGATACGCGGACTCGAACCCGTCCAAGCCGATGAGATCGATGGCTGCCAGCGAGCGCTTGCGAATTTCCGCGCGCGACATCCGTTGCGCTTCGAGACCGAGCGCCACGTTTTCAAAAACCGTGAGCCAGGGAAACAGGGCAAAGCTCTGAAACACCATGGCAATGCCGGGCGCTGGCCCTGCGATCGGCTTGCCGAGGTATTGCAAGTCCCCGGCACTGGGCTCGGAAAGTCCCGCGATCAAGCGCAGCAAGGTGGACTTGCCCGAACCGGATCGGCCTAAAAGCCCCACGATCTGCCCTTCGCGCAATTCCAGATTCATTCCCTGCAACACCAACAGCTCCGCGCCGTCCGGCTTCGGAAAGGCTTTGCGAACATCGGTGCATTGCAGCAGCGGAGAGTTAGTCATGCCGAACCCTTCAGGTAAGCCGATACTTGCGCTCGGCGTAGTAGTACAGGGGGCGCCAGAACAGCCGATTGATCACGACCACGAAAAGGCTCATGGTGCCTATCCCCAACACGATTTTATGGAAGTCTCCAGCCGTCGTCGCCTCGGCGATATAGGAACCCAAGCCTCGCGCCTCGATTTGCGTGTTTCCCCACGTCGCCAATTCCGCGACGATAGCCGCGTTCCAAGATCCGCCCGATGCGGTGATGGCCCCGGTCACATAGAACGGCAGAACCGCCGGCAAGGCGACTTTGCGCCACCACAGCCAGCCCTTGATACGAAAGTTGTCCGCCACATAGCGCATCTCCGCGGGTATCGAGGAGGCACCCGCGATGACGTTGAACAGTATGTACCACTGAGTTCCCAAGATCATGAGCGGGCTCAAGTAAATATCGGGATTCAGCTTCCAGCGGACAATTCCGAATACGGCAATCGGAAACAACAGATTGGCGGGAAATGCCGCCATGAACTGCGCGATCGGCTGCACGATTTGCGCGGCGCGCGGCCGCATTCCCACCCACACGCCAATCGGTACCCATATCAAGCTGGCGAGCGCAATTAAAATAAATACGCGCAGCATCGTGATGGTAGCCAAACCGCACACTTGCAGCGCTTCCCGCAAAGGCGTGTTTTTAATGAGCACCACGACGATATGCCAAAGCCCGAGCACCACGGCCGCGACGATCAGCGAAATCCACAGCCAATCGAGTGAGCGTCTGGGTCTGTTCGTTTCCGGGCGCAAGGGTTCATCATCGCGGCGCTTGATGGCCCGGCTGGTCAACATGACGGCGGAATGGAAAAATAATGTTGCCGCCTGAATGAGCCGCGAGCGGCGCATCATGGTCAGGGCCCAGGAGTCCGGCACCCGGGCACCGGGCTCCTGCTCCACTCGAAAGCGGTCCACCCATGCGACCAACGGCCTGAATATCAGCTGATCGTATAAAAGAATCACGATCAGCATGGTCGCGATCGCCCAGCCAATGGCCGGCAAGTTTTTCTGTTCGATTGCCAGCGCAATGTATGAACCGACGCCGGGCAGCGCCACCGTGGTGTGACCGACACTGATCGACTCCGAGGCCACCACAAAAAACCAGCCGCCGGACATCGACATCATCATGTTCCAGATGAGCGCCGGCATGGCGAACGGAACTTCAAGCTGCCAGAAGCGCATCCACGGAGAGAGGCGGAATGATTCCGCGGCCTCGGCCAGCTCGATCGGGATGGTACGCAAGGATTGATAAAAGCTGAACGCCATATTCCAGGCCTGGCTGGTGAAGATGGCGAATATCGCCGCGAATTCTGCGCCCAGCACTCGTCCGGGCGCCAGCGACATGAAGAACACGACTGTAATGGAAATGAAACCTAAAATAGGCACCGATTGGAGGATATCCAGAATGGGCACCAGCAATTTGCCGGCACCCTCGCTCTTCGCCGCCCAGGTGGCGTACGTCAGGGTGAAGAGCAGCGACAGCGCGAGGGCGGCAAACATGCGGAAGGTCGTGCGCGCGGCATATTCCGGCAAATGCCAGGGATCGAGCGTGATGGGCGACGACTGCAACTGGGTAAGCGGCGCAAACAGGCCTCGCGAGGTCTCGCCCAGAAACACCACCAGCCCGATCACCACGATGAATGCCAGCACGTCCCATCGCGTGACGACATCGCGCAGAAAAGCAAAGGGCTCGAAGCGTTTCATCGGCGCATTCTCTCAGGACAGGCAACGAAGTAGCTAGTAGGGTAAGCAGCTTAAGCGTGCAGATAGTTTGCACATTGGAAGAGTTGCAGCATGGCAAAAAGTTTGACGGCGGATTCGCCTGTCGCCCCGGTGGTTCAGACGCGCTTCAATTTGCTGGGCGCTCTTAGCTTCTCGCACCTCCTCAACGACATGATGCAGTCGTTGATCGTCGCGATCTACCCCTTGCTCAAGGGGGAATTTCATCTGAGTTTCGTGCAGATCGGCACCATCACGCTGACCTATCAGGCCTGCGCGTCGCTCTTGCAGCCCATCATCGGCATTTACACCGACAAGCATCCCAAGCCGTATTCGCTCAGCGCGGGTATGTGCTTCACGCTGGTAGGCATCGTGACCTTGGCATTTGCGCCGAACTACACCAGCGTGCTGGCGGCAGCGGCTCTGATCGGCGCGGGTTCCGCGATTTTTCATCCTGAATCCTCGCGCATCGCGCGCCTGGCCTCAGGCGGGCGGCACGGGCTGGCGCAATCGATTTTTCAGGTCGGGGGCAATGCCGGCTCTGCTCTGGGGCCCCTGCTGGCAGCGTGGATCATCCTTCCTCAGGGCCAATCCAGTCTTGCCTGGTTCGCGCTCGCCGCGGTAATTGCCATCTTTGTCCTGGCTCGCGTCGGCGGCTGGTACAAACGCCAGCACATCGACCGGCCCAAGCCCGCGCAAGTATCGGCCGCCGTCGGCCCGGTGTCGCCCGCAACAGTGCGCTGGTCGATTGCGGTGCTTGTGCTGTTGATCTTTTCAAAATATTTCTATGTGGCCAGTATCACGAGCTATTTCAGCTTCTACTTGATCGACAAATTTCATATCTCCGTGCGCGCGGCGCAGATCCACCTGTCCGTGTTTCTGCTTGCGATGGCGCTCGGCACACTGTTCGGCGGCTCCTTGGGCGATCTCATCGGACGCAAGCGCGTGATCTGGGTGTCGATCTTAGGTATAGCGCCTTTTACATTGATCCTGCCCTACGTCGATTTGATGTGGGTCGGGGTTTTGACGTTCATCATCGGCCTGGTCCTTTCCTCGGCCTTCTCGGCCATCGTCGTATTCGCGCAGGAATTGATGCCCGGCAATGTCGGCGCCGTGTCGGGACTCTTCTTTGGCTTCGCCTTCGGCATTGGCGGCATTGGCGCCGCCATCCTCGGCGGCCTGGCGGATCAGCACGGAATCGAATTCGTGTATCGCATCTGTGCCTATCTGCCCCTGCTCGGGATGGTGGCGGCCTTCTTGCCGAATATCGAACATCGCAGGCCTTGACCGGGCTCGAATGACCGTAGAGTGGCCTTAAAGCGGCATTTATAAATGCGGCGATCGCGCGCGCAGTCGGCGATGCGACCTAGGTCCCCTCCGTCGCCGTTTCGACATTGCATAATGTCGTTATGCGACCGATCCGCGTCCCGCTAGCGGCATTCCTGGTGTTTTGTGCGGCAACTCACACCGCGCGCAGCGATTGGATTATGGCCGGCTCGGCCGCCCTGAACCACGACAACAACGTCGGCAACGCAGAAAACACCGCCAGCGTCGTTGCGGACTCGCGCGCGGAAGCAACGGTATCCTTGTTCCAGCAGATGCCCTTCGGCCCAGGATTCAGCCTGGCGGCAGGCGGCGATGTGTCCGGACAGATCTACGATCATCTCAGCGGCCTCAACGGTGCGTCTCTCGAGGGCACGCTTTCCCTCAAGAAAAAATGGGGATTGGGGGCCTTCGCCCCCTGGAGCCGCGCAGGAATTTCCGTAGGCCGCGCCGACTATGATGACCGCTACCGCGATGCGACCCTATATTCGGCCGCGTTGGAGGCCGGGAAGCGCCTCGATGACCGTTGGAATCTCTGGGCGAAGTACGCGTTCGAACTGCGCCGCGCGGCGCCCGCCGATTCGGATTTATACGGTGTGTCGAGCGATGTGTTCAGCCAGCGCGGACGAAGTCTCAAGCTCGGCGTTCAGTATTCTTTGAGCGAGCGGGTGTCGCTCACCTTAGGATCGCTACTCAGGCACGGTGATGTCATTTCCACGACCCAAGCGGGTGCGACCATTTTTGCGAATTCCAAAGCCGTTGCGCCCGATCCCACCTTTGGTCCCGAGGCCTACGCGTATAGACTGGAGGGCACCACTTTTGGCGCGCGGCTCGGCATGGAATATTCGCTCACCGCCCACAGCCTGATCGGCTTGGGATTTCAGCGACTCGATACGCATGCTCGAGGCGGCAACAACTACGGCAACTCGATGCCGGAATTGATTTGGAACTATCAATTTTGAAACTTAAGCAAATCACTGCAGGTCTTGGACTTCTTTTTGGCTGCGCAACTCTCGCGCACTCCGCGGAACTGCGCGTGACGGTCAAAGATCATAGGGGCAGGAATATCCAGGACGCGGTGGTCTTGGCGGTTCCCATGGATCCGCGCAACGCCCAACATTCGCGCCCCCCAAAGGATGCGGTGGATCAGGTCGATAAGCAGTTCGTTCCCTATGTGAAACCGGTATTCGTCGGCTCGACCGTGCGTTTTCCGAACAGCGACAATATCCGGCATCAGGTCTACTCGTTTTCTCCCGCAAAGAAATTCGAGCTGCCCTTGTATGCCGGCACGAACGCCACGCCCGTGGTCTTCGACAAGCCCGGCGTGGTCGTGCTCGGGTGCAACATCCACGACTGGATGATCGGCTACATTTACGTCTCGGAAACGCCGTTCTTCGCCAAGACCGGGCCGCTCGGCGCGGCCTCGATCAACGACATTCCGCCGGGCGAGTACACCGTTCGAATCTGGCACCCAAGCATGGACCGCGCCGAGGAGACGACCAACCGGCAGATCGTGATCAATGCCGACCCGGTAGTCAGCGCGGAATGGCAAATTGGCCTCAAACCGGCGATCCGCGTGCCGCGGGTCTCCGGTGCCGCGTCCCCGTCCTATCCTTAAGCCCGCTTACGAAAAGGCCTGAATCCCGGTTTGTGCCCTGCCTAAGATCAGGGCATGAATATCGTGGGTGCCCTCATAAGTATTCACCACTTCCAGATTCACGACATGGCGGATCACGCCGTATTCGTCGGAGATGCCATTGCCGCCCAGCATGTCGCGCGCGACGCGTGCGACATCCAGCGCCTTGCCGCAGGAGTTTCGTTTCATGATCGAGGTGATTTCCACCGAAGCGGTGCCATCGTCCTTCATGCGGCCGAGGCGCAGGCAGCCCTGCAACCCCAACGTGATCTCGGATTGCATATCGACCAGTTTTTTCTGAATGAGTTGATTCGCGGCGAGCGGGCGGCCGAACTGCTTGCGGTCGAGGACGTATTGCCGCGCCGTGTGCCAACAACTTTCCGCGGCGCCCAGCGCACCCCAGGCAATGCCGTAGCGCGCGGAATCCAAGCAAGTGAACGGACCCTTCAGCCCCGTGACGCCCGGGAGCAAGTTCTCCTCGGGGACGAACACATCCTCCATGAGAATCTGCCCGGTGGTGGAGGTGCGCAGGCCCACCTTGCCGTGAAGCATCGGTGTCGCGAGGCCCTTCCGGCCTTTTTCCAGAATGAACCCGCGGATAACCTCGTCATCGGTCTTTGCCCATACCACGAAAACATCGGCAATCGGGCTGTTGGTAATCCATGTCTTGGCGCCGGAAAGACGATAACCGCCGGCGGCCTTGCGCGCGCGCGAAATCATGCTGCCGGGGTCGGAACCGTGATCGGGCTCGGTCAATCCGAAACAGCCTATGGTCTCGCCTCGAGCCATGGACGGAAGATATTTTTGCTTCTGCTCTTCGGTGCCGAACTTGAAAATCGGCAGCATGGCCAGTGAGGATTGGACGCTCATCATCGAGCGGAATCCTGAGTCGATTCTCTCGACCTCGCGCGCGATCAAGCCGTAGCTGACGTAGTTCATGCCGCCGCCGCCATACGCTTCGGGAATCGTGGCGCCCAGCAGTCCCACGGCGCCCATTTCCTTGAATATGCCCGGGTCGGTGTGCTCACGACGGAAGGCCTCGAGGACGCGCGGCGCCAGTTGGCCTTGCGCATAGTCGCGAGCCGCGTCTCGAATCATTTTTTCCTCGTCCGTCAATTGCGCATCCAGCAACAGCGGATCATCCCAATGAAATTGTTCGCGTGACATGCCTTTTGAAACCCTGCTTTTTTATCCCCGCGAAGGATCGCACACTATCCGCGGGTCGGCACGCCCAACCCCTTTCATATGACAAATATCGCTGCTCCACAGCAACGCAGAGGCGCGCGAACGGCCTGTCGGCGGCATCCTACAACGGCAAAGTCTCCCCTTGCGCCGCTCGGCCGATATTGACCTACATTGCCCTGCTTCCACTGGTTTTACTGTGGCTGCTGTTAACCAACACCTAGGAGCTTTTCAAATGTCGACCATGAACCAAAATCCCGACAAGAACGACAAGAACCAAGGCCAGCCAGGCAAGAACCCGAACCAAGGCGGCCAGCAGAACCAGCAGGGCACCAAGCCAGGCCAGGGCGGTCAACAAAATCAAGGGCAGCGCGACAACACCGGCAGCGGCCAGCAAACCGGAGGCGACAAGTCGAACCCGAACCGCAAAGATATCTAAGCAATTTCTTCAGGCGGGCTGACATGTCAGCCCGCCCTTATCGGGGGACGCGCCTGGAATTCAAAAAAATAAAATCGCGGGTGACATCGGTAAGATTGCTGGTGGCCGGCGCAATCGGCTTGCTGCTTTACTTCGGGCACGTCGCATTCATTCCAGTCGCTTTGGCACTGCTGGTTTTCCTGGTGCTTTCCGGTCCCGTCGAAGCCTTGCATTGCCGGAACATACCTCGCAGCCTCAGCGCAGCGGTGATCCTGGCCCTGATCCTCGGCATCATGGCCGCACTGGTCAATTTCATGTCGGAGCCCGCACAAAAGTGGCTTGCGGCCGCCCCGCACACGTTCAGGCTGATCGAGCGCAAAATCAGGCCGTTCGAACAATTCATGGCGCGAGTCGGCGATTTGCGCAATGCCGCCGGCAACTTGGGTGCCGCTCCACAGCCGGCGCAAGGAACCCCGGCCGCACCGCCCGCCGCGGTCGAGCAAGCGAGCGCCCCGGCGATGCTCTTGGATGGCGCACGCACCGTGGTGCTTTCGGGCGTCACCATCGTCATCCTGACGCTGTTCTTGCTCTCAGGCGGGCCCCCCATGCTGGCGAGAATGACTTCCGCATTTGCCAGCGATTTGAAGTCCGCGCACATTCTCGCCGTGATCGAAAAAGTGCGCGGCGAGGTGGGGCGATTTTATGCAACGACCGCGCTCATCAATGTCGGTCTCGGTGTTGTCACGGGATTCGCGATGATGTTGTGCGGGATGCCGAACCCCTTCCTGTGGGGCACCATGGCTGCGCTGCTCAATTTCATTCCTTATGCCGGCGCAACCACGACGTTGGTCGTATTGACGGTCGTGGCCATCATTTCCTTCGACGGCGTCGGTCACGCCATTGCGGTGGCGGGCTCGTACTTGGCAATCGCCACGGTCGAAGGACAATTCGTGCAGCCGTTACTTGTGGGGCGACGGCTGCAATTGAATCCGATGCTCGTCTTTCTTGCATTGTGGCTCGGCGGCTGCTTCTGGGGAGTGGCGGGCATCATCTTGGCAACTCCGACTCTCGCCGCGCTCAAGGTGATTGCCGCCAATTCGGCCGGCGGCCAACAGCTATTGGATTTCCTGAGCCCCCACCACCACGGTGGACGCGCGGGCAAGGAGGTCATGGAGGCTGAAGTATCCTTGGCCGTCGCCCTGCGGGAGCGCGGCCCATTGCCTCCCGCCGCCTAGGAGGACAAGCGCAGCCTTGGCGTGAAACTTCCGCCCGCAGTGACATAGAATGACCCGGTGAGCGCAATCCCTCCCGAATCCGATGGGTACATGAGCGGCTTCGGCAACGAATTCGCGAGCGAGGCGTTGGTGGGTGCGCTGCCGCGTGGCCGCAACTCGCCGCAGCGCTGCCCTTTTGGGCTGTACGCGGAGCAATTTTCCGGCACGGCTTTCACCGCGCCGCGGGCCGCGAATAGACGCTCCTGGCTATATCGCATCCGTCCCGCCGTCACACATCATGCATTCGAACGCTTCGATCATTCGCTGCTGGATGAGCAGCGTGAAGAACCCGCGACGCCGAACCAGCTGCGGTGGGATCCCTTGCCCATTCCGACCGCGCCCACCGATTTCATCGAAGGCCTTGTTCCCATGGCCGGCAACGGCTCGCCGGAGGCTCACTCCGGCTGTGCCATCTATTTATATGCGGCCAATCGCTCGATGCGGCGGCGCTTCTTTTACGACGCGGACGGCGAGATGCTCATCGTGCCTCAGCAAGGGACGCTCGTGCTGGATACGGAGCTCGGGCGCTTGAACGTCGAACCCCAGGAAATCGCTGTCATCCCACGCGGCCTGCGCTTTCGGGTCGCTCTATCGGGCGGCACCGCGCGCGGGTATATCTGCGAAAATTTCGGGGCATCGTTCAAATTGCCGGATCTGGGGCCCATCGGCTCCAATGGCCTTGCCAATGCGCGCGATTTCCTCACGCCGGTCGCCCGCTTCGAGGACATCGACGCGAGCTGCGAGCTGATCGGGAAATTCTCCGGCCGCTTGTGGGTCGCAAAAATGGATCATTCGCCGCTGGATGTCGTGGCCTGGCACGGCAACAACGCGCCCTACAAATACGATCTGCGGCGCTTCAATACCATGGGATCCACTTCGTACGATCATCCCGATCCGTCGATTTTCCTGGTGCTGCACTCGCCGAGCGAGACCCTCGGCACCAGCAACATCGACTTCGTGGTCTTTCCGCCGCGCTGGTTGGCGATGCAAGACACCTTTCGGCCGCCGTGGTTTCACCGCAATGTCGCCAATGAATTCATGGGCCTCGTCTGCGGCGTCTATGACGCAAAGAGCACCGGTTTCGTCCCCGGCGGATCATCCTTGCACAACTGCATGAGCGGCCATGGGCCCGATGCCGCCACTTTCGACAAAGCGAGCGCCGCCGATACCTCGGTTCCCGTCCACGTCGGCGACACCATGGCCTTCATGTTCGAATCCCGCAGCGTGCTTAGGCCAACCCGCGCCGCACTGCAGGGCACACCGCCGTTGCAAACCGACTATTTGAGCCACTGGCTCGGACTGAAAAAACACTTCGACCCGGCCAAGCCGTGACAATTCCCTCGTTGGACCTGACGCACGATCCAAAGGCTCGCAGCTGGCTGCCGTCCGCGAATCAAAGCGGCTGCGCATTTCCGATCCAGAATCTGCCCTTCGGCATGTTCCGGCACGCGCGATCCGCGGAAGGCTTTCGCGGCGGAGTCGCGATCGGCGATCAAATCATCGATCTCTGCGTGCTCGCGGATTTGCAGCTGTTCAGCGGCGATGCCGCCGAGGGCGTTTCCGCCGGCAGCCTGGACTCGTTGAATTCGCTGATGCGGCTCGGGCCCCGTGTTTGGACGGCGCTGCGCCGCGCGCTGTTCCTGGCCATGGCGCAAGGATCCACGCATGAAGCCCTGCTGAAGAAGTGTCTGGTGCCGCAGAACGAGGCCGTGTTCTCCCTGCCCGCGCACATCGGCGACTACACAGATTTCTACATTTCGATTCATCACGCGACGGCGATCGGGCGCTTGTTTCGGCCGGACAATCCGCTGCTGCCCAACTACAAATGGATTCCCATCGGCTATCACGGCCGCAGTTCATCAATCGGCGTGTCAGGGCAAGATTTCCGGCGACCGCAAGGGCAGAGATCCTCAGGTGCAGGCAGTCCCACGGTCGGCCCCAGCACGCGCCTGGACTACGAGCTTGAGATGGGCATTTTCATCGGCCCGGGCAATGCACTGGGTGCGCCGATTCCGATAGCGGACGCAGAGAGTCACATTTTCGGCCTGTGCCTGCTCAACGATTGGTCGGCGCGCGATTTGCAAGGCTGGGAGTACCAGCCGCTCGGTCCTTTCCTGGCGAAGAATTTTGCGACCACCATTTCACCCTGGATCGTCACCCTCCCCGCGCTCGCACCGTTTCGCGTGCCATTCGGCCGGCCCGAGTCGGATCCGCAGCCCTTGCCCTATTTGGACTCTCGAGCGAACCGCGAAGCGGGCGCCATCGACATACGGCTCGAAGCGCTCATTCAGACGGCAAAAATGCGCGTCCGCGGCGAGCCGCCGCAACGGCTCTCGGAAACCAGTTTTCGGCACGCCTATTGGAGCGTCGCGCAACTGGTCGCACACCACACGGTCAACGGCTGCAATCTGCGCCCGGGAGACCTATTCGGCAGCGGTACGCAATCGGGCCCGACGCCGGCGGAGGCAGGTTCTCTGGTTGAACTGAGCAAGGGCGGTACTCTGGCGCTATCAATCGGCCAAGATGAACAGCGCACCTTCCTGGAAGATGGCGACGCGGTGATTTTCCGCGGCTGGTGCGAACGCCCAGGCGCGGTAAGCATCGGATTTGGCGAGCTTTATGGTCGCGTGTTGCCCGCCGGCGGTCCTTGAAGCTCGCAACCTCCTTGGCACGCTGACATTTTTATCAGCGTTGTTCCTACACTGCTAAAAGGCCGCGCATTTTATAATCCAGGCGTGGATTTCGCTGCGGTGAATGAAATGAATGTCGCGATCGCCATGCTCTTGTTCTTGTGCCTATGCCTGGTACTGGCTTGGGGCTTGATCAGTCTTGTGCAGAATCTGACTGACAAGCGCGCATATGATGAGCCGGCTTTTCGCGAACCGGGCCCCATTTTTCACGAGCACAGCGTCCAGCAGCAAGGGGCTAGATCTCAATTTGCCTGGCAATCTCGATCGCATTCGAAGGCTCCAGATTGAATCGGTCGACGATCTTGACCGAGTTGCGATAGAGAAACGCAAACAGCGCCATTCGCCAGCCGCGGAGGCTGGCGTCTTCGCGTCTGGAGACCACCAAGTCACGGGTGCCGACAAACATCGCCTTGTCGAAATCGATATCAGCAGGCAGACCGCGGGTCTTCACCAGCGCTTGGCGCAAATCCGGGATCTCCAGGAATCCAAAGCGCGCCACCAGATGCCACAACCCTTCGCCGACGCTGTCGACCACGGTGCAGGTCGGGCCGGCGATGCGCGGCGTGCTCTCGAACACTACGCTCAGGGCGATGGCATTGCGCGGCAAGACGCCGACAAAATGCGCATGATCCATGATGAGCCGCGAAACCTTCTGCGTGCTGCGCGTCAGGAACACCGTCGTTCCTTCCATGCGCGGAATTACCCCGCTCCTCAAGTCCGACAGAAATTTTTCCGCCGATTGCGGCGCCTGCACCAAGGTCTTGCGGATCGCCTCGATGCCGCGGCGCCAGGTTGTCATGATGATGAACAAAATCGCCGCGAACGTCAGCGGCAACCAGCCGCCCTCGGCAATCTTCAAGAGATTCGCGGTGAAAAAACTCGTATCGACCACGATGAAGACGGCAGCCACCGCGCTGGCCACGGCCATCGGCCATTTCCACAGATCGCGCATAGCGCGGAACAAAAGAAACGTCGTGAGCAGCATGGTGGTCGACACGGCCGTGCCGTAGGCACCCGCCAGCCGATCCGAGGCGCCGAAGGCGATGGTCGTGGCAATGGTCGCGACCATCAGGAGCCAATTGACCACCGGAATGTAAATCTGACCGTACATGCGATCCGACGTCTGTCGTATCGCGACCCCGGGCAGCCACCCGAGCTGCATGGCTTGTCGCGTCATCGAGAAGGAACCGGTGATGATGGCCTGGCTCGCGATGATGGTCGCAATCGTCGCCAACACCACCAAAGGATAGACGGACCAGGCGGGCGCGATTTGAAAAAAGGGATTGCCCGTCACCGCTCCCTTGTCGATCAAAAATGCCGTCTGACCGGCGTAGCTCAGCAGCAGCGCCGGTAGAACCGCGACGTACCAGGATCGGCGAATCGGACCTTTGCCGAAATGGCCCATGTCCGCGTACAGTGCTTCACCGCCCGTGATGCATAAGAACACGCCGCCCAATACCAGGAACCCGACGCGGCCAGATGCCGCCATGAAGCGAATCGCGTAGCGCGGGTCCACTGCGGCAAGGACGGCGGGGTGCTTCAAAATCGATGCCACGCCCAGCAATGCAATCACGGCGAACCACAGCAGCATGATCGGCCCGAACGCACGGCCGATCTTTTCGGTACCAAAGCGCTGCGCGGAAAACAACACCAGCAGAATGACGACCGCCATGGGCATCACGTAGGGTTTGAAAATCTCGGTGACGACGTTGACTCCCTCGAGCGCACTGAGAACGGAGATCGCAGGCGTGATCACACCGTCGCCATAGATCAGCGCGGCACCGAGCAGTCCCATGCCGGTCAACAGCCGCACTCCCGGCGTAAAGCCGTTGGCACCGATCAAGGACATCAACGCCAAGATTCCGCCCTCGCCGCGATTGTCGGCGCGCATGACAAACAGGCAGTACTTGATCGAAATGGTCACAATCAGGGTCCAAAACACCAACGAGAGCACGCCGAGTGCGCTCTGCGGCGTGAATTGGCCGCCCATGGCCTGTACCACCGTCTGCAATGTGTACAATGGACTCGTGCCCAGATCGCCGAACACGACCCCTAGCGCGCCGAAGGCGGCCCACTTAGGGCGATTCATGTGGTCTTCCCCAACCGAGGCGCCGCCTGCCATGCCTTGTTATTCCTTTGCACTTCTTTGATCTGCCTTGGTAGGGGCTCTCCCACAGCCGTAGTAGCCGCACGCCTCTGCCGATCCGGGCATGAAATGCATAGCATAAATGTAGGTGTTTTCCTGCGCGTAATGCCGGAGGGCTCTAACATGCGTCGCACTATCAATGCCGCTCTGATCCTGGGTCTGACGTTTCTAATGGCAGGAACCGCGCTCGGCGGTGAAGGTGTCCAGGTCAAGATTACCAACGACGGAACGCAGGACATTGTCGTCACAGTGTACGACATGAACGCCAATCCCCGAGCAATCTTGCTGCAAAATGCGCGGATCAACGGATTCACTTCCGTGCCGCTGTCCGCCATAGCGGATGCGACCGGCCGCGCGAACCTGTCGTGGACCGCGACCAGCGCCGATGCGACATCGGCGAAGTGCGGGCACGACGATACCCTAGGCTTGGGCAATGATTCCGCGATCAATGTGCACGCGGATTCGCGTTGCAACGCCTAGCGGCAACTAACCGCGCAGAAAACGCCGCCCTCGTGCCGCGCACAGCGCGAGAAGGCCGAACAGCGTCGAAAGCCCGAGCGCCCCGCCGCCGCCACCGCCGGAATTCGGCGCCGCCATCGCATTGACCGTGAGCGTTACCGAGGTCGCTGCTGACATGCCGGCAACATTGGTGCACACCAGCGTGTAGCTATCCGATCCCGCCGCTGTTGGGCTGACCGTCTGCGTGCCATTGCTCGCCAAAGCCCCCGACCAACTTCCTGACGCGGTGCAGCCGGTGGTGTTTACCGACGACCAGGTCAAGGTCGTGGAACTGCCCACCGTGATGGATGTCGAGGCCAGGCTGAGCATGGGCGCCGCGGGAATGATCGCCGGAACCATTTCCGCAGCCTTATCCGCCTGAACAAATCCATAGCCCGAGTCAAAGTTGAATGTCCCACCGGTCGGATTCGGCGTTGCGCCCATCGGCGCTCCGCTCTGCTGCATGATTGAATAGATATCCGCGGGCGTAAGCGCGGGATCCGCTTGCAGCATCAGTGCGGCGATGCTCGCCACATGCGGCGCGGCGGCGGATGTCCCGAAAAAATTCGGGAAATTGGCATTGTTGGCGCACTGGGCCACCGTGCTGTTGTCGTCAAAGCCGGTCCCCGCTATCGTGAAGCCCAAAAATGTATTGTTGCCGCCGTCAGGACCCACGAAATCGGGCTTCTGACGGGTCTCGGCTGCCATGCGAGTTCCATTGACGTCGAAAAGGATCGGATCGCCGCCGGCAGAGGAGAAGCCTTCCAGAAGTGGTGTCGCGGCTCCGCAGGAAATCGTGTTCGGGAAAAATGCCGCGCCGACTGCTGCGGCGGCGATGGCCAATGGATGGCCCTGAATCGTGCCGCCGCCGTTGGCCGCAAATTTTGTAATTTGGCTCCCTGCACCGTCATCTTCGACCACCACTTTAATTCGTCCGGGCAACGTAGTGCCGTTTGCAACACCGACGACGATATTCAGCGTTTCTTGCGAACTGTTGGCGGTTGCATTGGCAGGATTGTCGATAAGCATGATCTGCACGGGATCCTGATGCAGCGTGCTCGGGCCGCTGCACGCCATCGCCTGAAGGTTGCCGTTCGCTATGATGTCATTGCCGGTTGCTCCTGTTATGCAGACGTCGATTTGGCTGGTGGAACCGCCGCTTGCCGGCGCGCCCGTCACGTAGGGCTGGTCCCATTCCACGACAATCGCGACGAACTCGCCCGGAATCATCGGCGGAATCTTGACTGGGAGCGTCGTGGTCGTCGTGGCACCCGTCGTGTCGAAATTCAGCAAGTGCTCGCCGGAGTTCGGCGGCGAACTCGAAACGAAAGAGAAGTTCGGGCTATTGTTGTTATACGCCAGCACGCCGTTGTTGCCGGCCGACGAAAAATAAGCAACTCCGTTCGCCACCACGGCAGTAATGGACTGCGCCACCAGGCCATCCTGAAAGAACGGCTCGTCGAAATAGCCCACGTCGTCGACGATCACCTTGGCGCCGGCATTTGCCAGCTGCGTGATGCCCGATGCGAAATCCGCTTCGCTGTTCTCCGCGGTATAGAAAGCCAGACTCGCGCCCGGGGCCACATCGTGAACGATCTGCATCATCGCGCGCCCTTCATCGCCAAACGGCAACTGCACGGGCGCGCCGTAGTTCATGCAGGTCGCGTCCTCGATCACATTGACCGAAGCCGGCAAATCGCCGGTCGCCGTATCGCCGGCCGCGGTGGTGTTAAATCCGTTGTTCGCGTACCCGTTGAGGCCGCCCGCGGGTACGCCATTGGCGGCGTATATCGGATAGCAGTCATAGCTGTCGGAAATCACGCCCACGGTAATTCCCGCGCCGTCGAGTGAATTCGCCGAACGCACCAGGTCGCTGTTCTGCGCATAGTCGCCTTGCGACGTGACCGCACCGCTCTTGGTGCGCATCATGGCCGCCCGCACGGCGTGGACCTCGGTCATTGCGCTAGCGGCCTCCAATTGATCGACCGGCAGCCAACCGCCGACATCATTGGAATACTGCGAGGCTCGCTGCAAGCCCAGTCCCACCAAGGCCGCCTTCAATTTTTGCGGGTCACCGGTGGTGATGGCGTCGATCAGAACCAAGGGCGATGAGCTATTGGCCGGGCGAGTGAATCGCGCCGCCGGATTCAGCGCGTGCAACTCCTGCAGCGCGGATTCGGGCCGCAGGCTGCCGACATGGCGAGCTATTTCGGCGAGCGATGCGTCGAATTTCGCGCCGCTTGCGCTGCTGAGCTGCTGCGCACTGCGGCTGCCGGCCACATGCAGCAGCGAGTTGCCGGGTGCATTCGGACGCAAGTGCATGGGCTGCGAAGGGCCGACGGCCGAGGCGGCCGAGAGCGTGACCAATGCGCCCACCGTCAGGATTGCAAAGATTCGTGAAGACATCCGTGGTCTCTCCCTTGTTGCCACGATTATTTGTCGCTTTTTAGGACAGCTCCGCTGCCCAAAAGTTTGCTCCCCATGGTAACAGCAGATCGGGACTTGAGCTTAATAGTCGTCCTATCGCGACGCTCGACAGGCAAACGCGGTGTTCAGCCATCCAGCCAAGTGTTGGCCATCGGCGCCACATGCAGTTCGGCGCGGTCCAGCTCGTCTTCCAGCAAGTGATACGTGTCGTCCTGGATCCGGCCGCCGCGTCGCCATTCCGCCAGCAGGCGCCGCTCGGCGGAAATGGCTCGCCGGCGAATCCCGTGATATTCCGTATCCGGCTGTGCCCTGCCGACGCTATCGGCGCGTGCAGCCCCGTATTCGGCACGCACCGCCACCGCTTCCTCGCCGGGAATCTCCGCCAACTCACCCAACGCGGCGTCCAACATCGCATTTCGCGTCTCGCGGACTTCTTCGTCCAACGATGAATCGGGCGCGATGCGTAACGCCGCGATCAACGGACGAATCGTGAATCCCTGCAGGATCAACGTACCCAGTACGACCACGAACGCGCTCAGCACAATGAGGTCGCGGCTCGGGAAATTGTGGGGCAGCGCCAATGCGGTCGCCAAGGTAACCAGGCCGCGCATGCCGCACCACGACACCAAGACGCCGATTGATGCGTTAGGCACCTGGGAATGCAGCAAACGCCGCTCAAAATAGTTGCGGAATCCGCGCAGCACGATGCCATAGGCCATCACATAGGCAAAGCGCACGCCGATGACAACGGCCAACACGATCCCCGCAAACTTAAGTGCATGCAGGAGCGCATCGCCCTGCAGCTGGTTCAAGATGGTGCGCGCCTGCAGCCCCATGAGCAGAAATGCGAGCACGTTGAGTATGAAAACCACCGTCGCCCAAACGGCGTTCGTGTTGACACGATCTCGAGCGCTGGTGCGATACGGCATGTAGCGCGCAACCACCGCCGCAAGCGCAACCTCGGCCACAATGGGTGACAGCTGCAGCCGCTCTGCGAGAATCCAGGTGCCGTACGTGACGAGGAACTGCACGATGATCGAGGTCAGTGTCCCGGCTACGTTGAGAAATATGCGCATCGCGAGCTTGGCCGCGAGGATGCCTAAGAGCGCGCCGCCCGGTACCGCGATCAGGAGGCGCGGCGCCAAGGCGTGCCACCCGCCATCCGGAGCGACGGCGGCAGTCACGGCGAACCCGAAGGCCAACAGGGCGACGGCATCGTTCAACAAGCTCTCACCCTGCAACACTGCCAACGTACGGCGCGGCAATGCGAATTCGCGCAAGACCGCTGAAGCGGCTGCTGCATCAGGAGGCGCCACAATCGCTCCCAACACAATCGCTGCGGCGACCGGCAATCCCGCGAGTGCGACACCGGCCCACGCGACGGCCGCGGTAGTCAGCAAGACGAGCACCACCGCGAGCGACACGAGCGGCACCCAAATCCGCAACATCTCTCGCGGCGGCATTTCAAATGCCGAATCCACCACCGCGGGAGCCACAAACAAAGCCAGCGCGAGCTGCGGCTCGATTCCTAAGTGCGGCGCAAAAGGCAACACGGCCACGCATCCGCCAACCAAGGCCAGCATCGATGGATACGGCACGCGAAGCCGTCGGGCGACTTGCAGCAATACCACCGCGATGGTCAGCAAAAGCAAGGTGATTTCAAACAGTTCCATGGATGCGCCGATTGTAACGGGAGGGGGTATATTTCCCAATAAACCCGGCGGCTACCAAAGGATAAAGGCTATGAGACCACCATCGATACTGATCCTAAGCGGCATCGGATGTCTGCTGGCCGGCACCGCGCTCGGTGCCGACGCCAACGCCGGCAAAATGCTATTCCGCGAGCGCTGCAGCGTCTGTCATACGGCGGAATCGGGCGATAACGGCGGCGCGCAGGGGCCGTCATTGATCGGCGTCATGGGACGCGCGGCGGCCGGCGCACCCCAATTTTCCTACACCACGGCGCTGCGTGACTCCAAACTCACATGGGACGCCGCAACTCTGAAGCGTTTCCTCGCCGCCCCCACCGGTGTGGTGCCGGGGACTGCCATGGTCCTTGCGGTTCCCGGTGAATCGGATCGCGACAATCTCCTCGCCTATTTCCAGAGCATCGCGAATCAAGCACCGGCCGCCGAGTCGTCCATTGTTGTGCCGACGAGCAGCACGCAATCGGCCAATTGGCGCTTGGACGCCCCGGGCCGCACGCATCGCATCAGCCCGAATTCGCTGCCCACGCCGTTCGCCACGCCCTCGTCCCGCAACACCTCGTCGGTCGTGCCAAAACCGTCGGGCGCCTCGATCTCTGTACCGCCCGGGTTTCACGTCGACACCTTCATCGCAGGTCTTACGGGACCTCGTAAAATGTTGCTTGCGCCCAATGGGGACATACTGGTCACCGAGATGCGCGGTGGACGGGTCACGGTACTGCACCCCTCATCCGATGGCAGCCGCGTCGCCGGCACCGAGGTTTATCTACAAGGACTCAAGCAACCCTTTGGCTTGGCGTTTTATCCGAGCGCGCAGAACCCTCAGTGGCTATATGTCGCCGAGACCAACCGCGTCACGCGATACGCCTATCGCGTGGGCGATGTAAAGCCACGGGCCGCTGCGCAAATCGTCGTGGCGCAACTGCCGAGCGGCGTCGGCCACTCCACCCGCGATATCGCCTTTTCTCCGGACGGAAAGCGGCTGTTCGTTTCAGTGGGCTCAGGTTCGAATGTCGCTGAGACGATGTCGAAAAAGACGCCTGCGGAAATCAAGGCGTGGGAAGCGGCGCACGGCCTCGGCGCGGCCTGGGATGCGGAAACCGACCGGGCAACGGTATTGGAATTCGACGCGGCGGCGCCCGGGACGGCAGCCATCTACGCCAGCGGCATCCGCAACTGCGTCAGCCTCACCGTGCAGCCCGCGAACGGTGCCCTGTGGTGCACGACGAACGAACGCGACGCCCTGGGAGATGATCTCGTGCCGGACTATTCGACGCGGGTGAAACGCGGCAGCTTCTACGGCTGGCCGTGGTACTACGTCGGCTCGAACGAAGACCCGCGCTTGAAAGGCGAGCGGCCCGATTTGGCCGGCAAGGTATCGGTACCGGATGTGCTGTACCAGTCGCACTCGGCCGCACTCAGCATGACTTTCTATGCGGCCAGCAACGGGAAATCCGCGTTCCCCGCAGGCTTCGTGGGCGATGCCATCGTCGGTTTCCATGGTTCTTGGAACCGCAGTTTGCGCACCGGCTACAAGCTCGTGCGCGTCCACCTGAAGAACGGCGAGCCAACCGGCGACTACGAAGACTTTCTAACCGGCTTTGTGGTGGACGATGCGCATGTCTGGGGCCGCCCGGTTGCCACCGTGGAACTCGCCGACGGATCGCTGTTGATGAGCGAGGACGGCGGTAACGTGATCTACCGCATATGGTACTCACACTGAAGGATTTTTTGCCGACGTAACCATTCCAACACAGTGAGAAAGCCATAATGAAAATAGCAAGTGCATCACTCCTCGCCATTGCTGCCCTGTCGCTGAGCGCGACGGCAGATGAACCGAAGCCGGGCGCACCGGTGCGCAACATCATGGAACGCCACGATCAATCCGGTGTGCCCGGCAAGGAAATCGTGATCGGCACGGCGACTCTGCCGCCGGGTTCCGTGATCGGCTATCACACCCATCCCGGCGACGAAGCCGGCTATGTGCTCAAGGGCAATTTGATCCTGAAAACGCAAGGCCAGCCCGATCGGGCGCTGAAGGCAGGGGACAGTTTTTTCAATCCACGCGGCGCCGTGCACAGTCTGGCGGTGGCGCCGGGAGCGGATGGCGGCATGGCGGTGTCCGCCTGGATAGTCGACAAGGGAAAGCCGATGGCGACCCCTGTGCCCGCGGCAAAATAACTGCCGCTAGAGAAAATCCGCGTCGTCGTACAGCAATTCCAGCTCATCGACTTTCAGCGCGGCGCAGTGCGCGCCGACCAGGATATGGCGGGCCACCAGCAAGCTTACGCGCGCCAGCTCGCGCGCCTCGGCGCGGATTTTATCCTTATCGCCGCTCCGGTCCAGCAGGTCCGATCCACGCGCCAGCCCCGCGGCCACGGTCGCGGCAAGCTCCGCCAATTGATGTTCGTTGTACTGCATGATGCAAATGCACGTTGGTTATTCTTGGGTGAAGCATAGGCGCCCGCGCCGCCGCACGCGCTAACATAAAGCAACTCACGTGCCCTCGCGCTCATCGCCGCGCGGCTTTTCGTGGCTGTAATCCAAGTGCAGATAATCGGGATTGAAGAACGAGATTTCCTTCAAGGCGTCTAGGTCTTGAATGGTCAGCGTGCCGGCCTCCAGGGTGATCAGCTTCTGCCGCCGCAATTCCTGCAGCGTTCGATTGACGTGAACCGATGACAATCCCAAGGTTTCCGCCAATTCGACCTGCGTGAGCGGCAGGGTGCACGAGTTGCCCTCATTCAGGCCCACGGCCCGGAAGCGGTAAAGTAATTCGCAAAACAAATGCGCCATCCGCTCCAAGGCATTTCGTTGCCCGACATTGACGATCCATTCGCGCGCGATCGCTTCCTCCACCAGCGTGGACCACCACAATGCCCGCGTCAGCGTCGGGTACTTGTGCGTCATTTTCAGAATATTCTCGGGGGATATGGTCGCCACCTTCGAGGCGACCACCGCGCCGATGGAGTGATCCATGCGCCTCAGGATGAAGACCCGCAAATCGCACAGATCGCCGGGCACGAAGTAGGCGACGATTTGACGGCGCCCGTCTTCCAGCACCTTGTAGCGGCAGGCAAACCCTTCCAGAAGCAACTTCACGCCGCCGGTGCGATCGCCCTGCGAGATCACATCTTCGCGGGCGGCGAAATCGCGCACGTCGAGCGTGCTCGCTTCGACCACGTTCGATTCCTCATCGGATAATTGGGTGAAGTTGGCAAGTTTGCGCAGCAGCGGATTATTCATGTTGCAGCAGCGCCTCGCCCGTCGGAAACTCTATGGCGCAAAGCACGCCTTCGCTCAAAAATAGCATGTCTCCCTCCCCATGCAGCACGCTCGCGATCAGGCGCTTCACGACCTGCGAGCCAAAACCCGGCTTTTTGCCGGTCGTGAGCGGCGGCATCCGCACCCCGCTCTCCGCCCATTCAAGACGCAGGCGTGAATCCGCAGGCCCGCTGAACCACCATACCACGCGCAGCTGCGTCCGCGACTGCGACAAGGCGCCGAACTTGACGGAATTGGTGACGAGCTCGTGGATCAGCAGGCCCAAGATTTCTGCCGCCTTGGCGTTCAGCCGAACCTGCGGGCCGCCGACAGTGATTCCCGATCGGTGTGCACGATGCACCAGCAGCTCATCGAGCACCAAATATTCCAGGTCCACGCCTGCCGCGATGGGCGTGAGGGCCACGCGGCCAATGGCCCCGACGCGGGCGGCAAGATGCAAGGCTGACTCCTCTGCACCGTCACCTTGGAATTGCATATGCACCGCGATCGCCCTGATGACTGCCAGAAGCCGGCGGATGCGGTGATTGAGCTCCGCACTGTCGGCAACTTCCTTGACGGTCATGGCGGCGCTCCCCTGGAGAAGTCTCGCTCGTTGCCGGACTATCCGCGCATTGCGTGACCGCTTCACCAACCTGTGTTAGCCCCTAAACAAGTGCTGCCTCAGGAGGGTTCATTGCGCTACTCTTGGCGCCGTGTTCAACCGAATGACGCTCGCCCTGTTGCTCGCACCCTGCCTGATGGCGCGTGCGGCCGCGCCCCTCGAACTCGAATCCGGCAAGGGGATGGTGGTGACTTCCCAGCACCTCGCTTCGGAGGTAGGCGCAGCGGTCCTGCGTCAAGGAGGCAACGCCGTCGACGCCGCGGTGGCGGTCGGTTATGCGCTGGCGGTAACCCATCCTTGCTGCGGCAATCTCGGCGGCGGCGGATTCATGACCATTCATTTCGCCGACGGCAAAAACACCTTCATCAATTTTCGTGAGCGAGCCCCTCTGGCCGCGCGCGCCGACATGTTCCTCGATGCGCAGGGCAAGGTGGTGAGCAACCGAAGTCTCGACGGATATCTGGCGGTCGGCGTTCCCGGAACCGTCATGGGCCTGGAGACGGCGCGGCAGAAATACGGCACCCTGCCGCGAGCCGTGTTGATCGCGCCGGCGATCAAGCTCGCTGAGGACGGATTCGCGCTGACCCGCGGCGATATCGACGTGTTGGCGGAAAGCACCCAGGCGTTTCGCGATCAGCCCAATGTAGCGGCGATATTCCTCCACCATGGCGAACCCTTCGCGCCCGGCGATCGATTGACGCAGAAGGATCTCGCAGCCACCTTGCGCGCGATCAGCAGCGGCGGGGCCGATGCCTTTTACCACGGCGCCATAGCCGCGGCCGTCAGCGCGGCGTCGCGCGCGCACGGCGGATTGCTGACGGTTGCGGATTTCGCCGCGTATACCGCAACGGAGTCGGCGCCCATCAGTTGCTCGTATCGAGGCTATACGGTCGTTTCCGCGCCGCCTCCCAGCTCCGGCGGCACCACCTTGTGCGAGATGCTGCAAGTGCTGCAAGGCTACCCTCTCAAGGCAATGGGGTTTCATTCCAGCGGCGCCGTCCATGTCATGACCGAGGCCATGCGTCATGCGTACCGCGACCGCAATACCTACCTCGGCGATCCGGCGTTTGTCGACAACCCCACCGCGCACCTCTTGTCGGCGCCCTACGCGGAATCGATCCGCGCACAGATCCAGAACAATCGCGCCACGCCCTCCTCGGCGCTGCCGGGGCTCGCGGCCGCCGCAGAGCACGCCACGACGACACATTATTCCGTCGCCGATCGTTTGGGCAACGCGGTCTCGGCCACCTACACCATCAATGATTCTTTCGGCGCCAAAGTGATCGCCGGCAATACCGGATTCTTTTTGAACGACGAGATGGATGACTTCACCGCCAAGCCGGGAGTTGCGAATGTGTTCGGCTTGGTACAGGGCAAGGCGAATGCGGTCGCACCCGGAAAGCGCCCACTGAGTTCCATGACGCCGACGCTCGTTTTCAAGGATGGCAAGCCGGTTCTCGTGGTCGGAACGCCCGGCGGCTCCCGAATCATCACGACGGTGCTGGAAGTCATCCTCAATTTCATCGATCACGGCATGACGCTGCAAGAAGCGGTCGACGCGCCGCGCATCCATCACCAGTGGCTGCCGGATACCATCGGGGCGGAACCCTTTGCGCTCTCCGCCGACACCATCAAGACGCTCACCACCATGGGCTACAAGATCGTGCCGCTGGAACCCTGGGGTTCAGGCAATGCAGTCGAGGCCATCGGCATCGCGCCTGCGGCCGCTACTGCCGCGAAAGCGCTGGGATTCCCGCGTCCCGCTGTTTTCTACGGCGCAAACGACTCGCGCGCGCCCGCCGGCGCCGCTGCGGCGCCGTAACGGATTTCAAACGAGCAGGTACCCCGATGATCAAACTTTCGATTCTCTATCCCAACAAGCCGGGTTCGCGCTTCGATATCGACTACTACGTCGGCACGCACATGCCCCTGGCGATACGCTTGCTCAAGAAGAACCTGCGCAAGACCGAAGTGGACGCCGGCCTGCAGGGAACCGCCCCCGGCGAACCACCCGCGTTCCATGGCGGCTGCCAATTTTATTTCGATAGTATCGCGGCCTTCCTCGAGGTCTGGGGACCTGCCGCGGCCGAGTTGCAAGCGGATATTCCGCGATACACGGATGTGGCCCCGATCATCCAGTTCAACGAAGTCAAACTCTCCGCTTAAGATCGGCCGATCGCGATGAGCATTGACGCCTTATTTCCGACGCTGGTCTATAAAGCGTCCCTGCGCCGGGGCGATTCAAGCGAGCTCAATCTTCAGCTGTTGAAAGAATGCCGGCAGCTTCGCCTGGATGATGCGGCAGGACGGCGATGGTCCAAGGAAAACTATCCGGGCGGCTACACTTCCTACGGGTCGGTGCATCGGCTGCAGACGGTTTCGCCGACCTTCGAGGCGCTGCGCAAAAAGCTCAAGCGCCACGTCGCCCGCTTCGCCGCGGCGCTCGAATGGGATTTGCGAGGCCGCGAACTGGACATGACCGACTGCTGGGTCAATATCATGCCGCGGGGCACGGTGCATACGCTGCACCTGCATCCTCATTCGACTTTGAGCGGCACCTACTATGTGCAAGTGCCCAGCGGCTCTCCCGGGATCAAATTCGAAGATCCGCGCTTGGATCGATTCATGGCGGCGCCGGCGCGCAAACGCGGAGCGCCGCGCGAATTGCGCCCGTGGGTCACCTATGACGCTGCCGCGGGAAGCCTGCTGTTGTTCGAGAGCTGGCTGCGCCATGAAGTCGCGCCCAACGGCGTCAACGCCGAGCGAATCAGCGTAAGCTTCAATTACAACTGGTTCTGAAGTGAAGGATTCTTGAATGTCGGCCAAAGCCTCGGACGCCACGATGGCGGTTTTCCTGGACCTCGAGAACATCGCGCTGGGCGCACGCGACGCCAAGTACCCGAGTTTCGATATCGAGAAGGTCCTCGAGCGCCTATTGCTCAAGGGCCACATTGTGGTCAAGAAGGCCTATTGCGACTTCGAGCGCTATAAAGACTTCAAGCGCGGCTTGCATGAAGCGGCATTCGAACTCATCGAAATTCCGCATGTGAGACAGTCAGGCAAGAATTCCGCGGACATCCGCATGGTCGTCGATGCCCTTGACTTGTGCTACACCAAGGGCCACGTCGATACCTTTGTCATCTTGAGCGGCGACTCTGACTTCTCTCCCCTGGTCAGCAAGTTGCGCGAGAACGCCAAGACGGTCATCGGCGTGGGCGTCAAAAACTCAACTTCGGATCTGTTCATCAACAACTGCGACGAATTCATCTACTACGACGATTTGGTGCGCAAGGAATCCAAAGGGCGGCGGCGCGGCGCCACGGCTGCCCCGGCCCATGCAGCCGTCGGTAGCTCGCCGGCTGAGAAAAAAGGACCTGCCTTGGGCGAAGCCATGGAATTGATTGTGGATACGCTGGAGGCCTTGACCGAAGAACGCGGCGGCAGCGAACCTATTTGGGGTTCGATGATCAAACAAGCGATCAAGCGGCGCCAGCCCGGATTCAACGAGCGCTTCTATGGCTTTCGATCCTTCAACGACATGTTGAGCGATGCGGAAAAGCGCGGCTTGCTGACGCTGCGGCCGGATGAGAAGTCCGGCGGCTACACGGTGCAGGCCCCTTGAACTTGATGCGGCTGCCCGCATTTGAGTTCAATGGATATTACCCGTCGAAACTCCTCCTGGATGTGGGCCGAGGCCTGCGCGTTGCTCGAGGAGGCGGAACGCAAGCATCGGCGTTTCTTTGACCTGATTGCCACCCCAACCCGGCCTGTGTGGGAACCGCCTACCGATATCTTCGCGGACGGCCCGCACGTGCACGTGGTCGTCGCATTGCCCGGGGCGCGCGTCGATGAGGTGACCGTACAGCTGGGCCCCACCGGCCTGCAGATCGACGCGACGGTGTCGCCGCCCACCTTGGGCGCCGCCGTGAATATCGTGCGGCTGGAAATTCCCTATGGCCGCATGCGCCGGCGCATTGAGCTGCCGCCGGGGCGCTACGTGCTGACCGAGCGCCGCTTGGATCACGGCTATTTACAGTTGCACCTGACGAGGGAAACCGTATGAGCACCGGCGAAGACGTTTTGATCATCCTGCCCGTGCGCGAGACCGTGTTGTTTCCAGGCGTCGTGCTGCCGATTGCGATCACTGGCAAGGCATCTCTCGCGGCCGCGCAAGAAGCGGTACGCACCCAGCGCCGCGTCGGCCTGTTGCTGCAAACCGACTCCAGCGCGGAGGATGTCACGCCCGAATTGATGCACCGCGTCGGCACCGCCGCCTCAATCGTACGATTCATCACCGCACCGGACGGTTCGCACCATCTGATCGCCCAGGGCGAAGAGCGATTTACGGTGCTGGACTATGTGGGCCGCGAGCCCTTCCTGGTCGCGCGCATCGACCGGCACAAGGAAACGAGCACCTTTGATCAGGAAATCGAAGCGCGCGGGCTGAATCTGCGCGAGATGGCGATCGAGGCCGTACAGCTGCTGCCGCAGGCGCCCGGCGAGCTGACCAACGCCATTCGCAACATCGAATCCATACCGGCGCTCGCCGACATGATCGCCAGCTTCATGGATTTGAAGGCCGCCGACAAGCAGGAAATTCTCGCGACCTTTGATCTAAAGGCCCGGCTCGATCGCGTCTTGACGCTGCTCGGGAGACGCATAGAGGTCCTGAAGGTGTCGCGTCAAATCGATGAAAAGACGCGCGAGGCTTTTGACGATCGGCAAAAGGAGGCGGTGCTGCGCGAGCGGCTGCACCAGATCCAGAAGGAGCTGGGCGAAACCGACGGCTCCAAATCAGAGTTGGCGGACCTGAAACAGGCCATCAAGGATGCGGGCATGCCGCCGGAAGTCGAGGAACAAGCGCAGCGCGAGCTCAATCGTCTGGAGAGGATGCCGGAACAGGCCGCTGAATACTCGATGACCCGAACCTATTTGGAATGGCTGCTCGCCATGCCCTGGGCCAAACTCGATCCCGAACAAGTCGATATCGAAACGGCGCGCAAAATTCTGGACGACGATCACTATGGTCTCGCCAAGATCAAGCGCCGGATTCTCGAGTTCCTGGCGGTGCGCAAACTCAATCCAGAGGGCCGCAGTCCCATTCTGTGCTTTGTCGGGCCGCCGGGCGTCGGCAAGACCTCGCTGGGCCAGAGCATCGCCAAAGCCATTGGCCTCAAATTCGGCCGCGTGAGCTTGGGCGGTGTGCATGATGAAGCCGAAATTCGCGGCCATCGCCGCACCTACATCGGCTCGCTGCCCGGAAACATCGCGCAGGCCGTGCGCAAGGCCGGTCGGCGCAACCCGGTTCTGATGCTCGATGAAGTCGATAAACTCTCGGCAAGCTATCAAGGCGACCCTTTTTCCGCGCTGCTCGAGGTGCTGGACCCGGAGCAGAACAATACGTTCCGCGATAACTACCTGGGCGTTCCCTTCGATCTGTCTAAGGTGCTGTTCATCGCCACCGCCAACGTGCTCGATTCAATTCCGGCGCCGTTGCGCGATCGAATGGAAGTCATCGAGCTCACAGGCTACACCGAGGAAGAGAAACTGCAGATCGCCCGGCGCTATTTGCTCAAGCGTCAGCTGAAAGCCAACGGCCTGTCCGAGGACCAGGTGCAGCTATCCGATGAGGCGCTGCGGCGCGTCATCGCCGAATACACCCGGGAGGCCGGCGTTAGGAACTTGGAGCGGCAAATCGGCGCCCTGTTGCGCAACGCCGCGGTGACCATCGCATCCGGAGATGCACAGCGCGTCTCGATCGACGCGCCGGCGGTGGAACGCATCCTGGGCGCGGCGCGCTTTGAAAGCGACGTGGCCCTGCGCACCAGTGTGCCCGGTGTGGCGACGGGACTGGCCTGGACGCCGGCGGGCGGCGACATTCTATTTATTGAAACCAGCCGTGTGCGTGGAACCGGCAAGCTGATCTTGACCGGACAGCTCGGCGAAGTCATGAAGGAAAGCGCCCAAGCGGCCGTCACGTTGATCAAATCGCAGGCCGACCGATTGGGAATCGATCCAGCCGTGCTCGATAACAGCGATTTGCATATTCACGTGCCGGCGGGCGCGATTCCGAAGGATGGACCGAGCGCCGGGGTGGCCATCGCCACTTCGCTCGCCTCTCTCCTAACGCAACGCACCGTGCGTGCTGACGTGGCCATGACCGGAGAAATCAGCTTGCGCGGCGTGGTCATGCCGGTCGGCGGCATCAAGGAAAAATGTGTCGCCGCCGCGCGCGCCGGAATTCGCACCGTGATCTTGCCGGCGCGCAATCGCCGCGATCTCGAGGATATTCCTGACAGCGTGCGCACCGGCCTCGAGTTCGTGTGGGCGGAGCGAATCGAGGACGTGCTCGCCAGAGCGCTCGAGGGTGCGCCCGCCGCGCGGGCCGCCGCTTAAAAGCAGGCCGCAACCACCGCTCCCGGTTCCAACCGGGCTTGCGGTGCGGCGGCATCGAGGCTGCCTAGGGAAAACACCCGCGTCCGCGTTTCCGGCAGCGTGGCATAGGCGGCGTGTTTTCCGAAATGCGCCAGGAGGCACCAGGTCCTGCCGTCCGCCAACCGCCAGTCCACGCGCAGCACGTCATTCGCGATCTCAAACCTGCCCGCGTGCATGCGGCTCGAGAGGTGCGGCGCTAGGTAATGTCGCCGCACCGCCAACAGCTCGCGGATGAAATCCAGCCGCTCGCGATGCGGCGAGACATGGCGCTCCTGCCACTTGAGCTTGCTGGCGGTGAACGATGTTTCGGCGTTCGGATCCGGAATACGCGCCACGGCAGCATCGCTTGCAAAGGCGGCAAAGCGCTTGAATTCATGGCGGCGCCCATTCGATACCGACAGCGCCAGTTCGGGACCGAAGTCGCAAAAAAACAGGAAGGGGGTCGAGGCGGCAAACTCCTCGCCCATGAACAACATCGGTATTTGCGGCGCGAGCAGCAGGCACGCATACGCGGCAGGAAGCAGCCGCGGATCGGCAAAGGCTTGAATCCGATCGCCAAAGGCGCGATTGCCGATCATGTCGTGGTTTTGCAGAAACCCGACGAACGCGGCGGGCGGCAGGTGGGCGCTGGGCTCACCCCGGGCTCGGTCGCGAAACCTCGAATGCTCGCCTTGGTAGGCGAAGCCTTCCGCCAGCGAGCGTCCCAACATCTTGAGCGGCCCGGCTGCATAGTCGGCGTAGTAGCCATCCGATTCGCCGCTCACCAACACGTGCAGCGCGTGATGCACGTCGTCGTTCCATTGTGCGGTTGCGGCCCGCGGTTCTCCCTGCGCATCGCGATGCAAATGGCGCGCCTGATTGGCATTGTTCTCGAGAATCAGGTGCACCTGGCGCAGAAGGCCCGGCCCCGCTCGAATCGCGCCGGCGATCTCGGCCACGATGTCGGGGCTCGATCGGTCGCGCATGGCATGGATGGCATCCAGGCGCAGGCCATCGAAGCGAAATTCCTCGATCCAATACAGCGCGTTGTGCACAAAAAAGTCCCGCACCGTGCGGCTGGCTTCGCCGTCAAAGTTGATCGCGGCACCCCAAGGGGTGCGATGCGCGGGATTGAAGAACTCCGGGCAATAGGCGTGCAGATAATTCCCTTCAGGACCGAAATGGTTGTAGACCACGTCGAGCAGCACCATCATTCCCAGCGCATGCGCGCCGTCGATGAAAGCCTTCAGATCCGCGGGTGAGCCGTAGCAGGACGCCGGTGCGAATTGCAGCACGCCGTCATAGCCCCAGTTGCGCGCGCCGGGGAACGCCGCCAGCGGCATGATCTGCAGCGCATTGACGCCGAGCAGCTTTAAGTCCGCAAGCCGCTCGCGGGCGGCGGCAAAGGTGCCCTCCTCCGTGAACGTGCCGATATGCAGCTCATAGAGCACGGCATCCGGCCACGGTCTGCCGCGCCATTCGAAGCACTGCCAGATGTATGCCTTCGGATCGACGATGACGCTGGCGCGGTGCACACCCTCCGGGTTGCTGCGCGAGGCAGGATCCGGCACCGCGAGGCTGTGCGCATCGCGGGTTTCGACGACGAATTGGTAACTCGCGCCCGCGCACGCATCCGGGACGTTGATCTCGTGCCAGCCGTCAAGAGATTGCATGGCGTGCAGGGCCGGCTCATCCTCATCCGGCCGCCAAAACTTGAGCGTCACCCTGGCGCTCGAAGGCGCCCACAAACGGAAGCGAGCGCCCCCCTCCGGGTTCAGCGCGCACCCGAAGGGCATCGTGTGCGAGAACCGATCGCTCAGAGGTCTCGGTCCTTTCGATGTTGCGGCCACCAGCGTTGCAATAACGATGCCGCCCATTCCTTTCCGCCCAGGCCGAACGCCAGCGCGAAGGCGAGCATGAGACCGGCGAGAATGATGAGAAATGTCCGCTGCACGATGTCGCCGCCGACCTCGATCTGGCTCAAGGCGATCATCACGACGAACAGCATGATCGCGTAGCGCACCAGCCGGCCCAAGACCTCGGCGTCCGCGATATGTGCATCCAGGCAATAATTCTGCACGGCATTGCCCACGACGCTCGCGCAATACGAGCCGAATACCATGATCAGCATGGCGATGAACAGCTTGGGAGCGAACAGCACCGCGCGCCCCAGGAGATCCGGCAGGTAGGTCAAGCCCATGCCATTGAATGCAATGACCAGTGTGGCGATGATCACCAGCCAAAAGGCCACCAGGCCGAACAACGTCGTGGTGTCGCCTTGCATGCCGGCCTGCCGCAGGAAATTGTCGGTGCCGGCCCGCTCGGTCAATACGTTGAAGTTGATGGCGCGCAGGGCACGCTCGACCGCAAAGCGCACCACCTTGGCCAGCAGCCATCCGACCACGACCACGAGCAGCGCCAGAAGAAGCTTCGGCAGGAACGCGGCCGTCTGGTGCAAAAACTCTCGCGTTGCATCCACCAACATATCAATGCTTTGCATGAGAGCCCTCCATATCAGCTGCACCAGTCCAGAATGCCTTGCAACGGAATGCCGACCCAGGTCGGCCGGTTGCCGATTTCATAACGCAATTCGTACAGCGCCTTTTCCAGTTCAAACAGCCCCAGCAACCCTTGCCCGGGTTGCAGCGAATCGTACGCCGCCGCCGCGCGCGCGGCCGAATCATAGGCCGACAGGAACGCGGTTCGTGTTTCAATCTCCCAACCCCTGGCGAGAGGCGCCAATCTCGCCGCCTCCGCTTCATTGTGCGCGACGCTGCGCAAGGCGCTGTGCTGCACATAGCTGAAGGAACGCATCATCCCGGCGACGTCGCGCAGGGGCGAATGCTTGGCGCGCCGCTGCTCCAGGCTGTTACCCGGTTCGCCCTCGAAATCGATGATGACGAAATCGTTGCGCGTCACGAGAACCTGGCCCAGGTGATAGTCGCCGTGAATGCGGATCTTCTTGCCTGGCGGCGTTGCCGCCGTGCATTCCTCGATGCGCTTCATGATTTGCTCGCGCTTGGCGAGCACCGCATTGGCGCGCTCGCGATCAGCCGGCGGGACCGCATCGAGATTTGCCGCCAACAGATCCAGTGCGCCGCGCGCCTCGTCCAAGGCACGCTGGCGGTAGACATCGATGTCTGCTTTGCCGAGGACCTGCGGCGAAAATGCCGCATCCTGCGTCGGCCGGCTAAGCGCCTGGTGCAACTCGGCGGTGCGCTGCGCCAAAACCCGGATGAGCGCCAGATACGCTTCGTGCGCATTCGGCGGCAGCGCGTCGCTGGCCGGGGTGGTGCGATACTGCTCCAGATGCCGCCGCAGATATTCGAGCGAATAGGTCCAGCCATCGCCTTGGTTCGCCACGTAAGCCTGCAGCATCGCCAGCAGGCGCGTCTGGCCGTCATTGCCGACATACTCGAGCACGCCCGCCAGCGGCGCACAGTTCGCAAAGTGAACCACCTCGGTGAGATACAGCCCCATCTCGAGTTCCGGATTCATCCCAACGCGCAGCCGGCGGTAGCCTTTGAGCATCAGGCGCTCGCGCAAATTGACGATGGTATTGGAGCTGGATCCGCGCGGCCGCTCGACGGGCAAGGTCTCGAAATCAGGTCCTGCAATCTCCGCAAACGCAGCCGTCGGCCTGAATTGCAGCTTGCCGGCAGACATGGCGATCTCGCGGCGCGCCGCCATGGCCGAGACCACCGCGCGGCAAAAAACCTCATCCGCAAAGGCATCGCCCATCACGCCCACATTGGCCTGCTGACGAATTTTCGCCACGGCGGAGGTGGACAGATTTTTTACGCGGTCATCCTCGCGCTCTTCCCAGGCCAGGCCTAGCGGCAAAAAGTAGTTCGCGCGCGGCTCCGTGCCATCGAGCTCAACCAGCGCGACCAGCCAACTCACCTTCCCTTCCTGCCACAGCACCTGTTCGGTGATGCGGACCCGATCGATCGGCGTGCCCTTTGCCGCGTACCAGCGCTGAGTTTCGATGTAGCGCGGCAGCGTATCGGTTTCGAATTGCAGCCGCGTCTTCTCCGCCATACCGATGCGCCAGGGCACCACGCGTTCACGGAACAGGCTGAGCCACCCGTCAAACAGCACCAGCACGGGCCGCTCTTCCACCGAGACGATCTGCTCATGCCAGGAAGGTACGGCCGCATCGGTGGACAGCCGGAACCAATAAAATCCGTAAGCCGAGATGGTCAGCAGGTAGGGCAAATCGCCGATAGGCGGAAATGCCGTTCGCCCGAGCATTTCCACCGGCACCCGGCCTTTGAACGATGCCAGGTTCAACTCGACCGGCTGGGCGGAGCGCGAGAGATTGGCGACGCAGAGAATCGCGTCATCGCCGAACTCGCGCAAGTACGCCAGAATCTTGCGGTTGCCGGGCCGCAAGAATCGGCGCGAGCCGCGGCCGAAGGCTTGACTGGTCTTGCGCACAGCCAACAGGCGCTTGGTCCAGCTCAGTAGCGAACTCGGATCGCGCGACTGCGCTTCGACGTTGGTCGATTCGTATCCGTACACAGCATCCATGATGGGCGGCAGGTACAGCCGTTGCGGATCGGCGCGCGAGAATCCGGCGTTGCGGTCCGGACTCCATTGCATCGGCGTGCGCACACCGTTGCGGTCGCCGATGAAGAAGTTGTCGCCCATGCCGATCTCATCGCCATAGTAGAGAATCGGCGAACCGGGCATGGAGAGGAGCAGGCTGTTCATCAGCTTGATCCGGTCCAGATCGTTCTCCATCAAGGGCGCGAGGCGCCGCCGGATCCCCAAGTTGATCCGCGCCTGATGATCGGATGCGTACGTCGTGTACATGTAATCGCGTTCCTTGCTGGTCACCATCTCCAAGGTCAGCTCATCGTGATTGCGCAGGAAAATGGCCCATTGGCAGCTCTCGGGTATATCCGGCGTCTGCTGCATGATTTCGATGATGGGATAGCGATCCTCCTGGGCGATGGCCATGTAAATACGCGGCATCAACGGGAAGTGATAGGCCATGTGGCATTCATCGCCGTCGCCGAAGTACTCGCGCACATCTTCAGGCCACTGATTGGCTTCAGCCAGCAAGAAGCGGTTCTGGTAGGAGGCGTCGATGGCGGCGCGCAGCTCCTTGATGACCTCGTGGGTTTCGCGCAGATTCTCGTTGTTGGTGCCCTCCCGCTCGACCAGATAGGGGATCGCATCGAGCCGAAATCCGTCGACCCCCATGTCGAGCCAGAAGCGCATGATCTTCAGCACCGCCTCCATGACTTGCGGATTGTCGAAATTCAGGTCCGGCTGATGGCTGAAGAAGCGGTGCCAGTAGTAGGCCTTGGCCATCGGGTCCCAGGTCCAATTCGAGGCTTCCGTATCGGTAAAGATGATGCGCGTGCCGAGATATTTTTGATCCGTATCGCTCCATACATAAAAATCCCGTAGCGCAGAGCCCGCAGGCGCACGACGCGCAGCCTGAAACCACGGGTGCTGATCCGAGGTATGGTTGATGATAAGTTCGGTGATTACCTTGAGGCCGAGGCGATGCGCCTCCTGCAGCATGCTGCGAAAGTCGTCTAGCGTGCCGAATTGCGGATGCACATTTTGGTAGTCGGCAATGTCATAGCCGTCATCTTTGAGGGGCGACGGATAGAACGGCATCAACCAGATGGTATTGACGCCCAGATCACGAATGTACTCCAGCTTGGAAGTCAGGCCTTTGAAGTCGCCGATCCCATCGGCGTTGGAATCGAAGAACGATTTGACGTTGACTTGGTAGATGACGGCATCTTTGTACCACAGCGCGTCATTGGCGCTGATGCCGGTCGGCGGCGCCGTATCGAGAACCGGAACTTGAACGTCGTTCATCAGGAGCCTGGCTTCATAGGTAGTAGTCGAAGTCCCGCTCGCTGCGCACCCGGCGGCGCAGCCTGAACACATGCGCCGGCGCACGCTGCGGGTCCAACAGCACATAGTTGTACCGCCCGCGCCATATATAGCGCTGATCGCTCAACAAATCATGTACCTGGTAGGGTTGGTCAAGATCGAGCTTCAAGGCACCGATATCGAGATCGACCCAGCCCGACTGCGGCTGGTGCGGATCGAGGTTGACCACCGTGAGGATCACGTTCGAGCTTTGCGCGGAGCTTTGCGCGTCCATCTTCAAATAGGCGATCAACTGATCGTTGTCGATTTTGCAGAAATGCAGCTCCGTGTCGGATTGCAGGGCGGTATTTTCCCGCCGAATGCGGTTCATGCGGGCGATTAGCGACCACAGGCTGTCGGGCTGCTGCAAGGTCCAATGCCGCAGCTGATATTTTTCCGAATCGCGATACTCCTCGCTCCCCGGTTCGCGCGGTGCGCTTTCCATCAGTTCGTAGGTCGGCCCATAGATGCCATAGTTCGCGGAGAGCGTCGCGGCCAGAATCAATCTGGCTGCATACATCGGCCGTAGGCCGGACTGCAGCGTCTCGGGCAGGATGTCGGGTGTATTCGGCCATACGTTGGGCCGGTAGTATTGCCGGCCCGGACCCTGGCTCAGTTCCGTAAAATAGTCGGTGAGCTCCTGCTTGGTGTTGCGCCACGTAAAATACGTGTATGACTGCGAGAACCCGAGCTTCGCGAGGCGGTGCATGACCTTCGGCCGGGTAAAGGCCTCCGCCAGGTAAATGACATCCGGATGCTCGCGTTTGGTCGCATCGATCAGCCATTCCCAGAAGGCGAACGCCTTGGTATGCGGGTTGTCGACCCGAAATATTTTGACCCCGTGGGCGATCCAGAAGTCGATCACGCTTTTGAGTTCGGCCCATAAGGCGCGCCAGTCGCGGGTCTCGAAATCGAACGGATAGATGTCCTGGTATTTCTTCGGCGGATTCTCGGCGTATTGCACGCTGCCGTCGGGCCGATGCTTGAACCACTGCGGATGTTGCGTCACGTACGGATGGTCGGGAGCGCACTGAAACGCGATGTCCATGGCGATTTCGATGCCGAGCGCGCGCGCCACATTCAGAAGCCGATCGAAGTCCTCGAAGGTGCCGAGCTGCGGCAGAATGGCCTTATGGCCGCCTTCCGCGGCACCGATGGCCCAGGGACTGCCCACATCGCCGGGCTTGGCGCGAAGTGCATTGTTCGCGCCCTTGCGGTTGACGCGGCCGATGGGATGGATGGGCGGAAAATACAGCACATTGAATCCCATTTCCGCCAGATAAGGCAGCCGTGCCTCGACATCGCTGAATTTTCCATGCTGCCCGATTTGCGCCGCGGCCGAACGCGGAAATAATTCGTACCAGCTGCTGAAGGCCGCCCGCTTGCGATCGACGGTGAGGGCAACGCGCGCCTTTGCCGCCAGACTGCGATCCGCGTAGCGCGCGACGATGCCGGCTCGCGCCGGATCCAGCGCCAGCGCCCGCAAGGCGGTGAGGTCGGCCGTCGCCTCCTTCAGGCTATCGCGCAGCTGCGAGGACCATTCGGTCAGGATCGCCGCATCGCTGCCGGCCGCTCGGGCCGCGGCCTCGTCGATGAGCGCTGCGCCGGTCTCGAGCGCTGAGCGGATATCGCTTTTTTCTTCGCGTCGTTCGAACTCGCTGCGCCAGGACTCGAAGTGATCCACCCACGCAATGACTGTGCATTGGTAGCGGCCCGGTTGCGGCGGCGTGAATTCCGCCTTCCACACATCGTTGCTTTGCGCCTTCATGTCGATTTCGAAATCCGCGTTGGCGGCGCCCACGAGTTTCCACAGCAGCAGCACGCGCAGCTTGTCGTGACCGTCCGTGAAGCAGTGGGCTTCGACGGCGACGCCCTCCCCGGCAATACGCTTGGCGGGAAACCGCCCGCCATCGACCGTCGGCAGAACCGCGTCGATGACGGCACGCACCCTGCCCTCGACGATGGCCGCCGTGGTGCCCCCGCCCGATGTGGTGTCGCTCGCAGAGGCACCGCCCGAGGCGGCGCCGCCCGACGGGGTCGAAGCGTGGCTCCGCTTGGCCAGCGCCTTGCGTTTGGCGCTAGCCACGGCCTTCCCAGCGCAAAACCAGGGTACACAGCGGCGGCAGCGTGAGGCTCAAGGATTCGAGGCGGCCATGCGATCCCACGGGCACCGATTCGACGGCCCCGAGGTTTCCCCAGCCGGCGCCGCCGTAATCTCGTGCATCGGTATTGATGATCTCGCGCCACAGTCCGCGCTCAGGGACGCCGACCAGGAAATTATCGCGCGGCACCGGCGTAAAATTGCACACCACCAAAAGCGGTGCGCCGCCGCTCGCGGACTTGCGCAGAAACGCGATGACGCTCATTTCGGCATTGCCCACATCCACCCATTCGAAACCCGCGGGCGAGAAGTCCACTTGATGCAGGGCCGGTTCACGGCGATAGACGCGATTCAAATCGCCGATCAGCCGCTTGATGCCGGCGTGTTCCGGCAGGCCGGAGACCCACCACTCCAGTTCGCCTTCGTGCGTCCATTCGCGCCGCTGCCCGAACTCCCCGCCCATGAAAAGCAGTTTCTTGCCGGGATGCGCCCACATGTAGCCATAGAGCGTGCGCAGATTCGCGAACTGTTGCCAGTCGTCGCCCGGCATCTTGCCGATGAGCGAACCCTTGCCGTAAACAACTTCATCATGCGACAGCGGCAACACGAAGTTCTCGTTGAAGGCATAGATCAGGGAGAACGTCAGTTCGCCGTGATGGTACTTGCGATACACCGGATCCTCTTTCATGTACGCGAGGGTGTCGTGCATCCATCCCATGTTCCATTTCAAGCCGAATCCGAGGCCGCCCATGTCCGTCGGTCTCGATACCATGGGCCAGGCGGTCGACTCTTCTGCAATCATGGTCGTGCCCGGATAGTCCCGATACACGCTTTGATTCAGGATGCGCAGGAAATCGATGGCGCGCAGATTCTCGCGCCCGCCGAATTCGTTCGGGATCCATTCGCCCTCTTTGCGCGCATAGTCCAGGTACAACATGGACGCCACCGCGTCCACGCGCAGTCCGTCGATGTGATATTTCTCGAACCAGAACAGTGCCGAGGAAACCAGGAAACTACGCACTTCATTGCGGCCGAAATTGAAAATCGAGGAGTTCCACTCGGGATGGAATCCCTGGCGCGGATCGGCGTGCTCATAAAGATGCGTGCCGTCGAAATACGCCAAGCCGTGTTGATCGGACGGAAAATGCGACGGCACCCAATCGAGGATGACGCCGATTCCCCGGCTGTGCAGGTGGTCGACGAAGTACATCAAATCCTGCGGCGTGCCATAGCGCGCCGTCGGCGCGAAATACCCGGTGGTTTGATATCCCCAGGAACCATAGAACGGGTGCTCGGTGATCGGCATGAGTTCCACATGCGTAAAGCCGGTCTCGTTGAGATAGTCGGCCAAGCCATGCGCCAATTCACGGTAGTTGAGAAAGTTGCCGTCCTTGCGGCGCCAGGATCCTGCGTGCATTTCATAGATGGACATGGGCGCATCCAAGCCGTTGCGCGCAGCTCGCGATGACATCCAGGCCTCGTCGTGCCAGGCATAGTCCAGATTCCAGACGCGCGAGGCTGTCGCCGGCGGCAGCTCCGAGAAGGTCGCGAACGGGTCCGCTTTTTCGACGCGGTACCCGCCCAGATGAGATGTAATGGAGTATTTGTACGGCTGGCCGTGCTGCACTCCCGGCACGACGCCTTCCCAGATCCCGGAATGGTCGCTGCGCGGCGCGAGCTTGTGGCTCTGCGCATTCCAGCCGTTCCAATCGCCGATCACGGATACTTCTGAAGCGTTGGGGGCCCACACGGAGAAATGCACGCCGCTGCCATCGGCGGCCGCATGCGAACCCAGTTCTCGATATAGCCGACCGTGCGTGCCTTCGCGGAACAAATATATGTCTTGATCGGTCAGCACGATTGCCGGCTCCATTGATGCAGCATATTCACCCCAGTGTCGCCACGCTGATCAAGGCGCCGCGTCAACCAGCGTAGGCGCGGGTCCGACCGAATAATGTCGTCGCTGGACCCCTTAGCGTGTAGGACTTTGCTGGCGGTGCGCACGCCTAAACACGCACATCTTGCACGAATCGATAGCCTACCGCTGTTTCGGTGACGATGTGCCTGGGCTGCGCCGGATCGTTCTCGAGCTTTTGCCGCAAATGCCCCATGTATATACGGACGTAATGTCCGTCTCCGGAATGCGCGGGTCCCCACACGTCGCGCAAGATCTGTCGATGCGTGAGCACTTTGCCGGCATTGGCGATGAGCAGAGCGAGCAGTCGGAACTCTATCGGGGTTAAATGTACCGCCGCACCGGCTTTGTGCACGGTGCGCAGCCTCAGATCGACAGTGACGTCGCCGAACGAAAACTCCGCACCCTCGTCGGCACCGGCCTCGAGGCGCCGCCGCGAGGTGGCGCGAACGCGGGCCAGCAATTCCCCGACGCCGAACGGTTTGCTCAGATAATCGTCCGCGCCGGCATCCAGCGCGGCGATCTTGTCTTGCTCGTCGATCCGCGCCGACAGCACGATGACGGGCACTTTCGACCAACCGCGAAAGGCATGCAGAAATTCAATGCCGTCTCCATCCGGCAATCCCAGGTCGAGAATGATGAGGTCCGGGCGGCGTGCTCGGGCATCGCTCAACCCCTGCCGCACCGTCTCAGCCTCGTGGACGCTCCAGCCCTTCGCCTCCAACGCCGTGCGCACGAAGCGACGGATCTGCCGCTCATCCTCGATGAGAATCGCGACGGGCAACGGCTCAGCCATCTGCGGCCTGCGTTTCCGGCTCAATCGCGGGCGGCGGTGTGCCCAGCGGCAGCGTAAAGGTAAAGACGGCTCCGCCACCGGGGTGCGGCGCGGCGGAGATCTGGCCTTGGTGCGATTCAACGATCGCCCGACAAATGGCGAGTCCCAGCCCCACGCCCGGCGTCGCTGACTCGCGTTCGCCGCGCATAAATTTTTGGAACACCGCCTCCTCCCGTCCGGGGGGCAGTCCCGGACCGTTGTCCGCGACCGAGACACTCAGGTGATCGCCGATCACTTGGGCAGATAAGGTCACGGTGCTGCCGGGGGGCGTGTACTTCGCCACGTTTTCCAAAAGATTCACCAGCACCCGCTCGATCAGCACGGCGTCGAATTTGATCAAGGGCAAATCGCGCGGCAATTGCACCACCACGCTATGCCGCTGCAGCATGGCGCGCATCGCCTCGAGCGCCGCGCCCACGACTTCCTCCGGGGGCTGCCATTGCAAGTTCAGCTTGACCTCACCGCTCTCGATGCGGGCCATGTCCAGCAGATTGCTGACCATGGTGCTCATGCGGCGCGCCTCATCCTGGATCGCCTGCGAGGTTTCCAATTGCGCGCTCGACAATTTGGGCGCGGTGAGCGCCAAGGATTCCGCCAAGCCCACCAGCACGGTCAGCGGTGTGCGCAAATCGTGAGATAACGCCGCCAGTAAGGAATTTCGCAGCCGCTCGGATTCCATCTTGAGCAGCGCGTCCTGGGCCACGCCTACGTAGTGGACTCGTTCCAGGGCAATCCCAATCAGCGCGGCGAACGTGTCGAGCAATTGCCGTTGCTCGGGGATTCGCAGAATGCGTCGGTTATGCGCCTTGACCGCCAGCACGCCGCGCGCCTTCGTGGGCGCACGCAGGGGAATGTACAGTACCTCGCTGCCCGGCAAGGTGTCGGTGCCGAAACCCGCCCGCTGTCCGCGATCGAAAGCCCACTGCGCCGTACCGATCTCGACTTCCAACCCCATCGCATTCGATAGCGCCGCGTTCAGCCTGCCGCCGGCATCCGGCAGGAGCAGCGCAGCCTTCGCCCGAAATGTCCTCTGAATGGATTCATCGCTGATTTTCACCACTTGCTCGACCTGCACGGCGCCCGACAGGGCGCGTGCGAATTCGTACAGTGAGCCGGCGCGCTCCTCACGGTGTCCGGCGACGCGAGCTTGAAAGCGCAGGCCGGCGGTAAGTTGGCCGGCG
The DNA here is from genome assembly GCA_036495805.1 of Steroidobacteraceae bacterium. GTDB lineage: Bacteria > Pseudomonadota > Gammaproteobacteria > Steroidobacterales > Steroidobacteraceae > Bog-1198. The sequence goes on along the minus strand of DASXMG010000035.1, from coordinate 62,364 downwards.
ATCAGGCCCACCGCCAGCATGATGCAAAACGTCAGCAAGTACTGGACATCGCTCACCGCGAAGGAAAAGCGCGGCGGCACGAAGAAAAAGTCGAAGGCGCATACGTTCAAGACGGCGGCCAGCGCCGCGGGCCCTCTGCCCAGCCGCACCCCCACCAGCACCACAGCCAAAATGAATATCGCCACGATGTTGGAGCGATCGAAGTGCTCCGCCAGGGGTATTGATAATAAAGTCACGCCGGCACAGGCAATCGCGGCCCATAAATAACGCAGCCGTCTGACCTTGCGTCGATTATGGGACTCCAGGTCGGCCGGCGGCGGCAGCGGCGAAGCGTCGCGGCCGCCTTCCCTGCCGGAATTCTCCGCGCGGCCGACCTCGATCAGATCGATGTCGGGGGCGAGCATGGCCAGCTTCTGGCCGCTCGATCGCTGCCAAGGCCACAAGCGCCGGACGGGATCGCGTCCGATGACGAGCTTGGACAGATTGTGCTGGCGTGCGTAGCCAATGATGCTCTCGGCAATCTCCGCACTTGCGATGACGGCTGTGGTCGCGCCCAACTGCTGCGCCAAATTCAGGGTGGCAAGAATTTTCTCGCGCTTTGCCGCGGCCAAACGCTGCAGGCCCGGTGTCTCAACATAGATGGCATGCCACTCGGTATTCAACTGGCCCGCCAAGCGTGCCGCGGCTCGAACCACGCGCTCGGCAGCCGCATCCGGCCCGATGCAGGTCAAGAGCGCGGTCGCGGTTTTCCAAACAGAGCCGATGGATCGTTCGACTCGATACGCTTGAACGTCGCCCTCGATCCGATCCGCCGTGCGACGCAGGGCAAGTTCCCGTAAGGCCATCAAGTTGCCCTTACGGAAGAAATGCTGCGCGGCGTGCTCGGCTTGATGCGCGACATAGACCTTGCCGGCCTTCAGTCGCGCCAACAATTCATCCGCGGGAATGTCGACCAATACGACTTCGTCGGCGGCGTCGAACACCTTGTCGGGGACGGTCTCCCAAACGCGCACGTTGGTTATCCCGCCCACCACGTCATTGAGGCTTTCCAAATGCTGCACGTTCAATGTACTGAATACGTCGATGCCCGCCGCCAACAATTCATCGACATCCTGCCAGCGCTTCGGATGACGCGTCCCCGTCACATTGGAATGCGCCAACTCGTCGACCAGGATCAATTGCGGATGACGCGCGAGCGCCGCGTCCAGGTCGAATTCGGGCAGCGCTTTTCCCCGATACTCAAGGCACTTGGGCGGCAAGACTTCCAAGTCCTCGAGCAGCGCGGCAGTCTCCGCACGGCCATGGGTTTCAACGACGCCGACCAGAACCGCGCGCCCTTCGCTTGCCAGCTTGCGCGCTGCGACCAACATCGCGTAGGTCTTGCCGACGCCAGCCGATGAGCCGAAGTAGATCCGCAGCTTGCCGCGCCGCGCCTCGAGTTCCTGGCGCTTCACTTTCGCGAGCAGCAAATCCGGGTCCGGGCGTTGATCGGTCGGTGTTGCCATCGCTGCTATTCTGAGCGCTTTTCGGCCTGAATTGCCGCCTGCCGGGCCTCTCGCCTCTCAAAATTTGACCAAGACACCCGCGCCCACCACCACTTCCCGCGTGCGCAAATCCGGAAACCAATCGTTCGCACTGCAGTTGCCCGTGGTGGGATCGGCCCCGCCTCCCACACAGCTCCCCGGCGTCCCGGTGTTGCCGCCCGGAGGAGTGACGCCGCCCGGACCCGACCAGTACGGCACGCTCGAGTGGCGAAAAGTTGTCTCGCCCCACCACGTAATCCAGTCCTTGGGCATGTACTGGAAGTTGATCTGCGTGTCCCATTGAAACAGCTTTTGCCCCGGCTGCTGCGTGAAATAAGGCGAGCCAGTGGCGGCGGTCGCGCCGTTGATCGGGGGTGTCAGGGCCAGGTAGCGGCCTGGATTGTTCATGAAGCCGCCGCCAACCGTCACGGCATACAGATCCTTGTGAAGCCAGGTCCGATCGTAGAGCATCATGCCGAGAAAATTCGCTTTGTTTTGACCGTTCGTGCACGTGATGCCGCCGCCGTATTCGCAACCGATGTCGACCGTGTAGCTGAAGGCCATCTTCGATATGCCCGCGCCGCCTGAACCGTGCGCATCGTAGTATTTCACCTCGATGCTGTCGTCCTCGTGGATGCGCTTCACGCGCGAATAGTCGATCGGGCGCCCCGCGCCGACCAAAGAGCCTGCCGCTGCATTGAGATTTCCGCCGTTTTGCGGTTGGCAGAGCGTGTCGGTGGTACCCCGTATGCCATTTCCGCCGACTTGGCAGTTCAAATTATCCTGGCCGATGGAGTAGCTGTTGAACACCAGCTTGAGCGAGTCATTCGGCATCCAAAGTATCTGCCCGCCGAATCCCGGCTTGCTGTTGAACTTGGCATAGGATTGCCAGCCGTTGATCAGCCAGGGCTCGATTTTCAAATTCTGTGTCGGCCACCACTGCACACGAAGCCCGTTGAAAAACCACGGCGTGTTGGATGAAACGAACGACGGCTGGTAAGTCCAATTGTCGTAGTTGTAGTAGCTGAACAAGCCGATGTACGACACGAAAACGCCCAGATCGACATTCAAGCCATGATTCACGTCGAAGTGGTAACCGGCGTTCGCCTCCGAGAAATACCGATAGGCATCCTGCAGGTCCCACTGTCCCACCGCAGAGCTCGCATCATTGCGGGGTGTGGTCGTGGCAAACATGCCGAACATCGACAGAAATCGCGCGTGCACATTATCCCAATGAAAGTCCCCGCCCAAGCTCACCTGTTCGATCTGGAATTCCCCGGAGCGGAATTCCTCGGTCGAGCCAACGATGGTGTGGTCCTGCGGATGATTGAGGCTCTGCAGGTAGTTCATATCCAAATGGATCTCGGGCGTGAAGAACTTCGTGTCGAAGATCGGCGCCTTCTCACGCGAGGTGCCGTTCATCCAGCCCACATAGCCGATCCGGGCCCACGGGGTTTTGAGGTCGACTTCGGGGGCGGCATCCGGTGATTGAAGCGCCTCGGGCACGGTCACCGCGGCGACGGCCGGTGCCCCCTTTGCACCTGGCGCGTTTGCACCTGGCGCGGCGGCCGCGCGTGGAATGGACATCACCACGTCGTAGCGCGTGGCCTTGCTCGCGACGACTTGCAAAGCCGGCACCGAGACTTCCGGATAACCGTCCACCTGGAGTACCAGAGACCAGGCACCCGGCGGAAGGTCGGCAAAGGAATACACGCCGTCGCTGCCGGACAGCGTCGCGCGAATGCTTCCGCCGCCGGCTCGGACTGCCGTAATGGTCGCGCCCGACACCGCGACCTTGTCCGAATTCCTGACGACGCCGACGATCGCTCCAGGCGATTGCCCCGACGGCGCCGCAGGATCCGCGGCATGCACGATGGGCGACAGGAGCGCGATGGCTGCGGTCGATACGAAAAAACATTTGACACCAGAATGAATTTTCATGGGAGGTATCCTCAAATTTTCTTGCCGAGCGATCGGCGCAATCGATGCTTTAGCGCAATCGATCGAGCGCGAGATTCAGTTCGAGCACGTTGACCCTGCGCTCGCCGATCATCCCCAGGAGACGCTCCCGCTCGTGCGAACGGATCAGCGCTTCAACCTGTGCCAGCTCGATGTGCCGTGCGCGGGCCACGCGCGCGGCTTGGTACAGCGCCGCCGCGGGACTCTCGTCGGGATCGAGACCGCTCGCGGATGCTGTCACCAAGTCGACCGGAACCGGCTGTTTGTTGTCCGGGTCGGCATCGTGCAGCGCTTTGGCGTTCGCTTTCACCGCATCGATCAGCGCGGGATTCAGCGGCCCTAAGTTGGAGGCCGTTGAGGCCAGGCCGTTATAAGGCTGCGGCGTCGTGGCCGATGGACGTCCCCAGAAGTACTTCGGGTCGGAAAAGCTTTGACCGATCAACGTCGAACCGATGAGCTTGCCGTCCTGATAGATCAGGCTGCCGTCTGCTCGATTGGGGAAAGCCAATTTCGCGACGCCCGCGATCATCAAGGGATACGCAATGCCGAGCAACACGGTCATGAGCGCAAGGAGGCTGACCGCGGGCCGAATGAGTTTCAGGAACACAGCTCTTCTCCTCACGCCCAGCCGGCTGCCGACAGGATCATGTCGATGAGTTTGATTCCGGGAAACGGCACGATGATGCCGCCGAGCCCGTAGACGAGCAGATTGCGCCGCAGGAGCGGACCGGCGCCGAGCGGCCGATACTTCACACCCTTGATGGCGAGCGGAATGAGCGCGACGATGATCAAGGCATTGAAAATCACCGCCGACAGGATCGCGGAGTTGGGTGTCGCGAGATGCATGACATTGAGCGCGCCCAACTCGGGGTAGGTCATGGCAAAGGCGGCAGGAATGATGGCGAAATACTTGGCAACGTCATTGGCGATCGAAAACGTCGTCAGGGCGCCGCGCGTCATCAGCATTTGCTTGCCGGTCTCGACAATTTCGATGAGCTTGGTCGGATTGGAGTCCAGATCGACCATGTTGCCCGCCTCCTTGGCTGCCTGGGTGCCGGTATTCATCGCCACTGCGACGTCCGACTGCGCGAGCGCAGGCGCGTCGTTCGTGCCGTCACCGGTCATCGCGACGAGGCGTCCCTGGGCTTGATGCTCGCGAATCAGTTTGAGTTTTGCTTCCGGCGTGGCCTCGGCGAGAAAATCGTCAACGCCCGACTCGGCGGCAATCGCCGCCGCCGTGAGGCGATTGTCGCCGGTGATCATGATGGTCTTGATGCCCATATGCCGCAGGTCGGCGAAGCGCTCCTTGATGCCGCCCTTGATGATGTCCTTCAGCTCGATCACCCCGAGCACACGGCCGCCATCGGCGACGACCAGCGGCGTGCTGCCTTGGCGCGCGACGCGCTGCACGGCCTCCTCGACCTGAGCGGGGCATTTTTTGCCGAGTGCTGCCACGTAGTTGATGATGGTGTTGGGCGCGCCCTTGCGGATCTGGCGTGCGCCGATGTCCACGCCGCTCATTCGGGTGTGCGCGGAAAACGGCACGAAGTTCGCGCCGAGCGTGCCCAGATCCCGCTCACGCAGGTTGAAGCGTTGTTTGGCAAGAACGACGATGCTGCGGCCTTCCGGAGTCTCATCGGCGAGCGAGGCCAGTTGCGCGGCATCGGCCAATTCCTGCTCCGTCACGCCGGGTGCCGGTCGAAATGAGGTTGCCTGTCGATTGCCGAGCGTGATCGTGCCGGTCTTGTCCAGCAGTAGCACATCGACATCTCCGGCGGCTTCCACGGCGCGGCCGGAAGTGGCGATCACGTTCGCCTGCATCATGCGGCTCATGCCGGCGACACCGATCGCCGACAGAAGGCCGCCTATGGTGGTGGGAATGAGGCACACGAGCAGTGCCACCAACGCGGTGATGGTGATCGGGCTCCCGGCCTTGCTGACTTCAACGGCGAACAGCGAGAACGGCAGGAGCGTGACGATGACGATGAGAAACACCAGCGTCAACGCGACCAGCAAAATGGTCAGTGCAATCTCGTTGGGCGTTTTCTGCCGCTTTGCCGCCTCGACCATCGATATCATCCGATCGAGAAAGGTTTCCCCGGGATTGACCGTCACGCGCATCACCAGCCAGTCCGACAGCACGCGCGTACCTCCGGTGACGGACGCGAAATCACCGCCCGATTCACGAATGACCGGCGCCGACTCGCCGGTGATGGCGCTCTCGTCGACCGAGGCAACACCCTCGATGACCTCGCCGTCGGCCGGAATGGTGTCGTGAGTCTCCACCAGCACGACATCACCCTTCCTGAGATCCTCCGCCTTGACCGGCGTCGTCAGTCTTGCGCCCGGGCTGTTTTGTACCAGGCGCTTGGCCATGACGGTTTGACGCATATTGCGAAGCGCGGAAGCCTGTGCACGGCTGCGGCCCTCGGCGAGCGCTTCGGCAAAGTTAGCGAAAATGACGGTGAACAGCAGCCAAATCGTGATGGCCAAAATGAAGCCCGCCGGCGCCTCCCCATGACCCGCGAGTGCCTGGCCGTACAGGATGGCCGTCACGACCGTGCCGAGATAGGCCACGAACATCACCGGGTTGCGCCACTGAACGCGCGGATCGAGCTTTTTGACGGACTCGAGCAGCGCCGGTCCGATGAGCTTGCGATCAAACAGCGAGAGTGATTGGCGAGGCATAAGGAACTCGTTACTTGACGGCGGCGAGCATGAAGTGCTCGACCACCGGCCCCAGCGCCAGCGCCGGGACATACGTTAGGACACCGATCAACAGAATCGAACCGATGAGAAGGGTCACGAACAACGGGCCATGCGTGGGCATCGTGCCGTCCGTGACCGGAACCCGCTTCTTTGCGGCGAGCGACCCGGCGATGGCGAGTGCCGCCATGATCGGCCAGTAACGCCCGATGAACATCGCCAGGGCGGTGGCGACGTTGTAAAAAACCGTGCTCGCCGCGAGCCCACCGAACGAGCTGCCGTTGTTGTTGGCGGCCGAGGTGAAGGCGTACAGGATCTCGCTGAATCCGTGTGCGCCGGGATTGCCGACGCCGGCCTTGCCGGCGAAGGTCATGACGGCAACCGCGGTGCCGAGGAGCACGGCAAATGGCGTCGTCAGAATGAAGACCGAGGCCATCTTCATCTCGAATGCCTCGATCTTCTTTCCCAGGTATTCAGGCGTCCTGCCGATCATCAATCCGGCAATGAAGACGCCCAAAATGGCAAATATCAGTATCGAGTACACACCGGTGCCGACCCCACCCGGCGCCACCTCACCGAGCTGCATGAGGAACATCGGCACGAAGCCGCCCAGCGGGGTCATCGAGTCGTGACTGGTGTTTACCGCACCGGTGGAGGTCCCGGTCGCGGCCGCCGCGAACAGTGCGGAAGCGGCAATTCCGAAGCTGGTTTCCTTGCCCTCCATGTTGCCGCCCGCTTGCAGGGTGCTCGCAACCTGATCGATGCCCTGCTTCGCAATCAGTGGGTTGCCGATTTGCTCACTATGGAATGCCGTGAGCACCAGCGGCACAAACAGAATCAGCATGGCGGCCAGGATCACCCAACCCTGGCGGGTATCGCCGACCATCTTGCCGAACGTATAGGTGAGGGCGAACGGAATGACCAATATCGCCAGCAGTTCCAGCAGGTTCGTCAGCGGGGTCGGATTTTCGTACGGATGCGCCGAGTTCGCGTTGTAAAAACCGCCGCCGTTCGTGCCCAGTTCCTTGATGGCCTCTTGCGAGGCGATCGGTCCCATCGGCAATGTTTGCGTAACTTTCTCGACCGTCGTCGCGTCCTTGTAGCCGTCGAAATTCTGAATGACGCCTTGGCTCGCGAGCACCAACGCCAGTACCGCGGCGAGCGGCAACAGCACATAAAGACTTGCGCGAGCCACATCAACCCAGAAATTGCCGATGGTCGCGGCCGTGTGCCGCGCAAAACCACGGATTAGAGCGATCGCCACGGCAATGCCGGTTGCCGCGGACAAAAAGTTCTGCACCGCCAGTCCCGCCATCTGCACGAGATAGCCCATGGTCGACTCGCCGGAGTATCCCTGCCAGTTCGTGTTGGTGATGAAGCTGACCGCCGTATTGAATGAAGAGTCGGGGCTCACCGCCGCGAACTTTTGCGGATTGAACGGCAGGATTAGCTGCAGGCGCTGCAATGCATAAACGACGACCGCGCCCAACACATTGAACATCAGCAAGGCAATCGCGTATTCGAACCAGGACATTTCCTCGGCGGGATCGATTCCGGCGAGCCGATACCACAGCCGTTCGAATTGCGCGGCGGCTCGCCGCACGAAATTCGGCCGGCGCCGGCCGTCCGCGGCCGCCTTGTCGCCGGGAAGTTGCATGACATCGGCGATGTAGCCGCCAAGCGGCTTGACGCAGAGCACGACGATGCCGAGGAATGCCGCCAGCAACACGACGAACATCGTATTGACGTCCATCAGAAGCGCTCCGCGCGCAGCAGCGCATACAGCAGGTAGCCGAGCAAAACCAGCGCGAGCACCGCAGCGAGGCAATACGTGAACGTCATGACTTGGTCCGCAGCCGCTCGAGAGCCCACACCAGTGAATGGGTGGCGCAATAAAGCGCAATGAGAATCAACAGATAAATTGCATCCACGCCGGATTCCTCTCATTGGATATCGAACCGCCCGTACCGGGGCCGATCCAGCCAGAGAATCCTAGTTGCGGCGATATAAAGTTCTTGTAGATTTTTCGCTTTTTGTCGGTGCCTGCGCCGGTCACGCGGCTGGCCGCCGCCTTCTTACGCGGCTCGAGCGCGATTTGGCGCAGCGTGGCAGCGGCGCGTACGGAGCGGCGCTCACGCAACGCGTGAAAAATCGTGCAAAATACACGCACCCGCAGCGGAGATCGGATGACGAGCAGCGCGACCAGCGAACCCATTTTGGAACCGGATTTGCCGATCATCGATCCGCACCATCATCTATGGGATTGGCCGGCCGCGATGTTGGCGGCCCGGCCCGCCCCCGAACATGGCTTTACCACGGTCATTCGTGGCGCGCCGCGCTACTTGCTGCCTGAATTCCTGGCCGACCTCAATACCGGACACAACATTCGCGCCACGGTCTTCGTCCAATGCGGCGCCATGTACCGGGCGGATGGGCCCGACGCGTTCAAGCCGGTCGGCGAAACGGAATTCGTGAACGGCGTGGCAGCGATGTGCGCGAGCGGCACCTATGGCCCGGTTCGGGCCTGCGCCGGAATCGTCGGCCACGCCGATCTCACCGCCGGTGCGGTGGTGCGCGAGGTGCTGGAGGCGCACCTCAAAACCGCGGGCGATCGTTTTCGCGGTATTCGCCACAGCGCCTCTTACGACGCGGATTCCCAGGTGCTCGGGCCGTTGGCGCGGGTCGGCCCGGGATTGTTTGCACAAAAGAAATTCCGCGAGGGCTACCGGCAGCTGGGCAAACTCGATCTGTCCTTCGACGCGTGGTTGCTGGAACCGCAGCTGCCCGAATTGATCGATCTGGCGCGATCCTTTCCCGACACGCCCGTGATTCTCGATCACGTCGGCACGCCGCTCGGGATTGCCGGCTATCAAGGCATGCGCGAGCAGCGCTTCCCGCTTTGGCGCGACAACATCACCAAGCTTGCAGCGCTGCCGAATGTGCACGTCAAGCTCGGCGGCCTCGCTATGGCTTTCTGTAATTTTCCGTCCTTTTTGCAGTCGCCCGGCGCCGCCTCTACTCAGCTGGCGGCCGAATGGCGACCCTACATTGAAACCTGCATCGAGCTATTCGGCGCGGACCGCTGCATGTTCGAAAGCAATTTCCCGGTGGACATGGGCAGCTGCAGCTATCCTGTGCTATGGAACGCCTTCAAGATCCTGGCGAAGAATTATTCAGCGGATGAGAAAAGCGCCCTGTTCAGCGGCACCGCGCAGCGCGTCTATCGGCTGAAAATATAGAGCTCATCATGCATGTCATCAATTCGAACCCCAGCCTCTCAAAATCCGCCACCTACCGCGAGATCGGCGTACAGCTGTCCGGTCTTTTTTCCGGCGAACGCAACGGTGTGGCCAATACAGCCAACATGTGCGCCCTCCTATATCAAATGCTGGCCGATGTAAATTGGGTGGGATTCTACTTTCTGCAAGGCGGCGAGCTGGTGCTCGGGCCGTTCCAAGGCAGAGTGGCCTGCATACGCATCCCCTTGGGCCGCGGCGTCTGCGGCACCGCCGCGGCACGCAGGGAAACCCTGGTGGTGCCTGACGTGAATGAATTTCCCGGGCATATTGCCTGCGACGCGGCGTCGCGTTCCGAGATCGTCGTGCCTCTGATTCAGCAGGGACGTCTGCTGGGCGTGCTGGATCTCGACAGTCCGAACATATCCCGATTCGACCACGAGGATCGCGACGGGCTGCAGGCGGCCGCGATTCTGTTATTGCAGTCCTCGCAGCTCGATAAGTTGTCCGATCAAGCCATTTCACTATAATCGCGGACCCGCTTTAAAAATTTTTAACGCTCGGCGTCCTAATCTCGAGGGGTGATCGGCACAATGAAGGCAACATCGCGCGCAGCGCTACTCTTTTCGACAGCTTTTGCGGTAACCGGGGCCTTGGCCGCCGAGTCCTTCCCGTCGACTTATCAAGTGCCGGCCAATGTGCCATTGCTGATCCAAGGCGCGACCGTTCTCACCGGCACCGGTGAACGCCTCGAAGGCGCGGACATATTGATCAGCAACGGCAAAATACAATCGATCGGCAAAGGGCTGTCGGCTCCCGCGGAAGCGCGTGTCATCGATGCCCACGGCAAATGGGTCACGCCGGGCATCATCGATATCCACTCGCACCTGGGTGTCTATGCGAGCCCCGCCGTGAAAGGCCTCGATGATGGCAACGAGGCCACCAATCCGGTGACCTCCAATGTTTGGGCGGAACATTCGGTTTGGCCGCAGGATCCTGGATTCGAGACGGCGCTGGAAGGCGGCGTCACCACGCTGCAGATTCTTCCGGGCTCGGCGAATCTCATCGGCGGCCGTTCCGTGGTCCTCAAGAATGTACAGTCGGTGACCTACCAGGGCATGAAGTTTCCGGGCGCCGACTACGGTCTCAAGATGGCTTGCGGCGAGAATCCGAAACGCGTCTACGGCGGAAAGGGCCAGGCCCCCTCGACACGCATGGGCAATGTCGCGGGATACCGTCAAGCATTCGCCGATGCGCAGGACTATCAGCAACAGTGGGACAAGTATCATCGCGAGCTGGCGGAGTACAACAAGAAAAAAGCGGAGCATGCGGATGGCGCCGCCAAGAAAACGAAGGACAAAGAAGGCGCGGACAAGGAGCCCACGCCGCCGACCCCGCCCAAGCGCGATCTGAAGCTGGAAACGCTGGCTGAGGTGATGAAGGGCCACATTCGCGTGCACATGCACTGCTATCGTTCCGATGAAATGGCGACGATGCTCGATGTCGCCGACGAATTTGGCTTCAAGATCACCGCCTTCCATCACGCCGTGGAGGCCTACAAGATCGCGGACCGTCTCGCCGACAGAAACGTATGTGCGGCCATGTGGGCCGACTGGTGGGGTTTCAAAATGGAAGCCTATGATGGGATTCAAGAAAATCTCCCCATCGTCGACTTTCCCGAGCACAGTTGCGCCATCGTGCATTCGGATTCGGGCGACGGCATTCAGCGCTTGAATCAAGAAGCCGCCAAGGCGATGGCGCACGGCGCGCGCGTAGGATTGACGGTTCCTCCGGAACGCGCAATCCGCTGGCTGACCTTCAATCCCGCGAAGTCTCTCGGCCTCGAGGATCGCATCGGCTCGCTCGAGGCCGGCAAGGGAGCGGATGTCGTCATTTGGAACGGCAACCCCTTCAGCGTTTACGCACTCGCGGAACAGGTGTTCATCGACGGCGCGCTCACCTTCGATCGCGCTCATCCGAAAGTTGCGCCGAGATCCGATTTCCTCTTGGGCAGGCACATTGCGGAGTCGCCACTATGAAGGCTCTTTCATTGGTCATTTTGGCCGCAGGCGTCATCGGCGCACAGTGCGCGGCGGCTCAGGAATTCATCATTCGCGGTGCGACGGTCCACACCGCCTCTGCAAAGGGCACGCTGAAGAGCGCCGATGTCTTGATTCGCGGCGGCGTCATCGTCGCGATCGGCGCGGAGGCTGCAGCGCCGAACGCCACCGTGATCGACGCCAAAGGCAAGGATCTGACGCCCGGCCTATTCGGCGGGGTGACGGACGTCGGCATCGAGGAGATCGGGGCGGAATCCGAAACCGTCGATTCGACCCTGAACCAAAAGTCTCCGGCATGGGAGCAGCAATGGCGTCCGGAGCTGGACGTCACCGCGGCGTTCAATCCGCGCTCGTTCGTCGTGCCGATCACACGCGTTGAAGGCGTGACCTGGACCGTCCTTGCACCGAACTCCGGCGACAGCATCATTGGCGGCCAGGGTTCGGCGGTCACGCTCGACGGCAGATACGATGCCGCTCTGCCGGGCAGCCGCTCATTGTTCGTGCAAATGGGCAGTGCCGGCGCCCACGTGGCCGGGGGAACGCGCGCCGCCGAGTACATGCTGCTCGAGCAGGCCATTCACGAGGCCCGGGCGCAGGGCCCCGTTGGCCAAGGGGCCTTGTTGCACGCCGCCGGCCGAGAGGTGTTGAACCGCTATCTCATGGGCGGCCGTATCGTCTTTCAGGTCGACCGTGCCTCCGACATTCGTGAAGTGGTGGCATTCGCGGAGCGCAACGGCATCAAGCCCGTCATTCTTGGCGGCGACGAAGCATGGCTGGTCGCGAAAGATCTCGCGAAGGCCAACGTTCCTGTGATTCTCGATCCGCTCAATGATCTTCCGATTGACTTCGATCGTCTCGCCGCCACTCTGGAAAACGCCGCACGGCTGCAGCGCGCCGGCGTGCGCATCGCCTTCTCCAGCGGCGACACGCCGCAAGCGCGCCTCGTGCGCCAGCTCGCCGGCAATGCCGTGGCTCACGGTCTCCCCTGGGAAGCAGCCTTGGCGGCGATTACCTCGACGCCCGCCGATATCTTCGGCGTGGGCGCCACGCACGGGCGTATCGCGGTGGGGCAGGCTGCGGATCTGGTGCTCTGGAGCGGCGATCCGCTGGAACTCTCGACGCTCGCCGAGCAGGTGTGGATCGCCGGCCGGCCGGTTGAATTGAAATCCCGCCAGACCGAACTGCGGGATCGGTATGTCGAGAAAGTCAAAGCGCATCAGGCGCGCTGACGAACCTTACGGAGATCATATGAAACGTCTTATTGCCGCCGCGGCTTCCTTCGCCGCCTTTTCAGCCTTTGCCGTCCCTCCGCAGGATTCGCCCGCCGGCGAGCAGCGCTTTCGTGAACTCTATAAGGAATTGGTCGAGACCAATACCGCCCTGTCGGTTGGGAGCTGCACGCTCGCCGCGGAACGAATGGCCGCGCGCCTCAAGGCGGCGGGTTTCCCGGACAGCGACCTGCACCCGTTTGCAGCGCCTGATCATCCCAAAGAAGGCGGCCTCGTCGCCATCTACCCCGGCAAGGATCCGAAACTAAAAGCGATTCTTTTGCTCGCGCACATCGACGTCGTCGAGGCGAAGCGCGAGGACTGGACGCGCGACCCGTTCAAACTCATCGAGGAGAACGGCAATTTCTACGCGCGTGGAGCGGTCGATGACAAAGCCGAGGCGGCGATCTGGCTCGACACGCTGATTCGATATAAAACCGAAAAGTACAAGCCCAAACGCACGCTGAAAGTGGCGCTGACGTGCGGCGAGGAAACGGCGGGAGCCTTCAACGGCGCCGATTGGCTGACGCGTAATCGCCGCGATCTCATCGATGCGGCATTCGCGCTCAACGAAGGCGCCGCCGGCGAATTGGATGCCGGTGGCAATCGGGTCGCCCTTGAAGTCGAGGCAGGCGAGAAGTTTCCCCAGAACTACCGGCTGGAGGTGACCAACAAGGGCGGCCACAGCTCGCGGCCAGTCAAGGACAATGCGATTTATCATCTGGCCGCGGCGCTCATACGCATCAGCGCCTACGAGTTTCCGGCACAGTTCACGGACGGCAACCGGGCCTACTTCGCCGGCATGGCCAAGATCCTCGCCGCCAAGGGCGATACCGATACCGCCAATGCGATGAACGCGTTTTTGAAGAATCCCCATGACACGCAGGCGCTCGCCCTCGTGTCTGCCAAGGACCCCAGCTGGAATGCAACTTTGCGCACGACCTGCGTCGCCACCATGCTCGAAGCCGGCCATGCCACCAACGCCCTGCCGCAGCGGGCGCGCGCCAATGTCAATTGCCGTATTTTTCCCGGCGTCACCGCGGAGACCGTGCGCGCCAAGCTCGAGGAATTGGCGGCGGACCCGGCGGTGAAGATTTCCTCACCCGAGACGCGCGGACCGACCGCCTCGCCCCCGCCGCTCACCCCTGCAATCATGGCGCCGATCGAGAAGCTGACCGCCGAATTCTGGCCGGGCGTACCCGTGCTGCCCGTGCTGCAGGCTGGCGCGACGGACGGCGAATTTACCAATGCGGTCGGCATCCCCACTTTCGGTGTCGAGCCGGTGTTCCTCGGCCCGGATCTGGGGAATATTCACGGACTCAACGAGTATGTGAGCGTCAAGTCGCTGCTCGAGGGCCGCGAATTCCTATATCGGCTGGTCAAGATTTACGCGGATCAAAAATAGCGGATCAACGCGCGAGGATGCGGTGAGCAATCTCGCGCAAATCTGCGTTCGGCGCATGAACCGCGTGACCGATCTCGAGGGGTAAGTCGGCGCCGACAAAAAAGGGGTGGCCGACCGCCGCCAGCATCGGCACATCGCCGTGGGAGTCGCCGACGGCGGCGACTTCGCTCAGTTCGAGCCCTAAGCTCTTTGCGTGCCGGGCCAGCCATACCGGCTTGTCGCTCGGCCAGAAATGTTGAATTTCTCCGGCTTGCACACCGGTCCCGATCCACGCGCCGGCACCGAAGCGGCGTGCGAACCACTCCACCGCGAAACTCCAGGTGATGGACACAATGGCCGTTCGAATTCCCTGCTCCCCCAGCAATTCGAAGGCCTCGTGGGCGCCGGGCGCGATATCGACGTCAGTCAGCTTTTCGCACTGCGCACCGAGAGGCTCGCCATACCAACTCAGCATTTCCTCCCGTGCCGCGCGTAACTGCGCAAGGTCGTGCAGCCGCTCAATTTCGAGCATGCGCGAAAGCTTGCCGAGCGGCCCGGCGAGGCTCTCGCAGACTGTCGGGCCGCGAATGAGCGTGCCGTCGAGATCAAACGCTACCAGGCGCACGCGGCGCGGTGGGAAAGGCATTTACCTGGGGGGTCCTCATCGGCCGGCGGGCTGACAAGGATATGCCAATCGCGGCATGGCTATCGGGAGGGCGACCGGTATTTTCCGGTCGCCCTATCCGACCTCAGTCAATTGCTGGCAAAGTGAATCATGCTCTTCGGACGCAGCGCACTCAAAGCCGGCGAGTCAACGTCTTTCACGGCCTTGTCGACCGCGCGATTGACGCAACCGTTCACACGCTGCATGGCGCCCAAGTCCTTGTACCCGCTCAACTGGCAAACCTGATTCGCTGCCGCCACGATTCGGCCGTACAGAACCTTGGCGCCGGCGGGCTTCGAAATGTCGAGATCGGCATAACTGACTCTGCGCGAGGGAAGCGCGTCATCCGCCGCCCGGGCCGTCACCTGCAAGGTGCACAAGGCGATCGCACCGCACAGAAAGAAGGCCGCCGCACGCGCCGTGTTTTGGATGGTGGTATTCATGATCATCTCCTAAAGCTTAAAAACAGTTTTGAAAGCACTCACCACGAAGATCGGTCTCGCCGTGGCTTGGGCAGAGGTTTACGGCGCGAAGGGATGATTAGTCCTGAAGCCTTCCTCAGGCTTTGTTAAAGGATTTCTAACTGCGATGTTCAGCGTGAAAATCGCGCGTTTGGACGGCCGCTGGGGCGATTCGCACGGATGATGAAGAATCGGCGCCGCTTCGCCGCGGTATGATTGCGCTGGACGCTCAACTCAAAACGGACGGCAAATATGCAATTCTTTCGTTTAAGCGCGGCCTGCTTGGCCCTTCTGGGCCTCTCCGCGCACGCGCAAGAGCGGCTGCCCACCATTCCGCCGGCACAGTATTCGGCAGAACAGAAGCAGGCCGCGGCCGATTTTGAGGTGGCGCGAAAGGTGCCGGTCTTTGGTCCCTTCGAGCCGCTGATGTACAGCCCGGCCGTGATGTCGCAGGCGCGCGCAATGGGCGATTACCTGCGTTACAAGTCGGCCGTCGGCAATACGCTCAGCGAGCTGGCGATCCTCTTGACAGCGCGAGAATGGACCCAAGATTACGAATGGTCCGTGCATTACCCGATCGCGCTGAAGGCCGGCATCCGGCCGGAAATCGCCGATGCGATCGCCGACTCACGCCGCCCCGCGGCCCTAAGCGCAGATGAGGAGATCGTTTACGATTACGCCATGGAGCTCTTGAAGAACAAATACGTGTCGAATGCAACTTTTGAGCGTGCCAAGGCACGGTTCGGCGCCAAGGGCATCATCGACATGACGGGGATCGTGGGTTACTACACCTTCCTCGCGATGCAACTGAACGCGGCGCAATATCCCGTAGCCAAAGACGCCAGGAAACTTCCGCGGATGCCGCCTTGAACTCGACGGTCGTATGAAAGCTCTCGGTAAAAAGCCGCAAGGCGCACGGATGGAGCGCATCAAAAGCTCTCCCCGATGGCAGGGCGATCGGTTTCGCAACGTGTACCCGATCCCGCCCGGACTGCGCGATCCCAATGCGACCATGCCATCGTTGAGCGATTTTCTGTGCGGCGGGGAGCGGCGGGTGCCGCGCGGGCCGCTGCCGTCGACCAATCCGCTCGACGCATGGCAAAAGCCGCCTGCCAGCGGGCTGCGCGCTACGTGGCTAGGCCATTCGACCGTGCTGATCGAGATTGACGGCTTGCGGGTCCTGACTGACCCGGTGTGGGGACCGCGTGCATCGCCCTCCAGTCTCGCAGGTCCCAAGCGATTCCAGCCCGTGCCTGTCAGCCTGCGCGCGATGCCGCCCGTCGATCTCGTGATCGTGTCGCACGACCACTATGACCACCTCGACTATCCGACCATCCGCGAACTCGCGAAGCGCCATATTCCCTTTGTGACTTCGCTCGGGGTCGGGGCGCATCTGGAGGCATGGGGTGTACTTCCCGAACTCATCACCGAATTGGATTGGTGGGAATCTCACAGCTTGGGACGCGGGCTCAGCATCACGGCTGCGCCGTCGCAACATTTCTCAGGCCGGGGATTGAAGGACCGCAATGCAACGCTGTGGTCCTCCTTCGTCGTCCGCTCGGAGCGGCACGCCGTGTTCTTCAGCGGCGATACCGGCTTGACCGGCGAGTACCAGCTCATTCGCGACCGACTTGGGCCATTCGACCTGGTGATGCTGGAAGTCGGCGCCTTTCATCCAGCGTGGGGCGATATTCATCTCGGGCCGCAAAACGCGCTCAAGGCGCATGCGCTGCTCGGCGGCGGAGCATTCCTGCCCGTGCATTGGGGCACTTTCAGCTTGGCCATGCATGCCTGGGATCAGCCCGCCGAAGAACTGCTGAGCCTCGGCGAGAAGGCAGGCGCGCAACTCGTCATGCCGCAACTCGGAGAAGCGATCGAACCGGAGCACGCGGCGCGCCCGCACGCCTGGTGGCGCGGCGTTGACACACTGGCGCAGCCGCCGCAGCCTGAAGCATCGGCAACCTTGCCGAAAGAAATGTCCTGGCCAATCGATTAGCACCTTGCGGTGGTAAAACGGAGACGATATGACGACATTTGACCTTACCCCGCCGACTGATGCGCAGCGGCGCGACATCACCACCGGTCTCAATGCGGATGAGCGGCGCGTTCTGCTGCAGCATGGGACCGAAGCCGCCTTTTGCGGTGTCTTCCTCGACAACAAGAAAAACGGGACGTATTGCTGCCGCTTCTGCGGCCTGCCTTTGTTCCGTTCGAATGCGAAGTTTGACTCCGGCACCGGTTGGCCCAGTTTTTTCCAGCCTTACGATGAGGCGCACATCAAACGCATTCGCGACGCCAGCTATGGAATGGTTCGGGTGGAGGAAGTCTGCGCGCGGTGCGGCAGCCACCTCGGCCACGTGTTTCCCGACGGCCCGCCTCCGACCGGAGAACGGCATTGCCTCAACTCGGTTTCCCTGTCCTTCACCGAGAGCGGCAAGCCATTGCCTGACGTCTTGAAACGGGGTGCTCCCGAGGGAGCAACCGTCTCCGGGGGTTGACCTGGACGCATGACTCCGGGCCGATGGCGCCAGCGCGTTCATTGCCGCCTTCCGCAAAATATTCGGCACGACTCCAGGAGACTACTTCGCGCAATCCAATTGAAAATACGACGGCGCACTGCCTATTATGTTGCGCCTTTGCAACGGATGTCATCGCGTGTATCAGTACGTTTTAAATCGCCGACGAGTCTTGCAAGGGCTGCTGGCTGCCGCTTTGCCCTTGAGCACTCTATCGTGCGGAAAGGGCTCGAGCGGAATCGGCGCAGGCGAGCCGTTGGTGGTCGGCGGCCTGCCGGTTACTTGCAATCTCACGCTACCGGTGGCGTGTGTCTCCAAGGCGCGGAGCAACAGCGCCCTCGCCGCCGGCCAGCCGCGCTTCGAATACACGTACAGCAAATACAGCGGCTGGCCAGAGGTCAAGGAATCGCTGATGGCGGGCCGCATTCAGGCCGCCTACATGTTGGCACCGTTGGTCATGGATATCGCGGACAAGAAGGTGCCCGTCAAGATCGTCTCGCTCGGTCATCGTTCCGGTGCCGTGATCATGGTCAGAAGCGATTCACCCTACCGGACATTCAGGCAGCTTGCCGGCAAGCAGATCGCGATTCCCAGCCGCTTCGCCGTGGACTTTCTGTTTTTGAGAAAGATGCTGGCCCGGGAAAATATGACGCCCAGCGACGTCCAAATCGTGGAGATGGCGCCACCCGATATGCCGGCGGCGCTTTACGCGAACGCCGTCGATGCCTACTGCACCGGCGAACCCTTCGGGGCGGCCGCTCAGCAGGCCGGCTATGCGCGCCCGCTGCGCATGACCCGCGATGAATGGCGTAACTACATCTGCTGCGTGCTCACCGTGCGCGAAGAATTGATACAGGGAAACCCGGCCATCGTCCAGGACCTCGTCAATCAGGTTCTGGGCGCGGGTGTGTGGCTCGATCAGCAGCAGGCGAATCGCAACAAGGCCGTCGCGATTGCCGCGGGTCGGGATTTTTTCAATCAAGATCCGAAGATCATTCAGTTCGTGATGGAGAACCCGGCAGATCGGGTGACCTACGGCGATTTACGCATGATCCGCGCCGAGTTCGAAGATCTCATGCAGCTGTCGTTGGCGGCCGGCACGATAAAGCACCCCATTTCCTATGAAACCTATGTGGATGAGACTTTTGCAAAGAACGCCCGCGCCGCCGCCATTGCCCTGTGAGTCCTCATGAGCGTTGCGGCCCGCCTCGCACCGTGGTTGGCTTGCCTGCTGTTGTGCACGACCGCGCACGCCGGCGACGCTCCCGCTCCAGAGCTCAAAGCCGGCGTTTTCAATCCGCCGCGCGAGGCGCCGGATTTTTCCGTGCATGGTTCCGACGGCACGGCTCTCACTCTCAGCCGCTATCGGGGTAAGGTCGTGCTGCTCGGATTTGGCTACACGTCCTGTCCCAATGTTTGCCCGGTCACCCTTGCGGTTCTTGCCCAGGCGCGTCAGAAACTGGGTCCCCTAGGATCGCAGGTGCAAGTCATCTATCTGACGGTCGATCCGGAGCGCGACAACGCCGAGCGGTTGAAGCAATATCTGGCCGCCTTCGACCCGACCTTCGTGGGCGGCACGGGCGGCGCCGCACAAATGGCGGCAGTGCGCGCGAGCTATGGCGTCACGGCCGAGAAACACGGTAGCGGAAGCAACTACGCCGTCGCGCATTCCTCATTCGTCTATCTCATCAGTCGTGACGGCAAGCTGCGAGCCTTGATGCCGTTCGGGCACAAAGCCGATGACTACGTCCACGATGTTTCCGTGCTGTTGAATTAGTCTCGTGAAAATCGCGCACCCGTTTCGCAAGCGCTCGAGCACGGTCGTGGCGATCGTTGCCGCGGCTGCGTTGGCTGCGTTGGCTGCGGTCGCTTGGGCGGCATTTACCCCCGTCCGCTTTGCTTCGCGCGAAGAAACTTTTGAAATACCGAAGGGAACCTGGGCGCGGCGCATGGCTGGCAACAAGGTGGAAATCCTGCCGTCGCGGGTTTTTCTCACACTCGGCATCAGGGACATATTGCTGCTGAAGAACATGGATGATGTACCGCAAATATTCGGCCCGACCTTGATGATGCCCGGTCAAAGCTTTCGCTTGCCGTTCGAGGTGGCCAGCAGTTATCAATTTGCCTGCACGGCGCATGCGAGCGGTCAAATGACCGTGGTCGTGGATGAGCAGCCGGACACGCCCTGGCGCCGGCTTGTGTGGAGAACACGAAGAATTTTCAGAGTCGTTGCATAGATGAAAAAAATCAAGGAAAGCCTGCCCGCGATCGCCGTCATCGCGCTATTGCTGGCTGCGTGGTGGTTGGTCGTTGTCGAAACCCACAGCGTTATCTTTCCGACGCCCTGGCAGGTGGTTACCGGCACGCTCGAGCTCATCGAGGACGGCACCCTGTTCATGCATATCGGTGCTTCATTGATGCGTGTCGGCATTGGATTCTCGCTGGCGGTTCTGCTCGCCGTGCCGTTGGGCCTGTGGCTGGGTTGGGTCAAGGGGGCCTACTCCACCCTCAATCCTCTGTTTCAGATATTACGGCCCATCTCGCCGATCGCATGGATTCCCATCGCCATTCTGTGGTTCGGCGTCGGCAACGCCTCGCCGATTTATCTCATCTTTATTTCGTCGGTATTTCCGATGATCGTGCAAACCACCGCGGGAGTGCACACCATCGAGCGTCGCTATCTGCGTGCTGCGCAGAATTTCGGTGTTTCGCGCCGCACGCTGTTTCGTCAGGTAGTGATCCCGGCAGTGTTGCCGCAGATCATCGTCGGCATGCGGATCGGCCTGGGTGTGGCGTGGCTGGTGGTGGTTGCCGCGGAAATGATCGCTCTGCGCTCAGGACTGGGATATCTCATCATCGACTCCCGCAACGCCGGCAATCGATACGACCTGGTGATCGCGGGAATGATCATCATTGGACTGATTGGACTGATGTTGGATGGCGTGATGCGGCTGCTCGAGGGGTTGAAATCGGTCAGGTGGCGTTATGCGCACTAAGATCGAAGTGAGCGGCATCCGCAAAGGATTTGCGTCGAACGGTGCAGAACTGCGGGTCGTCGAAGACGTCAGCCTCACCGTGGGGGACGGCGAGTTCGTCGCCATTGTGGGACCCTCGGGATGCGGAAAGACCACGTTGATGAACATGGTTGTCGGTTTCTTACAGCCGGATTCGGGGTCGATCCACATCGACGGAACTCCGCGCGCTGAACCCAATGCCAAGGGCATTCTCATTTCGCAGCAAGGCTCGATCTTCCCCTGGCTTACCGTACAACAGAATTTGATGTTCGGATTGAATGACCACCCGCAGGCTGACAAGAAGGGAGTGGCCGATCATTACGCGGCCATGGTGGGCTTGAAAGGCTTTGAGGGCAGCTATCCCCACGAGCTCTCGGGTGGAATGCTGAAACGGGCCGAGCTGGCACGGGCGTTCGCCGTGAAGCCCGAGATTCTGTATATGGACGAGCCCTTCTCGGCGCTCGATGCATTGACGAACCTGCGCATGCGCAATGAGCTGCTGCGGATCCTGGAGGAGGAGCGCCACACGGTGATGTTGATCACCCATGACGTGGAAGAAGCCATCCACCTCGCCGATCGGATCCTGGTGCTGTCACCCCGGCCCACCAGAATTCAAGCGATGTTCCATGTGGACCTGCCGCATCCACGCAAGCTGACCAGTCCCGAAGTTCAGGAGCTGCGCGTTGCAATCCTGCATGAGCTCGGCGTCGATCGGAATTGAGTTTCGGCTATTCCGGGCGGCCGCCCGGCAGCCAATCGGGTTTGAAGTCGGAGTCGGCGAGCCAGCGAATCGGCGCGAGCAACGATTGGATGGATTCGGTCATGTGCGCAAAATCGATGTGTTGAATATCATCGCTGACCTGATGGTAATCGGCATGTAGGCCGAAGCTCGAGACCGTCTGTGCGACTACTCCGCGCCGGGCGAGCGTGAAATTGTCCGAACGCGCGAAGAATTGCTCTGCGGGATGTGGGTCGGCGACCAATCGAGCACCATGCGCAGCCAATTGCGGGCCAAGATTCGTTCGTTCCCATCCGGTGAGCCACAGGGTGTGCGGTGCGATGGCGGCGTCGGGCCGGCCGATCATTTCAAACTCGAGGTTTGCCACGATTTTGTCCAAAGGCACGACCGGCTTCTGTACGAAGTAACTTGCGCCGTAGCCCCCCGCCTCTTCGCTGCCGAACCACGCGAACACCACGGTGCGATTGAGCTTCGGACCCTGGGACAAGGCTTCGGCCAGCGTCAACACCGCGATCGAGCCGGAGGCGTCGTCATCCGCGCCGTTGTAGATATGATCCGGGCCCGTTTCGCGAGTGCCCAAGTGATCGAGGTGCGCCGTGAGTAAAACGATCTCGCTCCTTTCCCGGCTGTCGGCGCCGCTCAATCGCGCCACGGCGTTCCACGTGTGAAAGGTCGTCTCCTGGGTGTGCGCGGTAAAATTCAGCGGCGATCCGTCGGGCAGCGCGGCCACCGCCGCATAGGCATCCGGATTCAGCATGATCTGCGAAGGGCCCGTCGATGGCTTGGCCGGCGAAGCAATCGCCGTGAGGCGCGCCGGTCCGATGCGAATCGGGCGTCGCGTCAGCTCAGGCCAGTGAGCACGCAGAGCGGTCGTATCGTGCCACAGGACCAGTTGTGCGCCCTGCAGATTGATCTTGGCCTCAAAGCCCATGTCCGCAGGCATCAGCAACACGGCACCGCTGCGAATCGGCACACCCGCCGCATATTTTTGCAGCGGGCCCGACGCCTCGGCGGCGTACATTTTCATCGGGAAAAACTCGTCGCGGCGCAGTGAGGTTTTGCCGATGGAAAATACCGGATCACCGACGACTTCCGTGCGCGCGATATCCACCGTTTGCACGAAGTCACCGGCATCGCCGAGCGGCTCGAGGCCGTCGCGGCGCATTTGTGCCGCGATGTAGGTCGCCGTGATCCACTCATCCCGGCTGCCGCTGCCGCGGCCGTTCATGGCGTCGCTTGCCAGGAAGCCCATGTGTGCCCGCACCGTTGATTCGGCGATGGCATCGGACGGCGCGCCGCGGCCCGCAGCCGTCTGCGTCATCAGCACAATCAGGACGGCGGTGCCGATGGAAGTAGTTCGCGTGTTGGACTCAGTCATTGACGCTCCGTTCGAGGCAGTTCATTCATCAGCGCTTGCCGGGCTGGTAGTCGGCCTCGGCATTTCCGGCGAGTTGGCTTTGCGTGAACAGCACCGGCTTGGTTTTCATGGCCACGAACAGCGGCGTCTGGTCCGCGTAGTGCGGTGAAGTCGGATCTAACGTGGCTGAACCGAACTGGTTGATGCTGTCGGAGGATAAAGCGCCGGTCTTGTCCCAGGTGACAAACATGATGAAGGTATCGCCCGCAGACGCCGTCAGGGTGCCGTCCTTCTGCGGTACGCCGTAGACAGCGCGATAAATATCCGGGCCGCCGTCGATGGGCAGATCGAGACGGCCGCGGCGAATGCGATTGACCTGGCCCCACTCCGGATCGATGCGGCCGAAGTGAGCCTTCAGAGCCGTGATGGCGTGGCGCAAAGCATCGATGGGCGGCACGTCGGGATGGCTGTCCGAATGCGCAGCTTCGCCGCCCATCAACACGGCAAGTGCCGCTGCTCGACTGCCGATGTTGGTGCGCCGGTCCCAGCCTTTGAGAAGCGCCTGCGCGGCACGGAGATCATCGTCAGCGCCGGGATCGACCTTCACCGCCTCGGCGATCTTAAGGGCGAACTCAGAGCGCTCGCTGTAGGTGATGTCGAACTTGTAAGCGCGGAACGTCTCAGCAGTGATGGCCGCGTCTGCGCCGAACGTTTCCTGCGCGCGATAGGCGCGGTTGGTCATGTTGGTCTGGATGCCCATCGCGGGGCTGAAGTCGGCGGCCTTGAGTGCGTCCACGGCTCCGGTGGCTTGGAAGGGCGTGTTATTGGAGTTGAACACATAGCCTGACTTGGGATTCCAAATCTGCGGCACGCGGTCGAACGGCAGATAGCCTTGCCAAATCAGATCGGAGCGATCACCTGGCTGGATTTGGGTCCAGTCCCGCCCCTCGGCGCGGACCGGGAACAGGCCGTTGTAGACATAGCCGATGTTCCCCTTCTCATCGGCGTAAATGTAGTTGATGCTGGGGAGCGCCTGCAGGCGCATGGCTGCCAACCATTCGTCGCGATTCGCGGCCTTATTCAGGCGATAATACTGCAGCGACTGGCGCGCCTCGCCCATGCCGGCGTAGCGCACCGCGAACGTACCGTGATCGGTCGTCAGCACCATGCCCTGCGCAGACCACAAAAGCGGACGATGCACGGTCCAGATCAGCGGCCCCCAGATCTTTACGCGAATCGCTGCATCGCCCTTCTCGAAGTTTTTCCACTGCCCGTCGAGGCGGTACTGGTCCGGATTGGCGGGGTTCACGTCGAGCCGATACACCGTTGACAGATTGGGAGCGTTTACCGTGTTGGCCCACCCCAGGTGGGCGTTGTGTCCGTGCAGCATGAAGGGCGAGCCGGGAAAGAACCCCCCGGCGACGTGCCAGCCCTCGCCGGAGTCGAGCACCGCCTCGTACCAAGCCACCAGGCCCGAGTAAGGCTGATGCGAATTAACCAGCAGCCGCGTGGCGCCGTCTGCCGACTTGGACGCTGCGATGGCGATGCCGTTGGAGCCGATCGGCAGGGATCCGGTGATGGTCATCGCGACCTGAGTCGCCTTCGGCGCGGGCGCCATGATCGTCCCGATCACATGGTCGATGCCATAGAAAAAAGGCGTGCGGAACACGAACCCCGCGGCCACATCCTGACCGGTCATCGGCAACAAGCCGCGTTCGACTTTCTCCGGGTGCAATGCGGCGTAGTAATTCACGCCGTCGGCATAGGCCTTCAGCACTGCGCGAGCATCGGCGGGTAACACCCTGTCGTATTGCGTCGCCACGGTCTCACGCACTTTCAGCAGCCGCACCAGATAGTCCGTCACCGCCCCCTTGGCGCCTTGGACGCTTGCCAGCTGGCCGCGCGAAATCAACGCCGCCTCCTGAATGGTGGCGAAATCGTCCTCGCAGTGGGCAAAGGCCAACCCGAAAGCCACGTCCGGATCAGTGGGGCCGCTGATGTGTGGCACGCCGTAATGGTCGCGCTGGATGCGGGCATGATACTGCGCTGCCTGAGCGATCAGGGTCGCGCGGTCCGGCGCCGGCGGCTGATTCAGCCGATCGCGCGCGACCACTGCAATCAGGCCGACGAGCACGAATGTTGCCAGCGCAGCGGCGCCGATCTTCAGATATCGCATGAAACGTGCTTTCCCTGGCAATTCGTTGTGGTTGTTCGCATCCGGAAGCGTGATTATCGCATGGCCTTGCGCCGCGTCGATCGGGCCTTAATAGTGAGACGCAACTCACACAATCGCCAATGCCTGCGCGGAGACAATGGCGTGTCAGACGAAAAAAGGACCCAATCAATGGCCGCACTCCCGGCAGGCGCCTATATTCTGTCCAGTGACTCATTCGCCGGCAAAGGACTCCCAGTGAAAGGTAAGTTGACGCCCCCGACGGCCTCGCTTGGTTTTGGGATAGCGCCTCAGGGGCAGGAATCCCAGCCGACCGGTTGCGAGACCGCCTCCGCCGCAACCCGAAAATCAAAGATTTTAGTCGTGGATGCCGACCTGGCAACACACCGCCTGATGGGCGTTCGCCTAGGTGCAAATTATGCGGTGCAATCGGTCGGCACTGCGCAGGCGGCCTTGGACGCCTGCGTTCGCTCGCGCCCGAATCTCGTGATAACGGATTTGCGGCTCGAGGATATGAGCGGCATTGATTTTCTCAAGGAATTGCGCAGTCGGTGGCCGCTCGTGACGGTGATCGTGCTCACCGCGCACGGCACTATCCGCGAGGCCGTGGAGGCCACACAATGTGGCGCCTTTGGATATTTGGTCAAGCCGATCGAGAGAGAAGAACTCTTGGGGCAGGTACAACGCGCGGTCGCGGCCTCGACGTTCAATCCCAACGACGGCGACTGGCGGGCGAAAATCGTGTCGCGCAGCCAGCTCATGGAGGATCGGCTGAGCATTGCCAACCGCGCCGCGAGCTGCGACGTGCCCGTGCTGTTGACCGGAGAAAATGGCACCGGCAAGGAACTGTTGGCGCGCGCCATCCATGCCGCCGGCCCGCGCCGCGATCAAGCCTTTGTAGCTCTCGTCTGCAAGGATCGGCAGCGCGAAAGTCTGGAAGCCGAATTATTCGGCGACGAATCTCAAGAGTCAGGATTGCAACGTGCACAGGGCGGCACTCTGTTGCTGGATGAGATCGGCGAATTGCCGCTCGATCTTCAGGTCGCGCTGACCCACGCTATCTCGCGCTTCTCCCCGCTTTCCTCAAGCGCGTATGACGCGAAATCAACCCCGGCGCCCAAGAATGCACGGATCATCTGCACTACCTCGCGTGATCTGGAAGCCATGACTCAGAGCGGCGCCTTTTCTCGCGAGCTGCTCGAGCAGATCAACATCCTGCCGATTGAAATTCCACCCCTGGGTCGTCGTCGCGAAGACATACCGCTCCTGGTATCCCATTTCTTGGAGCAAGCTACGGAGGCCGGTGGCCAAAAGAAAATCTATACTCCCAAGGCGATCGAACTGTTGGCGACCACCGATTGGCCGGGAAACGTCCGGCAACTGTTCGAATTGGTGAAGCAGCACGTCGCTCTCTCAGACGGCAAGCTCATGAGCAAGGAGTTCGTGCAACAGTCTCTGGGGCCGCTGCCCCCAGGAATGCCCGCATACGATGAGGCGCGCGATCAGTTCTCGCGC
This sequence comes from Steroidobacteraceae bacterium, assembly GCA_036495805.1. Classification (GTDB taxonomy): domain Bacteria; phylum Pseudomonadota; class Gammaproteobacteria; order Steroidobacterales; family Steroidobacteraceae; genus Bog-1198. The sequence goes on along the minus strand of DASXMG010000035.1, from coordinate 35,789 downwards.
GATTTTCTCGCCGCCAACCTGCAGCGCACGGGCGGCAACGTGAGCGAGGCCGCCCGGCTCGCCAAGCGTAACCGGTCAGATTTTTACAAACTCTTGGAACGCTATCGGCTGCAGGTGCAAGACTTCAAGGCGCGCGGCACGCATCGAAGCGATGATGAGACAGAAAACTGATCGATCGCCTTTCACTGACGTGCGCCGGCGGCCGAGCAGCATTCCCTGCTGAAAGTCGCTCGTGCTGTCAAGACGGCCGCGCCTGAAACCATCCTCCTTATGATCACCGGTTGGAGTTCTTGAGTTCGCAGATTGCAATCGCCCAGACGATCCATCCGTTGGCGCTTCCAGGTAGTGTCACTGGTATTCTTATAGCCGAGACACACTACAAGGAGCAGTTCGATGTCCACCGAACACCGATCCATCGCGGCTCTTAGGATCCTGGTGGCCGAGGACGATGGCATGGTAGCGGAGGCAATCTGCGATCGGCTGACCGATGCGGGAGCCGAGGTCGTTGCCAGGGCTGACACCGGTGCCGGCGCGGTTGACGCGGCGCTGGCACTACGCCCGGATCTGATCCTCATGGACGTTCGACTCAAAGGCACCATGGACGGTATCCAAGCCTCTGAATTGATCAACGAGAAAATGCGTGTGCCGGTGGTCTATCTCACGGGGGACGCCGACCAGAAGACACTTCAGCGTGCCAAGGCAGCTTCGGCATACGGCTATGTTCTCAAGCCGTTCCATATCAGGAACCTTACCGTCGCAATCGAGCTGGCGGTCGATCGGTTCGAGATGGAACGGCGGCTGGAAGAGAGCCGGCTCACCTACGCCACCATCCTCGGCAGCATCGCAGACGGTGTGATCGCGGTAGACACTCAAGGTTGCATCCGATTCATGAACGGCGTGGCCGAGCGTCTGACGGGGTGGTTGACGCGGGATGGCGAGCGCGAGCCGTTGGGGACTGTCTTGAACCTGATCGATGCAGGTGAGAATCGGGTCGCGATGGATCTGGTTGCACGGGTTCTGCAATCGAGAAACACCTTTATCTTTGGCCATGATGCCTGTGTGATCAGCCGCGATGGGGTTCGCGTACCGGTCGATGGCGGCATGTCCTGCGTGGTCGACAGCCTGGACCGCGTCGTGGGCGCGTGCATTACGCTGCGTGACGCAACCAATGCAAGGAACGCAGAATCAGAGCACCGACTCCTCGAGGCGGCATTGCTCGATGCCGTGGGACGGGAACAGCGCCGATTCGGCACGGACCTGCACGATGGGCTGGGGCAAGAACTCACGGGTCTCTCGCTGCTCCTTTCGGCTGTTACCAACGCGGCACGCGCCTCGCACAGCACGCACACGGCGGATTTGGAGCAGGCCTGCGAGGTCGCGCGACACGCGGCGCAATCTTGTCGAGCGATCGCGCGGGGATTGTCGCCCCTCGAGCCGGCTGAAGGTGGTCTGATCGGTGCTCTGCGCGATCTCGTCAGTCGGCTGAAGGCAGCTTCGGGGCCCACTGTGGAGATTTCAATAAGCGAGATAGCGCGGCTCGGGTTAAGTCCGGCGGCGAGCGATCATCTCTACCGGATCGCCCAGGAGGCAATCGCAAACGCATTGAAACACGCACACGCGAAGTCCATCAAGGTCACGCTCGATATCGAGCCGGAGCACGTCCGGCTGGAGGTCTGCGATGACGGCAGAGGCGTAAAAGAACTAGATTCGCTGGGACTTGGGCTCCGTACCATGCAGTACCGCGCCTCGATGATCGGCGCACGATTCGAGATCGCGCCTTCTCGGCCCAGCGGGACCCGCGTCATCTGCGATTGTCCTCAACTCGTGTGAGTAGGCGGCGACTCGCCGCGAAAGGCCGGCGCGTGACGCAGCGCGCCCATTGCTGCGGGCATCGTGCCCGACAGGGCCAAACCCATGAAGTGATCGCCGGCATAGGGGCTGGAAAAGCCGGATGCTGCCGCGACGCTGAAACCGAACCGTCGATAGTAGCTCGGGTCACCGAGGACGAAGACTGCGAGCCAGCGATCGTCCGCCGCACGGCGCAATGCCTCGCGGACAAGCGCGGATCCGATACCGGTGCCCTGCCTACCTGGGGATACCGAAACGGGAGCTAGAGCCAGCGCCGGAAAAGGGGCAGCCAAACGCGAGAGAAGAACATGCCCGATGACGTGCCTCTCGTCCTCAGCGACAAGCGCAATGACCGCGTCTCCCGCTGCATGGAGATCTCGCACGAGTCGCGCCTCGGCGGGCTGTCCAAACGCAGAGCACACAACGGCATAGACGGCATCCGCGTCGCCGTGGGTCTCATCTCTTATGAGCATGGCGCTTAGTTTAGCGACAAAATTCGTAGGAGCGGTGTTCTCTTGTACTCAGCGCTGCGCGCGCCTTGCATTGACACCCGCAACTTTGCACTGCAAAGTTCCGCTTGATGCGGCGAAGTCCCGCTTAACCGCCGCTGGAGAAGGTCGCGATGTACCTCGCAAAGTCGGTGGCCTATTGCCCTGTCCGGGCCGCGCGTTTTGCCGCTCGACTGCCGCAATGCATTAGGCTCGTGACGATTCTTTGGCTCGTTACTTTATTGACGCCAACAAGCGCTCGCGCGGGTGGTCCTTTCGGTTTCGATTCTGAGGTGCCTCTCGATACCAACGGCATTTGGGCGCGCAAATATCAGACCGGGCTCGAAAACGGCGTCATCGCGGTGGAAATCGCGGGGGCGCTATGGTTCGGGAATGACGATAAGCTGGGACATGCGTTTTGGCAGGACATCGACGCGACCGCGCTTTCAGGAGCGGCGGCGGCGGCGCTCAAGTATGCCTTCAGCCGGGCACGACCCTACCAGGGGGACAATCCCAATGCCTTCTTCAAGGGTCACTGCTGCCAGAGCTTTCCGAGCGGCGAGGTGACTCTTCAGGCGGCGTTCGTGACCCCGCTGATAGTGGATTATTACAAACAAACTCCATGGATCTGGGCGCTTGAGGCGCTGCCCGTCTATGACGCGATCGCTCGATTGAAAAGCCAAGCCCATTGGCAATCGGACGTGATCGTCGGCGGCCTCATTGGGACTGGATTCGGCTATTGGATGACGAGGTTCAACACGCCGATATCTGTGCAGATACTTCCCGGAGGCGTGTCAGTCGGATTCAGTAAGCGCTTCTAGGGCGCGCCATTTGGTGGGCCGTCGTAGACAGGACAGTTCAGTGTACAAATCCTGCAGCGGATCGGGCATTTGTGGGCTTTACGGCTCTTACCGAGGAAATTCGCCTCATGTTTCGTCTCGTTGAACCGGCCAATGCGCCGTTTTAGGCTGCACCGACTCTTTGCGAGGCCGGAGGATCTCTCAAGACGCACGGAAGGCGCTGGAGATGCGGGAAGCGCAGCACGGATCGACCTAATCGCAGTGCTGGCACCCTGCGTTGATCTCATCGCCTACTTTGCGGTGGTCGGATTCGGCGCGTCGGCCGAGCGCGGGCAGATCACGGGGTTTGCGCTCGCCGCCGTGATGAACTTAGGTTCACTGCTGCGTGCCCGCCTGCGCCACGCGCTGCACTGGACTCTCGGCCGCCACTTGGTGCTGATCGCGGTGGCGCTATTGGCATTCTCCTTGCGCTGCGGCGTATTTGGATTGCTGACGAACGTTTTCAACTGGCCCGCCCGAGCAGCCATCGGATTCGCGGTGATTGCCGCGACGGCAGTGATGCGCTCAGGACTTGTCTATTGCGCCGAAGGGGCGAGCCTGCGTCTCGGCGGCGGGAAGGATTGGCGCACGGGGGCGCTCGGGCTCATGTTGTGCGCGTGGCTGCTGCGCTTGATTTACTGCGGTCAGATCGAGTTGTTGCCCACTGAGGCCTACTATTGGAATTATTCGCGCCACCTCGATTTCGGTTATCTCGATCACCCGCCGATGGTGGCGTTACTGATCAGTGCGGGCACTGCGGTGTTCGGCAACACAGAATTCGGCGTGCGAATCGGCGCGCTCTGCCTCAGCTTCGCCACAGCATTTTTTGTTTATCGGTTGACTCGAAACCTATTCGGCGAGCCTAGCGCCTGGATCGCGGTTCTGTTTACGCAAACGCTGCCGTTCTTTTTCTTCACGGGCGGCATGGTCATGACCCCCGATGCGCCACTCACGGCCGCTTGGGCGGCCTCGCTCTACTATCTAGAACGCGCCTTGATTGCGAAACACGTCCGCGCCTGGTGGGCAGCGGGTATTTGCCTCGGCCTCGGGATGCTATCGAAGTACACCATTGGCCTGCTGGGCGCGGCGGTTTGCCTCTTCATGTTGCTGGATGTGCGATCAAGAATTTGGTATCGGCGGGCCGAGCCCTATGGCGCCGCCTTGCTCGCCGTTGCAATCTTTTCTCCGGTGATCATATGGAACGCAGAGCACGAGTGGGCCTCTTTCGCGTTCCAGAGTACGCGCCGACTCGCGGAGAAGCATCAATTCGCGCTGCCTATGTTCATCGTCTCGGCGATCGTGCTGGTGACGCCCACTGGGATCGCTGCCGCCACGGCTCTGCTGCGCCGGAGCGCGCCCCCGGGCGCGACCGAGGACGCCACGGATCGGCAGCGCACGTGGCGCTTTCTACAGATTAGTCTCGGCGCGCCGCTCGGCGCTTTCGCTGCTTTCAGCCTATTCCACGATATGAATCTGGATTGGCCGGGTCCCGCCTGGATTGCCGCCGTGCCGGTGATGGCTTTGGGCGTCGTGCATGTCTGCGATAGCGGCGCGAGAAGACTCGCCGCGGGGGTTCGTGCTGCATGGCTGCCAACGCTGCTCGCCTTGCTTCTGTTCAATGGCATCAGATTCCATTATTTTGCTGTCGGCATTCCCGGACTCGGATACGGTCAAGAGCCGGAAAACGTCCCAGTCGGGTGGCGCGAGCTTGGGAGGCAGATTCACAACATCGCAAAGGATGCCGCGGGTGATCCGCTGATCGTTGGCATGGACCGCTACTTTTTGGCCAGCGAACTTGCCTTCTATGCGCCGAACCCGCGCGAGGCGGCGCGCGAGACCACGAGCGCCCAGCTTTTCGGCCGGATGGGGCTCATGTACGAACGCTGGTTTCCGCCCTCGGCCGAGCGCGGCCGTACGCTCTTGCTCGTGGCGTGGCACGCTGCGGATCTCGACGCCCCGGAAGTGCGAGCCGCCGTCGAAGCGCTGGCGCCGGTTCAAGCGGGCGAACTGCGGCGCAAGGGGAATCTCATACGTCCCTATTACTACCGATTCGCTTATGGTTACCGAGGTTCCCCACCGAGCAGTCAGACGGGCTCCCTTAAATAAACCCTTTTATTGCGCTGGTCGAACCCCCGCCGTGACCGCATCGATGGCTACGTACTCGTTCGAACCGCTTGTTTCGTGCCAGGTAGCAAGGATGGCCGTAAAGCTTTGTAGAAAAGCGCGCCCGAACGGATTCGAACCGCCGACCACCTGGTTCGAAGCTCGATGCAGTATTTTTTGCCGTTTATCGCGATACTTGGGTTCGTTGATTATCAGTTACTTACGTAGTCACGCCGTCGGACTCCCGTTGCAAGATTCACGACGAAGCACCACAAAGCACGACTGATTTACGCAAAACTCCCGCAACCACCTGGACAAAGCCCGGTGGTCGGGACTTTTTGACGGAAGAGCGGCTGGATCTTACGCCGCGTCGAGCTGGCGTACGGCGAGAATGTCTTTGCGGCCAACCGGCCGAACTTGATTGCTCGCGAGCGTCACCAAGGCTTGAGTGTGGCCGGATGCAGTTACGAACTCCACTTCGATAGCATCAGGCGAATAGACCTGAACGACGGCGCCCACATCACCGCTCTTCAGGCCGTGGCTGGGCATGTCGGCCTTCATAACGACTGTGTCGAATTCCTTAAAGTTCATGTGCTCTAGTCCTTTGGGTAAGCCGTCACAAAACGCGGCATCTCCTCACCTGCGAGTATAATCCAAACAGCGACAATCTCTGCCACCCGTCCGTTTGGCCCAGTAATTGATCCCGCAACTGCGTACTTTTGCCCGTATTTTGTTGCCTGCAGGGGTTCCGCGCTCGACAACAGCAACGCGCGGAGATCGCGATCTAGCGTCTGCCAATTGTTCTGATCATAGCCGAGCGAGCCAAAGAATTGAGCCTTGTATCGCCCTATGGGATGCGTTGGCGACAGTAGGTAATCCCGGAGCTTTTCGGGCGAGACAACTGCCGCCGTGCGATTGAGCAGGATCACGTTGGCAATACTAGCAAGTTAGACCCGCTGTGCCGAAGGAGCGGCGCGCTACTCATTCGGCCTCCGGATGACCTTGCAACCAGCTTTTCAAGTTGACGTGAAGCAAACCCTTGACGTGAGCTCGGATCGCTTCGCAGAGGCGCAACAGGACCCATACGTGCTGACGGTCAAGGCCAATCGGACGCTCTCCCATGTTGGCCGCCCGGGCGATCTGATTGAGATTTCGACCTAGGTCTCCTAACTCAGAGAGGGTCTGTTTCAACGCGAGGTACTCCGCCTTGGGCAATGGAGCGAGCCCTCTGAGGTGAGCGCGGATAAGCACTGAAACGTACGTAGCCGCAGGCATCCCCCTCCTCGCCGCCCGTTCACGCAGCAGCGTCTGATCGTCTGCGTGTAGTCGTACCGTCAACCGTGCCCCCCGCGCAGCCCTCGGGCCAGCCGGACTGCCAATAGCTTCGGTCGGGTGAGCCGATTGAAGCACCAGCTCAACGAGGCGCTTCAGCAATGCGGAATCCGACACACCCGCGCGCCGCGCAACGGCCGAGAAGCGCTGCTTCGTCTCACAGCTGACCCAAGTGGTGAGATGTGTGCTCTCGCTCTTCACGAGCGAAAATGTAGCAAAGAGCCGCCGAAAGGCTATCCTGCATTTCGCGCAAAATTCAGCGAAACCGACACATATACCGGCGCCGCCTCGGACGCTAGTGGATCGAGGATCCAATCGAAATTCGCTCAATCACGGTATCTCCGAAATCTATTTGTCGAACCGTAACAAATTCGTTCGGCTTGCTGCCTGCTGCCGCGGCTTGAAAACTACCGCCGTGATTTGGATCAAGAAGATAGTTTCTTGCGCCACCATTGTTATAGACGCGCGTTACATTGGCTCTGGCGCCATCGGGATAGCCAAACACGATTAGAGATCGATCTGCGAGTTCATAGGCTTTCTCGATTCGCATGCTGGGCTCGCTTCTCTGGCTCAGCAGGAGAAGGTTTTGATCAAAATTCATGAATAAGCTTTTGGTCGGAGAGATCATTAGCGCAAGCCTGATCCTGGAAGAGGGCGTCAGGGGGCGTATTCGAGGGCCTTGGCCCCCTAGCACGTTGTTACGCGCTACGATGTTTCCGTCCTCATCGAGTTTGATCAGCCCGGCCATCACTAAGTGGTGACCATCGATCTCAATCGCATCTCCGCTATACTCCGCACCAAATTTCTCCCAAAGAGGCCGCAGCGCCGCGTCGAGCTTGAGTAGCCATCCGATCCCGGGATTCGAAAGGCCTCCGCTGACTGCGATTCCCTCTCCCCATCGAACGCATTGGATGCCGGAAACGAGAAGATCACCTTGATGCCCCGGAATTACATCTCGCTCTTCGATGAACCTTCCTGCCGCGTCTAAATGCACGAGAAACGGGATCGTGTGCCTATCTGCCATGTATCGGCCACCACAAAGCAAGGTCGAACCATCGGCCAGCGTAACCGCGCTATTAATTTTCGACTGATTAAGAAGGTAAGACGCTTGAGCAATATCGGAGGGCAAGCCATCAGGGACTTTATCGATAAACTCCCAAACGTATTCTCCCTTTGAATTCACGCGGCTCGCCCAGGCGTGGTAGTGGTCAGTCTTCCGTGTGCCAGCAATGATGAAGTCGCCGCCAGGGGCATCCACGATTAAGTGCGCCTCAACGTGCGTCTGCGGTATACGCATCTGGCTGGTAATTGCGATCTGTTCGGTTGGCGCGAGCCACAGGCGAACTTGCCTCCACGACAGCACGGTCACTGCAATAGCGATGGCAATCGCGAGCCCAGCTAGTGAGCTAGCCTCGAAAGGAATAGATTTTCCCTTAGCCCCGGCTGCGTCTTCGTTAGCCCTCTTGCGCAACTGAAGGATTGCCGCAACGCCAATGACCAGGAATACGGAGCCAATAAAAACACCGGTGAAGCCGCCGTCTCCTCCGTCGGTAGGCAGGAACATGATTAGCGCGCTGTTCGCAATGAATAAGAGACCAATCCCGGCTGAAATCCATGCAACGGAAACACCCGCCGAACGCGCCACGTCGCTCAGCTGAAAACTCATTTGGAATGGTCCATCATTTGCAGATCCGTTGCAGACGCTCTTCTGACCCGGTTGGGTCCCCATCAACCATCATAGACGCGAATATTGGCGGAGAGCGTGCACACGCCCGCAATTCTATGCGTTCGCGTGTGTTTTCCTTTCAGGGAGCATGAAAAAATGGCCATCGCGGTCCCTCAGGTCAAGGGGCTACGCAGGCAGTTATGACAGTTAGATCGTTGGCTGAAGAGCGCTTCGTATGGACCCACGTGAAATCCCTCCCCACTCGATATGCTCGATCCGATAGTTTCGCTGAAAATCCCGCGAAACTGACCTCGAAGACTAGTTTCGTCTCGTGCATGATCCTGTCAGATGTGACAACTTAGCCCTAAACGACCGGAACGACAGGTGGCGGGTCGTTGATGAACGCGAATTCTGTTCCCAGCGTCGCCGGCGCACGACCCATCACGCCGCGGTTGCTTCGACTCCGAGATGCACCGAATTATCTTGGAATGGACAAGAACCGCTTCAACCGGGACGTTCGCCCGCAACTGACGAACATCCCGATCGGCGCTCAGGGAATCGCCTTCGACCGCCTTGAACTCGACGCCTGGGCGGAGGAGTATGTCCGTCGCAACGGGCGTCCCGCGGCCAACCTTCAGAGGAGCAAGCCATGGGACAACATAAATCGACCGGCCTCACCAAGCGTGGTGGGATCTGGCACATCGACAAGCGCATTGGAGGAGCGCGAATTTGCGAAAGCACTGGAACGGGTGATTTCTCTCAGGCGCAGGAACTGCTTGCCAAGCGGATGAATGATATTCGCGAGGCGCGTATTTACGGCGTCAGGAACGATCGGAGCTTCCGCGTTGCCGCGACCAAATATCTCGCAGAGAACCAGCACAAACGAAGCATTGGCGATGACGCCATGCACCTGAAGCAGCTCGATCCCTTTATCGGCAGCTGCTTGCTGCACAGGTGCATATGGGTTCCTTGCAGGAATTTATCGCGAAGCGCAGGAGCGACGGCCTCAAGACGAAGTCGATCAACGCAGCCCTCGCGGTGGTGCGCCGAATCTTGAAGCTCGCTTCCGGTGAGTGGGTGGATGATTGCGGGATGATGTGGCTCGAGGCGGCGCCTAAGATTCGGCTGTTTCCCGTCACTGATGCACGTGCGCCCTATCCACTTTCGATCGAGGAACAGACGCTTCTGATTCACGAGCTCCCAGCTCATCTTGCGAGGATGGCGCTTTTTAAGGTGAACACGGGAACTCGGGAACAGGAAGTGTGTGGACTCAAGTGGAGTCACGAGGTGAAAGTGCCTGAACTCGACACGTCGGTTTTCTTGGTTCCTGCGGAACGCGTGAAGAACGGCGAGGAACGCCTGGTGGTTCTGAACCGTGTGGCGCGCTCGGTGATCGACAGCCTGCGCGGCAAGCATGCGGAGTTCGTGTTCGTGCAGGAATTCGCGAAGCAGGAACCTCGACCGGTTGGCGCGATGAACAATACCGCCTGGAAAAATGCTCGCGAGCGTGCGGCGAATCGCTGGGCGGAGTTCAAGGGCGAATCGGCACCGCAGGGCTTCAGGCGCGTGCGAGTGCACGACTTGAAGCACACCTTCGGTCGGCGCTTGCGAGCGGGTCGGCGTGAGCTTCGAGGATCGGCAGGATTTGTTGGGACACAAAAGCGGGCGAATCACCACGCACTACTCTCGTGCGGAACTCTCGAATTTGATCGAGGCCGCCGAGAAGGTGTGTGACCCAGACTCCCGCAAATCTCCCGCAATCACCTGGCTTCGGCGCAAGGCGGGATAGCTAAGTGCCTGGAATTTTAGGTGTTTATAAGCGCGCCCGGAGAGATTCGAACTCCCGACCACCTGGTTCGAAGCCAGGTGCTCTATCCAGCTGAGCTACGGGCGCCCGCGCGCAGTCTAACGTTGCCCGGGCAAATGGGAAACCTCGGTCTCTCGTCTCACCAGCAGTGCTGGTAGAGACGTCCATCAATTCCGGACTGCGGATCGCCCGTCATGGTTCCCACAAAAAGCGCTTGCTCAGGGTGCTCGGCGGGATCCGGCCAGGAATCGGAAAACGAAAAATCTACGCCCGACCATAGAGAGCTGATCTCTTGCCAAACAGGTCCAATAAATGCCCGCAGCTGAGTGGTGTTGATTGTCATAGGAAATCTCGATTTTGCATCAAAGTCAGTAGGTTCGGCGGGTTGCGGGGCGATGGCGCCCCACAACCGCGCTCCTTAGTGCAAGCCGCCGCCGGCAATGATCGACTCTCCGGTAAGCCAAGCCGAATTTTCGGAGGCGAGAAATACTGCCACCGACGCGATGTCGCCCGGCTGACCCGTCCGTCCCAACGGAGTCTGGGCGACCAAGCCTTTCTCAAAATCGGAACCTATGATTCCCGCGGTGTGAGTCCCTTCGGTCTCGACGACGCCGGGATTGACCGAATTGACCCGAATCTTTTTCGGGCCCAATTCCTTCGACAATACCCCGGTAATTGCGTCGACCGACGCCTTCGTCGCCGTATAAACGGCCGAATTCGCCGGCGCAATGCGGCTGACGGCGGAACCGATATTGATGATGCTGCCACCAGAGCTCATGTGCTTAACCGCCGCCTGCGTGGCGAGCAATACACCTAGAACGTTGATATTGAACATCTTGTGAAAGTTCTCCTCGGTGATCGCCTCTATCGGTCCAAACTCATAGACGCCCGAGTTGTTCACGAGAATATCCAGACGCCCAAACGTCTTGACCGCTGCATCGATGATGCCCTGCGCCTCGGCTGGCTTGGCTACGTTGCCGCGCACGGCAACCGCCTTTCCGCCGGCCTTTGCGATGTTTGCGACCACGGCGTCGGCGCCTTCCTTGCTGGAGGCATAGTTCACGACCACCGAAGCGCCATCTGCCGCGAGCGCTTTTGCAATGGCCGCGCCGATACCCTTCGATGCGCCGGTGACGACGGCGACTTTTCCTGAGAGATTGTTCATTTGCTGTTTCCGTTGATGGTTAAAAAGTGACCTGAGACATTTGATATATAGTTCCTTACTTCCATGGTTCGTAACTTACGAACTATTGAACTATTTGTCAAGAGCCAATATAATTGGCCCATGAGACCGCTATTTCATCCGTCGATCGAAGATGTGACGGTCGAGAACATACTGCACACGCTGTCCGATCCCGTGCGCGCGGCCATCTATATAAATATCGCCGCTGCGGATTGCCCGCAGGTGTGTTCCACTTTTCTGCGCGTCAGCGAAAAAGACATCCCCAAATCGACCTTGTCGCAGCATTTCAAAGCGCTGCGAGATGCGGGTTTGATTCGCGGCGAGCGCCGCGGCGTGGAAATGCACAACGTGTCGCGCTGCGACGAAATCAACAAGCGATTTCCCGGGTTGATTCCGGCCATTATCAATGCGCACAAGGTACAAGCAGTGTCGAAGACACGTTCTGGTGCCGGTCGACCCAGGAAGACGGTCGGCGCGACAGCGCGATTACGATAACTCCTGCCACGGTCACGCGACGGCGTCGCGCAGCTGCCCGTCCAGAAACGCGCGAAGATGAGATTGCGATACGGCGCCGACCTTGCGTGCGGCCACGTTGCCCTTGTTGAACAGCAACAGCGTCGGAATGCTGCGTACGTTGTATTTTGCCGCCACGGCGGCGTTTTCATCGACGTTCAGCTTCGCGATGCGAATCTTTCCGTCGAAGTGTGCGGCGGCCTCTTCGAGGATGGGCGCGATCATTTTGCATGGACCACACCATTCGGCCCAAAAATCCACCAGCACGGGGATATCTGACTTCAGCACGTCGATTTCGAACGCGGCGTCACTGGTATGAGTGATCTGCGGGTTGCTCACGTAGGCTCTCCAGAATGTAAAATTTGCTGCAGAGACCAGGTGTGGGCAATTCGCGGAGATTCAAATTCAAAGCAGGCATATGCATAAGCTAAATCGGCATGTAGGAATCTTAATACCGCGGTGGTTCTCAGGGCCTAGCCGAACTCTTATAGCTAGCTACACTCTAAGTCAGCGCTGAACTGACCCATAGGTTGCCGGAAAATGCCAATTCGATGCTTTGTAGTCCTGCTGGCCGTTTCGATCGCGTCGGTCGCCTCGGCGGCACCGGCACCCTTCGACCTTGCGGGGCCCGTCCTGGAGGTCAAGGTGACTCGGGGCAGCAGCACCCTTCCCGCTTCCCAAGTCCCGAACCTAGCGCCCGGCGATAAGGTGTGGATAAAGGTGGATCTGCCAGAGACGCAGTCAGTCCAATACCTGATGGTCGCGGCATTTTTGAGCGGCTCGACCAACCCGCCCCCTGAGAAATGGTTCTTCGCTTGTAAGACATGGACCGCCAAATGCGGCAGCGAGGGCCTCAACGTGACCGTACCCCAAGGCGCCCAGCAGGTGCTCGTGTTTCTGGCGCCGCATACCGGTGGGGACCTGCGCACCGTGGTGGGCGCCGTGCGTGGGCGACCGGGAGCATTTGTGCGCACCTCGCAAGATCTGAATCAGGCGGCGCTGGATCGCTCGCGCCTGGAGCGTTTTCTCGCCGCCGTCCGCATGCTCAACGTGGGTGACCCGGCCAAGCTGAAAGAAGCGGCGCCCCTTTTGGCCCGCAGCCTCGCCATTCGGGTCGAGGAAAAATGTTTGGACCGTCTCCCGGAGTTGCAGGCTCCCTGTCTCATGCAAGGACAGGAATCACTGATTTTGAACGATGGGCATAGCACCTCGATTGTGGAAGCGTTGACATCGGGACCCGGCAGCGACCTGGCAATGGAGGCCAGCTACACACCGCAGTTAAGCTACGGTTACTACAGTCCCTACATCGCGTCCGTCTTGGATGTTGCGCGCATCTTTGAATCGTTTCGGACCGCGCAATATCAGTACATCCCCGCGCTTGCATCATTGCAAGGCGACAAACTTGGGCTGACACTGAACGCTGCGCCTTCTTTTCATTCTCCCATGTCGGTCATGGTCATTGCGCTTCCGGCGGTTGAGTCGGCGCAACTGCCGCCGTTGCACGCGGTCGATCCAAAGGAAATCTTCTGTGTGCGCCGTTCAACCCTCGTGCTGCCGGTGGACGGCGCGCCGCTGGCATTTTCCACCAGCTATGCTCACGACCTCACGCTCAACGTCACGGGCCGCGACGGCAAAACCATTGCGCTTCCGGCGCAGGCTGACCCGGTCCGCGGCGGCTACGTGGTTGATACCACGGCCCTCGGTAAAACCGAACTAGGCGACAGCATTCAGGCGTCGCTGAAGGGATATTGGGGATTTGAAGCCTATGAGGGCCCGATTTTTCACCTGATCAACGTGCATGCGAAAAGCTGGGAACTGGCCGCCGGCGATGAAGCCGCGCTGATCGTTGGACGTCAGGACACGGTGCATCTTCAAGCCGACAGTGTGAGTTGCGTCGACGCCATCATGCTGAAGGATCCCGGCGGCAAGGAATTAAAGGTGGATTGGAAGACCACCCGGCCTGATGAGGTCGAGATTAAGTTGCCGCTTCAAAACTCGACGCCGGGCGCAATGACGCTGCTCGTCAGGCAGTATGGCGACAACCAACCGGACCCGATCTCGATTCATACCTTTGCCGACGCCGGGCGCATGGATGGCTTTTCCCTTCATGCCGGCGACATCGTCGGCACGCTCAAGGGCAATCGCCTCGATGAGGTCGCCAGCCTCACCTTCAAGGGCAATGTGTTTGTGCCCGGCGAGCTCACTTCGAATCACGGTGTGGACGAGCTGCCCATGGTCGCTCAGGATCCGGCTGCTGTGAGCGCCTTGAAGCCGGAACGTGGTGTTGCCGCCAAGGTCACCTTGAAGGATGGCCGCGTGTTTCCGTCCCTCGGCAACGTGGAAGCGCCGCGCCCTGCCGTAACTCTGCTCGGAATGAGCGTGCAACCCTCGCTGTCGAGCCAGGACAGCAACATCCAGTTGGCGCACCCCAGCGAATTGCCGCAAGACGCCGTTCTTACATTCTCGGTGCGCACGCAATCTCCGGCCACATTTGCGCACGATGAGAATATCGAAGTCACGACCAGCGACGAATCATCCAGCGCCACCTTGAATTTCAACAATGGAGCGATGATGTTGGAGAATTCACAGGTCGCGGTTGCGACGCTCAATCCCGCAAAAGTGTTCGGCGGCGCGGCATTCGGTCCTCTGCAGTTTCGGGTGAACTCCAAGGGCGTGGTCGGGGACTGGCAGCCGCTCGCAAATTTGGTGCGCCTGCCGACACTCAAGGAACTGAAGTGCCCGGCCACGCCCGAGCTCGCTTGCAAGCTGTCCGGGTCGAATCTCTTCTTGATCGATTCGCTGGCCGACGATGCCCAGTTTACCCATCCAGTCAAAGTGCCCGATGGCTTTTTGGGCGGCGCGTTGCCGGTGCCGCACCCCAAGGGCGGCTCACTATATGTAAAGCTGCGCGACGATCCCTCCGTGGTTAACGCCACCAGCCTCACGGCGCAGGAAATTCCGCCCTCGCCGGATGAAGCTGCGCGGACGGAGGTTCGCAGTTCCGCCGTTCCTCCGCAGCATCAACCCGGAACCGGCCCCGCTTCGCCAATGCCCTGAAGCGCCGCGATACGCGCGCCGAGAAAACGCCGCTCCGGCTCGAGCATCGTGGTACTCAATGCCGCTCTGTAAGCTTCTCGAGCCTCGTTTATACGGCCGAGTTTCTGCAGAAGTCGGCCGCGGGCTGCATGCAGCAGATGGTATTGCGTGACCTGTCCACGCGCGGCGAGCGAGTCGATCAGGTCAAGCGCGCGCGCCGGACCATCCACCATGGAAACGGCGACTGCATGATTTAATTCGATGACCGGCGTCGGCTGCAAACGAAGCAGCACCTCGTACAGGCCGACAATCTGCGGCCAATCGGTCGCACGGCTATCCTCGGCCCTCGCATGCAAGGCCGAAATTGCCGCTTGTACCGCATATGAGCTCAGCTGCCCGCGAATCGACAGCGACTTATCGACCAGCAACAGGCCCTCGGCAATTTCGCGCCGATCCCACTGGGATCGATCCTGGTTCTCGAGCAGCACCAGATCGCCGCTGTCCGAGGTGCGCGATGTGCGCCGCGCGTCATGCAGCAGCATCAACGCCAGCAATCCCATCACGGCCGCGTGGTGCGGCAGCAGCGCGTCGAGCAGCCGGCCCAAACGAATGGCTTCTTCGCAAAGTTCGACATCGATCAGTCGCGAGCCGACGGTCGCCGCATAGCCTTCCGTGAACACTCCATACACCACCGCGAGCACGCCTTCGATGCGCTGCTCGAGCACTGACGGATCGGGTGTTTCGTAGGGAATGCCGGCGTCGCGGATTTTTTTCTTGGCGCGCACCAGGCGCTGCGCCATCGTCTCTTCGCTGGTTAGAAAGGCTCGGGCCACGGCTTGCGTGGAGAGACCGCAAACCTCCCGCAGGGTGAGCGCGATCTGCGCTTCCGCGTTGAGCGCCGGATGACAACAGGTGAATATCAGCCGTAGCCGATCGTCGCCAAAGATCTCCTCGTCGGCCACATCGAGCGCGGCATCGATGCCGGACTCCGCCGCACCGATCTCGCCGGATATTTTTGTCCTGAAGAGAATATCCCGGCGGATGCGGTCGATGGCTTTGTTGCGCCCGGTGCTGATCAACCAAGCCCGTGGATTCGCGGGTGTCCCGTGCTTAGGCCATTGTTCGAGGGCCGCGGCGAATGCGTCTTGTTGTGCCTCCTCGGCCAGGTCGAAGTCGCCGAGCAGGCGGATCAAAGTCGCAAGAACCCGACCCGCCTCTCGGCGAAAGATTTGCTCGATGACATCGGCTGCAGCAGGTTCGCTCATCGCGATCAGCGAATGTTCAAGTCATCGGCGGCCAGACAGGACGCACTTCGATGCTGCCTACCCGGGCGCCGGGTATGCGGGCTGCGATGGCGGTCGCCTCGTCCAGGTTCTTGGCGTCAATCAGATAGTAGCCGCCCAATTGTTCGCGGGTTTCCGCAAAGGGCCCGTCGGTGATCGTGGTCCTGCCGTTGCGTACCCGCACGGTGGAAGCCGACGAGACGGGCTTCAGCCGATCGCCCGCCTTGAAGTTTCCCGCCTGCACGATCGATTTGGTGAAATCCGTGTATTCACCCGTCATTTTTTGTAATGCAGTCTCGCCCAGGGCCATGAATTCGGCTTCGTTGGCGTAAATCAACAATAAATAGTTCATAGCTGCTTTCCGTCGTTAAGGCGCGATTCGCCGTACCTTAGTCGAATCGCGCAGCTTGAATTCGACACTCGCGAGCAGGGTTTTCAAGAACGCCCGCAATGCCGGGAACTTTATGTCGCCCAGAACGTCTAATAGTTCTGCTAAATCAGAAACTTACAGGTTTAGGTCGCCGCGCTGGCGGCCCCGCGCCCTAGGCCGTAAGATCATACCGGCTCCGTTTCCCCTCATTTGTCTCGAATAACTAGAGGATTCCCGATGAAGGCTTGGATACCGCTTACGCTTGTTTTCGCATTTGGATTGGCCGCCCACGCGCACGCGACGTGTATTTATCCCCAATCACCCGCCGCCCCGCCCAATGGCGCAACCGCAAGCCGCGATGAAATGATTGCCGCCAAGCACGATTTTGACCGCTACAACGGCGAAATGAATGTCTATTTGGACTGTCTCAATCTGGAAATGGATGCCACCCCTAAGGATGTTTCGAAGTTGACCCCGGATGAGAAGAAAAAAGCGGACCAGGAGCAGAAAGCTCTGGTGCAGAAACACAACGCCGCCGTCGATGAACTGCAGGCTGTGGTTGGAAAATTCAACGAGCAGTTGAAAATCTTCAAAGCGAAACAAAAGTAATGACGATCGGTGCGGCGGATGGTTCCGCCGCCGATTTTGAACTATGCAGGCTAGTACGCTCATCACCCCGCGTCTGGCCGAAGAGGCCATCTACTCTCGGCTGACGTGTTTGCCCATCGAATCACTGCCGCTAACGCAGTGTGTCGGGGGAACGCTGCGCGAAAATGTTTACGCCGAGCGCGACGCTCCGCCGTTCGATCGCGTCTCGATGGACGGATTGGCCGTGGACAGCGATGCGCTGCGGCGCGGCCAGCGCCGTTTTCAGATCCAGGGGGTCCAAGGCGCCGGCGCGCCCGCGACCAAGCTGAAAAGCGCCGAGCACGCGATCGAGGTCATGACCGGCGCCATCCTGCCGATCGGTTGCGACAACGTAGTTCCGATCGAGCAGGTCGACGTGAGCGACGGGTTCGCATCGCTCAACGTGGCGGTCGTGAATTCGCCCTACCACAACATACATCGACGCGGCGCCGACAGCCGCCAGGGCCAATTGCTGCTGGAGTCCGGAACGCTGCTGCGGGCTCCGGAAATTGCAGTGGCGGCTTCCGCGGGCATGGCACGTGTGCGCGTGAGCAGTCAGCCCGCCATCATGGTGGTATCGACCGGCGATGAGCTGATCGAGCCCGGCGATCCGATCGCGGAATTTCAAGTGCGCCGTTCCAACGCGTATGCCGTGGCGGCCACGTTCCGCCGGCGCGGCTTCAGCCGCGTGGGCAATGATCACGTGCTCGATGATGAGAGCCAGCTTCGTGAGCGGTTGGCCCTGCATCTGACCACGCACGAGGTGGTGGTCTTGAGCGGCGGCGTATCCATGGGAAAGTTCGACCTGGTGCCCAAGGCCTTGATGCAGCTGGGCGTGCAAGAAGTCTTTCATAATGTCGCTCAACGGCCCGGCAGGCCCATGTGGTTCGGAATCGGTCCGCACGGGCAGTCGGTGTTTGGGCTGCCAGGCAATCCGGTCTCGACCTTGGTGTGCTTGATCCGCTACGTCATTCCCGCGATTGCCGAAGCCATGGGCACCAAACGCGCGCCGCCCGAGAGGCTCGCCTTGGCGACTCCTGTGACCTTCAAGCACTCGCTCGCATATTTCCTGCCGGTGACCATTGAGCATGATGACTGGGGCCGCCCATGGGCAACTCCGCGACCACCGAACGGATCAGGTGACTTTTTGAGCCTCGCGGGCACCGACGGCTTCGTGGAACTGCCGCCCGGGCCTAACACCTACGCCAAAGGGTTCGTCGCCAACGTGTTCCGTTGGTGAGTTCTCGCCCATGAGCAGCGTCATTCACGACATTCGCGGCGCCCAGAACCCGCTCGACCGGCTGGGCCGTCCCTTGCACGACTTGCGAATCTCCGTGATGGATCGCTGCAACTTTCGCTGCCCGTACTGCATGCCGAAGGAGCAGTTCCATGAGCATTATCAATTTCTGAAGTCTCGCGAACGACTGTCGTTCGATGAAATCGTGCGCCTCACCAAGCTATTTGCCGGCTTGGGCGTGCACAAGGTGCGGCTCACCGGCGGCGAGCCCTTGCTGCGCGCCAACCTGCCTGATCTCATCGGTGACTTGACCAGCATTCCGGGCATCGAGGACATCGCATTGACGACCAACGGCGTACTGTTGGCCAATCACGCCGTCGATCTCCACGCCAATGGCTTGCGCCGCGTCACGGTAAGCCTGGATACCTTGGACAGGGAAATCTTCACGCGCCTAAGCGGCGGATTCGGCGCGCTCGATCAAGTGCTCGCCGGTATTGACGCGGCCATCGCCGCAGGATTGTCGCCGGTGAAGGTCAACGCCGTCATCGAACGCGGCGTAAACGACCACACCGCGCTGGACATCGTCGAACATTTTCGCGGCACACCCGTGATCGTGCGCTTCATCGAATTCATGGACGTCGGCAATCGCAACCACTGGCAGCCTGACATGGTGGTGCCATCGCGCGAACTGGCGGCTCGAGTCAATGCGCGCTGGCCCATGCATCCGGTTTCGCAAAACTACCGCGGCGAAGTGGCGCAGCGCTGGCGTTTCGACGATGGCGGCGGTGAAGTCGGCTTCATCTCCTCGGTGTCGCAGCCTTTTTGCGCGGCCTGCAGCCGTGCGCGCCTCTCCTCCGAAGGCAAGTTCTACACCTGCCTGTTCGCGACCCATGGAATCGATTTGCGCACCCCGCTACGGGCGGGCGCCGACGATGCGGAACTGCTGCGCATCGTTCGAGGCGCGTGGAGCGGCCGCACCGATCGCTACAGCGAGCTCCGCGAGGAGCTGCGCCGCGCCGAGCCGGAGAGCAAGAAAATCGAGATGTACTACATCGGCGGCTGAAACCATGACCTTTTCACATTTGGATGCGGATCAGCGCCCGACGATGGTCGATGTCAGCGGCAAAGTTGCGAGCGAGCGCAGCGCCACCGCGGAGGCGCGCGTGCAATTTCCTGCCGGAGTGGCCGCTGCACTTCGCGACAACGGGCTGCGTTCGCCCAAGGGTCCTGTTTTCGACACCGCGATCGTTGCGGGCGTGCTGGGCGCGAAGCGTACCCACGAGCTCATTCCTTTCTGCCACCCCTTGGGGCTCGAGAGCTGCCGCATCGTCATTGACCTGGAAGGCGACGCAGCCATCGTCCGCTGCACGGTTAGCGTGCATCATAAAACCGGGGTCGAGATGGAAGCGCTCACCGGTGCCAGCATCGCCGCGCTGACGATCTACGATATGTGCAAGGCGCTGTCGCACGACATTGTCATCGGCGGCATTCGCTTGCTGTCCAAGGATGGCGGCAAGAGCGCCTACGCGGTGGGATCGTGAGCGTCGCACCCATTAGTGGGCTTATTCTCGCGGGTGGCGCGAGCACGCGCATGCAGCGCGACAAGGCGGCCTTGAAGTATCAGGGCAAGACGCAATTACAGCGCGCCGTCGAGCTCGCGAGCCGGCATGTCGATAGGGTTTTCGTGTCGCTGCGCGCGGATCAAACTTTGGATCCGACACGGGCGTCTCGGCCGATGATTGTGGACTCTGTCACGGGGCAAGGCCCCGTCGTCGGCATTCGTTCCGCGCTTGCCGCGCATCCTGAGGTTGCGTGGTTGGTGCTGGCCTGCGATCTGCCGTTTCTTTCCGATGCTGCGATTGAAGGGCTGCTGCGCCGGCGCGATCCGAGTGCATTGGCGACTGCCTACAAGAGCGCGCATGACGGCCTGCCCGAGCCGCTCTGCGCAATCTGGGAACCCTCCGCTGCCGAGCTGCTCGCCGAATATCAGGCCGCCGGCGGCCATTGTCCGCGAAAATTTCTGATCCGATACGGTGCCCATTTGCTCAACCTTCCCGATCCGCGTGCGCTCGACAATGTGAATACTCCCGGGGAGTATTCACAAGCGCTTGCCGCGCTGGAGGCTTCAGCCCGGATGCAAGTCAAAATTCAGTACTACGCCCTGATGCGCGAGCAAGCCGGGCGCTCCGAGGAGACGCTCGAAACCTCGGCGGCCACGCCGGCGGATCTGTACACCGAACTGGCCGCGCGCTATGGCTTCACCCTGTCACGCGAGCAGTTGAAGGTGGCGGTCAACGCCGAATTCAGCGCGTGGTCACGCAAGCTCGCCGCCAACGATGCGGTGGTGTTCATCCCTCCGGTGGCGGGCGGATGATGGGCTTTCGCTTCACCCCCACGAGCATCGACGCCGCAGATGCGCGGCGTGAGTTGCAGGATCCCGGGTCCGGCGGCTTCGTCGCTTTCGAGGGCTGGGTCCGTGATCACAACGAGGGCCAGGACGTCACTCGACTCGAATACGAAGCATTCCAAGAGCTGGCCGTGAAAGAAGGCGAGCGCATCGTCGCCGAAGCGCTGCGGCGCTTCCCGGTGAAGCATGCCTTGTGCATTCACCGCATCGGTTCTCTGGGCCTGGGCGAGATGGCGGTCTGGGTCGGGGTGAGTTCCGCGCACCGCGGCGAAGCTTTTGAGGCCTGCCGATTCATCATCGATGAGGTCAAGCACCGGGTACCGATTTGGAAGAAGGAACACTATCGCAGCGGCAATTCCGGATGGGTGAATTGCGAGCGTTGCGCGGCGCAGCCTCAGCATTCACACGCCGAACACCCGCAGCGCGCTGCTGCAAATCCCAAGTAGGCAATGCAGCCCGATTATTCCCGGCAAGTTTTGCTCAAGGAGATCGGCCCTCAGGGTCAGGCGAAGCTTGGCTCCGCCAGGGTTCTCATTGTGGGTCTGGGAGGCCTCGGCAGCCCGGTCATGCAGTACCTGGCGGGAGCGGGCGTCGGTCTCCTGGGGCTGATCGACCCCGACCTGCTGGATGCCAGCAATTTGCACCGCCAACCGATTTACGCTCTTGCCGATACCGGCAAGCCGAAAGCGGACTTGGCCCGGGCGGCGATCGCCGCCATCAACCCTGCCGTTCAAGTCGAGACCCACGCCGTCCGCTTCAATGCGGATAACGCGCTGGAATTGATCCGGCGCCATGACATCGTCGTCGACTGCAGCGACAATTTTCGCACCAAATATTTGATCAACGATGCCGCAGTGCTCGCGCACAAGCCCGCCGTGTTCGCCAGCGTCTATCAATACGAGGGGCAGCTCCAGGCCTACAAACCCGAGCCGCAACATGCCTGCCTGCGTTGCCTCTGGCCGGACGCCATCGCGGACGGCGTGGTGGGCAACTGCGCCGAAGCAGGTGTACTGGGACCTGTCCCGGGTGCGTTCGGCATGTTGCAAGCTTTGCTCACGCTGAAAATTCTTCTGCAAATGGGTGGGCAGCTCGAGGGCGAATTGCTGCTGCTGGACTTCATGAATTTCTCCAGCCTGAAAATCAAGGCCCCGCGCCGCGCCGAGTGCCACGCCCCGGCATGCGCGCACATCCAGGATCTTGCGCGCGAGGATCGCGACATAGAGGCAACCTGGGATTCACTGGCGGCCGCCGCCGCGCGCGGCTTCGACGTCATCGATATTCGAACCACCGAGGAAGTGGCGGCCCGTCCCGCGGCCGCGCGCCATATCCCCATGCAGGAACTCCTGGCGAATCCTGCGCTGCTTGGCGACGGCCGCCAAGCGCTGCTGGTATGCTCCACGGGTAAGCGCAGCCTCGCTGCCGCGCAGGCGCTGCGCAGACACGGCTTGGCGGTACGATCTCTCGCCGGCGGCCTACAAAACTTGGAGCGCCGAGATGCGATTCAGCAGTAAGCTGCCCGAGGTCGGCACCACGATATTCACCGTGATGTCGCGGCGCGCGCACGAAGAGAATGCCCTGAACATCGGTCAGGGATTTCCCGACTATCCCATCGACCAGCGCCTGTCGCAGTCACTGATCGAGGTGGTCGGCGAGGGGCGCAATCAATACGCGCCGATGGAAGGCACGATGGAGCTGCGCGAGCAGATCGCGAAGAAGCTCGAGTTTTGCTATCAGCGCCGTTTTGATCCGCAAGCGGAGATCACCGTCACCTGCGGCGGCACCGAAGCTCTCTTTGACGCCGTTCAATCGGTCGTCGGGCCGGGCGATGAGGCCATCGTTTTCGACCCGGCCTACGATTCGTACGAGCCGGCCGTGCGCCTCGCCGGCGGTCGCTGTGTGCGCATTGCGCTGTTACCGCCGGCATTTCGCTTCGATTGGGACGAAGTCCGCCGCGCCTTGAGCGACCGTACCCGGCTCATCATCATCAACAGCCCGCAAAATCCAAGCTGCACGGTCGCGACGCGCGAGGACCTGGACACGCTGGCGGCATGCATTCGCGACCGGCCGATCACCGTGCTGGCGGATGAGGTGTACGAGCACGTGCTCTTCGACGGGCGGCGCCATCAATCCGTATTGGTGCACCCGGAACTGCGCGAACACAGCTACGCGGTGTTTTCTTTCGGCAAGACTTTGCATGCCACCGGCTGGCGGATCGGCTACTGCGTGGCGCCCCCGGATCTCACTCGCGAGCTTCGCAAGGTGCATCAGTTCAACACCTTCAGCATTGTTTCGCCGTTGCAGTTCGCGATTGCCCGCTATCTCTCGGCATACCCGGATGCGTGGCAAGGCCTTGCCGCATTTTTCGAGGCCAAGCGCGATTTACTGGCAGGGCTCTTGCAAGGCTCCGGCCTGGAGCCTGTGCCGGCCGCGGGCACGTATTTTCAATTGGTGGATTATGGAGCGGTCAGCCAGGAGGATGACATGCAGTTCGCCGATCGGCTGATTCGCGAGGCGAAAGTCGCCGTCATTCCGCTCTCGCCCTTCTATGCTCAGCCGCCGCGCATGACGCTCGTGCGCCTCTGCATTGCCAAGCGCGATGAAACTTTGCGCTCAGCGGCGGAACGGCTGCGCACATTTGCGCAAACGGCCGCCCGTAAGACCGCGGCAATCGAAACCGGCTAGCGGCCGAAGGTCGCAAAGCGCCGCGCCATGGAAGGCAGGCTCTGGCGCTGGCGAATGCGCGCCGCATCCATCAGCATGCGTCCCGCCCAGCGGTACACGTTGTTCTCCTTGACCGTTCGACGCATCAGGCTCATGCGGTTGCGCCGTTCGTCTCGTCCCATGTGGATGGCGACCTCCATGGCGTTCGCGGTCTCGGTGACATCGAACGGGTTGATCAGCACTGCTTCAGCCAGCTCACGAGACGCGCCGGCAAAGGTGCTGAGGATCAGCACGCCGTCCTCATCGTCGCGCGCGGCCACGAATTCCTTGGCAACGAGGTTCATGCCGTCATGCAGGCTGTTGACCAGGCAGAAGTCCGCGGCGCGATACAGCTCGAACACGCGCACCGGCGGCTGGTGTTCATCGATCAGCACAATGGGCCGCCAGTCGCCCTGTGCGAATTTCGAGTTGATGCGCTCGACCTCGCCGTAGGTGTGCTGCTGCAACGCCTGGTAAGCCGGCAGTTGGCCGCGCGACGGCGCTGCAATCTGTAGGAGACAGATGTGCCCCCGGTGCCGCGGGTTGTTGTCCAGCAGCGTCTCCAGCGCGTTGAAGCGTTCGATGATGCCCTTGGTAAAATCCCAGCGCTCCACCCCTAAACCGATGATCACCTCGGGGCCGATTTGATAGCGCTCGCGCACCGCCGCGCGGCAGCTGGCGATATCCGGCAGCAGCGCCAGCCAGCGCGGCGGCCATTCGATGGAAATCGGATACGGGGCAACCCGGCAGACGCGGCCCTTCAAGGTCACGGTCATGTGCTCGCGGTCGATCTGACACTCGACGAAGCGATCCACGGTGTCGAGAAAATTCTGGCAGTGATATCGCGTGTGAAACCCCAAAATATCCGCCGACAACATATGCGTCAGCATCTCGCGCTTCCAGGGACACACGCCGAAGGTCTCGGCATTCGGCCAGGGAATATGCCAGAACAAAACGATCGTCGCGCCGGGAATTTTCTTGCGCAGGAGCAGCGGCAGCAGCGCGAAATGAAAGTCCTGAATGAGAATCACCGGTTTATCGGTGCTCGATTCCGTGGCGACCACCTCGGCGAACTTGGCGTTGACCTCCTCATAAGCGCGCCAGTCGCTGGCGCGAAACGCCGGCCGCACATAGGCCAGGTGGCACAGCGCCCATAACCCCTCATTGGAGAAGCCGTAGTAATAGCCCTGCTCTTGTTCGTCGGTCAGCCAGACGCGGCGCAGCGTGTAGCTCGGATCGTCGGGCGGCACGCGGATCTGGTCGTTTCGATCCACGGTCGCCCGATCGGCGCTGCCCGCGCCGTGCGCCACCCAGACGCCGGAACAGGCCCGCATGATGGGTTCGAGCGCCGTCACCATGCCGCTCGCCGGAACCTGCCAGACCGGCTGATGATTGGCGTCGAAGCTGTGGATGTAGGGCTCGCGATTCGAGACGATGATTACCTGCGCAGAATTCAATTGACCTCGCACCACCTGCTGCAGCGCCTGCGGCGTCCAGTTTTCACGGTAGTCGATCTCCAGCCGTTGCTGCTCCTCGGCTTCGGCAAGCACTTGGCGCACCTGCGAGAGAATCGGCAACGAATAGGGCGGCGACTGCGCGTTGTCCAAAAAACGCTTGCCGCGGATGTCGCCGAGCAAGACCTGCACCCAGCGGCGCAATTGCAGCCAGGCCACCAGCACGATCAGCAACGCGAGCAGTAGAATGGATATGCCCACGAACGCCAGCACGAAGTCCCGCGCAGTACGCTGCCGGCGATCCACAAAGCTCAAGTCGTGCAGCATGAGCACGCGGAAGGGCTTGGGTTCCGCGGCGTCGAAGTCGAATCGCGATATCTGCACCGACCCTGAGGGCAACTGCTTGATCTGCGAGCGCGCAGGGCTGACGCTGTCGTCGGTTTCGCAGGAAACGGCCGACGGTGTGCGCTCGGACTTGAAAATGGTCGAGCCGTTGGGCCGGCACACCAAGATCGCGAGCAAACGTTCGTCCGCGGCGATTTTCGCCAGATACACCCGCAGCCGCGCCTCGCTGCCGTTTTCGACCAGGTCCGTGATCGGTTCTTCCATCGAATGCATGACCAATTGCGCGCGCAATTCGACGTCCGATCGAAACCACTCCGCCAGCAGCCGTTGGATATAGGGCAAACCAAAATACGCCACGACGCATGACGCGAGTGCTACCGGCAGCACGAATCGCAGCATGATCGAGCGAAACATCGCGTCTCCGAATATTCAAGGACCGAGCGCGTAGCGCTCACACAAAATACCGAACTTTGAGGGCACAGTCTTGGCTTTTAATCAATCAATTCCGTGTAAAACTTACATAACAAATATATGCCCGCGAGGCATTGGCAGCAGAGATTGCGTAGGCTATGTTTTTGCCACATGAAACGATCGCCGCCGCCTCCCGCACTCGACTGGTGTTTGTTTCTGGATGTGGACGGAACGTTGGTCGAACTCACCGACACGCCTTCGCAAACGGCGGCCGATCCGGAAATAAATTCGCTGCTGCGCGATGTCGCCGAGCGCTTGGGAGGCGCCGTCGCGCTGGTGAGCGGACGCAGAATTGGCACCCTCGATGAACTGTTTGCGCCGTTGAAACTGCCCGCGGCGGGACTGCATGGCGTGGAGCGGCGCAGGGCCGACGGATCCACGCTAGGCGCCAACTTCGTCGACTCGCAGCTCGATCACGCGCGCGCGGCCATCAAGGCTTTGGTGGCCTCGCATCCCGGGACGCTGTTCGAGGATAAGGATCGTGCGATTGCGGTGCACTTCCGCCTGGCACCGCAGTCCGAGCAGATCGTGCGCGAATCGGTCGTCGATATTGCAAAGCCGCTCGGCAGCAACTATCACATCCAGGCGGGTAAGATGGTGTTCGAAATCAAGCCGCGAGGATTCAGCAAGGCGACCGCGATTCAGGCCTTCATGAAAGAGCCGCCATTCAATGGCCGGCGGCCGGTATTTGTCGGCGATGATCTCACCGATCTGGACGGATTCGCGATGGTCGAAGCCCACGGCGGCCTCTCCGTCGGCGTCGGGAATATCGTGCAGGGTCAATTTTACCTGCCGGACGTGGCCGCCGTTAGAATGTGGCTGCGGCAAATCGCCGCTTTGCACGACTCGCATCACGCATGAGCAAATTGATTCTCGTCAGGCATGGCGAGAGCTCGGGGAATCGGGATCGCATACACGCGCTTTCGCCGCACGACCTGCCGCTGACCGAATTGGGATACCGACAGGCCCAGCAGGCCGCACAACGCATCGCGGAACTGTTCCGTCCACAGCGGGTGGTGACGAGTTCCTATAAGCGCGCGAGCGAGACCGCGCGCATCATCGCCGGCGCATTGGGGCTGCCGATGGAGCTCGAACCCAACCTGCACGAGCGCGAGATCGGCGCTCATCGGGGACGGTCGTACGACTCCTTCCTGACGGAGCCTGACTATGATCCGCAGCGTCCCTGGGCGTGGAAACCGCAAGGCGGCGAAAGCTACGAAGATGTTCAAGCGCGCGTCGCGCCAATCTTGGATCGGCTCGCTGCCGGGCACCTCGGCAAGGACGTCGTTCTGGTGAGTCACGGCGGCGTCATGGCGTGTCTCTGGGCATACGTCGCCGGCAGTTGGGACGATGCGCACGTTCCACCCAATTGCGGCATCGTGCTGATCGAGTACACCCCGCAGGGGTATTCGCCGCCGCGTGTGATTGATGGCGGCCCGGGCGCCGTGCATGCCGGCGGCTAAAGGCTAACCCGCGGCCGTCTCCTCCGACGAGCTTTCGCCTGAGTCGTTGAGCCAGTGATTCAGCGTCTTCTGCAGCTGCTCGCGATCGATGGGCTTGGACAAGTAATCATCCATGCCCGCCGCGCGGCATTCATTGTCGGCGCCCTTCATCGCATGCGCGGTGAGCGCGATGACGGGAACGTGCTTGCCGCCGGCTTCATGTTCGCGGATCTTTCGCGTCGTTTCGAAGCCATCCATGACCGGCATCTGGCAGTCCATGAGTATCAAATGGTATCGGCCGCTCTGCCAGGCCTCGAATGCGGCCTGCCCATCGCCTGCAACATCGACCCGATAGCCTAATTTCTCGAGAATACGGCACGCGACTTTCTGGTTTACGACGTTATCTTCGGCCAATAAGATATGGTGGGTTTCGCGCTGGCGTTGCGAGCGCAAGGCATGGCGCGTCACGATCGGCTGGGTCGCCATGCGCCAGCCCTCCGCTTGCATGCCCAGCACCATCATGAGGCAATCGGTCAGGTCGCGATGCGTCACGGGCTTCAACAGGTATCCTGCGAAACCCAGATCTGAAAACAGCCGCCCATCGCCGCGCTGGCCGGAAGAGGTCAATAAGATCAAGCGTGCGCCGCGCAGCGCAGGCTCCGCCAGGATGGTCTTGCCCAACGTGGCACCGTCGCAGCCGGGCATCTGATGATCGAGCAACGCGACTTCGAAGGGCCGGCCTGAGTTGGCCGCGATGCGCATCAGGCTCAAGGCTTCATCGGCGGAACTCGCGCAAACCGCCTCCATCCCGCACAGCGATAGCTGGCCCATCAGCACCTTGCGATTCGTCATGTTGTCATCGACGATCATGATGCGCTGGCCGCTAAGCTCGATCGGCGGCGCCGGGCGCACTTTGGCGGCATCGTGCGCCACGCCCAAACGCGCGGTGAACCAGAATGTCGAGCCGACACCCTCCTCGCTCGCTAAGCCGACCTCACCGTCCATCAGTTCCACCAGACGTTTGACGATGGACAGCCCCAATCCCGTGCCGCCGAATCGGCGCGTGGTGGAGGAATCCACCTGCGTGAAGGCAGTGAACAGGGCATCGACGCGGCTCGCCGGAATCCCCATGCCGGTATCGCGAATTTCGCAGCGTACGAGGACGCCTCGATCGTCTTTTTGCACGACCTTGCACTCGATCGATACTTCGCCCTTCTGCGTAAATTTGACCGCGTTACCGCCGAGATTCAGGAGGACCTGGCGCAGCCGTCCCGCGTCGCCGCGCACCAAATCCGGAAGGCTGGGATCGATCAGGGCGATCACCTCGAGGCCTTTGGCATGCGCCTGGATCGCCAGCAGCCGCGCCACATCTTCCACCGTGTCGCGCATGTCCATGTCGAGGATTTCAAGATCGAGCTTGCCGGCTTCGACCTTGGAGAAATCCAGAATGTCATTGATGACCGTGAGCAGCGCGGCGGCGCTGTCGCGCACGGTTTGCGCATAGTCGAGCTGCATGGGGTTGAGCGGGGTTTCCAACAGCAGCTCGATCATGCCGATGACGCCGTTCATCGGCGTGCGAATCTCGTGGCTCATATTGGCCAGGAACTGGCTCTTGGCTTTGTTGGCCGCGGCGGCGGTTTCGGTCGCCTCCAGCAGTGCCAGCGCATATTGCTGACGTTGCGTGATGTCGCGCTGCGAACCCGACACCGTCAAGGGAACGCCGTCCGCGCTGCGCTCCAGCGCGCCGCGCACGCGATACCAGCGTGCTTCGCCCATCCGCGTCTTGGCGCGCACCTCCACATCCACGAGGACGCCGTCGCGAATGGTGCGCTCGATCGCTTCGCGCAATCGCACGGCGTCTTCGGGAAGTAAAATTTCGAAGAACTTTTGCCGCTGGCCGAGGAATTCCTGCTGCTCGTAACCGAACATAACGGCGAAATGCTCGGAAACCCACATTTCGCGGCTCGCTACATCGAGTTCCCACAAGCCGTCATTGGCGCCGCGCGTGGCGCGCTTGAGCCGTGCATCGGCGGCGTGCAATTCTACTTCTGCGATTTTGCGCTCAGACTCGCGCTTGAGGTTATCGAGCGCGAATACGACGTTGCGTCCCATGTGCATCAACAGCTGCACGATTTCGTCTTCAAATGCATTCTTGTCCGCGGCGTGCAGCAACAGAATGGCGACCGTACGGCCGTTCAGAACGAGCGGCAGTGCAGCTCCCGCCGCGATGCCGGCCTGCCGCGCGGCTTCGTGCCAGTGCACGGTGCGGGAATCGTTTTGGAACTCGTTGCTGATGCAGGGGGATTGCGAGCGGAACGCGGTACCAACCAGGCCACGGCCGATCGCCGTAGAGCCATCGATCGAAATCTGCACATCGCGCAGCGTATCGGCGTTCTCGCCCGCGGCTGCCACTACCCTTGCGTCCCCCTCATCTTCGCGCGGCACGCAGATGCTTGCCGCCTTGAGCCTGCCGCCGTGCACCGCGGCTTCGCACACGCGTTGATACAAATCCTCGGCTGAGGACACCCGCATGATGGCCTCGTTGGTGTCGCTCAACGCGGCAAACATGCGGGCGAAGCGCTGCGCAGCGTGCTCCGCGCGCTTCCGCTCGGTAACGTCCCGTGAAATCGTGACGATGATCCAGCGGCCGTTGATTTGCACAGCCTGTCGATTCAATTCCACCGCTGTCTCGCGGCCGTCCTTGAGGCGGCCGGTAGACTCGGTGCGGATGCCTTGCGCACCCGCGGCAATTGCCGCATCGTAACTGCGCAGCAATTCTTCGCGGCTTTCCTTGAGCAAGTCCAGCGGGCTCATCTGCATCAATTCTTCGTGCGAGTAGCCGGTACGGCTCGAGGCCGTGGCCGTCGCGTCCAGGAATTTCAGTGTTTCGCGGTCGACCATGTAAATCGAATCGACGCAGGTATCCATGACCGCCCGAAACCGCTGCAGCTCGGCAAAATTCTGTTTGGGCAGTTGCAAGTCGGGCGCTTGCAGGTCGCCGCCGGAGCGGCGCACGAACCATACGCGCAAAACCAGGCCGGCCAGTGCAGCGCCGCCGGCGGCAGCCAACAAGTAAGGCAACAACTCCAACATTATTAAGTCCTTGAGCCCGCCACCACCCCGCTTAGGGGGTACCCTGACGGCATTGCACCAGCGCCGATGCATGAAAACTGTGCTGTGCCCGACACATTTACATAAGCGGGCATTAGGGGCTGCCCGCAACTCTCTGATATGCGAATGGGTGCGCAGGAAACCCCTAAAGGCTCCAGCTCGAAGGTTAGTCTCGGATCTGGCCGGCGCCGCGCACCAGGTACTTGTAGCTGGTCAATTGCTCGACGCCGACCGGGCCGCGCGCATGAAACTTGTCCGTGCTGATGCCGATCTCGGCGCCCATGCCGAACTCGCCGCCGTCCGCAAACTGCGTGGAGGCGTTGTGCAGCACGATGGCGCTGTCGACTTGAGCTAAGAACCGTTCGGCCGCCGGCGCATCCTCGGCAATGATGCAGTCGGTATGCTGCGAGCCATAGCGCGCGATGTGAGCGATGGCGGCATCCAAATCATCCACCACGCGCACGGCGATGATGGCGTCGAGATATTCCTGATACCAATCCTGCTCCCCGGCGGCTTTGACCCGAGCGTCAACGCGGGTGCTCATGTCATCGCCGCGCACTTCGCAACCGGCCGCGAGCAGCGACAGCAACAAGGGCGCCAGATGTGTCGCGGCACAGGCCCGATCGACCAGCAGCGTTTCCGCCGAACCGCAAACGCCGGTGCGCCGCATTTTCGCATTCAACACGATGCGTCTCGACATCTCGATATCCGCGCTGCAATGGACATACACGTGGCAAACGCCCTCGAGGTGTCCGATCACCGGTACGCGCGCTTCCTTTTGCACACGCGAAATCAAACTCTTGCCGCCACGCGGCACGATCACATCGATGCTATCGGCCATGTCGGCGAGCATATGGCCCACCGCGGCGCGGTCCGTGGTGGGCACCAATTGAATGCCCGTCGGCGGCAGCCCCGCCGCCACCAGCCCTTGCTGCAGACAGCCGTGGATCGCGGCGCTGGACCTCCAGCTCTCCGAACCGCCGCGCAGAATCACCGCATTGCCGGACTTCAAGCACAACGCGCCGGCATCGGCGGTGACATTGGGCCGGCTCTCATAAATGATGCCGATCACGCCCAAGGGAACGCAGACACGTTGAATCCGCATGCCATTCGGGCGCGACCATTCGGCCAAGCACGCGCCGATCGGATCAGGCGCGGCCGCGATCTCCGCCAGGCCGTGCGCCATGGCAATCACGCGCGTATCGTCGATGCGCAGCCGATCGAGCAGGGCCGCGGAGAGGCCCGGCCCCGATTCGCGGATATCCGCATCATTCGCGGCCAAAATCTCAGAGCGAGAATCGCGCAGCGCCGCGGCCGCGGCGAGCAAGGCGCGATTCTTTTGTGCGCTCGAGGCAGATGCCATTTGCTTGGCGGCGATGCGCGCCGCCCGGCCAATGCCTTGCATCAAATCGGCGATGCTGCTCACAGGATTCTGAGCAGCACCAGATCATCGCGGTGAACGATTTCATCGCGGCCGCGAAATCCCAGCACCTTCTCGATATCGGTGGACTTGCGGCCGATGATCCGCGCCGCGTCCACGTCCGAATAGGCGCTGATGCCCCTGCCGATTTCAGTGCCGTCCGGGCCGATGATGCTGACGGTGTCGCCGCGGTCGAATCGCCCGACCGCGCGGGTCACGCCGGCGGGCAGAAGACTCTTGCCGCCCATGAGTGCACGAACCGCGCCATCGTCCACGGCGATCGCGCCCGCAGGCTTCAATGTGGCCGCAATCCATTGCTTGCGGGTGGCAAGCGGCGTCGAGGTAGGCACAAACCAGGTGCAGCGTGCCCCTTCCTCGATGCGCCGCAGCGGGTGCTCCTCGGACCCCAACGAAATGCAGAGGTGACATCCGGCTCCCACGGCAATCTTCGCCGCGGCAATTTTGGTTTGCATGCCGCCCGATCCGGTAGCGGTGCTCGAACCGCCGGCCATAGCCTCGATGGCGGGGGTAATTTCCAGCACGCGCGCGATGAAGCTTGCATCCGGGTCCTCTTTCGGGTCCGCGGTGTACAGTCCGTCGATATCCGAGAGCAGCACCAGGCAATCCGCGCCGATCATTTGCGCCACGCGGGCCGCCAGCCGGTCGTTGTCGCCATAACGGATTTCCGCCGTCGCCACGGTATCGTTCTCGTTGATGACCGGAACCGCGCCCAGGCCCAGCAGAGTATTGAGCGTCCCGCGGGCGTTGAGGTATCGCCGGCGTTGCTCCGTATCGCCCAGCGTCAATAGGATCTGCGCCACCGCGATTTCATGTGCATCCAGCAGCTCTTTATAGGCATGCGCGAGCCGTATCTGTCCTACAGCCGCCGCGGCCTGACTTTCCTCCAGTTTCAGCTTTCCCGGGCCCAGATTCAGGTGCCGCCTGCCGAGGGCAATGGCGCCGGAGGAGACCAAGATGATTTCCTGACCTCGCTTGCGGAAGGCCGCCACGTCGGCCGCAAGGCTCTCCAGCCAGGCGCGATTCAGCCGGCCTTTGTCGCCATCCACCAACAGGGCTGAGCCGACTTTGACGACCATGCGCCGCGCATCGGCCAAGCGACGAGCGGCAATTTTGCGGTCTGCGACGGTCATAAGATCTCGATATTGCCATTTACTTAGCTCACGGGCCTCACCTAATATTCGTAGCTCGAAAATTGCGCCAGTCTTCAAATAAGGATGAACCGTGGGTAGAGAGTACGAACCGACAGTCGGGCAGTGGTACGAGGACTTGGAAAACGATGAGACCTTCCAGGTTCTCAAGGTGGATGAGGACCAGGAGACCATCCAGATCCAACACCTCGATGGCGATACCGAAGATCTCGATGTCGACGACTGGGCGGAGCTCGACCTTGAATTGACCGAGGAGCCTGAAGGTTGGTCAGGCTCCAAGGCCGAGAAGGACGACGAAGATGAAGAAGAGGACGAAGACTGGGACGAAGATGAAGACGATGATGACGACGACGATCTAGACGATGAGGACGAAGAAGACCGCGAAGAGTACTAAACGCGTTCCAGCCAGCCGTGCACATCCGGGACTTCGCCCCGTTGTGTCGCGATCAGCTTGGCGCGCAGCGCCTTGGTGACTTCGCCGACATGTCCGGTGCCTACCCGATGCTCGGTCTCTGCGTAAATCAACGTGCCCACGCCAGCCAGCACGGCGGCGGTGCCCGATAGCGCCGCTTCGCCGGTGCGCACCCAATCGAGCATTTCCAGGACATCGAATTTCTTCTCGGTCACGGTATAGCCCATGTCGCGGCCCATCGTGAGCAAGGAATCGCGCGTGACGCCATGCAGGAAGGTGGAATCCAAGCTGCGGGTCATGATCTCGCCCTGGCGGAACAACATGAAGTTGGCGGCGCCGGTCTCCTGGACCTGGCCTTCGGGGCAAAACAGCACCTGATCGGCCTCAAATTTCGCCCGCGCATTCATGATGGGCGCCAACGCGGCCGCGTAGTTGCCGCCGGTTTTTACCATACCCATGTGCTGCGCGGTGCGCGTGGTCTGATCGTCGACCAGAATGCGCAGCGGCCTCTCGCCGCCCGCAAAGTAATCCCATACCGGGCTGGCGAGCACCACCAGCATCGCATCGGTGGCCGGAGCTGTGGCGCCGCCGAGGTTCGGCGTTGTGCCAAAAAGGATGGGACGCAGGTAAAGCGCGCCGGGCGCTTCCGGAACGGCATCACGGCAGCGCTTGATCAGCGCTCGCACCATGTCGGCCACTTGCGCCACATCGGGCTCGGGCAGCGCCAGCAAGCGCGCGCTCTGCAGTAATCGCTTCATATGCCGATCCATGCGAAAAACATGGACCGAACCGTCGGCGTGTTGGAAAGCCTTGAATCCTTCAAAGCATGTGCTGCCATAGTGCAGCACGTGCGCGGCGGGGCTGATTTCGACCGAGCCTAAGGGCTTGATCTCGCTCGGGCTCCATTTGCCATCGTGATATTCAGTCACCGCCATGTGCGAAGCGAGCAGGGTGCCGAATGCGGGGCGCTTGGGTTGGGGAGTCATAGTGCTTTCACCGTAGGAATGAATATGGTTGCGGGATGTTCGAGACGTTCTTTCAATGCTTGGATCATCGCCGCGGCGTCATAGCCGTCCACGAAGCGGTGATCGAACGAGGATGACAAATTCATGATTCGACGCACGGCTACCGTGCCCTGGTAGACGACGGGCCGCTCAATGGCCTTGTTGAGGCCGATGATGGCTACTTCCGGCGCATTGATAATAGGCGTGGAAGCGATGCCGCCGAGCTTGCCAAGGCTCGTGACCGTAATGGTGGATCCGACCAGCTCCTCACGGGTGGCCTTGTTGCTGCGGGCACGCTCCGCGAGCCGGCGGATTTCCGCGGCGACTTCCCACAGCCCCAGCATCTGCGCGTTGTGCACCACCGGAACCTTCAATCCATCCGGCGTCTGAGTTGCAATACCGACATGGACCGCACGATGCCGGATCAACACGCCGCGCGCCGCATCGTACAGGACGTTGATTTGCGGAAAGGATTCGATCACACGAATGAGCGCCATCACCACCAGCGGCAGATAGCTGAGCGAACCTGCGTCTTGCGGCCGCGACAGGTTCAAATGCATGCGCAGAGACTCGAGCTCGGTGACATCGACTTCTTCGACATAGGCAAAGTGTGGAATGTTGCGCTTGGCCTCGCTCATCCGTTCGGCAATCAGCCGGCGCAGTCCAATGACTTTGATTTCCGTGGTGTCCGCGGCATCCGTCGCGCCTTGGCGTGGAGCGGGGGTCTGCAGGTCGGCTCGCAGGATTCGCCCGCCGGGACCCGAGCCCGCCACGGTAGCCAGGTCGATGCCGGCCTCGCTGGCACGGCGCCGATTGGCCGGCGAAGTCATGACCCGGCCCTGGCGGGCAACCGCCGCGGCCGCCGGTGCCGCGGCTGCCGGTGTGGGTGTTGGTGCCGCGGGCTTGACGGCCAGTGCGGGGATCGGTGCGGCGGCTTTGACGGCCGGTGCGAGGGTCGGTGCAGGCGCGGCCGGCGTAGCAGCCGCTGCGCTCGGCTTGGCGCCTTCGCTCAAGTCGAACACGATCAGCGGTGAGCCGACGGCGACTTTGTCGCCCGGGGCGCCCGTGACGGACAGGACGCGGCCGCTCACGGGTGCCGGTACTTCCACGGCGGCTTTATCGGTCATCACCTCAACGATGATTTGATCTTCGCTCACCGTATCGCCGGGCTTGGTGTGCCAGGCTACGATCTCAGCGTCAACCGTGCCTTCGCCTAAGTCCGGCATCTTGAATGTGAATTGGCTCATGCAGGTTCCATGACAGCCTTGAGCGCCGCTTTCACCCGCGCCTGGCCAGGAAAGTATTCCCACTCGAACGCATGCGGGTAGGGAGTGTCCCAGCCCGCGACTCTTTGTATCGGTGCTTCCAACGCCCAGAAGCATTCCTCTTGAACGATCGACAGCAATTCTGCGCCAAAGCCGGAGAATCGGGTGGCTTCATGCGCCACGATGCAGCGGCCGGTTTTCTTTACCGAAGTAACGATCGTGTCGACATCCAGCGGCACGAGCGAACGAAGATCGAT
>DASXMG010000034.1:0-8311 GCA_036495805.1 Steroidobacteraceae bacterium | reverse complement strand
CTGATTGAATTCGAGAAACGACAGCTCGCGGTTGAAATATAGCTGCGGAACTTGTAGGTCGGTGTCGTTCATGTCTTCAAGCGTAGCGGTACACGCCGCCCAAAATTCGCGCTCCTTCGGCGCCGGTGACGCTGCCTGCGCTCGAAGTCAGGCCCTCGAGCGTGCGCTTGGCAAACCATGCGAAAGCGACCGCCTCGACGTAGTCCGGATCCAGGCCGAGCACCGTTGTGCTGGCGACGCGGTTCGGCGCAATCAGTGCCGCGATTGCATTGAGCAATCCTATGTTGTGCGCGCCGCCGCCGCAAACATAAAGCGCCGCACCCGGCGCGTATTGGCGCAGCGCGGCGGCCAGCGTGCATGCAGTGAACTGTTGCAGAGTGGCCTGCACGTCGCACGGCGGACGCGAAAACAACCCTAGCTTGTTCTCCAGCCACGGAAGATTGAACAGTTCGCGGCCCGTGCTTTTGGGGGGCGCCAGCCGCAGGTACGGCTCATCCAGCAACTCGCGCAGCAGCGTGTCGTCGACCCGGCCGGTCGCAGCCCAAGCGCCATCCGCGTCGAATTCCTTGCCGAGGTGCCGCGCGGCCCAGGCGTCAAGCAGGCGGTTTGCCGGCCCAGTATCGAAGCCGACGGTGCTGTCGCGTGTCAGAATCGTGACGTTGGCGATGCCGCCCAAGTTCGCGATCACCCGCTCTTCAGCGTCGCTGCGAAAGACCTGATCGTGAAACACGGGCAACAGCGGCGCGCCCTGGCCGCCGGCCGCCACGTCGCGCCGGCGGAAATCCGCGACCACTGAAACGCCGGTCATTTCGGCCAGCGTATTCGGATCGCCGATCTGCCAGGTAAAGGGTGCCGGCAGGTCCGGCCGATGGCGCAGCGTTTGTCCATAACTGCCGATGGCGGTTACACCGCCGGCGCTGACTCCGGCACTTTGCATCAGTGCCAGCGCCGCTTGGGCAAATGCGCGCCCGAGTTCCACATCGATCTGCCCGATCTCATCCAGCGAAACCCGATCGGCGTGATCAATGAGCGCGGAAACGCGGCGTTTGAGTTGCGGGTCAAAGGGCGTGGCGCTGGCCGCCACCACACGCAACGGCGCCACGTCGAAATCGACCAGCGCGGCATCGATCGCATCCATGCTGGTTCCGGAAATCAATCCGAGGTAAAGCCCCATTGCGCGGTCTAGTTGACGCTGGCTTTGGAGCGCGGCTCGGTGACGCCCGGCGCAGCGGCGCCCGGACCGATTGCGGGTGGGGATGCCGCGGGAGCCGACGGGGTCACGGCAACTGCGGCGACGGCGGCGGGCGGCTGGGGCGGTGCCAAGTCGGCGAGCAGCGGCGCCGCCATCTCGCGAAATCTTTGTAGATCCTGCGCGCGCAACGGTTCCGCTCCCGGCAACTGCACCGTTTGCGGATTGCGGTGCACGCCGCCCGTCAGGTATTCATAGTGCAAGTGCGGACCCGTGGCCAGTCCGGTCATTCCGACATAGCCGATGACCTCACCCTGCTGCACGCGCGTGCCCACGTGCATATTTCGCGCGAAGCGCGACATGTGACCATAGAGCGTCGAGATATTGGCTCCATGAGTGAGAACGATGGCGTTGCCGTATCCGCCGCGCTGGCCTGCGAAACTGACGCGGCCGTCGCCGGCCGCGTGCACCGGCGTGCCGATCGGTGCCGCATAGTCGGTGCCCATGTGGCCGCGAATCAAATTGAGGATCGGGTGATGCCGGTGCGGGTTGAACGCGGAGCTGACGCGGGTAAATTCGACCGGCGCCCGCAGGAACGCTTTGCGCATCGCCAACCCGGTGGGGGTGTAGTAGCCCGCGTGGCCGTTCTCACCGACGAAACGCACTGCGCGATACACCTTGCCGTTGTTTACGAACTCCGCCGCGAGCACGTCGCCGTCGCGTAGATATTTTCCGTCTTGGAAGATTTGTTCATACACGGCGGTGAATCGGTCGCCCTCGCGGATGTCGAGCACGAAGTCGATATCCCAGGCAAAGACATTGGCAAGCTTCAACGCCACCGTGTCGGAGATCTCCGCGGCGCCGGCAGCCTGAAACAGCGATGAATCGATGGTGGCGCGCGCGGTGCGCACCCTCGTCTCCACCGGATTGTCGATCATCTTCGCCTCGAAGCCACTGTCCTTGAGCACCACGTCGAGAGTTTGCGTCTCGCTTACCTTGCGGGTGAGTTCTTTGATGTCGCCATCGGTGTGCGTGACCTTGATGGAATCGCCCGGCCTCAGGAAATCCAAGCTCTGACGAATTCCAGGCAGGCTGCGGATGGCCGCCAAGTCGGATTTATTGAGCGCCATGCGGCGGAAAATCGCGTCGAGCGTATCGTTCCTGCCGACGACCACTTCGATGATGGAGGCGACGCTGGCTTGTTGAGGGACGATGGGCGGCGGTGCCGGTTCGGCGGCGGCCACGGCCGCGGGCGCCTGAGCGTCGCCGGACGCTTGTGAAGCGACGGCAGCAAGCGGGTCGGGAGTGCGGCTGAATCGCCATCCCACGAACGCCGCAGCAGCCAAGGCCGTGCAGAGCGCGCTCGTTGCTAGTACCTTGATTCGCGGGGAATTTTTCCAGCTTCCGAGAATGTTGCGGGGCACCAGCAATTCCTAACCAGAGGAACCCGTAGGCTATCTGCCGCTCCTCATGGGGTCAAATGCAGAATCCTCACAACCGCGGCTCGGTGGAATCCGGTCATTTTTCGGCGCTGTAATCAACCGTTCATGTTGCCCCGATAAAAAGACGCAAGTTTCAATTTTGCCAATATAGGGGGAATGACGATGCGCAGATCCATCACGGCATTCGCGGCGGGGCTGGTTACGGCAGTAACCGTGCTCAGCACCGCATACGCAAACAACAGTGACAATCACAGTGGGGGAAGCGCAACGGCAACGCCGATCAAGCACCTGGTCGTCATATTCCAGGAAAACGTGTCATTCGATCACTACTTCGGAACCTACCCGCATGCCACGAACCCCTCGGGCGAGCCGCGCTTCGAGGCCAAGCAAGGAACACCCACCGTTAATGGCTTGTGGGGCACGTTGCTCAGCAACAATCCGAATGCGACGAATCCGGTGAACGGCGCTGGGGCCACCAACCCGTTCCGTCTGGACCGCACGCAGGCCGCCACCAACGACCAAGACCATGACTACACGCCCGAACAAGTGGCCTTCGATCATGGCTTGATGGACGCCTTCCCCGCCTCGGTGGGAACGGCGGGGCCTCCGCCGA
The DNA here is from genome assembly GCA_036495805.1 of Steroidobacteraceae bacterium. GTDB lineage: Bacteria > Pseudomonadota > Gammaproteobacteria > Steroidobacterales > Steroidobacteraceae > Bog-1198. Next base: position 5,067 of record DASXMG010000034.1, on the reverse strand, counting down.
CCGGCACGCCCATCATGGCAACCACCGGTCTTACCATGGGTTACTACGACGGCAACACCGTTACCGCGCTCTGGAATTACGCGCAGCACTTTGCGATGAGCGACAACTCCTACGACACGAACTTCGGCCCCTCGACGCCGGGCGCCATCAATCTGGTGTCTGGCCAGACCAACGGGCTCACCAGCAACATGAGCCCGGGCGGCGCCACGGTTCCCGACGGCAATGGCGGCCTTTCGCTGATCAGCGATGCCGATCCGTTGGGCGATGTTTGCTCCACCACGAGCGGTGAGCTGGTGCAATTCAAAGGCAAGAATGTCGGCGACTTGCTGAATGCCGCAGGCGTGAGCTGGGGATTCTTCGAAGGCGGCTTCGATCTGACCGTGGTCAACGCGGATGGCTCGACGGGCTGCAAGCGCAGCACGACGTCCAAGGTCACCAAGACCAGCAAAGCCGACTACATCCCGCACCACCAGCCCTTCCAGTATTACACCTCCACCGCGAATCCCACGCACATGCGGCCGAAGTCGGTGCATGTGATCGGGCAGGCCAGCGACGTCGCGCACCACCAGTACGATACGCACGATTTCTTCGACGCGGTCAACGCCGGGAATTTCCCCGCGGTGGTTTTCCTGAAGGCGCCGGGCTTTCAAGACGGCCATGCCGGCTATTCCGATCCGTTGGATGAGCAGACATTCATCGTCAACACCATCAATTTCCTGATGAAGCAACGTGATTGGGATTCGACCGCGGTGGTCATCGCCTATGACGATTCCGACGGCTGGTATGACCATGCGCTGGGTCAGATCGTCAATCAATCCGCAACCGATGCGGACGCGTTGAATGGTCCTGGGCTGTGCGGCAGCGGCGTCGGTGCGCTGCCCGGTGTCGACCCTTCCACTCAGCATGCGCAGGGACGCTGCGGCTATGGCCCGCGCCTCCCCCTGATGGTGATCTCGCCCTGGGCGCGCAGCAATTTCGTGGATCACACCATGACGGATCAGTCCTCGATCCTGCGATTCGTCGAAGACAACTGGCTGCGCGGCAAGCGCCTCGCCGCTGGTTCATTCGATACGATCGCCAACCCGATCGACAACATGTTCAACTTTGAGCACAACGAGGGTAGCGACCGGCGCTTGTTCCTCGATCCGAACACCGGCGAGGTTCAAGGCGGTTACGGCTGGTAATCGACGCGTTGCGGTAGCCGCTGATTCGATTGCAAGGGCACGGGAGAGATCCCGTGCCCTTGCTGCTTTAGGCTGCTGTCCCGGGTAGATTGAGCGCGTGACCAGTCGCCGTCGATTCATTCAAAGCTCTGCGCTGGCAGCCGCCGGCGCTTTGGCACGCCGCGCGTTTCCCCACAGCATGCCGCGCGGGGCTGCGCCGCTGGTGCCCAATCTCGATCCCAATACCCTGGCACGCTTCGTCGATTCCTTGCCGCTTCCCGTGATGGCGCGGCCGATCGGCATGCATGCGGATCCAACCCCGCACGGCGAATTGGTGCAGCACTATCGCGTGGCAATGCGCGCGATCAGCAGCAAACTGCACCGTGACCTGCCGCCGACCGGATTGTGGTCTTACGGCGGATCGGTTCCCGGCGTGATGTTCGATACGCGCAGCGGCGAAGGCCTCACGATCGACTGGGTCAACGAATTGCCCACGAAGCATTTTTTGCCCATCGATCACACGCTGCATGGCGCCGAAAAAGACGTGCCGGACGTTCGCGGCGTGGTGCACCTGCATGGCGGCAAGACGCCGCCGGAAAGCGATGGTTACCCGGAGGACTGGTATGTGCCGGGCCAGTCGCGCAGCTATCACTATCCGAACAGCCAGGATCCGGCGTTGCTCTGGTATCACGACCATGCGATGGGCATCAATCGACTCAACATTTATGCCGGATTGTTCGGCCTGCACGTCATTCGCGACAAAGTGGAGGACGATCTGCATCTGCCCAACGCCAAATACGAAGTGCCGCTGGTGCTGTTCGATCGCGATGTGCGCCGCGATGGGCAACTGAGCTATCCCGTGTCGGCCGATCCTGAGCGTCCTTGGGTGCCGGAATTTTTCGGCGAGACGCAGTTGGTCAACGGCAAAATATTTCCCTTTCTCGAGGTTGAGCCGCGCAAGTATCGGTTCAGAGTGCTCAACGCCGCCAATGGACGCTTCTATCGGTTGTCCTTGAGCGAAGGCGCGGAAATTCATCAGATCGGCACCGACCAAGGCTTGTTGCCGGCCCCGCTCACCGTCACGAATCTGCAGCTCGCCCCGGGCGAGCGCGCCGACATCGTGGTCGACTTCGCTAATCATCGCGGCGCCAAGGTTTTACTGCAAAGCGATGCCTTTGTGCTGATGCAATTCAAAGTCGGGGCCGCGAAAGTCTCCGATCCCAGCGCGTTGCCGGCGAGCTTGCGTGCGGTGCCGCGAATACCGGAGTCTGCGGCGGTGCAAACCCGCCGCCTCACATTGGATGAGTCGCTGAACAATGTGGCCGAGTCCACCGGCATGCTGCTCAACAACACGCCCTGGCACATGCCCATCACCGAACGGCCGGTGTTGGGAACCACGGAAATCTGGGAATTGGTGAATCTGACCGACGATGTGCACCCCATTCATCTGCACATGGTCAAATTCCAAATCCTGGATCGCCGGCGCTTCGATGCCTTTCAATACATGACCGCGCACACCCTGCGTTTCGTGGGTCCGGTCGTTGCCGCGGATGCAAATGAAATGGGTTGGAAGGACACGGCGCGCGTCAATCCAAAAACCGTAACCCGCATCATCGTGCCCTTTGTCGGGTTTGCGGGGCGCTTCGTCTGGCATTGCCATATCCTCGAGCATGAAGACAACGAGATGATGCGGCCCTACGAAATTCTGCCGGCCGCCGCGGGCTGACCGTCCGCTAGCGTCGGATGATTCCGTGCCGCTTCTTGCCCACCGTGAGGCGCGCCAAGCCGCCGGCGTCGAGATCGGCTGCCGTTATCGAGGCCGTCGTTGCCTTCACCAGCTGATCGTTCAATCGCACGCCGCCTTGATCTATCAGGCGCCGGGCTTCGCTTTTGGAGGCAGCCATGCCGAGCGCGATCACGACGTCGATGATCGGCACCGGATCGCCGCCGTTGAACGTGAAGGTGGGCAAGCCCTCGGCGGCGCTGCCCGCAAAAGCCCGCGCTGCGGTGGCGGCAGCTTCGGCGGCGTGAGATTCACCATGGCAGAGGCGCGTGGCTTCGGTGGCGAGGATTTCTTTCGCGGCATTGATATCCGCGTCCTTGAGGTTCTCCAGCCGCGCGATTTCCTCGAGCGGCAGATCGGTAAACAGGCGTAGAAACCGGCCGACGTCGCTGTCCTCGGTGTTGCGCCAGAACTGCCAATAGTCATAGGGCGATAGGCGACTGGGGTTGAGCCATACCGCGCCGCTCGCGGTCTTGCCCATTTTTGCGCCCGAGGATGTGGTGATCAGCGGCGAGGTCAGCCCGAACAACTGCGCATCGTTCATGCGCCTTCCGAGCTCCACGCCCTGCACGATATTGCCCCATTGATCGGAGCCGCCCATTTGCAAAGTGCAGCCGTAGCGTTTGTTGAGCTCCACGAAGTCGTAGCCCTGCATGATCATGTAGTTGAATTCAAGGAATGTCAGCGGCTGCTCGCGCTCCAGCCGCAATTTCACGCTGTCCATGGTGAGCATCCGGTTGATCGTGAAATGCCGGCCGACGTCGCGCAGAAAGTCGATGTACTGCAGGCCTTTGAGCCAATCGTCGTTGTTGGCCATGACTGCGCCGGAGGGACCTGCTCCGAAGTCCAGAAAACGCGCGAACGTGGCGCGGATCCCCGTGATGTTGGCGTTGATCTGCTCCTCGGTGAGCAACTGGCGCGTTTCATCGCGACCCGATGGATCTCCGACCTTGGTGGTGCCGCCGCCCATCAGAACGATGGGGCGATGGCCCGCTTGCTGCAGGCGACGCAGCAACATGATCTGCACCAGGCTGCCGATATGCAAGCTGTCGGCCGTCGCATCAAAGCCGATGTAGGCGGTGATCACGGTCGATTGGGCACGCGCGTCGAGCCCCGGAGCATCCGCGATCTGATGAATGAAACCGCGCTCGCTTAAAGAGCGCAGAAAGTCGGACTTGAAGGGACCCATTACTTAACAAATCCTCACATCGCCGGGCCGTTACGGCCCCGCATTTTGCACCGGATCATCGTTCAGTGTTTGTCCAATGCCATGGCATGTTTCGGCTGATATAGGCTGAGATCGCCGCCGCCGGGCAGTTTCATTTTCACGATCGAGCCCCAACGGGCCTCCTGGATTTGCGCGAACTGGACATTTTTCTTGGCCAGCGCGGCCATCTCGAGCTTCAGGTCATCGCACATGAAAAAGAGTTCGTGAGCGCCGTTCCCATCGGCGGGGTGGAATGCCGCTTCCGCCGGCGGCAGGCGAAGATCAGCCAGCCGTGGCCCGCGTCGATGGATTTGAGCCCGAGAACATCGCGGAAAAATGCGCGATCTGCCGCAGCGTCCTTGCTGTACAGCACCACGTGTGCGCCAAAAATCATGGTTTCACCTCGTAATCCCTCACACTGAATTCGGGGAGTGTGCTATGCGACTGAAGGAATCCCCGGCGCGAGACAGTAGCGGATGTGACGGGCGGTTGACAGGCCCCAGCCCACGGCTATACTGCGCGCCCTCCCACCTAAAACGCGTTTTTCGAGACTTTCCGGCGATTGACGGGGTCCAAAAACGCGCTATACTTGGAAGTTCGCCCGTGACCTTTGTCGTTACGGGATATTCTTTAAAAATTCGAATAGGTAACTTGTGCAGGGACTCGCGTCGATGCGCCTTTGGTGCAATTGATGATTCGAGTTCCAAACGACCAGATGTTCATTCGTGAACAGAAGAGAGTTTGGGATCGAGATTGCTTCAGTGAAAAAGTGTTATTAACTGAAGAGTTTGATCCTGGCTCAGATTGAACGCTGGCGGCGTGCCTAACACATGCAAGTCGAGCGGTAACAGGTGTAGCAATACATGCTGACGAGCGGCGAACGGGTGAGTAATGCTTTGGAATCTTCCCAGTAG
>DASXMG010000033.1:0-51523 GCA_036495805.1 Steroidobacteraceae bacterium | reverse complement strand
TGCGCGGTCATGACGATGACCGGCAATCCTGGGCGCGAGCTTTGAATCTCCTTGAGCAGATCCAGGCCGCTGCGCCCGGGCATGCGGATGTCGGTCATCAGCATGGCCGCTGCGCCCGGGCATGCGGATGTCGGTCATCAGCACATCGGGCGTATCGCCGCGCAGCGCCGTCAAGACATTGTCGGCCTGGTCGAAGGACTTCGCGGACATGCCGCTGCCCTTGAGGGCTTTTTTCAACACCCAGCGAATGGAAGAGTCGTCGTCGACCAGCCAGACTTGAAGCGGCTTCATATTCATGGCGAATCCATCGGCAAGGAAATGACGAATATCGTTCTCCCCGGAGCACTATCGAATTCGATCAGCCCGCCGTGGCGGCTGACCAGATCCTGGGCGATCCCCAGCCCCAACCCGGATCCCTCGGCGCGGCCGGAAACGAGCGGATAAAAGATGGTTTCGCGAATCTCGTTGAGCACGCCAGGCCCGTTGTCCTCGAACTGAATCGACGCAACCAACCGGTGGCGATTCGCGCCGACGCTGACGTTGCTCGCCGCGCGAGTTCTCATGATCAGCCGCGGTGAATCGACGGGGGTGCCGCTCAGCGCTTGAATGGCGTTGCGGCCCAGATTGAGCATCGCTTGGATGATGTGATTGGGATCGAGCGTCAGCGGCGGGAGACTCGGGTCGTAGTCCCGATCGATGGCGACACTCGTCGGCGCTTCGCTGCGCAGCAAGTGATATACGCGCTCCAGCAATTCATGCACGTTGACCAGTTGCTTCGACGGCGGACGTCCGGGACCCAGCATCGAGTCCAGCAAATTGGTGAGGCGATCGGCTTCGCTGATGATGACGCGGGTGTATTCGCGCAACGCCGGATCCAGCAGTTCCCGTTCGAGCAGCTGCGCGGCGCCGCGCAAACCGCCGAGCGGATTTTTTATTTCGTGCGCGAGCTGGCGGACCATCAACCGGCTCCCGCCCAACTGCGCCAGCAACGCGTTCTCGCGAGTCAGACGCCGATGCTGAGTGATGTCTTCGATCTCCAGCAGGAGGCGCAGGCTCTTGCCGCCCAAAATCACCTGCGTCACCGCGCAGTCGAGAATGCGGTCAACGCCTCCCGGCGCCGACCACGCCAGCTCACGCTGCACGACGCCTTCACCCCCCTCGCGCACGCGGTCGAACATCGGCAGCAAGCTCTCGGCGCCGCGCGTCAATTCGGCGATGGAGCGGCCCAGTGCTTGATTGGTTCCCAGTCCCAGCAAAGTCTGCGCCGCGGCGTTCAAGTACGTGACGTGCAGTTCCTGGTCCAGCAGAAAAACGCTGGTCACCATGGCGTCCAGCAGTTCGGTGCCGTCGATCCTTACCGTGTCGATTTGGAGCTCAGCCGACATGCCGAGCGTCCCGTAGCCGAGGCTTTAAGGCTATTTGTGCATCGGATTTTGCGGCCCCGTCGCTGACGGCTGCCGTACGAAGAATGTAACGCTGTTGCTGCTCTGCGACTCGCTCGTTTGCTGATCGGTGATGGTGGCGGCGAGCGCATATGTGCCGCGATCCAAGCGCGGCAAAGCAAACGATTCGGCGTTCGGCGGGAAATCCAGCTGCTTGCCGTTCAAATGCCAGGTAATGGATTGATTGGGCCGAAGCGATGGGTTGAGATTCAAGTGCACCGCGACGACGTCGTCGCCGAAGAAGGTTTGATCCGGCGCCGGTGAGGTGATCGAAAATTCGGTGTAGTTGAGGCCGCCCCGTGCAGGCGCCTGCGGCGCCGGGGCGATCGGCCCGGTTGCGTTGCGCGCTCCCGATGCTGCGGGGGCCGACGACACGGATGTAACGATCTTTTCGGCGCCCGGCGAGGCCTGATCGGAGTAATGCACGACCCCGTCGGCGTCGACCCATTTGTATATGACGGCCGCCTGCACCGTACAGGCCGCGAGCAGCCCAATCGCCAACCATGTCTGTCGCGGGTGCATATTTCCAAAGCATAGACCTATAGCCTCCGGACCACAAAACGAGGTGACGACGGCGTGACCGCCGTCACCTTAAGGCCTAAGCACCCAATGGAGCCTTTGCGGACGGGCTCCTAACTACAAGCTGTAATACATCTCAATTTCAATCGGATGGGTCGTCATCCGCAGGCGCGTCACTTCCTTCATCTTCAATTCGATGTAGGCGTCGATGAGGTCATCGGTGAACACGCCCCCCGCTTTCAGGAAGCCGCGGTCCTTGTCCAAGTAGTCGAGCGCCATGTCGAGCGAATGGCACACCGTCGGAATTTTCTTATCTTCCTCCGGCTCCAGGTCATACAGATCCTTGTCGGCCGGATCGCCGGGATGGATCTTGTTTTGAATGCCGTCCAATCCCGCCAGCAGCATCGAGGCGAACATGAAATAAGGATTGCCCGTGGCGTCCGGAAAGCGCACTTCGATGCGACGGCCCTTGGGATTTGCAATCCAGGGAATGCGAATGGAGGCTGAGCGATTGCGCGCGGAGTACGCGAGCTTCACCGGCGCTTCGAACCCCGGCACCAGACGCTTGTAGCTGTTGGTGCTGGCGTTGGTGAATGCGTTGATCGCGCGCGCATGCTTGATGATGCCGCCGATATAGTACAACGCGGTGTCGGACAGGCCGCCGTATTTGTCGCCCGCGAACAGCGCCTTGCCGTCCTTCTGCAGCGACTGATGCACGTGCATGCCGTTGCCGTTGTCCCCGACGATCGGTTTTGGCATGAAAGTCAGGGTTTTCCCGTATCCGTGCGCGACGTTCTGCAGCGCATATTTCAGGATCTGTACTTCGTCGGCTTTTTTGGTGAGCGTGTTCGCCGCCACGTTGATCTCGCCCTGGCCGGCTGTCGCCACTTCATGATGATGGACTTCGAATTTCAAGCCCATTTCTTCGCAGGCCATCGACATGGCGGTACGAATGTCTTGTTGCGAGTCCACCGGGGGAACCGGGAAGTAACCGCCCTTCACACCCGGCCGGTGCGCACGGTTGCCCTCGTCATAAGCCTTGCCGGAATTCCAGGCGCCTTCATAAGAGTCGACTTCGTAGGCACAGCCGTTCATGTTGGAACTGACCGTGACGTTGTCGAAGATAAAGAATTCGTTTTCCGGTCCGAATAGCGCTGAGTCGGCGACGCCGGAAGCTTTCAAGTGCGCTTCGGCGCGTTTTGCCAAGGAGCGGGGATCGCGCCCGTAGCCTTGCATGGTCATCGGCTCGATGACATCGCAGCGCAGGTCGAGCGTGGTTTCTTCGTAAAACGGATCGATCACTGCCGTCGAGGGGTCCGGCATCAAAATCATGTCGGACTCGTTGATGCCCTTCCATCCCGCGATGGAAGATCCGTCAAACATCTTGCCGTCCTTGAAAAATCCCTCATCAACCAGGCGTGTTGGGATGGTTACGTGCTGTTCCTTGCCGATTGTGTCAGTAAACCGAAGATCGACGAATTTCGCATCTTTTTCTTGGATCAATTTCAGAACATCGGCGGGGGTCATGTGCGTCCTCGTGTGAGGTTAAAGGTGGCCGGCCAATCCGGGGCTCTCAAGCAATGCAGCTAATGTGCCATTTGTAGGTGCAGACGGATCAAGCACTTGGGATGGTCTCGGCGCATCGCTGCATCATTATGGATCAAATGAGCAAAAGTGACGCGCCCTATTGGTGCAAAACGCGTCTCCGAAGCAAAATCGCGCCGAAAATTCTGGGACTCTCTCCGCTGATGAGCGAATTGAGTGCGTGGAGCGGGGCTAGACTGCGCGTCTCGCGAAACCTTGCGATCACGACACCTCCGGGCCGCGTCGCTATACTCGCTGACTTTGTCCCGCGAGCATTCATGCCTCACCGTCCCGCCGCCCCGCGCACTTTTCAAGACCTGATCTTCGCGCTGCAGAAATTCTGGTCTGATCGGGGCTGCATCGTATTGCAACCCTACGATATGGAAATGGGCGCCGGAACATTCCATTCCGCCACCTTTCTGCGCGCCGTCGGTCCTGAACCGTGGAGCGCCGCGTATGTGCAACCCTCGCGACGGCCGACCGACGGGCGTTATGGCGACAACCCCTCCCGCCTGCAGCACTTCTATCAGTTCCAGGTGTGCATCAAACCCTCGCCGGATAATTTTCAGGACCTGTATTTGGATTCGTTGCGCAATCTGGGCTTCGATCCGCTGACCCACGACATCCGCTTCGTCGAGGATAATTGGGAATCACCGACTTTGGGCGCCTGGGGCTTAGGCTGGGAAGTTTGGATCAACGGCATGGAAGTTTCGCAGTTCACTTACTTTCAACAGGTGGGCGGACTGGATTGCCGTCCGGTAATGGGCGAGATCACGTATGGGCTCGAGCGCCTCGCCATGTACATCCAAGGCAAGGAAAGCATATTCGATATCGTTTGGACCGATGGGCCGTTCGGCGCGGTTACCTACGGCGATGTGTTCCATCAAAACGAAGTGGAACAATCCACTTATAACTTCGAAAAGGCCGACATCGCCGTGCTGTCCGCGGAGTTCGACGCTTGCGAAGCGGCCTGCCGGCTGCTGCTCGAGGACAAGCTGGTCCTTCCTGCCTATGAACAAATGGTGAAGGCCTCGCACGCATTCAATTTGCTGGATGCGCGCCACGCCGTATCCGTCACCGAGCGCCAACGCTTCATCCTTCGCGTGAGAACTTTGGCGCGCGGCGTCGCCGAACGCTATCGCGAGAGCCGCGAAGCGCTGGGGTTTCCGCTGCTCAAGAACACCGACCGACAACGAGTGGCCTGATGAGCACGAAGGACCTGCTGTTCGAGTTGTGCACGGAGGAATTGCCGCCGCGCACGCTGCCGGCGCTGTCCCACGCGCTCACCGAAGGCCTGGTCAAAGGCCTCGACGCCGCAACCGTGGCGCATGGCGGAGTTCACGGCTTCGCAACACCGCGGCGGCTTGCCGTTTGGATCGAAAAACTGGCGGAACACCAGCCGGACCGGCACGTGGAGCGGCGTGGGCCGCCGCTCGCGAACGCCTTCGATTCGCAGGGCGCGCCGACCCAGGCGGCGACCGCGTTTGCCAAGAGTTGCGGCGTCGCGGTCGACGAGCTCTCGAAGCTGACCACAGAAAAAGGCGCGTGGCTGCAATTTCGCGGCACCGAGCGCGGCGCGGCAACGACCACGCTGCTCAAAGACATTTTGACGCAAGCCATCGCCGCGCTGCCGATCGCTAAACGCATGCGGTGGGGCGCGCACAGCGCCGAGTTCGTCAGGCCGGTGCATTCGGTGGTGCTGCTGTACGGCGATGAGGTCGTGCCGGTCGAATTGTTGGGGCTTCAATCGGGGCGTGTCACCTCGGGGCATCGCTTCCACCACCCTAAGCCCATTTCGCTCAAGAATGCCAAAGGCTATGAAACAAAGCTGCGTCGAGCCAGGGTCATTGCCGACTTCGGCAAACGCCGCGAGACGATTCGCGCCGGCGTCATCGCCGCGGCGGCGCAAGTCGGCGGCTCGGCGCTGATCGCGGATGCGCTGCTCGACGAGGTCACCGCCCTGGTGGAGTGGCCGGTGCCGCTGGCCGGTCAATTCGAGCAGCGTTTCTTGAGCTTGCCGCGCGAAGTGGTGATTGCGACGGTGCAAGATCACCAGCGGTATTTCGCGGTACAGGATCCGGACGGCAAGCTTTCCGGCTGGTTCGTCACCGTCAGCAATATCGAAAGCCGCGACCCCTCGAAGGTGCGTGAAGGCAACGAGCGAGTGGTGCGTCCGCGCCTGAGCGACGCGGCGTTCTTCTGGGAACAGGACCGCAAGATCTCATTGCAGGCGCATGCCGCCAGGCTGTCGGGCGTGGTTTTTCAGGTCAAGCTCGGCAGTTATGCGGAGAAAACTGCGCGAGTGACTAAGCTGGCGGAGCTGATCGGCGGCCGCATCGGTGCCGGTCCCGATATCCACCAAGCCGCGGAACTGGCAAAAGCGGATTTGATGACGGCGATGGTGGGCGAATTCCCGGAATTGCAAGGCACCATGGGACGCTACTACGCCGAAGCACAAGGATTACCGCGCGACGTGTCGCTGGCCATCGAGGAGCACTATCGCCCGCGCTATGCCGGCGATGCATTGCCCTCGACGAGAATCGGCCAAGCCTTGAGTCTGGCCGACAAGATCGACACGCTGGTCGGAATCTTTGCCATCGAGCAACGGCCGACGGGCACCAAGGATCCCTTTGGCCTGCGCCGCGCCGCCTTGGGTGTCTTGCGCATTTCGCTCGAGGCACGATTGGAGCTGGATTTGCCCGACGTGTTGGCGGCGGCAGCGGCCGCGCAACCAGTGCAGCGCGCCGGCGTGGCGGACGAGGTCTACGATTTCATTGCCGAACGCTTGCGCGGCATGCTGCTCGAACAAGCCGGCACGACCCTCGAGATGCTTGACGCGGTACTGGCCAACCGGCCGCGGTCGCCTTTGGACGCCGTTGCGCGGCTGGCGGCGTTGAAGGAATTTCTGCTGCTGCCGGATGCGGTCGTGCTGGCAGGGATCAACAAGCGCATCGCGAATATCCTAAAGAAGACGCAAGTCAGCCCGGATTGGGTCGTCGATCCTGAAGGCTTGAGCGAGGAGGCCGAGCGGGGACTGCATCACGCACTGAGCGGACTGCGCGATCCTGTGCTCAATGCCACGCGCCAACGCCGCTACGCAGACAGTTTGCAGGCACTGGTCGCACTGCGGACACCGGTGAATGATTTTTTTGATCGAGTCATGGTAATGGATGAGGACACGGCCAAGCGCAGCAATCGTCTCGCATTGCTTCGCGATGTGCTGTCCCTGCTCGGCGGCGTCGCGGATCTGTCCCGATTGCCGGGCTGATCGAACGCATGCAGCTATTAAAGTCGCTGTTCTTCACCGCGTTCATGATGGTGTCGGCATTGGTGTTCGGCGGGTTCATGACCTTGTGCTTTTGGGCGCCCTACCGGACGCAGTTCGCGATCGCACGCACGTGGGCGCGGCTGCAGTTTTGGCTGTTGGAAAAAGTGTGCGGTTTGAGCTTCGCCGTGGAGGGCCGCGAACGAATACCCGCGGGCAATCACATCGTGATGAGCAACCACACCTCGGCGTGGGAGACCATCGCACAGTTCCTGATCTTCCCGCCGCAAGTCTGGGTCCTGAAGCGCGAGTTGCTGTGGATTCCCCTCATTGGCTGGGGCTTGAAGCTTCTGCGGCCCATCTCGATCAACCGGGGCGCGGGGCACCGCGCGGTGAACCAGGTCATCGACCAGGGGAAAGAGCGGTTGGCCTCCGGCCTCTGGATCATCATTTTCCCGGAGGGCACCCGCGTCGTGGCGGGGGAGAAGCGCAAGTACGGTGTGAGCGGCGCGCTGCTGGCAACGGAAACGGGCAAGTTCGTGGTGCCCTTGTCGCATAACGCCGCCGACTTTTGGGTGAGGCGCGGCATCATCAAAAAGGCCGGAACCATTCGCGTGGTGATCGGCGAGCCCATCGCCGCCGCCGGCAAGGATGCACGCGAGCTCAACGATGAGGTCAGACGCTCGATCGAAGCAGGCCTTGCGCAGATTGCGCAAGGCTCGGCCATCGAGGCGGCCTAGCATGTCGGCGGCGCGGGTCAACCCAGAGAGCATCGATCAATACATTGCGGCGCGCCCGCCGGAAGTGCATGCGGTATTGAGGAAATTGCGCTCGACCATTAAACGCGCAGCGCCGCCGCAAGCCGAGGAGACCATTAGTTATCGGATCCCGGCGTTCCGGCTGCATGGCATTCTGGTCTACTTCGCGGCCTTCAAAAATCACATCGGAATGTTCCCGCCGATCAGGGGCGATGCCAAACTGGAAGCCGCCGCGGCGAAGTATGCGGGCCCAAAAGGCAACTTGAAATTCCCGCTCGATGCGCCGATTCCCTACGCGCTGGTGGCGAGAATCGTGAAGTTTCGGGTGAAGCAGAACCTCGCCAAGGCGAGGAAAAAAACGTGATAGCGTGATAGTCCCATGAAAAAAATCCTCGTCCTCCTCGCGTCTATGATCTCTCTTGCCGCCGCAAGCGCCTGGGCGCACCCACCAAAGACGCATCGGCTCGAGGCCACGCCGGCAACCGTGGCTTACGGCTATTACTGGGCGGACGCGCCGCCGGTGTTGCGGATCGCCTCCGGCGACATCATCGATGTCGATACGCTGCTGACGAATACGCCGGCGGGGTTGGCCAAGGCGGGCGTGCCGGACGACAAGATTCAAGCATCGCTCAAGGCCATCGTCAGCGAAGTGACGGGAGAGCGGCGCGGACCGGGCGGCCACATACTGACAGGCCCGGTCTATGTCGAGGGCGCAGAACCCGGCGACGTACTGGAGGTCAAAATCCTCTCGATCGAGTTACCGATCGACTACGGTTACAACGGCTGCAGCGGCTACCTGCCGGAAAACTGCGAATCCGGCGTGCCCTCGAAGATCATCCCTCTCGATCGCAAAAAAATGACGGCGGAATTCCTGCCCGGCATCGTGATCCCGCTGAAGCCCTTCTACGGCAGCATCGGGATTGCGCCGGCGCCGGAGCTGGGCCGTGTCAGCAGCAATCCGCCGGGCCGCCATGCCGGCAATTTGGACAATCGCGAGCTGGTCGCCGGCAGCACTCTCTATATTCCGGTCTTCGCGCGCGGTGCGTTGTTCGAAATCGGCGATGGGCATGTGGCACAGGGCGATGGCGAGGTGGATCAAACGGCGATCGAGACCTCGCTGCGGGGACGGCTGCAGCTGACCGTGCGCAAGGACATGAAATTGAAATGGCCGCGCGCCGAGACCGCGACCGACTACATCAGCATGGCGACCGATCCTGACCTTGTCGTTGCCACCAAGGCAGCCATCCAGGAGATGATCGATTTCCTGGTGTCGGAAAAGAAGCTGACGCGGCACCAAGCCTATCAGCTGGTCAGCATCGCGGGAAACGTCGCCATCACCCAGCTCGTGGACAAGCCCAACGTCGGCGTGCACGTGAAGCTGCCGAAAAGCATTTTCGTGCGCAAGTAGCGTGATCGCTCATTCAATCATCACAATGACGAGCGCCGTTGCCGCGAGCGTGAGTGAAAATCCAATCAGATAGGTAAAGCCGACGACGCAAAGCTTGGTAAAAGTCAGCAGGCGCCCTTGGCCGTAATAGACCCGCATGGCGCGGTACACATACCAGACGCTGTAGAGACTGATGATCGCGATCACCCATCCGGCGAACGTGCCCCAGGCGAGCCAGGCCGCAATCCAGGCGAGCAGCGCCTGTATGAGCAGCAGCAAGAATATTGCGGCATGGTTGTGCAGAAAGAACACCAGATGTTCGACGTAGTAGCGCCGCGGTCGCCAGTACAGCAGCAACATCGCCACGGCCATCATGGGTACGAATACGAACATCATTTTTGGCACATTGGCGATGAACGCGCGCTCGACCGATTCTCCGCCGTCTTCCTGATTGCGTAGACAGGACTGCCGCATGATGTTTTGCAGCCAGCCGATCGAGCTCTTGACGTCGTTGCAGTCGTTGATGTCGAAAACCCGCGTCCGTTTTTTCTTCTTCGCCGCCGGCGCTTGGTCAACGACACCTTGGTCAAGCTGTTTGCCGGGCGCCGCTGCGCCGGGTGGCGCGACGCGCGGCGCCACGCGGCTTTTTTCGGGCGTGGCAAGACCGAAGGCAAAAAACAGCACGCTCAAGACCAGATACAGGCGCACGGGCGGCAGATATCGCGCCCGCCGCTCCGCGAAATATTCCTTCGTGAGCTTGCCCGGCTTGAGCAACAAGATGTACAGGCTTTGCCAGAATCGGCCGTCGATATGTGTCACGAGGTGCCAGGCGTCGTGGTATAGCACCGAGATGGAACGCGCGCTCTCGTGCGCGTGCTGACCGCAGCTGAAGCAATAGGGCCCCATCAAGGTGGCGCCGCAATTGCCGCAGGTCGTGTGGACCGCGACGTTGAGTTCCTTCTTATCCAAACACTGCCACCATTTGCCGGGCGACAGCCGCGGGTGCGCCGTTGGGATCGATCAAAACGCAGGATTCGCAGGAGTAGCCGTCGCCGGCGGAATTCACCTCCGCGTCGATGCGCCACCAAGCGTCGGGCGTGAAACGGTAATCGTGGCGGAGAAACTGCAGCGACCAGGTGAGTGAGCTGGAAGGCGCGACGGCAGTCATAAGCTGCAAAATCACCGAAGGTATGCAGTCGATCAGCGCCACCACATGGGACTCGCTGAGCGGCGCGCGATCCCGGTGGCGCACGTAGATCTTCGAGGTGCGCAAGCTCGAGCCGCTGAAGGGACGCGTCCCTTCCGCCCAACGAAAAGCAAAATGCTGCAAGAACGCCGGATCGCCCTGATGGAACGCCGGCGGATCCGGCAGCGCTTCGACCGGGCGCACGCCGGCGGCAACGATCGGCGTGAGGGCCAGCGCCGTGGCGCGTGCCGCGCCGTAGATGCCGGTCTGCGTCGCGGCGATTTTCCCGTCGCTCCACAGCTTCGCGCGGGCAATGGTGACGGCCTTGCCGACACGCAAGACTTCGGCATCGATGCCGACCTCGCCGGCGAGCGCAGGTCCGACGAAAGTGGTATCCAATCCACGCAGCTCGCGATCCGTCGGCACCAGACGGCGCATCGCTTCATTGCAGA
The DNA here is from genome assembly GCA_036495805.1 of Steroidobacteraceae bacterium. Classification (GTDB taxonomy): domain Bacteria; phylum Pseudomonadota; class Gammaproteobacteria; order Steroidobacterales; family Steroidobacteraceae; genus Bog-1198. Next base: position 40,930 of record DASXMG010000033.1, on the reverse strand, counting down.
GAGCCGCGACCAAGCCGCCGAATGTCGCCCGGCCCTGGGACCAATCCTCGCCTATGCGTGCGTGCCAGCCGCCGTCCCGCGGTTGCATCGACGCCAGTGTGTCCGAAAACAACATGCGCGCGATGTTACCGGATTGAGTCCGCCGCTTGAAAATTAATCGGCTTGCGGCGCGGGTCCTATGTAGTTTGCGGACGGCCGGACGATTCGATTGTCCTTGCGTTGTTCCACGATGTGGGCCGACCAGCCGAATATGCGCGCCGCGGCGAACGTCGCCGTGAAGAATTCCTTCGGCAATCCCAGCGCCAGGTACACGACGCCCTTGTAGAACTCCAGGTTGGCGCGCAGCGAACGTTTCTTCTGCGCGGTCTGCGCAACAAACGCTTCATCGACAGCTTTCAAGGTGTCGATGAGACGCTTCTCGCCGGGCGTCGAAGCAATTTCCTCGGCAAGCATCTTGACGATCCTCGAGCGGGGGTCGACGACGCGGTATTCGCGATGACCCATGCCCATCACGAGCCGGCCCTGCGCAAGGCATTCGGCCACGAAGTCCGCGGCACGCTGAGGGTCACCCACTTCCTGGGCCATTTCGAGCGCGCCCTGATCGGCGGCGCCGTGCAGCGGACCATAAAGCGAACCCATCGCCGCCGCCAACGCCGAAGCCGGCGGCGCCAAGGTCGAAGTCACCACCCGCGCCGTGAATGTGCTGGCGTTGAAACTGTGATCGATCTGCAGGATCTGGGTTTGCTCCAAGATCCGGACTGCCTTCTCCGACGGTGCGCGGCCGTGCAGCAGCTGCAGGAAGCGCTCTCCGTAGCGACGCGTCTCGGGGTACTCGGTGGGCCTTCGGCCTGCCCGCAGGGCGAACAACATGGCGTGCGCGGCGGGCAATCGAGCCGCGACCACCAGTGCTTCCTGTTCATCGTCGCTGCGGCCGAATTTCTGCGCGGGCGGCGCGAATGCCATGAGCGGCATGGCGGCCTGCAGGGTCGCCATGGGATGGCCGCGGAGTTGCGCCAGCTTCTCGAGGCTGTCGGCGAGTTCCGCCGGCAATCGTCCCGCGCTCCATAAGAAGTCTTCGAACTCCCGCAGCCGCTCAAGGTCCGGTAGATCGCCGAACAGCACCAAGTGCGCCACCGCGGCAAAGGGATATTTGGCCAGTTTTTCGATCGGCAGCCCGCGGTAGTACAGCCGTCCCGCCGCGCCATCGACCAAGGAAATCGAGGTGCTGTCCACCACCACGCCTTCCAGACCCTTTTTGATATCGACTACTGCGTTCATAGGCACCTCTGATGCTTCAAGTTAAAGCCCGCGAGGCCCTGAAGGCCAGAGAGTGGGAGTGATAGAAGTATCAGTGAGGCGGATAGGGCAGGCGGATAACGGTGGGGCGGTAACCTTCGGCGCGCTCGGTTATCCTTGAGCGGTGCAGATTGAACGTCATGAACTGCGCTGCTTTCACGCCGTCATCGAAGCCGGCGGCTTCAGCCGCGCCGCCGAGCGGCTGGATCTCTCGCAATCCGCCGTCAGCCAGACCATCGCCAATTTGGAACATCGCCTGGGAACCAGTTTGTTGCGCCGAGGCAATCCGCCGCAGCCGACCGAGGCCGGGATTCGTCTGTTGCGATATGCCCAAACGACGCTGAATGAAGAACGCGAGGCGCTCGCGGATATCAGCCAGATCAAGACCGGCGCGCTGTCGACCCTTTCGCTCGCGCTGTCACCGGCCGCGAACTCACGCATCGGCGTGGCGCTCCTCAAGGAATTCTGCGAGCGCAATCCGCTCACGCGGCTCAAGGTGGTGGTCGCTCCCAGCCGGGAGATCGTGCATGGCGTCGCCGAGGGCCGCTGGGAACTGGGATTCGGACCCTTTCATCACAACATGCCGGCGCACTTCGCGCTGCATCCCTGCTTTTCGGAAACCCGCCGCCTCATGATCGCGCGCAATCATTCCGCCCGCGCCGCGCTGGCACGCGACGCCGTCGGCACCATGCGTGAGTTGCCGCTGGTCACCTCATTTCTCGATGAGAGCGCGCGCCGCTCCACGGGCGAACGCTTGCGCGATGCGTTCGGCTCCGTGTGGGAGGTGAGCCATATGGAATTGCGCCTCGCCCTGGTCGCGGACGGCAAAGGCGTCACTTACGTGTCGGACCTGCTCACGGAGGTGCCGCCGCAATTGATTCCCGTCGAAGGCCTGCCCTATGCCAGCATCGATCGCCAGGTCGGTGCATACAGCCTGAAGCATCAGCCGATGTCGCAGGCGGGAACCCGCTTCCTGGCCTTGTGTCATGAGCGCTGGCCGCGGGAAAGGCAGCCGACGGCCGGCGCCGATGCGCCTTAAGCTAGAATGCGCGTGCACATAATTACACGCATTTCGAGGCATCCCGATGAACACCCAGGACCTATTCTCGCTCAAGGGACGTGTTGCGCTGATCACTGGCGGCTCGCGCGGCATCGGCAGGATGATTGCGGCAGGGTTCATCGCGCAAGGCGCAAAAGTTTACATTTCGGCGCGCAAAGCCGACGCGTGTAATGAGACTGCAAAGGAACTGTCCAAAGACGGCGGGACCTGCATTTCCATTCCCATGAATGTATCCACGGTTGCCGGAGCCAAGGGATTGGCGGCGGCCGTGATGGCGCAGGAACCGAAGGTGGATATTCTGGTCAACAATGCCGGCGCCGCCTGGGGCGCGGCCTTTGACGAGTTTCCCGAAGAGGGCTGGGACAAGGTGCTCAATCTGAACGCCAAGACGCCCTTCTTTCTGACGCAGGCGATGGCGCCGGCATTGCGCAGGGCCGCGACTGCGGCTCGCCCCGCCAAGGTGATCAACATCGCATCCATCGATGGCATTTATCTGACGCACCGCGAAACGTATTCCTACGTGACCAGCAAGGCCGGCCTTATTCAGCTCACCCGTCTGATGGCCGCGCGCCTGGTCAAGGACAATATCCATGTCACCGCCATCGCCCCGGGTGCGTTCAAGTCCGACATGAACAAGGAGGCGCGCGACCACGGCGACGAGGTTGCCCAGCACATTCCCGCCCGGCGCATCGGCACGGACGAGGACATGGCGGGCGCCGCGATCTTTCTGGCATCGCGGGCGGGGGACTATTGTGTTGGCTCGACCGTGACGGTCGACGGCGGCGTCGCCTTCGCAACCCCCGCGATGCGCGATTTGCAAATGGAATAGATCCCGTTTGCGATGGCGACCTCGGAGACTCACTACGGGACGCATCTGGGACCTGTCTATTCCTGGATGCTAGGCGACTTGGACGCGGCTTGCACGCGCGCCACCGCGGAAATTGCGGATCTGCCGCTGCTGCCTGCAGACCGCGGCGTTGCCGTGGATCTCGGCGCCGGCCTGGGATTGCACTCCTTGGCGCTGGGGAAGCGCGGCTTTCACGTCGTCGCCGTGGATAACTGCCAAGTGCTGCTCACTGAATTGCAGTCGCGCGCCGGATCTTTGCCGATCGCGATCCATCGTGCCGATCTGCTGGAATTCCGCCGCTTCGTCAGCGGCCAAGCGCGGGTCATCGTCTGCATGGGCGATACCCTCACGCACCTGCCCGCGCTGTCGGCTGTCGATTCATTGCTGGCGGCGGTGGCGAGCTCGCTGCCGCGTGCCGGGATTTTCGCCACGACCTTTCGCGACTACGCGACCCGGCGCTTGGAAGGCGAACAGCGTTTCATCTTGGTGCGCGCCGATGCGGATCGGATCATGACTTGCTTTCTCGAGTATCAAGAACATCAGGTCATGGTCCACGACCTGCTGCAAGAAAAGGAAAATGGCCGCTGGCGCCAGGCGGTCAGCAGTTACCCCAAGCTCAGGCTCGCGCCCACGTGGCTGATGCTCAAACTGTCGGCACTGGGATTCAGCACGAAGTGCGACGCCACACCGAACGGCATGGTGCGCATCGTCGCCACGAAAAATTGACCGGGGGTTGTTAGGAGCGCGGCGTGCGCTGCTCGATCCGCTTCGCCAATTCGTCGAGGTCCACTTCCTCGTCGATCAATATTTCGACGGAATCATCTTTTGGCGCCGCCGGGGCGATTGTTTGGCGCTGTACTTTGAGCGGCGCCGGCGCAGCCCGCTCCTCCGGCAAGGGCGGCGCCAACGTCGGCTGCACCCAGTCTTTCTTTTGCGCCACCCAGCGTTGGTAGCGATCGAAGTTCCACATGCCGGTTTCGCCGCCGGTTTGCAGCACATTGGCAATCTGACTGAATTGACCGCCGCGAATAGTCCCCTTGGAGGCGGCGCTCGGCAGGAGGATTTCGCACACCGGCACGCGGAGACGAAAATCGGCGAGAAATTCCAAACGCTGGCACACCACACCGACGAAGCAATCGGCGAGCTGCGCGCGAATGCCGCCCTGGATTTCCGCCGGGAATGACATGCAGATGCGCGTCAGGGCTTCGGCGCAAGTCGCCGAATGCATGGTGGCGATGACCAGGTGCCCGGTCTCCGCGGCGCTCAGCGTGAGACGCATGACCTCGGGGGTTCGCATTTCGCCGATGACGAGAACATCGGGATTCTCGCGCAAGGCGTCGACCAAAGCCTGCTCGTAGGTGGGGGAATGCGTCGGCACTTCGCGCTGCCTGATAAACGAGCGTCGATTGGTGAACACGTATTCCAGCGGGCTTTCGATGGCAATGACATGGCGGGCGCTGGACGAATTGATTTCCTCGACCAGCGCCGCCAGCGTCGTGGATTTGCCGCTGCCCGTGGGGCCGGAGATCACGATCAACCCGGTCGTCATTTCCGTCAGGCGCTTCAGGTCCGGGTGCAGATTGCAGGCACGCAAATTGTTTTGGAACGAGCTGAGCAGCCGCACCGCCATTGCCACGCCGCGAAGGGTCTGGAAAATATTGATGCGGCAGCGCACACCCGAAATAGTGCGCGATACATCCGCGGAACCCCGGCTCAAGAATTGCTGCCATCCATCGTTGCCCAGCAGCTCCCGTGCTGCGTGCACCAGCGCGGCGCCGGCGATGGGCTGGCCGATCGAGGAGAGTTGGCCGCGGACGCGGGCGACAGGGGCGGTATCCGCTTCAATGTGCAGATCGCTCGCGCCGAGTTCGCGGCCCTTTCTAATCCACTCTTGCACCGCCATGCCGGAAGAATAGCGGAAAGGACCGGCTTCGACATTAAAGCGGCAACGCGGGCGCCGTCTAGGTCAAGCGCTCTCCTCGAAAGAATCCACGCGGCTGGGGTAAAAGGCCAGATAGTGAGCGATTTTCTCGACTGACGCGTACGGCTTTTCGTAGGACCAAACGGCGTTGATCGATTTGCTGCCGCCGGCAGGGATGCTGTAATAGCTGCAGTCGCCTTTGTAGGGACAATAGGTGCTGTGTTCGGTGCGCAGCAATTTGGACATGTGCACATCGGCGCGCGGGATATAGAGCACTGCTGGATAGCTGGCTTCCTGAAGACGCAAGGCGGCACCTGTGTCGGCGATGACTTGGCCGGCCACTTTGACTACCACGCGCCGCTCGTTGCGCGAGATGGCGATCGGATGCTCCGGACCGGGAATTTTTTCTGGCCGTGTATTCATCAGCAGACCTCAGGAATTGCGCCATTCCGGCCGGCCCTATTCTAGGCGTACTGCACGACTGACAACAGATTGCCATCCGGATCCCGAAACCAGGCGACCTTTGCGCCATCCGGCGTCGTAACAATGCCCATCGAATCGTGGGTCAAGCCTGCGATGTGTTCGAAAAGCACGCCGCGCTGCATCAGCAATTCCGCGATTGCTCTCAAGTTGGGCACTGCAAATCCCAATACCGTATGGACCGACGGCTGGGTCGCGGGCACCGGCGATACGCGAAGCTCGCTTCCGCCGACGTCATAAACGAGTGCGCCGTACGATTTGCCATTCAGCGTCAAACCCAATACGCCGGTGTAAAATTGTTCCGCTTCGGCAATGCGCGAGGTCCAAACGATCGTCTGCAAGGTAGCGGATGCAAGCATGGGAATGCGCCTTCTTAAGAAATAGAAAAGCCGCGGCGAGCGCGGCTTGAGGTGAGCTAAGCTAAGCCTTGTGGCGGGGGAGCGTCAAGCCCGCCACCATCGACAACCTGTCGACCCGGTGCTTGACTCATCAGCGAAAGGCATTAAGCATGCAGAAGCGCAAATTGGGAAAGAGCGATTTGGAAGTCTCGGCCCTTGGGCTCGGCTGCATGGGCATGAGCCACGGCTATGGCCCGCCCGGCGATAAGGCCGCGATGATCGCCTTGATCCGCGCTGCGGTCGAGCGCGGCATCACCTTCTTCGACACGGCCGAAGTTTATGGCCCCTTTACCAACGAAGAACTGGTCGGCGAGGCACTCGCGCCATTCTACGGCCGGGTGTCGATCGCCACCAAGTTCGGCTTCAAGATCGAGGCGGGCAAGCAGACCGGCCTCGACAGCCGTCCCGAGCATATCCGCGAGGTCGCTGAAGCATCGCTCAAGCGCTTGAAGATCGAGACGATCGATCTTTTCTATCAACACCGTGTCGACCCGGCGGTGCCCATCGAAGATGTCGCCGGTGCGGTGAAGAAATTGATCCTGGAGGGAAAGGTCAAACGTTTCGGTCTCTCGGAAGCGGGAGTTCAGACGATACGTCGAGCACACGCTGTTCAAGCCGTGACCGCGCTGCAGAGCGAATACTCGCTGTGGTGGCGGGAACCCGAAGCCGCCGTACTGCCGACCCTTGAGGAACTGGGCATCGGCTTCGTTCCGTTCAGTCCGCTTGGCAGGGGCTTCTTGACCGGAAAAATCGATGAGAGCACCGCGTTCGACGCCCAGGACTTTCGCAACAACGTGCCGCGCTTTGCGCCTGAGGCACGCAAAGCCAACAAGGCCCTGATCGATGTGCTCAGTTCGATCGCGGCGCGCAAGCATGCGACGCCGGCACAGCTGGCTCTGGCATGGCTGTTGGCTCAGAAACCGTGGATCGTTCCCATTCCGGGCACCACCAAGCCGCATCGGCTGGAAGAGAACATCGGCGCATTGGCCGTGGAGCTCTCGGCGCAGGACCTGCGCGACATTGAAGACGCCGTCTCCGCGGTCCCGGTGACAGGGGCGAGGTACACCGAACAGTTGCAGCGCCTGGTCGGACGATAGTTCCAGATTGCCGCCACCGGGTTTGATATCGCTAGATATCTAGATTCGAGACGTTGAGCGCGTTCTTCTCGATGAATTCGCGCCGCGGCTCCACGGCATCGCCCATCAGTGTCGTGAAAATGTCGTCGGCCGCCACCGCGTCCTCGATCCGCACCTGCAGGACACGACGCGTTTCCGGATTGATGGTCGTTTCCCAAAGTTGTTCGGCATTCATCTCGCCCAAGCCCTTGTAGCGCTGAATGCTTTGGCCCTTTTTCGCCTGTTCGAACAGCCAGGTCATCGCGGCCTTGAAGCTCGTGACCTCCAGCTTGTCGTCGTCTCGCTGCACGAATCCACCCGGACCGATCAGATCGCTCAAGGTCTCGGCGAGCTCCGCGATGCGCAGGTATTCCGCCGAGTCGAAGAACTCCCGCGGCACGTGTTTTTCGGACGTCAGGCCATGCTCGAAGCGCTGCAGATTGATGCGGTGGCCGCCCGCCGGCAGCGTATCGACCACGACCCGATAGCGGCGTGAGACATCGTCGAGCGAATTCAGGCGCTGCTCGAGACTTCGGCACCAATCGCGCAGCACATCGATTCGATCGAATGCCTCGGGCGTGAGTCTTGGGACATACAGCAGTTGTTCCAGGAAGCGCTCATCATAACGGCGCGCCCATCGCGCCACGATGTTTTGCACCTCGACATACTTCGTCGCCAACGACTCGAGTCCTAAGCCCGATAGCGGCGGGGCCTCCGCGTTGACATGCAGTGCGGCGCCGTCGATCGCGGTGTTCAGCAGCAGTGCATTCAATTCCACGTCATCCTTGACGTAGGTTTCCTGTTTGCCCTTTTTTACTTTGTACAACGGCGGTTGTGCAATGTAGACGTGGCCGCGCTCGATGAGGATCGGCATTTGCCGGTAGAAAAAGGTGAGCAACAACGTACGTATGTGGCTGCCGTCGACATCGGCATCGCTCATCAGGAAAATGCGGTGATATCGCAATTTGTCGACATTGAAATCATCGCGCCCGATGCCGCAACCCAATGCGGTGATCAGCGTGCCCACTTCCGCGGAAGCAAGCATTTTGTCGAAGCGCGCCTTCTCGACGTTGAGGATCTTGCCTTTGAGCGGCAGGATCGCCTGCGTGCGCCGATCGCGTCCCTGCTTCGCGGACCCGCCAGCGGAATCGCCCTCAACCAGAAAAATCTCCGAAAGCGCCGGATCTTTTTCCTGGCAGTCGGATAGCTTGCCCGGAAGCCCGGCGATATCGAGAGCGCCTTTGCGGCGCGTCATCTCGCGCGCCTTGCGTGCGGCTTCGCGCGCATAGGCGGCTTCGAGTATCTTGTTGACGATGGCCTTGGCTTCTTGCGGATGTTCCAGCAGGAATTCCTCGAGCCGTCCGGCAACGGCGGATTCCACGACGCCCTTGACTTCGGAAGAGACCAGCTTGTCTTTCGTCTGCGAGGAGAATTTCGGATCGGGTAATTTCACGGAAAGGATCGCGGTCAATCCCTCGCGTGAGTCATCGCCGGTGGTTTGAATTTTTTCCTTCTTCGACGCCAATTCTTTTTCGATGTAGTTGTTCAAGGTCCGCGTCAATGCCGCCCGATAACCCGCAAGATGGGTGCCGCCATCTTTCTGCGGAATGTTGTTCGTGTAGCAATACATGCTCTCTTGATACGAGTCATTCCATTGCATCGCGACTTCGACCTGCGTATTGCCATCGCGCGTCTGGAACCACAACACCGTGTCGTGCACCGGCGTTTTGCTGCGATTCAAATGCGTGACGAAAGCCTTGAGGCCGCCTTCATGCTGGAACACCTCGGACTTCTCATCACGCTCATCGACGAGTTCGATGCGCACGCCGGAATTGAGAAATGACAATTCGCGCAAACGCTTGGCGAGCGTGTCGTAGTTGAATGAGATGTGGGTGAAGATCTGCGCGCTCGGCTTGAAGCGCAGCGTGGTGCCATGTTCGGTGGTATCGCCGATCGCCGCCATCGGCGCTTGCGGCTCACCGAGGCGATATTCCTGCCGGTGCAATTTGCCGTCGCGGCGAATATTGAGTTCCAGATAGTCGGAGAGGGCGTTGACCACCGAGATGCCGACGCCGTGCAAACCACCGGAGACCTTGTACGAGCTGTCATCGAACTTGCCGCCTGAGTGCAGCACGGTCATGATGACCTCGGCCGCGGAACGGCCTTCTTCGGCGTGGATATCCACAGGTATTCCACGACCGTTGTCGGTTACGGTAACCGATTCATCCGCGTGAATGGTCACGACGACGCGATCGCAATGACCGGCCAATGCCTCGTCAATCGCGTTATCCACAACCTCGAAAACCATGTGATGAAGGCCGCTGCCATCGTCCGTATCGCCGATGTACATGCCAGGACGTTTTCGGACGGCGTCCAGGCCTTTTAAGACTTTGATTTTGCTCGAATCGTAAACGTCATCCTGGGCCATACTCAATCCTGAATTGCGACCCGGCATGTTAACAGTTTCTAGCGCCGAAACCTAATCATTTTGGCTATTAATATCTTTATAAATCATAATGTTATAGGGCTATGTAACGTGCAAGACGCATGTTTTTGCGAAAGCCCTGGTATTCCTGTATTCTCTCAACAGGAGAATCAAGGAGAACCCCCATGAGTAGCATCGCATCTCGTCGTCATGTCAGTGCCGCCGTGCCGAGCCAACTGTATGAGGAAGCGCGGCGACGGCTACTTGCAAATACGCCGCTGCGATCCGAAGCGCCGCCGGCAGGGGCTGCCGCGCTGACGCTGCCGGAGACGCAAGCCTTGGAGTCGGTCGGGCTTTCGGCAACTCCATGGGAAGGGAGTGCCGACCAAGATCCCCTGGTTCATTCCATCGCCGATTACATGGCGCTGCTCGAGACCAGTTTGACCGCCGGCGAAGCTGCGAAGAGTCTAAAGGTGGATGTAAGCCGCGTACATCAACGCTTGCGCGAACGCTCTTTATTCGGCATCGAGTACGAAGGGGAGTATCGGTTGCCGCGCTTTCAATTCGAACGCCGACGTGTTCTTCCCGGTTTGCGTGAGGTCATGGGTGTTCTGCCGGCCGACTTAAATCCGCTCGATGTCGCGCAATGGTTTTTGGCACCGAATCCGGATCTCGAATTGGCGGGCGACGATGCGCCTTTGAGTCCGCGCGAGTGGCTGTTGCGCGGCGAGCCGGTAAGCGCCGTGGTGGCATTGGCGCGAGGCTTCGAATAGCGCCAACCCGTGGCGAAGTTTCCACACTCGCCGGGCGTTGCGGCGCTCGAGCGACTTGCGCCAAGAACAGTGACGCTGGCGGCCGGCACCCGATTGGCGCGTGTTTATTACACGGCTGGTCAGTATCCCTTGGCATGGAATTCGTTTCGTCACACCGGGCCCGTCAACGCGCGCTGGGATCACCATTTGCCGGAGCAGGGCGGCGCGCCCGCGGAACAACAGCGCGGGATTTACTACGCGGCCGCCGATGCCAAGACCTGTCTTGCCGAATTCTTTCAAGCGACGCGCTGCATCGACCGGGCGTTTCAGGCGCCCTGGCTGGTCATATTCGATACCGCGGCACCGCTCCTGGCACTCGATTTGACCAGCGATTTTGTCACGCGCATGGGTGCCTCGATGGCGATCCATTCGGGGGCCAGGGCGCGCACCAGAGAATGGGCCCGGGATCTATACGAAGCGTACCCCGATCTACAGGCCATTCGTTATGCCTCGTCGATGAACGCCGGCGCCGCAGCGCTGGCCATCAATGAGCGCGCGCTGCCGAGTAACATTTTTCCGGCGCATCCGGCGTTTCATCGTGGATTGGGCGATGATGCGATGCTCGATCCTTTGAAAAACGCGGCTCGGGCGCTGGGGTATGCACTGCGATAGTTTTGGGCACGAAGTAAAGTTATTTTAGGGCCGCGAGGAATACTTCATGGACGAGTCGACGCAAGCACCCAGGGCCTCAATCGCGCCGGCGCTGACCGTAGGCGCATTGCAGGGACTCCTGCTCTGGTGGCTGGCCCACAGCAAAGAGGGCGCCGCCTGGCCGGGAAGCAGCCATGTTTGGTACGCAAACCTCTTCTCATTCGGAATCATTGTCGGCCCCTTGATCTACGCGCTCGCGCCGTGGTCCAAACGCCGCACGACTTGGATATCGATAACGTTAATTGCGGCGTGGTTGCTGTGGAGTGGATGGCAGTTCGGCACGCATGAGTGGGCGCCCGGCGCATTCTATTGGTCCGATCAGATTGCTTACCCGCTTTTCTTGCTCCAAGCGCTGATTCTGTTTCACGCCGTACCGTTCTTGCAGGGATATTTGCGCGAGGGCAGCCTTGGATTCAGCTACCGCATTTTATTTCTCGAGACCTGGCAAAACGCATTGCGGCTCGCGCTGGCTGCGCTCTTCACCGGGATTTTCTGGCTGCTGCTGTGGCTCTGTGCGCAGCTGTTCGAAATGATCGGTCTGCCCTTCATTCGTGTGGTGCTGTTCCAAGTGCCGGGATTCGCGTGGCTGGTCACGGCCCTCGCCTTTGGGGTCGGATTTCATCTGGTGGGTTCTGCTGAGCGGCTCCTTACGGCCCTGCGTCAACAAGTCTTGACTCTGCTCAAGTGGTTGGTACCGGTCGCGACTTTGATCGTCGTGGCCTTCTCGATCGCGCTGTTGTTTCGCACGCCGGTTCTGCTGGCCGAACACCGCCACGTGATTCGCGCCGTGTGGCTTTTATGGCTGGTGATCGTTTCGGTGTACTTGTACAACGCTGCCTATCAGGACGGCAGCGTCGCTGAACCCTACCCGGCCGCACTTGCCAGAGCGATTCGCTGGGCCACGCCCTTGCTCGTCTTGCTGGTTGGAATGGCGCTCTATGACCTGTGGATACGCGTGAACGCCTATGGGCTCACCAGTTCGCGCTACTGGGGAGCGATCGTGGGCGCGGTGACTCTGGCGTACGCGATTGGATATGCACTGGCGGGATTTCGGCCAGGCTCCTGGATGGGCGCCATGGGGCGAGCCAACGTGCGCGTGGCAGTCGGCATCATCGTGGTTCTTATCTTCGCGCTCACGCCGGTTTTATCTCCGGCACATTTATCGGCCCGCAGCCAGGGTTCGCGGCTCGCGAATTCAGCAGGCACCGCGGGGCCGGAAGATTTTATGGCCCTGCGCTTCGACGCCGGCACCTACGGGCAAGAAGAACTGATGAGGCTCGTGGCCGCCGCTGACACCCCAGCAAGCATTCGTACCGGAGCGCGCGCCGCGTTGGCGGTGAAGGCCGCGCGGGAGCGAGGGACATTCAGATATACGACCATTGCGCAGATTGAACTCACATTTGAAGCCTTTCCGGCAGACGCGGCGATCGACGATGAATTGCGGCAGAAAATCCTTGCGGAACAGCCGCGGGCGCGAAATTTGGCTGGGGCAGCAGTTGATATGGTTGGCGGTCCGGATTTCGCTTTCTCCGGGGAGGCGGCGGCGAGGCCCCATCGAGAGAAGAAGCTATGCTCGCCGGACCTGCCTTGCCCGGTGTTGTTCGCGGATTTGGACGGCGATGGACAAAACGAAGCCATCGCGTTTCTGCAATATCAAGCTGTGGTATTTCAGCGCGGCCGCGCCGGCTGGAAGGAACTCGGCAGAGTGAATTGGCGGTTTCGTGCGGGCCGCAAACAGCAAACCGGCGAGGATCTGCTCAAAGAACTCCGGGATGGGGATTATCGGGTGGCGGAGCCTCGCTGGAAATCATTGCAGATCGGGCACTTTCGCCTGCCCTTCGATCTTCCCGTTGCACCCGAACGAGGAGCGCCGCCGAGCTAACGGCTGCAAACTAAGGTCCGGTAGATTGCTATTGAGCCTTCGATGATTCCAATGGTGCGGTCGATCGCCCGTGCGGTGTGGTGACGATTTTGCGGACGTACTCATCGTTGTTCATGGCTGGCGAACACTACAGCAAAGCTCGGAAAGGAGAATTGCAATGGAACTGACGCGTGAGGCCAAGGTTGTCGCCGGGATCATTCTCCTGACGGTACCAACCGTGCAGTACGGGGGATTGGCGATTTTGGGAATGCTGACACATGGAGTTGCCGGCGCGGGAGGAGCTGAAGCTAATTTGAATGCCACGCAATTGGCGTTATTCCGGGCGGGTCATGCACATGCGGGGGTGTGGCTGATTCTGTCGCTGGTCATCCAAGTACTGCTCGACTCGGCGCGGCTGTCTTCGGTCGGTAAATGGCTGGCCAGGCTCGCGGGTCCCGTGGGGACGTTGGCCTTAAGCGGCGGCATGTTCGGGCTGGCCTTCAAGAGTCAGTTTAGGTGGCTTTTGTACGTGGGGGCAGTGGCGATGTTCATCTCGCTGGTTCTCACGGCGGTGGGGTTGTTCAGGGGCCTGAGGCCAGCCGAACCGGCGGCGACAGTTCACGCGGAGCAAACGTGGCGATCCCGCAGCTCTCACGCGATCAAACGCTAAACCTCGATCCGCCCTACTACCCGCCAATCGCTCTCCAACAACGCAAGGAAGGGGTCTGCGCAATACATATCCGAGTCTCGGTGGAAGGTGAAATACGAGAGCTCGCTTTGAGGCAGTCGACTGGCAGTTCTGAATTAGACAACGCTTGCTTGGAGACCATGCACGCCGCGCATTTTCTCCCGGCGCAACGCGCAGGTGAGCCTGTCGCGGCCTCGACCGATGTGTGGCTTGCGTGGCGATTGCCGGAGTGACTTGCCTGGCGCCCAAGGTCTGCCGGACACTAATCGGGCTTGCGGCGCTGTCTCGTAACCAAGCTAGCAATTGCCAGCTGCTAGTTTGGCCTTGCGGTGAGATTTCCTTGAGCTTCCACCGAGAGCGCGTTCCACTTCTCCCAAGTATCAATGCGGCGCGTGTACTCGGCGAGGGTCATGGGCAGGCCGCCGGAGCCAAAGAAAATGCGCAGTGGCGGATCTTCGGCGTCGACCAATTTTAAGATTGCGGGACCGGTGGCCTGTGGGTCGCCGGGTGTGCTGTGGCGGCGAAACTCCGCGATCTTTTCGCGGACGGAATCGTAGGCTGCGATCGGTGTGGCGCGAACTGCCGAAGCGCCGCCCCAGTCGGTGGCGAAGCCGCCCGGTTCGACCAGCGTGACTTTGATACCCAAGCCTGCGACTTCCGCGGCGAGTGCTTGGCTGAAGCCTTCGAGGCCCCACTTGGAGGCGTGATACAAGCCGACGGTGGGGAAGGCATTGACGCCGCCGATGGAGGAAACCTGAATGATGTGACCGGAGTGCTGCGCCCGCATAATGGGCAGGGCGGCTTGGGTGACCCAGAGTGCGCCGAACAGATTCGTTTCGATCTGTGCGCGGGCTTCCTGCTCGCTCACTTCTTCAATGGTGCCGAAGAGTCCGTAACCAGCGTTGTTGACGACGACATCGAGCCGGCCGAAACGCCGGTGCGCTTCCTTGATGGCGGCGTCGACTTGCGCTTTGTTGGTGACGTCGAGTTTGAGGGCGACGATGTGCTTGCCGTAACGCTCGATCAGCGGTGACAGCGTCTCGAGGTTCCGCGCGGTGGCAGCGACTTGATCGCCCCTGGCTAAGGCGGCCTGGGCCCATACGCGGCCGAATCCCTTCGAGGTTCCTGTGATGAACCAAACTTTGTGTGACATCTAAAGCCTCGTGCAATTGTTTCCGAAGAATGCGCTCAATCCTAGACTACTTTGCATGGAGCGCGCGAAGTCCTCGGACCGCCGACGTTCCCATGACATCCGCATGTCTCAGCCCGGCGGTTAGTGGTCAGGCATCCGATCGATCCGCTGCATTGACGTTGTTATCGGCGGAATGATCGGGGCGTTGCTTTGTTTCAACGTCAACACGATTACCGCATGCGCTTACCTTCGCTTCTCGCAGCGGACAACTCTGCCGTCAGTCTCAACACTTGCTCCTGCAGCGCGCGAATCTCGGCGGCGTACTTCGGCCGGGACTGTAGCTCCTGGCGAAGCCGATCGATCTGCATCGCCCAGCGATCCTGATGGGCTTGCTCGCGAAGCTCTGCACGTTCCGCACGCTCGAGGTTTTCCCTGGCTTCGGTTTCTGCCGCGGCCAGGCGCTCCTGTATTGCCGAGAGAGCCACACGATCGTGGGCAGCGTTTTCCCGCGCTCTCGACTCATGACGCCAGATCTCGAATACCCGCGCCGTTTTCCCCACGGCTCCGAAGCGCTTTCGCAGTTCCAGGCGCAGCCCACGACCCGAGACGGCGCCGTGTTTCTGAAGCAGTTCGCGGCAGGTCGATCGGATCTGATGTTCGGAAAGACTGACGTTCACGCTCTAAGTCTACAGGTCTGAACTCACAAAGGGAACGTGTTCCCCTTGAGCAATGAGAGCCGCCCTCATTCGATCACAAGGGGCAATGCGCGCGGACGCACTTGACCTAACTCGCTGACTTCAAAGCACTTAGTCTTCTCTCACACACCGGTTTGTTCCAGGTGCGTCGGGTTTCTCCTATTCCCCTCGTTCATCGCACGAACAGAATCGAACGTAGAACCTCCATTGGAGATGGCATGCGCTTGCCTCCACCGGGCGCGCCTTCGCGGGCCTAGGTGTGGCGGCCGTTTGATCGGCGACCTCGGCGATCAAGTTGCCACGCTCCGTTTCGGTCGAGCGCGACTGAACATCGCACTGAAAACCGCCAACCGGATGCCGTAGCGAGAGATGCAATCGCTATGCTGGCTTGATTGCGATCGGGCGCGCTTCCGTGGTTCTGTTCCACGTGGAACTAATTGGCCGACAGCCGCCCACCCGCAATTTGGAAGCGCTTGCCCGGTTCGCCGAAGGCGGGGAATTCGCCGTGCAGCGTGGTAATGATCAACTGGACCGATTGCGAAGAGACTTCCCGAATGAGGCTCGCGAGACGCTCGTCGTCCAATTCGGCGGCCGGGTCGTCCAACAGCAGGGTGGGCTGCACAGGAGATCCTTCCGGAAACAACTTGAGCTGCGCGATCAGCAGGGCCGCTGCGAGCAGTTTCTGCTGACCGCGGGATATTCGATCTTTGACCGGTGTTCCGTCTAAGCGAATTCCGAGTTCGGCACGATGCGGTCCTACCTGAGTTGCACCCGTCTCCAGATCGTGGTTCCAGCTCTGTTGGAGCGCCTCCGCCATGGCTTGTCCCTTGAGCCATCCATTCCGGTAGCTCAGGGAAAGCTCCATGCCGAGCAGGTTACGGCCAATGGCCTCGGCGGAAGGACCCAGTAGGGATACATAGCGAGCGCGCGCGGCGCCCAGCAATTCGCCCGAGCGCACAAGGTCGCTGTCCCATACGGAAACCACACCACGCGGTTGGCGCGCCTTGAGCGCGGCGTTGCGCTGTTTCAGCACCTGCTGATACCGCTGCCAGTGACCGACAAAGGATTGCTCCACGTGGAACACACCCCAATCCAGGAATCGACGTCGTCGGCTGGGGCCTTCATCGATGAGATGATGCACTTCGGGATCGATAATCTGCACCGGCAGGAACAACGCCAGCTCGGCCAAGGAGGAGGGCTTGTCAGAATCGATTTGTGCCCGGATCCCTTTTCTCGAACCTTCGACACCCATGGGTACGCGCCGAGTCGAGGTCTCCACCTCACCGAAGACCACGAATCTCTCGGCGCCATTCCTAATAAGGTGCTCCAGTCGTCGAGTGCGAAAGGATCTACCGCGGCCGAGGATATAGATGGCCTCCAGCAAGCTGGTCTTGCCCGAGGCGTTGGGTCCGCTGATCAGCGTGAAGTGAGAATCGGGGTGCAATTCCGCCGCCTGCAAGCAGCGGAAATCCGTTACTTGCAGTCGGCTCAAGCTCACGGCTTACAGCCTCATCGGCATCACGACATAGCGCGCGCTGGTATTGCCCGGCGAGCGGATCAAGCAACTGCTGTTGCTGTCAGTGAGCCCGAGTTCCACCTCTTGTCCGTCGATGGCGGCGAGGGCGTCCAACAGATAATTAACGTTGAAGCCCACCTCAAGATCGCTGCCCTCATAACCGACCTCGATCTCTTCCTCGGCCTCTTCTTGCTCGGGATTGTGCGCCTGAACGGTCAAGATGTTTTTCTTGACGGTAACGCGAATTCCCCGATATTTCTCGTTGGACAGGATCGCCGTACGCTGCAAGGCTTGGCGCAAGACATCGCGATCGGCACGGATCGCCGAGGCGGGCGCCGCCGGAATGACCCGAGAGTATTCCGGGAATCTTCCGTCGATCAGCTTCGAAGTGAAGCGAATATCGCCAATCTGGGCGCGAACATGGTTACTACCGATGGCAATTTCGGCTATCCCGTCGTCATTGAGCACACGCTGCAATTCCAGCACACCTTTGCGCGGCACAATCACCTGCTGCGACGTTTTTGCCTTCGCGCCCAGGGCCGTCTCGCACAAAGCCAGACGATGCCCATCGGTGGAGACGGCGCGCAGCACCTGCGAATCGATTTCCAACAGCATGCCGTTCAGGTAGTAACGAACGTCTTGCTGCGCCATGGAGAAATGGGTTTTTTCCAGCAGCCGCAATAATTCCTTGCGCGGCAGCTGCACGCTTTGTTGCGCGTTGATGTCGTCAATTACCGGGAAATCAGCGGCCGGCAAAGTCGAAAGACTGAAGCGGCTGCGGCCCGCCTTGATGACGACTTTCTCGCCTTCGACGCTGATCGATACCGAAACCTTCTCCGGCAAGGCACGCAAGATATCCAGGAATTTTCTTCCGGGAACCGTGATGTCACCGCTGTCTTGTACCGCAACTTCCGTTGCCGCCACGAGCTCCACTTCCAGATCCGTGGCCGCGATGGATAGCTGCCCTTGGCGAACGCCGAGCAATACGTTGGCCAATACCGGCATGGTTTGGCGCCGCTCGACTACCCCAATGACCGCCTGCAGGGGGGTCAATAATTTCTCGCGCTCTGCCGTCAATTTCATGGGCTCACCGTCTTTCTATCTTAGATTTAGATTCTTAGAAGAGATTATTACTATGATTAATGAAGGACCAAATTACTGTGGATAATGCAATAAAGCTTATATAAATCAATATATTGAAAACTAACGAAAACGCCTCGATACTTGTCCACACATCGCTCGCAAACTGTCACTCACCTGTGGATATCTTTGTCCACAGAGTCATCCACAGCTTTTTCCACCCTATCCCGCCAGGGTTCTTAACAGGTTTAAATAGTCCTCGCCAATGCGTCGATCCGTCTCGCGCAATTCCTTCACACGCCTGCAGGCATGCAGCACGGTCGTGTGATCCCGACCGCCGAAAGCGTCGCCGATTTCCGGCAGGCTGTGATTCGTCAATTCCTTGGCCAACGCCATCGCGACTTGCCGCGGTCGTGCGATCGAACGGCTGCGGCGTTTCGAGAGCAGATCGGCGATCCTGATTTTGTAGTATTCCGCCACGGTCTTTTGGATATTTTCGATCGTGACCAGCTTTTCTTGCAACGCCAAGAGGTCGCGCAACGCTTCCTTGGCGAACTCCAGGGTGATCGGCCGGCCGGTAAAGTTGGAGGTCGCGACCACCCTGCGCAGGGCGCCTTCCAGTTCACGCACGTTCGAGCGGATGCGTTTGGCAATGAAAAACGCAACCTCTTCCGGAAGATCGACATGCGTCATCGCTGCCTTGCTCATCAAGATCGCGACGCAGGTTTCCAATTCCGGCGGCTCGATGGCCACGGTAAGGCCCCAGCCGAAGCGCGACTTCAGCCGCTCCTCGAGGCCGTCGACTTCTTTCGGGTAACGATCACAAGTCAAAATGACCTGTTGCTGACTTTCGAGCAGCGCGTTGAAGGTATGGAAAAACTCTTCCTGGGACCGGTCTTTTCCAGCAAAAAACTGAATATCATCGATCATCAGGCAATCCAGCGATCGATACGCCGCCTTGAAATCATTGATGGTGTTGTGCTGCAACGCTCGCACCATATCTCCCACGAACCGCTCGCTGTGCACGTAGGCCAGGCGCGCCTCTGCATTGCGCTCCTTCAGTTTGTTGGCCACCGCGTGCATCAAATGCGTTTTGCCCAAACCCACGCCGCCGTAGATGAACAACGGGTTGTACGCCCGGCCCGGATTTCCCGCGACTTGAATCGCTGCGGCCTTGGCGAGCTGGTTGCTTTTACCCTCGACAAAGCTGTCGAAGGTGAATTCCGCGTTGATGCGGCTGCCGAGCACCACCGGGGCAAGCTTGCGCCTCGCGGCCGCGGCCCCACTGCCATCATCGCGAAGCACCGTCACGGGAACCGGCATGGCGCCGGCCCGCGTCCCGACATCGAGCGCGACTTCCGGCGCAAGCCCTTCCGCAAAGGCAAGAATGAGTTCCTTGATGCGCGGCAGGAGGTTTTGACCCAGCCACTCGATGACATAACGGTTCGGCGCCAGCAGCTTGAGTTCGCCGTCCCGCTCCACGGCTTGCAGGGGTCGCACCCAGGTGTTGAACTGCTGTTCCGGGAGCTCGCCCTCGAGTACTCGCAGACAGCGGTTCCATAGCGACTCCGGCAAGAGCGCTCTCCTAGGTTTGTGACAATGGGGCTAAAGTGTCGAAAGGGCAGGGAGTCTAGCTCCAAGTTGAAGGGGCGTCTATTGACACATCCATGCTCGCTCAGTACCCTTGCCGCCTTTCGTAAATCGCCCAGTCCCTTGATGACCCTTAGGTTTTTGCTCGAGTCGCGCTGCTATGAAACGTACTTTCAACCCCAGTAATTTGCATCGTGCCCGTACCCACGGCTTTCGCGCGCGCATGGCCACCAAGAGCGGCCGTCGACTGCTGGCCCGTCGCCGGGCCAAGGGCCGCAAGAAGCTCTGCCCGTAACGCGCTCCCTCAAGGACGCTTTCAGATCCGTAAACTGACGGTCGAGCCGCGCACGCGTTTGCATCAGCCGGCCGAATTTAGAGACGTAAAACGGCGCGGCAAAAAATTCTCCGATGCGTTTTTCAGCTTATCTGTCCTGGCCAATCATGAAACCCATGCTCGGCTAGGCTTGAGCATCGCGACGCGAACCTTCGGTACCGCCGTGGCACGCAATCGCATCAAACGCCTCGCACGAGAATCCTTTCGCTTGAACCAACACTCATTGCCGCCGGTCGATGTTACCGTGTCCGCCCGGGAAGCCGCGCGAGCGGCCAGCCCGCGCGAATTACGCCTAAGCCTCGATGAGCATTGGAACTCGATCCGGAAATGATAACGCCCCGCCAAGTCTTGATGTGGATCATCCGCGGTTATCAGCTTGCAATCAGCCCCATGTTGGGTCCGCGTTGCCGCTTCTATCCGTCGTGCTCTTGCTACGCACACACCGCCATCGAACGCTACGGTGTCCTGCGCGGCGGCTGGCTGGGCTTGCGTCGGCTGCTCCGCTGCCACCCCTTCAGGGAAGGCGGCTACGATCCTGTCCCGGATGACAGGGCGACCCATGCCTAATATTCGTCTCGTGCTGTGGGGCGTGCTCGCCGCGATCCTGTTTCTGAACTATCAGACCTGGTTGCATGACTACGAGCCGCCGGTCGTGGCACCCGCCGCGCAAACGAGCAGCGGCACCGCGCCGCCGGCCGCAGCCCCCGCGAGCACGTTCGATGCTCTGCCGCAGGCACCGTCGACCGCGGCAACTGCAGCGCAGCCGGCCGCCGCGGCACTGCCCGTCCCCGAAGGCGCGCCGGCCGCGGCAGCGACGGAAGCTCCGACGACGCTGCTGCACGTCAGCACCGATGTGCTCGAGATCGACATCAATCTCAAAGGCGGGGAACTTGATCAGGCCGATTTGAAGGAGTATCCGCTTCGCAAGGACACGCCGAATATTCCGGTCAGATTGTTGAGCTACGAGCCGCCGCCAACCTTATATTTATTGCGCAGCGGGCTCCTCGGCGTCGCCGGCGAGACGGCGCCGACCCATCTGGCGGTGTGGAAATCGGATCAAAAGAGTTTCGTACTTGCGCCGGGTGCCACCGACCTGCGGGTGCCGTTGACCTGGACCGACGGCGCGGGTCTGACCGTCACCAAAACCTTCGTTTTCAAGCGCGGCCAATACGCCATCGGGCTCGACTACGACGTAAAGAATGACGGCAGAGCGGCGCGAAAATTGGCCTCGTACGCGCAAATTCTGCGGCATTGGGAACATGCTTCGCGTTCCTATTTCAACGTCGAAACCTATTCGTTCAAGGGCCCTGCGGTTTACGACGGCACCAAGTCCAAGGACCTCAACGTCGAGAGCGACAGCGACTCGAAGTACTCCGCGAGCATCAGCAATGGCTGGCTGGCTTCGCTGCAGCATCAATTCGTCACGGCCGTTGTGCCCCCCGCCGGCCAGCTCGATCAATATCAGCTGCAAGTCCACAACAACGAGTACTTGATAAGCGCAACCGGCCCCATGGTCGACGTGCCAAGCGGTGCGACGGTGCAGTTCCACGAAGACTTGTTTGTCGGCCCTAAATTGCAATCGCAACTCGGGGCCATGGGCAGGAATTTGGAGCGCACAGTCGATTTCGGAATCCTGACGGTGCTGGCGCAGCCTTTGTTCGCCGGACTGAACTGGGTGCACAAGCTCACCGGCAATTGGGGCTGGTCGATCATCATCGTGACCCTGCTGATTAAATTGTTGTTCTATCCCCTGCAGCAGACCGCGGGCCGTTCCATTGCCAGGACGCGCGCGGTGGGTCCGCGCATGAAGCAGATCCAGGAAACCTTCAAGGACGACCGCGAGAAATTGGGCCGCGCCATGATGGATCTGTACAAGAAGGAAAAGATCAATCCGCTGGCGGGCTGCCTGCCGATGGTCGTGCAGATCCCGGTGTTCATCTCCTTCTACCGGGTGCTGCTCGAGAGCGTGGAAATGCGCCAGGCGCCGTTTCTGCTGTGGATCAATGATCTGTCATCGCGCGACCCGTACTTCGTACTGCCGCTGCTCATGGGCGGCGCCATGTTTGCGCAGTTCAAGCTGAATCCTGCGCCGCCGGATCCGATGCAGGCCAAGATCATGCAGTTCATGCCGCTGATCATGACCGGCATGATGGCTTTTTTCCCATCGGGTCTCACGCTCTACTGGCTCACCAACACGGTGCTGTCGATTGCGCAGCAGTGGCGCGTGAACAAAGTGGTCGAAGCCGAGGCCGCCAAGCTGCGCGCCTAACGCTCGTGGCTTAGGAGCCTGTCTGACTACCGACACCATCGCCGCCATCGCCAGCGCTCCAGGGCGCGGTGCGGTCGGGGTGATCCGCGTGTCGGGCCCCAACGTTCCGCAGATCGCAGAGGCGATCATCGGCCGTCTTCCGGCGCCGCGCGTCGCACAGGTTGCGCATTTTCTGGACAGCGAGGGCGCGCCGCTCGATCGCGGACTGGCACTGTATTTCCCCGCGCCCGCCTCCTTTACCGGTGAACACGTCCTGGAGCTGCAAGGCCATGGCGGTCTTTTGGTGCTCGATGGGCTGCTCAAACGGCTGCTCGAACTCGGCTGCCGCCCGGCGCGGCCGGGCGAATTCAGCGAGCGCGCTTTTTTGAACGGCAAGATGGACGTTGCCCAAGCCGAGGCCATCGCGGATCTCATCGATGCCGGCAGCGTCGCCGCGGCGCGCGCAGCGGTGCGCTCCATGCAGGGGGAATTCTCCGCGCGGGTCAATGAGCTGCAGGCGCAAATCACCGGGCTGCGCACGCTGGTGGAAGCGGCGATCGACTTTCCGGACGAGGAACTGGATTTCGTTCCGGGCAGCGAGCTAGGGCGTCGCATGGCGAAGATTTTCATGAGCTTCGATGCCATCACGGCGGCGGCGCGGCAAGGCGCGCTGCTGCGCGAAGGCTTGAACGTGGTCATCGCCGGTAAACCGAACGCCGGAAAATCCAGTTTGTTGAATAAACTCGTGGGCGATGAGATCGCCATCGTCGCCGATCAGCCGGGGACCACGCGCGATGTTCTGCGTCAGCAGGTCCACCTGGATGGCATGCCCCTGAATCTGATCGATACCGCGGGCCTGCGCAAGACAACGGATATGGTGGAAGCCGAGGGCGTGCGGCGCGCACTCGCGGAGCTTGAGAGGGCGGATCGCGTGCTTTACATGTTGGACGCGGCGGCGCCGGCCGGTGAGAGCAGCGAATCGGAACTCGCCGCGGAGCTCGATGAGCTCCCGCAGGGCGTGCCGGTCAGCTTGATCTTCAACAAAATAGACTTGAGCGGCGCGCAAGCCCACGTCGATGAATCCCGCGATCCGCCGCAGGTGTTCTTGAGCGCAAGGACCGGATCCGGTCTTGACCTGCTGCGCGCTCATTTGAAAAGTCGCGCCGGTTATCGCAGCGGCGACTCCGGTGCGTTGTCGGCGCGGCGCCGCCATCTCGATGCGCTGGACCGCGCCAAATCCTGCATGGTGCAAGCCGCGCAAACGCTGGCGGCGACGCGGGCGTTCGAGCTGTTCGCCGAGGAACTGCGCCGGGCGCAATTGGCCTTAGGGGAAATCACCGGCGAATTCAGCAGCGATGATTTGCTGGGAGAAATCTTCAGCAGCTTTTGTATCGGAAAATAATGCCGTGCGGCGGCCCCGCGTTTTTTAAAGCTCGCGCATCAGCGCCGGTCCGACAGCAGGCTGCTGAGCAACCCGCCGACGATGGCGCCGCCCACCTGCAGCGCGATGGCCTCGCCGACATGGTTCATGTCCAACGACGCGCCGGTGCCGGCGCTGCCTTCGTCTTCTTGATCGATGCGCGACACGACCCAATCGAATTTGCCGCTGGTCACCGCGGCCTTGCAATAGCGGCATTCGCCGATCTGGGTCAAGGACACGGGTGCGCCGCAACTCGGACAGGTGTTCTCGAGCGTGCCGGGTTTGTTCGACGTGGCGACGCCGACGGAGCGCTGAAAGGTCCAGTCCTCCATGAAGGGCTTGACGCTACGGTCGCCGAAAACGACTTTGCCGCTCTGATCGACTTCAAAATCGGCGGCGCCCGCGCTGATGCGCACGGTCAAGTCGTCGAACACGCGGCCATGAACGATGCGAATCGGCTGGACGGCACGCACGCTCACATTTTCCATCACATCGCGCCGTCCCTCGGCGGCCATGGTCTCGAGCTGTGCGCTCCAGGTAAAGTAAGCGCCGGGACTCATGAACGCGCGGCCCGCGTCCAGATTCTGCTTGCACCAGGCGTCTTGCAGGGCGAGAAATGCCGTCTTCACCCGGCCCTGGAACACGCCCAGCGAGAAGTCCTTGTCCGCGGCGGTGAGCGCGGCAACGCCTTCGGCAACGCTCGGCGCCGCGAATCCCAACGAGGAATCCGCCGAGTAGCCGACGTACCCAGCCGGCTGGACATCGATGACGACCCAGTCCACCGAACCGTTGGTGACGCTGGCCTTGCAATGCGCACAAGTGCCGTCGAGTGCGAGGCGCAACTCCGCGCCGCATGCGGGGCAACGCGCCGCAATGACGCCGCCATTGACCGCGGTGCGTGCGGCAGGGCCGCGCGCAAACGTCCAACGCTCCGCGTGCCGCTGGTCCTGACCCTCATCGGCCACGGTCTGATTGGCATCGTTCAATGTCTTGGCGCGATACACCAGGTCAAAATGGACTTGAATGGTTTGTCCCTGCGCATTGCAGTCGGCCGCTTCCACCGCGAGCCCGCGGACATTGAGGCTCTCGAGCAGCGCATGCCGGTGCTGCGCTTTGGATTGCGCAATGCCTTGCGACACGGCGTTGAATACGCCGTCATTCAGATAGCACCGGATCGACGCGGCATCGTTTTTCTGCACGCCGCGCTTGACCAGGAAAAAAGTCATTTCGGCGCGCTGCAGAAAAGTTTCCATCTCGAAACCCGGATCGAGCGCACGAATGGCATCGATGGCTGGAGGCAAGGGACGCCGCTGCGCTCCGGCACCCGAGCCTAAGTCGCCGATGGCGATGCGCGCGAGGTTCGAGGCACCGATGACCGAACCCAAAGCGGCGATGGCAGCCTGGGCCTGCGGAGTGCCGCCCACCGATTGCCCGGAGGAGCCGTTGCGCACGCGGCGCATGATGTAAATGCCGCCGACCACGATGATGAGCAGCACCACCAGGCCGCCGAAGGATCCGCCGCTACCGAAGGATCCGCCGCTGCCGAACGAGCCGCCGGAACTGCCGCCCGTGCTATGGCTTGCTGCCGCGTGGCTGCCCCCGCCCGCGCGCCCGAAGGCCATGGTGGCGTGACAGAGCGCGGCGGCTATGCCGGCACAACTGTATAACCTGGCGCGCATGCTCAAGTCAGCGCACCGCCGCAGTTGCCGCAAAATTTCGCGCCGGGTGCGGCGGCAGTGCCGCACTGAGTGCAGTGCACGCCCTTCGGCGCCATGGCCGCGCCGCAGCTCGAGCAGAATTTGGCGCCCGGCGCGTTCTGCGCATGGCAGCTGCCGCAAGCGACGCCGCCGCCGCTTGGATTCGCTCCCGGCCCGGGTCCCGCTCCGCCTCCAGGATTTCCGCCGCTTTGGCCCCCGCCCGGCGCGACACCGATTCCCGCGACGATGCCGCCCAATCCCATGCCCACGCCCAATGCCGCGGCGCCACTGCCGCCGCCGGCCGCCGCTCCCTCGCCGATGCCCTTGAGCGCCGCGCCGACGCCGTATTCGCGGAAGCCGCCGGCGAGACGCGTGTAAGCGGTGTCTTTGCGCAGCCCTTTCAGGGTTTGTTCATCCTCGGGACTCAAGCTGATGGTCATGTTGCCGAGCCGGGTGATTTTCAAACCATACGGCTCCAAGGGTGCTTGCACGTCCGCGATCAGCGCGGTCTCGATGTCGCCGGTACGCGCGGCGAGCCCCAGCACCGGCCACTTTTCCGCCGTGAGTTTCTTCACCACGCTGGTGCGCAAGGCCTTGAGGATTTGCTCGCGCGCCCAATCGGTGATCAGATCATTCGTTGCCTGGCGGGTCCCCACCAATTTCAAAATCATGGCGGAGGGATCGCTGACGGACAACGCGTATTCGCCGAATACCCGCAGCCCCACGGCCAATCCGGTTTCCGGATCCTCGATGTTATCGATGGGACCGCCGAAAGGCAGGCTGACGAATTCACGCGTGCCGACGAAGTACAATTCGGCGCGGTACATGTTGCCGCCGCTCGCCCAATCGACGATGTCGCCGAGGAAGGGGATGAGTGCGCCGTCCATGGTGGAGCGGCCCTGCGGCAAGGTTCCAGCCAGCTTGCCTTCCTTGAAAAAGAGCGCGGTCTCGTCCGGCTGCACGGTCACCTGCGTGAACTTGCGGATGGTCATGTCCGGCCATTTGTAGAGGATGTCCTCCTTGGCAACGTCCGGCCTCGCAATGAATTGCCGATTCAAATCGGTTGGATGGCCAAATAAGCTCACAGTGATTACTCCCGCTTAATTTCTGGTTAAAAAATGGCTCTCATCATCTGCCCGCGCCTGACATTTAAGAACCGTTTGACGCTGCAATTCCCGCCACACTAAGGCGTCCCGCCGAGTTCGCGAAACAGCCATGCGCGCGCTTTCAGCCAGTCGCGCTGCACGGTGCGCAGCGAAATGCCGAGCGCCCGCGCGGTATCTTCTTCGCCATAGCCGCCGAAGAAACGACACTCGACCACGTCGGCAAGGCGCGGCATCTCTTGGGTCAATTTTTCCATCGCCTCATTGAGCGCAAGCAAACCTTCGTCCGAATCGACGGAGAATTCATCGATATGCGACAGGGTCACGTGCTGGCCGCCGCCGCCGCGTTTCTCGGCGACGCGCGACTGCGCATAGTTGATCAAGGCATGGCGCATGGCCAGCGCGGCTGCGCGCAAGAAGTGGGTTTCATCGACGAAGCTGCGCGATTGTCCCAGGCGCAGGTACGCTTCGTGGACCAGCGCCGTCGTTTGCAAGGTATGGCCTGCACCCATCCGCGCGCGCGTGCGTTGTGCAATACGCCGCAGCTGCTGATAAAAGGCGGGCAGCAATTCGGCGGCGATGCGCCGCGCGTCGGCGGAAGCCGTGCTCGTCTCCAGCCGCGTAAACGCATCGTCCGGGAGCGGGTGTGCCTCTTCCATCGGTCGATTCTAGGCACAACATGTGACGTTGTTGTAGAGGCGCGGCCTTAGGGTTTCACGTGCGCCTGCAGCAACGCCTCGACCGGATGATCGCCTTTCTGGACGATCATGATGCCGCGATCGCTGGGCGTACCTGCCGGTGGCTTGAAAATCGAGATCCGGATGCGGTCGGCCGCCGTCGTCGCGGGGGCTGCCGTCAAGGAACCTGGCGCCGAGCCGCTTTGCGCGCCTGCGCCCAGCATTTTCAGGATGTTCTCTGGCGAGAGCTGCTGCGCCGCTGCCCCGAGCTGCCCGAAATCGCCCACCGTCGTGCTTTGCCATCCGCCGGGCAGATTCCTTTGATACCAAGCGACCACCGTGGCGAACTCACTTCCCGTGACGATGGCCGCGCCGGTTCGGTAGGTCTGGGTTGAATCCGGAACCTCGTAGGTAATGGCACTGACCACCATCTGGACCGCATCGCGATAGCGCGGCAGACCGGTCTTGTCGTAAGTGAAGTCGCGCGAACTGAAGGACTTCCGGCTCGGATCGACCCCCTCCCCGTCATCGCCGTCACCCAGGCCCAGCGGGCCTCCCTTCATCATTTGCAACAGGTCGTGGCCGGCTTGATCTTTGGCAGAGCCGCCTTTGGGTACCGGTTCCGGCGCACCGCCGCCGCCGCCACCTCCGCCTCCCCCACCGGCGCCATCACCGCCGTTTCCGCTGCCATTGCCGGGACCGCCGGCAGGCACACCGCCCGCACCGCCACCACCACCGCCCCCGGCACCGCCGCCCCCACCCCCGGCACCGCCGCCCCCACCGCCGCCACCGCCACCACCCCCACCGCCGCCGCCGCCACCGCCGCCGCTCGTGGAGACGGCTGGGCACGGAGGGCATTTCGGCGCCAGCATTTTTCCCAGCAGAAATCCCAAAACGAACATGAGGATCAGCGCCAGCACCCACCACAGCCAACGGCGATCCTTTTTTGGGTCGGGCGCGAGCGCGGGCGCGGGCACAGGCTCGGGTTCAGGAGCGGGCTCGGGATTCTCCGTGCCGCAATTGGTGCAAAAACGCGTGTTCGTGCCGAGTTCGGTGCCGCAGTTGATGCAAAACGCTTTCATGCCGACTTCCCGCGCGTGAGTTCCCTGCGCTTAAAAACCGCATGGCGCCCGCGAACCCGCCATGGCGGGATCGAAGGGCGCATCTGGTTCTCATAGTCAGATCAAACAGGAGCGCGTCATGAAAAGGAGAACAACGTGAATTGTCCCAAGTGCAATAAGCCCGTGCCGGCGAATGCCCGCTTCTGCGGCAGTTGCGGCCAGCAAATCGAGGCGCCATCGGTCGCCTCCTCGGCGCCGCAAACCCCTGCCATGGCCGGTGCGGCCGCGGCTGCCGCGACTTCGAAGGCCTGGGCCGCTGCCGCGGCGTCCGCGCCCGGGCTGCTGTCGCGCGTAAAGAACATTGTGCTGAGTCCAAAAACCGAGTGGACGGCCATCGCGCCCGAACCCACGACCGCATCGCAGCTGTACGTGGGCTATGTGATGCCGCTGGCGCTGCTGGCCGCCTTGGTCGGGTTTTTGCGGATGTCGGTACTCGGTGTCAACTCGGCATTCGGCAGCAGTTTTCGCATGCCGATCTCGAGCGGACTTACCTATACCGTGATGATGTTCGTCTCCGCCTTGTTCGGCGTCTTCGTCGTCGGACTCATCATCAACGCGCTGGCCGGCACTTTCTCTGGAACGCGGGATCAGCGCCAGGCGCTCAAAGTCGCCGCCTACAGCCTCACGCCCGCGATGCTGAGTTCCGTGCTGGCCTTGTCGCCGATCCTGGCGACCCTGCTGCAGCTGCTTGCGGGTCTTTACGGCATTTACGTGCTGTATCTCGGCTTGCCGGTGCTCATGCAATCGCCGAAGGAGAAAGCCTTCGGCTACACGGCGAGCGTGGTGATCTGCACCATTCTGGTGGGCATCGTCTTTGCGGTGTTGAGCACGGTGGCGCATATCGGCGGCGCCCGGCAGGGATTGTTCGGCGGCACTGCCGCTGAGCGGGCAACAGAGCAGGCCGCCGCACGCGATCAGGGTGCGGCTGAGGCCGGCAATGCCATCGGCAATCTTTTGGGCACCGATGCCAAGGGTAAGGCGGGCTTGAGCGCCGCGCTGTCAAATCTTGCGAAGGCCGGCGAGCAGGCTCAGTCGCAAAGCGCAGCGCCCGGTGCGTCGGCCACGAACGGCTCCCCCGCTGCCGCCGACGCTTCGCAAAACGCCCAAAGCCCGGCGTCGGCGGTCGGCGGATTGTTGGGTGCCTTGGGCGGCGCATTGGGCGGTCCGAATCGCGTCGCCACCGTGGATTTCAAGACGCTCACGGCGATGTTGCCGGCCTCATTGCCGGGCATGAAGCGCACCTCAGCGCAAGGCGAGAATCAGGGTGCTATCGGCGTGAAGACCTCATCCGCAAAGGCCGACTATGCCGATGGCAACGGCGACACCGTGCACATCGAGATTGCGGATATCTCCGGCGTCTCGGGACTGATGGATTTGGCCGGCGGCTTGATTCAGAACACCACCTCGGAGAGCGACGGCGGCTACGAAAGGGATGTGCAGATCGGCGGCAGAACGGTGCATGAAAAATATGACGCTCACAATAAGCACGGCGAGCTCAGCATCCTTCTCGTGAAACGCTACTCGGTCGATATCAGCGGCGACGGCGTGGGCATGGCTTCGTTGGAACAATCATTGGGCCAGATCGATCTGGCGCGTCTCGAGGCGATGAAGGACGCCGGGGCACAGCCTAAATGAACTGCATCGCGAGACTGAGCCTCCCGCTCTTTGCCGCGTGCTCAAGTCTCGCCGGCTGTTCGAAAGCGCCCGGCGCCGCGCCGCCTGTCCTTGCACCGATTTCCCCCTGTGAGACGCTGGTGCTGAAGGCAGCGGATCTCGGCGGCCTCCTGCACGCGCCGATCACCCATGCCACGGCATTGGCCGGGGATGGTCAGTCATGCGCGTTCCTGACGACCGGGTTCTCGGCCATCACTGTGAGTGTGCGTCCCGGCCTCGGCAAGGCCTCGCTCGACGCTTGGTCGAGCGGCAAAATGCCGCTGCCGGTCCGCCCTTTGAGCGGCGTCGGCGACGCGGCCGTGTGGCAGGAGAGCCTCCATGAGGTCATCGCGCAAAAGAGCGACGTGCTCTGCGACATTCAGGTTCGCGGCGGCGACGATGATATCGCCGTGGCGGCCGGCACCCTGCCCGAGAAGTTGGGCGCCCTCTGCAACCGAATTTTCACCGCGCCTCAGGTACACTGACGCGCAAGCGTCAGGCTTCAGAACAAGCGCTAGGCTCCGAAGGATATGCCACCGAGCAATCAAGCCACGGCCCCGCTGTCTCCCGCGCAACGCGCTCGCGTCGATGCGCTGCTCGACGATATGTTCGACCTGCCCGAGGCCGAGCGGATAGCCAATCTGCGCGCCCGGCGCATCGAGGATTCCGCAGTGCTCGCTGAAGTCGAAAGCCTGCTGCGCTCAGCCAGTGCATCGGGCGGATTTCTGTCGACGCCGCCAAAGCCTCCGGTGGAGGAATTGATCCCGGACGGCACCTTGGGACTGCGCCTCGGCGCCTGGCGCATCACGCGCCTGCTCGGCCGCGGCGGCATGGGCGAAGTGTACGAAGCCACGCGAGCCGACGGCAATTTCGAACAGCGCGTTGCCATCAAGCTCTTGCAGCGCGAAGCGGCGGCGCAAATGGAGCGCTTCCAGGCGGAGCGGCAGATTCTGGCGCGGCTGGAGCATCCGGGCATCGCGCGGCTCTACGACGGCGGCGTCACCGAAGACGGCCGTCCCTTCATGACGATGGAATTCGTCGAAGGCCGGCCGATCACCGAGTACTGTCAGGTCAACCACGCCTCTTTGGAGCAGCGCCTCGCGCTGTTCATCCAAGTGTGCGACGCCGTGGCCTACGCCCATCGCAATCTGATCGTCCACCGCGACCTCAAACCCTCGAACATTTTGGTGACGCCGAATGGCGCGGTGAAACTTCTGGATTTCGGCATCGCAAAACTGTTGGACGCGCAACGCGCTCGGGTGACCCAGGCAGCCTCGACTCCCATGACGCCGATTTGCGCAGCGCCCGAGCAACTCACCGGCGGCGCCGTCACCACCGCGACCGATGTGTATGCATTGGGCCTGCTGCTGTTCGAGCTCCTGAGCGGCGCGCATCCCTGGATGGGATCCGACACGCCGGTATTGCAGGCGATGCGCACGGTTCTGCAGCGGCCCGCACCCTCTTTGAGCCGGACGGCGGAAACTCAGCCGAATGCGCCGGTCCCGCCGCGGTTGCTGCGCGGCGATCTGGACGCGATCGTGGCCAAGGCTTTGCGCAAGGAACCGGGCGATCGCTATGCAACGGTCGAGGCCATCAAGCTCGATGTCGAGCGGGCGCGCCGCGGCGAGCCGGTTGAGGCGCGCGAGGGGGCGCATCTGTACGTCATCAGCCGGACGTTGCGCCGCTATCGCTGGGCAGCGGCGGCGGTGGGGGCCGTGATCGTTTCATTGGCGGTGGGATTGGGCGTGGCGGCGTGGCAGGCCGAGAAGGCCGCGCAAGAACGCGACGTCGCACTGCGCGATGCGGCCCGCGAGGAAGCAGTGCGCTACAGCCTGACGGGCCTGTTCCGTGCGGCGATCAGCGATCAGGGTTCCAAATCGACGACGGCCAAGGGCATGATCGATCTGAGCGCCCAGCGTGTGCTGAAGGAATATCGCGATCAGCCGCAGCTCAAGGGCCAAATCGTCCTGACGCTTGCGGATCTGTACGGCGCACTCGAGGACGCCAACGGCGCGGCATCGCTGCTGGAAGGATTTCTCGCCGAAACCGATTCGAAGGCGGATCCGTTTGCGATCGCCGACGCGCGCCAAAAGCTCGCCAACATAGAACTGCTGCGAGGACATGCCGATCGCGCGGAAACATTGCTGGCACAAGCGGAGAGTTTCTGGCGGGCATCGCCGCAACAATATGCGGAGGAGCGGCTCGAGGGCCTGGGCACGCGCGCGCGGCTGCAGCGCACGCGCGGCGACGTCGACGGCGCCATTGCCACGATTCGCGACGCCATTGCGCAACGCATCGCCCTGTCCGGCCACGACAACCGCGAGACCGCGGTTCTGTTCAACTCGCTCGCCATTACGCTCGGCACGGTGAATCGCGTGCCCGAGGCGCTCAAGGCCTACTACGAAACCACGGCGATCTATCGCGCGCTGGGCCTGGGTGACGGCATCGATGCGCAGATCATCGTGGCCAATACCGGCACGCTGGAGATGCGCGCGGGTCATTTGCGCGATGCCGAGAGTCTCCTGAAGAGTTCGGTGGAGCGTGAGCGGGCGCTCGCGGGCGATTCCGCCGCGGTCGCCGCGGCAATGAGCTATTACGGCCGGATTCTTAGCGTAACCAATCGCACCGATGCAGGGATCAGCGTGCTGCGCGAATCGATGGAGATGGCGAGCCGTTATGCGGGTCCTGACAGTCCGGTCGCCTTGCAAGCACGGGTGTTCCTCGGCGAAGCCCTGCTGGCCGGCGGCGATCATGCGCAAGCCTCGAGCACTCTCGCCGGGGCTCATCAAGCCTCGCTGTCGCACTATGGTGCCGCGCATCCTTTGACGTTGCGCACGGAAATCGGCACAGCACAGCTCGCCGCGAGCGAGGGCGACAATCAGTCAGCCCAGCAGCAATATGCCGATGCGGTGCAGGGCTTGCGCAAGCTCGGCGCACAAAGCGCGGCGACGCTGGCGATGGCGATCGAGGGTTTGGGATCGGCCGATTCCGCACTCGGCCGCAATACCGAGTCCGTGTCTCTGCTGCGCGAGGCGGTCGCCCTGCGGGAAAAAACGCCCGACGATATCTGGGAACTCGCCGAGGCTCAGGAAAGGCTGGGCGAGGCACTGGCAAAAAGCGGCAGCGGCGAAGCGCCGGCGGTCCTGAAAAAAGCGAGCGCGGAGCTGGAAGCCCAGCTGGGTGCCGGTCATCCGCAAACTTTGCGCGCCAAAGCGGCCTTGGCGCGCCTGCCGGCGAGCCTGGGAACTTGAGTATGATGAAGATTTCGAGGTGATTTCGAAAGACAACAGCGACGGTTGTCCTCGCGCGCGGGGCGCGGCTGCCGCAGGCCGCCGGCGATCAGACGCTCTGTTCGGTCCGATCCAGATCCTGCATGTCGACATCAATGGACCGCGCCAGCTTCGCCAATACGACGAGGGCTGCGAACACGCCTAGCGTGATGATCGCGGTCATGAGTGGGTAACGCCAGAAAAGCCAGAGCATTGTGCCTGCGGACACCGTCAGAATGGCTATAAATGCCACGATGCCCATCCGTGCGGATGATGATGTGCTCATCCCTACTCCCCGAGCAACGCGAACCCTGCGTTGAAAATATTATACATACGCTCTAGTAGAACGCCTATACAGGAAAGCCCCTAATTTTCGCGCGCCCACTTCAAGCTGTTAAACGCTCATACAGTAAGCATCAGCCCAGCATGGTTTCGCGGCGCCAATGCCGTGCGGTGAGCACGAACATCAGCAGCGCAAGCCCAAGCGAAGCGGCTGCGGACACCAGCACATCGTGCAATAAAATCGGTTAGTCCTTGAGCACGCTGGTCATCAATAAATGCTGGCTCAAGGAAGGGATGACCATCAATGAGCTCTTGGTTTTCAGGGAATAAATGCTGGCAAAGGCGATCGGCAGTGTCGGCACCAACAGCACGGTGGTGAGATAGGTTTGCGCCTCGCGGTAGGTACGCGTGAAGGAGGCGACCAAGGTCATCAACGTGGCGCCCAAGGGCACGAAGGGCAGGCAGATTCCAAAGAAAATCAGTGCGGTGCCCAGCCCTAAGTTGGCGCTCATGCCAATGCGCTCAAGGGGCACGAAACGAAACACGCAAACGAAAGCCGTCAGGCTCAAGGCCAAAGAAATGCACATATAGGCGCAGGTCGCCAGAATCTTTCCGCCCACCAATGCCGAACGCGCCACCGGCAGGCTGAGCAGCGCCTCCAGCGAACCGCGCTCCCGCTCGCCCGCGGTCGAGTCGATTGCCAGGTACAGGCCGCCCATCAACAAGGCGAACAGCACGAAATAGGTCATGAATCCCAGCACCACCACCGCGCGGCCCGCGGGCGTTGCGATATCGACCTCATTGACCGCAATGGGAATGCTCAGCAACGGGCTCACGCCGCGCATTTCCAGCCGCAATTGTGCGATCGTGCTGCCGTAAGCGCCCAGCATGCCCTTGGCGCGGTCGGCAATTTTTCGTGTCTGCGAATCCGCGCTGTCCGCGAACAACAAGATGGGTGCCGGCCTTGCGTCCACGAATAGCTTGGGATATTCCGCCGGGACGAGCAGCACCACCTGGGAGCCGCCGTTTCGAACGGCCGCCCGCGCCTCGTTCTCCGTCAGTTCCTTCTGCGTGAGCCGCACGCCGCGTCCTTGCAGATATCGAATCAGCCCCGGCGCGTAGTGGCCGCCGGAGATGGTGATCTTCAAGGGCACATCCGACTCGACCACGCTTTGTTCGAGCATGCGCGACACCATCAGGCCGAAGAGCAGCGGGCCGAACAGCGGGCCGAACAGCAGTGCGGACAACAGCGTGCGCCGATCGCGTAGATTTTCCAGGAATTCCTTGGCAAAGACCGTCAGCAGCGTCGGCATCAGCTCACACCTTCCGTATCGCCCAGCACCTGCAAGAAGGCTTCTTCCAAGGTGGCCGCGCCGCTGCGCTCGCGTATCTCCTGTACCGTCGCGTCCGCGAGTACGCGCCCGTGGCCGATGATGACCACGCGGTCGCACAGCGCCGCGACCTCCTGCATGACATGCGAGGAAAACAAGACGCAGCGCCCCTGAGCCTTCAGTGCCAGGAGCATCTCGCGCAAATTGCGGATCGCCATGACGTCGAGCCCGTTGGTCGGTTCGTCGAGCACGACATTGCCGGGGTCGTGCACCAGGGCGCGGGCCAGGGCCACCTTGATGCGCTGGCCCTGGGAAAATCCCTTCGCGCGACGCTCAATAAAGGCATCCATGCCGAGCGCCCGCGACAGCTCGGCGGTGCGCGCCGCCAAAAGCTTTGCCGGCATCCCATGCAGCGTGCCGAAGTAGCGGATGTTTTCCCGCGCGGTCAGGTTGTTGTACAGCCCGGCCGCGTGCGGCAGCACACCCAGGTGCGCGCGCGCCTTCGAGGTCTCGCCGCGGATGTCTATGCCGTCGATGCACGCTTTGCCGCTGTCCGGTGTCAGCACGCCGTAGAGCATGCGCAGACACGTGGATTTGCCGGCGCCATTGGCGCCCAACAGACCCGTGATTTCGCCGTCGCGTGCCGCGAATGAGACGTCGCGTGCAGCCTCGATGCTGCCGAAGCGCTTGTTCAGGCCCATCGCCTCGATCATGGCGCAGGTCCCGTCATGCTCAGGAAAAAGGGTTCGGGTGTGTGCCGATCCAGGCAACTGGCATCCAGCTTGTCGGGAGCGGCGTTGTCGAGAAAATCGGCGGCGATGGTGGGTACGCAGGCGGTCGCCAACTGGCCGTGGCCTTCGCCTTTCAAGATCAAGTGCCGGTGCCGGCTGAGCCCGGCGGCGGCGCGCTCGGCGTCGACCGGCGGCGTGACCGGATCGGCTTCGCCGGACAACAGCAGAGTCGGAATGTCGCTGTGCAGGGGCGCATGCAAGTCGGCGTCCACCGGCCCGCGCGGCCAAAGCCGGCAAATCGCATGCAAGCCGTCCACCATATCCGTGCCTTGGTAGGTCTTCTCCATGGCGGCACGATCGACGCCCGCGAGAAAAGGCTCATCCTCGCTGCAGATCACGCTGTACTGCATGCCGTTCGCAAGCTGATCTGCGAGCTGGCGTACATTCATCACGGATTGAGCCGCGAGCGGCCGCAGCTTGCCGTGCGCCGCCTCGTGAATCAGCGCAGGCAGGAGCGATGCCTGCATGCTGCTGTAGGAAAGCAGGCGCAGCGCGGTGTCGAACACTCTGCGGTTGAAGTCGATCTCGAGCGGCAGCCCGCTGTTCGGATCGTCGATGGTCACCATGATTTTCTGCGGCCCGAATTGCCGCAGCAAAGTCTTCAGTTCGTCCTGCAGCTCAGGATAGACGGCAGCGCAATCGGGCGACTGCAGGCAGCGCGCGACGATCAAATTCAAGGCGCGCTCGGCATCTTGCGGCGTCTCGGCGCCGATTGCCTGCTGTGGGTATGTCACACCGTCCAGGATCACCGCGTGGACGTGCTCGGGGTGGCGGCGCATGTATTGTTCCGCGACGCGCGTGCCATAGGAGCCCCCGTACAAGTCAATCTGATCGAAACCCAAAGCCGCGCGCACATCGTCCAAATCGCGAATCGCGACGCTGGTGGTATAGAAACGCACGAGCGGCCCGAGCTTCGCCACGCAATCCTCGGTCGCTTTGCGCAGCGCCGGCAACGGATCAGCAGGTTCCTGCCAATCCTCGGGATAGACGCACGACTGCAGATTGGAAGTCCCCGTGCCGCGCTGGTCCAGGAGAACGATATCGTGATTGCGATTGATGCGCGCGAAGGCGCCGCTGAGCGCCACGTACACCCGCATGGCGCTTTGTCCCGGGCCGCCGGCCAGGAGGAACAACGGCGCCGCGGTGCTGCGCCGGTTCAGGGCGGGCACGACCGCCACCTTCAGGTCGATCGATCCTTCCTTGGGGTGTTCGCGGTCGATCGGCACGCGCAAGGTTCCGCAGCGCGCGGCAACCGAACTCAAACGCAGCGGATGCTCGAGCCGGCATTCGCTCGTGGGCAGAAGCGCGGAATTTTCTGCGGCGGCGGGCCGCGCCCACCATGCGCACACGCTGATGCCCATCCATACGAACGCCCCGAACAGCTGACGCATGCCGCCTCCCATTGCAGCGATTGTATGGGATTCGCTACCCATGCTTGCTCACAACTTGATAGATTTGCGACATGACCGTCATTCGCGAAGCCGATGTGATTGCGAGCGTTGCGGACGCCCTGCAGTACATTTCCTACTACCACACGCCCGATTTCATCCGCGCCATGGGCCGTGCCTACGAGATCGAACAAAGCCCCTCCGCGCGCGACGCCATCGCGCAGATTCTGACCAACTCGCGCATGTGCGCCGAAGGCCACCGGCCGATCTGCCAGGACACCGGCATCGTGGTGGTGTTCGTCAAGGTGGGCATGGGTGTGAGCTGGGACGCCAAGCGTGACCTCGAGGCGATGATCAATGAAGGCGTGCGCCGCGCCTACTTGAACCCCGATAACAAGCTGCGCGCCTCCATCGTCGCGGATCCTGCGTTCAAGCGCGGCAATACCAAGGACAACACGCCCGCCGTGATCCACACGGAATTCGTCGCCGGTGATCGGCTCGAAATAACCGTCGCCGCCAAGGGCGGCGGCTCGGAAAACAAATCGATGTTTGCCATGCTGAATCCCTCGGATTCGGTGGCCGACTGGGTGGTGGAGATGGTGCCCGAGATGGGCGCAGGCTGGTGCCCGCCGGGAATGCTGGGTGTGGGGATCGGGGGCAGCGCGGAGAAGGCCATGCTGCTCGCGAAGAAATCGCTGATGGATCCCATCGATATCGGCGAGCTCATCGCGCGCGGCCCCAAGACGCCCTTGGAGGAATTGCGTTTGGAAATTTACCGGCGCGTCAATGCACTCGGCATCGGTGCTCAAGGCTTGGGGGGCTTGACCACGGTGCTGGATGTCAAGGTTTTGGATTATCCGACCCATGCGGCATCCTTGCCGGTGGCGGTGATTCCCAATTGCGCCGCCACCCGGCATATTCATTTCACGCTGGATGGCTCGGGACCCGCGGTGCTCGAGGCGCCGAATCTGGATCTGTGGCCCAAGGTTCATTGGGCCGCCGATGCCGGTGCGCGCCGCGTGTCCCTCGATGGCCTCGGCAAAAAAGAGATCGCGTCTTGGAAACCCGGCGAGCGGCTGTTGTTGTCGGGCAAGTTGCTGACGGGCCGTGACGCCGCGCATAAGCGCATCTGCGCACTGCTCGATGCGGGCAAACCGCTGCCCGACGGATTGGATTTCACGGGGCGCGTGATTTATTACGTCGGACCCGTGGATCCCGTGGGCACGGAAGTCGTGGGGCCCGCGGGCCCGACCACCGCGAATCGCATGGATCGATTCACGGACACCATGCTCGGCAAGTCAGGATTGCTGGCGATGGTGGGAAAGGCGGAGCGCGGGCCCGAAACCGTCGCGTCCATTGCGAAGCACGGCTCCGCCTATTTGATTGCCGTGGGCGGAGCGGCATTTCTGGTGTCGAATGCCATCCGCAGCAGCCGCATCGTCGCCTTTCCGGAACTCGGCATGGAGGCGGTGTACGAATTCGACGTCAAGGATATGCCAGTCACCGTGGCGGTGAGCGCCGATGGCGAATCGGTGCATGAAACCGGGCCCAAGAAATGGGCGGGCATGTTTGCCGGCATTCCGGTCGCCGTCGCGTAATACCGGCGCCTACGCGTGGCGCAGCTGTTTGCGCATCAACAATCCCAAGCCGAAGCGCGTATCGAAGCTGCCGACGATGGTGAACCCGCAGGACAGATAGAACTGCTTGGCGTGTGTGTTGCCCACGACGTGCAGCGCGTTCGAGCCCATCGAGCGCGCCATCTCGGCGCAGTGCTCGATCAGCTTTCGCCCGATGCCGCGGCGCTGAATGCTGGGCTCGACAAACAGCGCATCGAGCTCTGTGTCGCCATCATCGCGCGGCAGGATGGCGGAGAAGCCGACGATGGCGCCGTCCTGTTCCAGGACAAACACGCCACCCGCGGCAATTTGTTCCAGCGGCAGGTCGATGGCATCGGGATGCAGCAGCAACGCATCGCGATCGCCCTCGTTGCCAAGCGAAGCGCGCCATTGCAGCGCTTCGAGGCTTCTGCGTTCAGCGGCGATGGCGGGGCGGATGATCACGCGGCGGAACTATACGCGTTCACCCTGGCTCCTAATACTTGATCGAGCAGCCGTAAGGCTTGGTGACGGGGTGCGGCGCGGGATTGCCCGCGGCCACCGCCAGCATCGCTTCCTTCAAGTAAGGTTCCGCACGCGCGATGTCCGACTCGTCGGTGGTCGCGATGCTGTCGATCCCGCCCATGTACCGAAGCGCCCCATCCTTGTCGATGACGAACATATGCGGGGTCGTCTTCGCATCGTACAAACGCGCGACGCTGCCAGTGGGGT
Organism: Steroidobacteraceae bacterium; assembly: GCA_036495805.1. GTDB lineage: Bacteria > Pseudomonadota > Gammaproteobacteria > Steroidobacterales > Steroidobacteraceae > Bog-1198. The sequence continues at coordinate 1,722 of DASXMG010000033.1, read as the reverse complement.
CCAAGAGCACCGCGGCGGGGACCGCATGGCGCGACTGCGTCAGCGCATTCGCAGCGGCGCCATTGACATAGCCTTGCTTCCCGGGAGCCGAGGAGATCACGCTCAGCCACACGATGTCATTCTTTTGCGCCAGCGCCTGCATGCTTTGCATGTTGCCGCTGCTGTAGTGCTTATGCGTGTAGGGGCAGTCAGCATTGGTCCACTCCAGCACCACGATTTTGCCGCGATATTGCCGCAAATGGACCAGCCTGCCCTGGCTGTCGACCGCACTGAAGTCCGGTGCAGCCTGGCCGACCTGCGGCGCGGCACCCGCCGCGGATTTGAATATTCCGATCGTGCCCACGAGGAGCGCGACAATGAGGGCTGCGGCGGTGATTCCTGGCTTGGGACTCATGCAAGGCTCCAACGGTGCTTTTCCAGGGTCTTAAGCCTTAGTTCAAGTCGTGCATCAATGGTTCCCTGGTGCTTTTCACCGTGAGAGTTTAGAGTACGCGCCCTTGTCAAAAATCGAGTAGATTCAGCGTCATGCGTTTTGCGAAGCAGTACGAAGTCATCGTCATCGGCGGCGGCCACGCCGGTACCGAGGCGGCGCTCGCGGCTGCGCGCATGGGAGCTCTCACGCTGCTGTTGACGCATAACATCGAGACCTTGGGACAGATGAGCTGCAACCCCGCGATCGGGGGTATCGGCAAGGGACATCTGGTAAAAGAAATCGATGCCCTCGGCGGAGCCATGGCGCGTGCCACCGACCAGGCCGGGATCCAGTTCCGAATCTTGAACGCAAGCAAGGGACCCGCGGTGCGCGCCACTCGTGCACAAGCGGATCGACAGCTCTACAAGCGGGCGATTCGCAGGATTCTGGAATCGCAAGCTCATCTGCAGCTGTTTCAGCAGGAAGCGGCGGACCTGATCCTTGCCGGCGATCGTGTGGTCGGGGTCGTCACGGCAAGCGGCCTTGAATTTCGTGCGCCGGCAATCGTTCTGACCGCCGGCACTTTCTTGGGCGGTAAAATTCATGTGGGTCTTGAAAGCCACCCGGGCGGCCGGGCCGGCGATTCGCCCTCCATCAGCTTGGCGGCGCGCCTGCGCGAATTGCCGTTGCGCGTCGGACGCTTGAAAACCGGCACGCCGCCGCGCATCGATGGCCGCAGCATCGACTTCTCAGCGCTGCGCGAGCAGCACAGCGATGATCCGCGGCCGGTCTTTTCCTATCTCGGCACGCGCGCCTCGCACCCGCGCCAGCTGCCTTGCCACATCACCGCAACCAACGCGCGAACTCACGACATCATTCGCGCTGCCACCGCACGCTCGCCCCTGTTCACGGGTTTGATCGAAGGCGTCGGGCCGCGCTACTGCCCGTCGGTGGAGGACAAGGTGGTGCGCTTCGCCGACAAGCATTCGCACCAGATCTTTGTCGAACCCGAAGGCCTGGATACGCATGAGATTTATCCGAACGGCATCTCCACCAGCCTGCCGTACGATGTGCAGCAAGAGTTCGTGCGCAGCATCGCAGGTTTCGAGAACGCGCACATTACCCGGCCGGGCTATGCCATCGAATACGATTTCTTCGACCCGCGCGATCTGCAATACAGCCTGGAATGCAAACCCTTACAGTGCTTGTACTTCGCCGGCCAGATCAACGGCACCACCGGCTATGAAGAGGCCGCGGCGCAAGGCTTGTTGGCCGGGATCAACGCTGCGCGTGCGGTGCAGGAGCGCGAG
>DASXMG010000032.1:0-18276 GCA_036495805.1 Steroidobacteraceae bacterium | reverse complement strand
AATTCTCGAAGAGATAGATGAGTAGATCGAGAACGTTATCTTTCACCTCCGGCTCCTAACGACTCGGGAGTAACGGCCCCCGGGGGCGGCCTGAACGTGGCCTTCTAGCTCGAGGATCAGCATCATCGAGGACACGGCTTCAGCCTTGAACCCGGTGCGAACCACCAACATATCGAGGTCAGCCGGGTCAAAGCCGAGCGCATCTAACAAGATTTTGTGTTCCTTGTCCATGCCCGCTGCGAACTCTGCGGCCGAATCGGGGCTGCCGGAGGCGCGGCGCCCGCGCTCGAAGAACGCCGAAAAGTTCAACTCGCTCAATATGTCAGCGACGCTTTCGGTCAGTTTCGCGCCCTGGCGAATCAGCTCGTGGCAGCCGCGGCTCAACGGGTTGTGGATGGAGCCCGGGACGGCGAACAATTCGCGATTTTGGTCGCCGGCAAGCCGCGCGGTAATCAACGATCCCGAGCGGCGCGCCGCCTCGACCACCAGCGTGCCGAGACTCAAGGCAGCGATGAGGCGATTCCTTTGCGGAAAATTCTCGCGCCGCGGCGGCGTGCCCAACGGGAATTCGCTGATCAATGCGCCGCGAAAGCGGATCTCCTCGCTCAAGCCTTGGTTGCTCCGCGGATAGATGCTGTCGATACCGTTGCCGAGCACCGCGAGCGTGATGCCTTGCGCCGCCAGCGCGCCGCGGTGCGCGGCGCTGTCGATGCCTTGCGCGAGCCCGCTGGTGATGGCAAGCCCGCAGGCCGCCAGCGATTCGGCAAACTCGAACGCGGTGTCGCGGCCGGCCGGCGTAGGATTGCGGCTGCCGACGATGGACAGCTGCGGGTCGTTCAAGACCGCGGCGTCGCCTGCGACATAAAGAGCGATGGGGCGGCGCTCGAGCGCGCGCAGCGAGGCGGGATAGTGCGGGTCGGTGAACGCGACGAGATGGTGATGGGGGCTTTTTATCCAGGCCCGCTCCACGGTGCGGGGCGAGCCGGCGGCACTCTTTAGATACTCGCACGCCGCCGCCGGAATGCCGGCGCGGTGCCGCGCCTCGGCGGAGGATTCGACGAGGCCGGCGATGCCGCCTAAACGTTCGAAGGCGGCTGAGAGGACGGGAACATCGAGAGCAGGCGCGCGCGACAGCGCCATCCACGCAAACACCTCATCGGCCCGTTGCATCGGACCGATTATGGCGCAGCGGAGAAAGGGTCTCAGCGCGTCATTGCGCTGAGAACATCGAGATTCTCCCGCCGATTACGGGTTTTGGATTTTGTCGCCGACGCGAATCAGATTCGTGGCTTCCATGATGAGGCCATAACTGATGTTGTCGAAGGTCTTGAACACCATGAAGGTGCCGGTCCGCTCGGACGGCAACGCCACCTGCTTCGCACCGAACTTGTCGAGGTTGAAAAAACCCTTCTTGTCGGTATCGGGCACCAGGGGACCGGTATCGAATACGCCGAGCACGTTGCCCGGTGCAAGACCATCGCGCGCACCGCGATTGACGACGACCACTTCGTACTGGCCGATGACGGTCACGCCATTGGCGACTGAAATGATGCGGCCGTCGGTTTTGACGCGCGGCGCGCTCGGGATGAAATCGAGCGGCACATCGACGCCGCCCGGGATCAGCTTGTCGCCGGCGCGGGATTCGCGCGCGGATTCGGTCATGATCAGGGTGGTGGGGTCGCCTTGGCGGGTCACGTGGCCCGAGCCTGTGAAGATGCCGTCATATCCGAGGACACGCTTGTCGTCCGGGTCAATCAGCAGATCGCCGACGCGCACCACGTTGTAATGAGAGCCCAGTTCCGCCGGGCTGGTAAACCCGCGGGCGTAGACGGTATCCCCTTCGGACATCACGACGTGCAAATCCCGGGTCGCGAGGACATAGGGCGCGGTTTTGATCTGGTCCCGGTCGAGCACGGTGGGCCTCGACATGAACGCGGCCACCGTTGCGTACGGGATGGTGGTGATGGCCGAGTCGATGGGCTCGCTGCGCACGCGCGGTTCCACCCGGACACCGTCGCCGCGCTGCAACACGATCTGCGGCTGACCGTCGATATAAACCAGGCGCAAAGTGTCGCCCGGATAGATCAAATGCGGGTTATGGACCTGGGGATTAACCTGCCAGATCTCAGGCCAGTACCAAGGATCGCGTAGGAAAACCTTGGCAATGCCCCACAGCGTGTCGCCACGCTTAACCACATAACTATCAGGGGCATTCTCGGCGAGCGGCACGCCCCGACGCGGCACCTCTGCCGTTTCTGTCTGGGACGAGCCGGCATCGATCGCGGCTTCCATCGCAGTCTTATCGTCGCCCACCACCGTGCCTTCCGTGGTCGGCTCATTGGCGACGACCGCAGGCACAGCAGCCTCGGGCCTGGACGCCGTTGAATGGCAGCCCGCAAGCGCAGCAACCGCCAGAAATAGGCCTAAAATTCGATGACCTTGCATTCGTTTCGCTCCCATGAGTCAGCTTATGGTTGCAGACTGACTGGTATACTTCCGCCCGGCCGCTCAAGACTGGGACGCATCGCCCGTTTTTGCCTTTTGCTTCAGCGAAACAACGCTTGCGCACGAGGTATTAAGTTAAGCAGCGGCGGAACTTTAGCAACATTCTTGAGCCAAAAACACGATATTGCTCTCATAACTCCCATGACAAAGCTCGTAATTCTGGAGTACCCCGATCCGCGGCTGCGGAAGACGGCTGCCCGGGTCGAAAGGGTCGATGATGCGCTGCGTCAGTTTATCGCCAACCTGCTGGAGACCATGTACTCCGCCAACGGAGTCGGACTGGCTGCCACCCAGGTCGACGTCCATAAGCGCGTGATCGTGATGGACGTCAGTGAAACGCGGGATCGACCGCTGGTGCTGATCAATCCGGAAATCTTGAGCAAGGACGGCGAAGGCCCCGGCGAGGAGGGGTGCCTGTCTTTGCCGGGCATTTATGACAAGCTGACCCGGGCGACGCACATTCGCGTTCGCGCGCTTGGGCAAGATGGCCAGCCTTTCGAAATGGATGCGGAAGGACTGTTGGGCGTTTGCATCCAACACGAAATGGATCACCTGGAAGGCAAGTTATTTGTCGATTACCTCTCCGAGCTGAAGCGCACGCTGATTCGGCGCCGCTTGGAAAAAGAGCGCAAGCAAAGATCCACAGGCAGCGATTCACGCGCGCACGCGCCGGCTCTTTGAGCCTTGAGCGCCGCTCCTCCTTTGAAGCTGGGCTTCGCCGGCACGCCTGACTTCGCGGTCCCGGCGCTCGAAAAGCTGGCTGAGCGGCATCCCATCGCGGCGGTTTTTACGCAACCGGATCGGCCTGCGGGCCGAGGGCGGGCTCTGCATTTGAGCCCCGTCAAGCGCCGCGCGCTCGAGCTCGGACTGACCGTGCACCAGCCTGCGAGCTTCAAGACAGCCGAAGCGCTCGACATGTTGCGCGTCGCGCAAGTCGATGTGCTGGTCGTGGTTGCGTATGGCCTGATACTCCCGGCCGCGGTGCTTGGCATTCCCGCGCGGGGTTGCCTCAACATTCACGCCTCGCTGTTGCCGCGCTGGCGCGGAGCGGCGCCCATACAAAGGGCGCTGCTGGCCGGAGATCCTCTCACCGGTGTAACCATCATGCGCATGGAGGCGGGATTGGACACCGGTCCCATGCTGCTGTCGCGCTCCATTCCGATCGATGCGCGCGATAACGCCAAGTCGCTGCACGACAAGCTCGCGGCGCTGGGCGCGCTGCTCATCGAGGAGTCGTTGCACGCGTTGTGTTCCGGCGCGCTCGCAGAGGTCCCGCAGCCCCCCGAAGGCATTACTTACGCAGCGAAAATCGACAAGGCTGAAGCGCCGATCCAGTGGGGGCGGCACGCCGAGGAGATCTCGCGCCAAGTGCGTGCGTTCAATCCCGCGCCCGTCGCCGAAACGCGTCTCGATGGTATGCAACTGCGGATTTGGGAGGCGGAGCCTATTGATTCGCCCGCCTTGAGCGGCTCCGCGCGACCTCCGGGGTCAGTGCTCACTGCGACGCGCGAGGGCATCGACGTCGTCTGCGGCACGGGGGTGTTGCGGATTCTCAAGCTGCAATTGGCCGGCCGCAAGCCGCTGCCGGCCCGCGAATTCTTGCAGGGACAGCGCCTCGACGGCACGCGCTTCGGCAATCCATGAAGGGTGCCGCGGCCAGCGCGCGCACCGTGTCGGCCTATGCGGTGGCTCGAGTGTTGCGTGAGGGTGTGACGCTGGATGCGGCATTGAAGGACGCACTCGTCGCCGCCGACCCAAGACTTTTTTCAGCGGTGCGATCGTTGAGCTATGGCGCCGTGCGCGGCTACTTTCGTCACGAAGCCATTCTGGCAAGGCTGCTGTCGCAACCGGTGCGATCGCTGGATTTTCTGGTGCGCGCGCTCTTGTCCGTGGCGCTCTACGAGCTCGAGGATGAACGCACGCCGGAATACGCCGTCGTCGACGCGGCGGTGCAGACGGCAAAGGCGACCGATGCGGCTCGTGCGTCGGGGCTGATCAACGCCGTGCTACGCCGCTACCTGCGGGAGCGCAAAGCCGTGGATCTGGAAATCGGGCGCAGACCCGACACGCGTCACGCGGCGCCGATTTGGTTGGCGGATCGATTTCGCACCGATTGGCCCGTGCGCTGGACCCAATTGCTGGCAGCGAGCGACGCACAAGCGCCCATGTGGCTGCGGGTCAACAGCCGGCTGACGAGCGCCGCGGAATATCTGGAAGAACTGCGCAGCGCCGGCATCGCGGCGCGCGCCGAGGAGCGCGTGCCCTATGCCATAGTCTTGGAATCGCCCCGCGAGGTGCATGAACTGCCTGGCTTTGCTGAAGGCAAGGTCTCGGTGCAGGACTTGGGCGCGCAGTGTGTTGCGTTTCCGCTCGCCTTGGGTGCGGGTCTGCGGGTATTGGATGCCTGCGCCGCCCCGGGAGGCAAAACGGCACTGATCGCGGAGCGGGAGCCCGAATTGAAGAGACTGGTGGCGGTCGACATCGATCCGCACCGCCTGGTCAGAGTACGCGACAACCTGAGCCGGGGAAGTTTGCACGCCGAGATCATCGCCGCCGATTCGGCCCACCCCAAGAAGTGGTGGGACGGAACGCCTTTCGATCGGATTCTGCTCGACGCGCCCTGCTCAGGGCTCGGCGTCATTCGACGCCATCCCGACATCCGATTGCGTAAGTCCCCGTCGGATATCGACAAATTGCCGGCATTGCAGGGCAAATTGCTGAAGTCCGCGTGGGAGCTTCTGGCGCCGGGCGGGCGCTTGGTCTACGTGACTTGTACGGTTACGCGCAGCGAGAATCACGACGTCATCGCGGCGTTTCTGGCGAGCACTCCGGGAGCGGCGATCGTCGCGGCGGAAGGATGGCAGGGATGGCCGGGCTTCGGCGAGGCCGATGAGTTCGGCCGGCAAATTCTTCCCGGTGAGGCGGGTGCCGACGGCTTCTATTATGCTGCCTTGACCAAAGCATGAATGCCGCGCGCATAAACTCCCGCTACCTACTGCGACTCGTGTGCTTCGCGAGCGCGGCTTTCGCGACGTTGATCCTCGCGCAGCCGCTGCGCGCGGAAGGATTGGCGGGCCGCTTCGAAGTCCGTTCGGCGGATCTCGAATTGAAAGACGGGGTCTACCATTTGAATGCGCGCATCGACCTGCCGATCGCCGAGGCGGTGCGGCACGGCCTGGTGGAAGGCGTACCGCTGACGCTTGAAGTCGATCTGGACATCGAGCGGGTGCGGCAGCTGCTGCCGAACTCGCGCGTGGCCGAACTGACGCAGCGCTATCGCCTGCAATACAACGCCGTGACCGCGCGCTACATTCTGCGCAATGAGAACAGCGGTCAGCAAGAGTCCTTGGGCACCGTCGATGAGGCAATTGCGCATCTGTCCGAGGTCCACAGCCTGCCGGCGCTCGACAAGGCGCTCATCGCCGCCGATCGGCGCTATGAAGGTCGCGTGAAGGCCAAGATCGATTTCGGCACCGTGCCGTTCACCCTGCGCCTGCTGATGTTTTGGGTCAGCGATTGGCATCGCGAGTCCGACTGGTACGCCTGGACGTTCCAGCCATGATCCGCAAGTACGGCTCCACGGTCTTAGGTTGCATCGGCGTCGCGCTCTGGCTGACGGCGCTGTTCATGCTCGCATCCGCCGTCCAGAACTCGGAAAAGTTCGCCGCGTGGCTGCCATGGATCCTGCTGGTCAATATTGCCGGCTTGATCACGCTGTTCGTCCTGCTGGCCGGAAAGCTCACCCAGCTGGTGCGCGACTATCGCAAGCATGTGCCGGGATCCCGCCTGAAGGGCCGCACGGTGGCGATCTTCAGCGCGCTGGCGGTGGCGCCGATCCTGGTGGTCTATTATTTCGCGCTGCAGTTCTTGAATCGCGGCATCGACAGCTGGTTCGAGAGCGAAGTCAGCCAGGGCTTGATCGACACGCGCGAGTTGTCGCATGCGGCGCTCGATGTACGCGTGCGCGAATTCCTGCAGCACACGCAAGTGGTCGCACACTCTTTGACCGGCCTGTCCGGTTTTCAATTGGCGGATTCGCTGGATCGGCAGCGGCAAGACAGCACCGCGATCGAATTCACGGTTGTCGGCGCCCAGGCGCGCATCATTGCCACGAGCTCGGACCGCCCGATGGACGCGTTGCCGGTTCCCGCCACCGACGAGATGATGCTGCAATTGCGCCGCGGCCGGCCGTACGTGAGCCTGGACACCGACTCGATCGGCGGATACCTGATTCGCGCCGCGGCGCCGGTCGACGACAGCAGCCAGGGACCGCTGGTGTTGATCGCGCTGTATCCCGTGCCGTTGCAGCTCAGCCAATTGGCGGACACCGTGCAGCGCTCTTACATCTCGTACGCGTCGCTGGTGCAAAAGCGGCAGCCGCTGAAATTCGCGTTCGTGCTCACGTTGAGTTTTGTGGTTTTGATGTCGCTGATCGCGGCCGTCTACGGCGCGTTCTTCGCCGCACAGCGCCTGGTGCAGCCGGTACAGGATCTGATCGCCGGCACCCGCGCCGTGGCGAAGGGTAACTACGACACGCGGCTGCCGCTGCCGGGCCGCGATGAGTTGGGATTTCTCGTGACCTCCTTCAACGACATGACCAAACGCCTCGGCAGAGCCCGCGCGGAAACCCGCCGCAGCCAGCAGGCGGTCGAAGCGGAGCGGGCGGGACTCGCGGTGATTCTGGCGCGCCTCTCGACCGGCGTGGTCTCGCTCGAGTCCGATCTGAAAGTGCGCACCGCCAACCAGGCGGCGAGCGCCATTTTGGGGGTCGACCTGGAAGCCGCGATCGGCAAGCCGTTCGATGAGTCGATCAGCGACGCTTCGTTGTTCACCCAGTTCCTCGGAGCGATCAAGCAGCGACTGCTGCCCGGGCAGCTCGACTGGCGCGAACAAATCGAGTTGTTGTCCGAGTCCGGCAAGCATGTGTTGATGTGTGCATGCACGGAGCTGCCGAATGACGCCGGCGGCGCGGCGGGCGTGGTGCTGGTGTTCGATGACATCACCACGCTGCTGCAGGCGCAGCGCGATGCGGCCTGGGGCGAGGTCGCGCGTCGCTTGGCGCACGAGATCAAGAACCCACTCACGCCCATCCAGCTGTCCGCCGAGCGGATGCGGCGCAAATTCCTGGGAAGCATGAACGAGCAGGACGCCCAAATCCTCGAGCGCGCGACACATACCATCGTGGCGCAAGTCGATGCGATGAAGCAGATGGTCAACGCATTCAGCGAATATGCGCGCGCGCCCGACATGCATTTCTCGCGCTTCGATCTGAATCAACTGATCACCGAAGTCGTGGATCTGTATCGCGTGCAGGACAGCAGCGCCGAAATGAAATTGCTCTTAAGTCCCCAGCTGCCGGCGATTTCCGCGGATCGGATGCGCATCCGCCAGATCCTGAACAACCTGGTCACCAATTCCCTGGAGGCGCTCGAGGGCAAAGTGGGCGCGCGCATCGAGATTGAAACGCAGCTCCTCGATGAGGGTCAAAAGCATGGGGCGTCCGTCGCGATTTTAGTGACCGACAATGGCCCGGGTTTTCAGCGGGATTTGATCGGCACGGTCTTCGATCCCTATGTCACCAGCAAGCCGAAGGGCACGGGGCTGGGGCTGGCAATTGTCAAGAAAATCGTGGAAGAGCACGGCGGGCGCATCGAGGCGGATAATCCGCGCGCGGGGGGCGCCCGCGTGCGAATTGTATTGCCGCTGGCCGACGGCGCGCGCTCCGCGGGCTCCGTCAAGCCGCGTACAGGCGAACACAGGAGAGAACGCGTATGACCGCTTCAAGAATTCTGGTGGTGGACGATGAGGCGGATATCCGCGGGCTGCTGAAAGAAATTCTCTCCGAGGAAGGCTACGACGTGGAGATTGCAGCGGATGCAAGCCAGGCGCGTTCCTCGCGCGCGGCGCAGGTTCCCGATCTGGTGCTGCTGGACATCTGGATGCCGGACACGGACGGCATCACATTGCTGCGCGAATGGTCCATGACCGATGGCTACGATTGCCCGGTAGTCATGATGTCGGGGCATGGTACGGTCGAAACGGCCGTCGAGGCCACGCGCCTCGGTGCCTTCGACTTCGTCGAAAAGCCGCTGTCGCTGACCAAGCTGCTGCGCACCGTCGAACGGGCGCTCGATGCAGGACGGCGCAAACGCCTGTCGGCGCGCACGCAGGGCTCGGCGCTGGCCGTTCCGATCGGCAAGTCCAAAATCACGCAGACGCTGCGCGAGCAGGTCCAACAGGCGGCTTCCAGTTCATCTCCGGTGCAGTTCATCGGTGAGCTCGGATCGGGCCGGGAAGCTTATGCCCGCTATCTGCATTCCTTGAGCGCGCGCGCTCCCAAGCCTTTTTTTACGGTGGTTGCGGCCAGTCTCGGCCAAGATCCCGCCGCGGCGCTATTTGGCAGCGAGCGCGACGGCAAGGTCGAGCCGGGCGCCTTCGACCAGGCCACGGCCGGCTCGCTCTATATCAGCGGCCTCGAGGATTTAAACGCCAATGCACAACGCGCGCTGCTCGGCGCGATCGAACAGAACGGCTATACGCGGGTCGGCGGCCGGCAGCGCCTGAATCTCAATGTGCGGTGGATCAGTTCGGCGCAAGAGGGTTTCGAGGGGCACTCGACGTCGGACCCGTTTCGCCGCGACCTCCTGGCACACTTGAGTGTGATTACCCTGCGGGTGCCGCCGTTGCGCGACTACGCCGAGGATGTCCCCGATTTGTTGCGCTATTACGTCGATCGGCTGGTCGATGAGCAGCACTTGCCGCTGCGGCGTTTCAGCGTCGCCGCGCAGAACCGGCTGCGTAATTATCCCTGGCCAGGCAATGTGGGTGAGCTGAAGAACCTGGTGCAGCGCGTGCTGATCTTGGGCGCGGGCGAAGAGATTCGGCTCGAAGAGATCGAACGCGAACTCGCCGTGAAGATGGCGGTCGACGAGCCGCTGGTGAAACAAGATCTCCTGGCGCTGCCGCTGCGCGAGGCACGCGAGCAATTCGAGCGTGCCTATCTTCAGCAGCAACTGCTGCTTTGCAATGGAAAAGTCGGGCAATTGGCAAAAAGGGTCGGGATGGAGCGAACCCACTTGTACCGTAAGTTGCGGGCATTAGGCGTCGATTTTCGCCAATTAGGCGAGGATTGAGCCCAATATCAACGCGGCCCGAGACGTCGGTGCGCGCCTTGACACAACTTAACATTCACGGCCCGGGCTGGCATACTCCAGCCCGCATTACCCGTGCAGGGAAAAGATGGAAGCAATAGCCACCGCCTCAGCCTCGCGATCCGAGAGCAGAAATTTCTATGTCTGGATGGCCGGCGGCTTCTTGCTGGTCGCGTTCGGCGGTTTCGTTCCAACCTATTGGGCGAAAGTGGCCACGGGGTCCTTTCACGCCGAACCCATCATCCACATCCACGCCGCCTTGCTCTTCAGCTGGACCTGTTTCTATTTCATGCAGACCGCGCTGGTCGCGTCGGGACGCACGCTCACGCATCGCGCCTGGGGATTGGCCGGGATCTCGCTGTTCACCGCCATGATGTGCTCGATCCTGGTCGGCCAAGAGGCTGTGCTGGCGAGAAACACGGCGCTCGGCTATGGCGACGCGGCGCTGCGTTTCTCGGCCGTCACGCTGACGGCATGGCCGCTCATGGCGGTGTTGTTTATTTTGGCGATCGTCAAGATACGCAGGGCCGAAACACACAAGAGACTGATGACCTTGCTGATGATCGGCATGATGACGCCGGCGATTGCGCGGCTGTTTCTCACGTTCTTCGCGCCGCCCGGTCTCGCCGGGCCGCCGCCGCCGTTTGTCGCGACTCCCCCCTCGCTGGTCGCCGATTTGTTTCTGCTGGCGGCCATCGTCCGTGACTGGCGCATCCTCGGGCGTCCCCATCCGGTTTACGTTTATGGCGGCATCGCGCTGGTCGTGCAACAGCTGCTCACGGCGCCGATTGCGGCCACTGCAACCTGGATGCACATCGCCAAGGCCTTTGAAAACCTGGCCGGCTAATCGCCGACGCGGATCACCAGCACATCGACATCGGCTTTGCGCAGGATCTGGCGCATGCGGTTCAGCTCATCGAGCTTGGAAATCGGACCGATGCGGATCCGGTGCCACGTATCGTTGTCCACCGTTACCTTTTGCACATTCGATTCGATGCCTTGCAGCGCCAGCTTGGCCCGCACCCGGTCCGCATCGGCGAAGTTCTTGTATGAGCCGGCCTGCAGCACATAAGTGCCGCTGCGCGTCTCGGGCACGGATTTGATATCGGGCCTGACATCCTTGTCTTTTTCGGGCACGACCACTTCGAATTTCGGCAGCATTTCGTAGAAGGCGTAGGATTTCGGATCGTCCGCCGCCGCATCGCCCGCTTCAGGCGGTTCATTGCCGTGCGCCCGTTTCTTCTGCACCTTGCCCGGGCCGGCGATGGGCGCATCGAGCCGATGATCCTTCAAATAGATCACCCCGGCGACCGCGAGCCCGAGGCCCAAACCGCAAGCAAATCCCAGCCAACCGGAGAAGCCGCCGGGTTTTTTGTGTCTGCTTTTGTAGTCGCGCGCCATGGCTGCTTACATGGTGTCGGGCGCCGAAACGCCCAGCAGCTTCAGGCCGTTGCGGATCACGATTTGGGTCGCCAGCGCCAGGTCGAGCCGCGCATCGCGCGCGCCGCCATCCTCGACGATGAATTGGTGTGCGCTGTAGTAGATATGAAAATCATTAGCCAGGTCGCGCAGATAGTGCACCAGAGAATGGGGGGCACGCTGCGCCGCGCATTGCCTGATCGTCTCGGGATATGCACTGATGCGTTTGATCAATTGCAGCTCTTGCGGTTCCTTGAGCCGGTCCAAGGAAGCGATGCCATGCGCCACGTCGTGGCGCAGCCCGCGTTCCTTGAGTTGCCGCAAAACGCTGGAGACGCGTGCATGCGCATATTGAATGTAGTACACCGGGTTTTCGTTGGAACGCGACTTCGCCAGCTCCATGTCGAAATCCAAATGCTGGTCGTTGCTGCGCATCACGTAGAACAGCCGCGCGGCATCGTTGCCCACTTCCTTGCGCAGGTCGCGCAGAGTGACATAGTCGCCTGAGCGCTTCGACATCTTGGCTTTCTCGCCGCCGCGAAACAGCGAGACGATCTGCATGAGCAGCACCTCGAAGCGCTCGGGCGGACCGCCGAGCGCAATCAAGGCGGCACGCAGCCGGGTAATGTAGCCGTGATGGTCGGCGCCCCAGATGTAGATGAGGTGCTCGAAGCCGCGCTCGAGCTTGTTGAGCACGTACGCGATATCGGAGGCGAAGTAGGTCTTGAGGCCATTGTCTCGGACGATGACCCGGTCCTTCTCGTCGCCGAAATCGGTGCTCTTGAACCAGAGCGCGCCGTCCTTGAGGTAGGCGTGTCCGGATTTTTTCAAGGCCTCGATCGACCGGTCGATGGCGCCGTTTTCGCTCAATGAGCGTTCGGAGAACCAACGATCGAAACTCACGCCGAATTCGGCCAGGTCCTCGCGGATATCGCCGACAATCCCCTCGAGTGCGGTGCGCAGCACCGTTTCGTAGGCCGCCTCGCCGATCAAAGCACGCGCCCGCGCGATGAGCGCGTCGATGTAGGCATCCTTGTCGCCGCCTTGCGGCTCGTCCGGCGGCAGGCCTTTGAAGATCTCCGCGGCGGAATGCTTGAGGGCGGTGCCGACGGCCGCCAACAATTGCTCACCGACCGCAAGCAAATATTCACCGACATAGGCGTTGGCCGGAAACGTGAATTGTTCACCGCAACGCTCGAGATACCGCAGCCACGCGCTGACCGCCAAAATATCCATTTGCCGGCCCGCGTCGTTGATGTAGTACTCGCGTTGGACCTTATAGCCGGCCGCCTCGAGAAGATTGCCGAGCGACGCCCCGAAGGCTGCATGCCGCCCATGGGCTACGTGCAAAGGCCCGGTGGGATTGGCCGACACAAATTCCACTTGCACGCTGCGCCCCTCGCCTAAGTTCGATTGGCCATAGGAGGCGCCTTCCTGCAAGACCCTGCCGATCTCTCCATGATAGGCATGGTCCTTCAGGAAGAAATTGATGAATCCGGCGCCGGCGATTTCCACTTTGGCGATGGAATCGCTGGCGGGCAGGGCCGCGAGCAATTTGGCGGCGAGCAGCTTCGGATTTTGCCGTGCGGCTTTGCCTAAGCGCATCGCAAGATTGCTGGCGAAGTCGCCGTGCTGCGCATCGCGGGTGCTTTCAACTTCGATGCCGAGCGCGCGAGCGTCACGCGGCACAACGTCATCCGGGAGCGCATCCAAGGCGTGCTGCAGCAAGGCTTCGATCAGAGTCTTCAAAGGGATCCCAGGGTGGTGACAAAGGCTGCGCAGTTTACCGCAAAGGGATCAATCGACTTCCAGCGGATCCACGTCGATCGACCAACGCAATCCTGTCGGGTGCGGCAAACCCTCGACTTTTGGCAGCCAGCGGGTAAGGAAGCGTTGCAAAGTGGATCGAACTGCCGTTTCGACCAGTAAATGCGCGCGGAAATGATCGGCCCGGCGTGCGATCAGGGCCGCCGCCGGTCCCAGGATTTTCACCGCGCCTTCGCTTGAAGTTGCGCCCGCCGCGGCGGCGGCGCGCAAAAAGGCGTCCAGCGCCGCACTATCCTTCGCTTCGGCCCGCAGCAGCGCGAGGCGCGAGAAGGGCGGCCAACCCGCTTCGCGCCGCTCTTCCAACGCGCTCAAGGCAAAGTTTTCGTAGCCTTCGCTGATGAGACGATTCAAGAGCGGATGTTCGGGAAACTCGGTTTGTATCATCACCTCGCCGGCGCGCGACTCGCGTCCGGCCCGGCCCGCGACCTGCGTAATGGTCTGTGCGAGGCGCTCGGTGGCGCGAAAATCGCTGGCAAAGAGTCCCTGATCGGCGTCCAGGATCACCACCAGCGTCACGTCGGGAAAATGATGGCCCTTCGTGAGCATCTGGGTACCGACCAAGATGCGCGCCTCGCCGCTGTGCACCCGGTCGAGCACGGTCTGGATGGAACCGCGCGCCGCGGCGCTGTCGCGATCCAAGCGCGCCAGCGGCGCGTCGGGAAAGAAGCGCGCCAGGGTTTCCTCGACCCGCTCCGTGCCTTGCCCCACCGGCAGCAGCGCTTGCCCGCAGCTGCCGCAAATGGCGGGTACGGGGGCTTGCGCGCCGCAGTGATGGCAGCGAAGTTGCTGCGCTCGGCGATGCAATGTCATGCGCGCATCGCAATGCGCACAAGGGGCGACCCAGCCGCAGGAGTTGCAAAACAAACTGGGCGCATAGCCGCGTCGATTCAAGAATACGATGATCTGTCCGCCCGCCTTGAGATGCTGATCGATGGCTTGCAGAGCGGGTGTCGAGACGCCCTGTTCGGCGGCGTGCCGGCGCAGGTCGATGAGCGTCATTCGCGGCGGCTGCGCAGCGCCGGGGCGCTGCGGCAACACGTGCTTGATGTAACGTCCGCTCGCCGCATTCTCCAAAGTCTCGAGCGACGGCGTAGCAGAGCCCAGAATGACCGGAACATCGAGGCTGCGGGCCCGCATGACCGCAAGGTCGCGCGCCGAATAGCGAAAGCCTTCGTGCTGCTTGTACGACGCGTCGTGCTCTTCATCGACGACGATGAGCGCGAGCGTTGGCAGCGAGGTAAACACCGCGGAACGCGTGCCGATGACAATTCGCGCCGCGCCGCTGTGCGCCGCGCGCCACGCATCGCGGCGTTCACTGTCCGTCAGACCGGAGTGCAGCACCGCAATGCCGGCGCTGAAACGGCGCCGGAAGCGATCGACCAGCTGAGGCGTCAGCGCAATCTCCGGGACGAGGACCAATGCCTGGCCGCCGCCGGCGATGGCTGCGGCGATGACCCGCAGGTACACCTCCGTCTTGCCGCTGCCCGTCACCCCATAGAGCAGGTGCGCATTGAAAGTCGACAGGCTGGCGAGAATGGTGTCGACCGCCTGGCGCTGGGCGCCGGTGAGCGCGAGCTCGCCGGGATGCAGCTGCATCGGCGGCACACTGGCCGGCGCATCGGCGGAACGCGCTGCGATCCAGCCGCGCGCTGCCAAGCTCTTGAGCAGCCCCGGTTTGAAGCTGACGCTGACCTCGTCCGCCGTCGCCTCGGCGCGATCTGCCAGCCAGGCGAGCAACGCGCGCTGCTGCGGGGCGCGCTTGGAGCTGGGGCGGTCCAGTTCCTCGCGCCCTTGATCGGTGACACCGAAGTGCTCGGTGCTTTCCGCCACGGGTTGGCCCGAGCGCAAGGAGACCGGTAATGCGGCCGCGTAAACTTCGCCGATCGGGTGGTGATAATAATCGGCCGCCCAATGAAGCAACTCGAAGGTGACGGGATCGAAGACCGGATGCTCGTCGAGAATTTCGTGCGCAGCCTTGAGCTTGGCGAAGGGCAGGGTCGATTCGGAAACGGTGCCAACCAAAATGCCGATGAGACGTTGACGTCCGAAGGGCACCAAAACGCGCACGCCGGGCCGCGGTGCTTCTTGCGCCGATGATTCTTCCGCCGGGGGCAGGTAATCGAACACGCGGCGCAGCGGCGTGTCGAGCGCGACCTGCAAAATCATCGATTTTTTGTCCACAAAACTTGTGGATAAGTCTGTTGAGAAACAGGGGTCATTTGCCCTAAGTGCCCGTTCCGTTTCGGGTCCTGTCAAATTGGTGAAAAAACACCCGAAATTGAATTGATTCTTTTAAATTCAAAGGATTACCGCCCCCACTGGATTTCACGCCGAGGTGATGAACGAAAATATTGCAACGGGAGTCACATGCGATGTGCGTAAGTCTCTGATCTTGCGCTGTTCGCGGCGTCAACCAACCCTTCGGGTAAGCGTTTATACCTTGAATGGAGATGATACGCATGGCTCGCTTTGATACGCTGAATACAGCTTGGATGGTCTGGGATAATCCCGCTCCAGCGCCGGAGGGAGCGGTTCTGGAGTACACGAGAGAACTCGAGAAATTCTTGGCTGAGATCGAGCGTCGAGCATTTCGCATGGCGCAGGTTGCGTTACGGGACGCGGACGACGCCCTCGATGTCGTCCAAGACGCCATGCTCAAGCTCACCCGCAGCTACGCTTCACGTCCCAGCGCAGAATGGCGGCCGCTGTTTTATCGAATTCTGGAGAACGGCATACGGGACCTGCAGCGGCGCCGAACGGTGCGCAAACGGGTCATGACGTGGTTGCCGGGCCCCAAGGAAGATCCGGAGAACGAGGCGCAGGACCCGTTGGAAAACGTTGCCGACGCCGCGCCGACTATCCCTGAGAAACTGATGCAGGCGCAGGCCATGCAGCAGTTGGAGGAATCGCTGCGGGCATTACCGGCGCGTCAGCGCGAGGCTTTCATGCTGCGCAACTTTGAGGGTATGGATGTTGCCGAGACGGCGAGCGCCATGGCGTGCTCGGAAGGCAGCGTAAAGACACATTATTCGCGCGCGGTGCACGCGTTGCGCGAACAGCTCGGCGAGGTTTGGTGATGAGCGAGCAAGACAACGATACATTCGAAATTCGTAGCCGCGCGCTGTTTCAGGACAGCGTCGACGGACTGGACATGCGCATCCGCTCGCGGCTGACGCAGGCGCGAAGCATGGCGCTCGAGGCTGCGCAACGCAGGCCGCGACTCTGGCCGTTTGGCTGGAAGATGTGGGCGCCTGCAGCCGGCGTGACGGCGGCGGCCATATTGGGCCTGGGGCTGTGGATCGGTTCGCCGGCCGGCCATCATGCGGCGACCCTGGCGGGTGCCCAATCGAATTTCAATTTGGAAGACCTTGACCTCGTCGCTTCTTCGGACGAAGGTTCGGCTGATGCAATGGATATGCTGCAAGACGACATCGAATTTTATGACTTTGCGGACAAGGCCGCGAACTCGGGACCGGCTGCGTAGGTTGACTCTCGCGGGCTTCGCAAGGAGCTGGCTGCTGTCGGGTGCGCTGTGCGCGACCGCCGGTGCGACACCGCCGCAGGCGCCTGCAACGGCACCGGCGTCGACAACGCCACCGGCGCCGCCAGCGTCATCGGCCAAACCGCCGGCGACGGCCGACGACAGTTTCCTCGAGTTTTTGGGATCCGACGATGTGGGCGATACCGCTTGGTGGGAGTTTTTGAAGAAGGCGCGGCCGCGAGGGAGTGATCCTCCTCCTCCCGCACCGCCGCAGGACGCAAAGAAATGATCAGGAATTTGGCCATCTGCGCAAGCCTCGCGTTAAGCGTTGTCACCAGCTACGCGCAAAGTCCTGTGTCCGCTCCGCCCGCGCCGCCGGCAGCGTCGGCCGCCGCTCCGGCGCCCGTTTCTCCGCGGGCTTGGGAGTCGCTCTCGCCGCAACAACGGCAGGTGCTGCAGGGCTATCAAGGCAAGTGGAACAGCCTGCCGCCGGAACGCCAGCAGGCGCTGGCGAAAGGCAGCCAGCGCTGGATTTCCATGACGCCGGAACAGCGCGCCGGCGCGCAGCAACGATTCAATCAGTGGCGTGCCATGCCGCCGGATCAGCGGCAATTGCTGCGTCAGCGCTGGCAGGAATTCAAGTCGCTGCCGCCCGAACGGCAACGCGAAGTGCGCGAGTCATTCAATCGGTTCCGCCAAATGCCGCCGGAGAGGCGTATGCAATTGCGCCAGCAATGGCGGCAAATGACCCCGGAGCAACGGCACCGTGCCGCGCAGGGCATGCATGCGCCGCAGGCCCTGCGCGCACCGCCGCCGCATCGGCCGCCGCGCTAGCCAACCCCTGAGCTTTTCCTCAAGGTTGATAACTGCGTTCCGCATGGGCGCGCACATCCTCGGGGTAGAACAGCACGTCGCGGAAGCGTCCCTGGCTGAACATCAGAGCTTGATCGGTGAAATGCGGCGATGACGGATCGCCGCTCTCTCCGCCGCTCATGATGGCCTTGGCATGGATGGTCGGACCGAAATCCACCGCTGCGACGAAGCTGTTGCCCTCCGAGCCGTAAATCTTTTTGGTTTTGCGGGGCTTCGTCGCAACAAAGGATGCCAGCGCGCCCCACTGCGAAGGGGCGAAGCCCACCGGCAGACTCGGGCGAGAATCGTCGAACGGCTGCACGATGTCGTCGGTCAGCCGTTGGAAGCGGTTGATTTCCCCCCACGCGATCTGCCAGCGGCCGTAGTCCTGCTGCATTTTTGCGAGCGCGGCGCTCAAGCCCCCGATGCGCTCAGGGTCGGTCAATTTGTCGACCAGATAGTCGTAAGCCGGTTCCTCCGCAGCGCGGGCCGCCTCGGCATTGCGCTCGGCCAAACCCTGGGCCCAGAAAATGGCAACTGCCGTCGCCACCGAATCCGCGGACGTTCGTTTGTTCCAGGCACGCAAGATCTCGATGGCCTGCTGCAAGTCGGCGCGCTTCGGATCGGCGCCGGGCAGCGCGTCATAGGCGGCGATGAGCGGCGGGAGGAGCTTATCAAAGGCGGTCAGATGGCCGTCGTAGCCGGCTGCGATCAGGCTGTCCAACGTTGCATTGCGGAGTCTGCCGAGGACTTCCACGGCGTGCGGGCCGCGGGGATTCTCTCCCTTGGTCCACATGTAGCGCGGATAGTTTTCGCGTTTCGGACTTTGATCCCCGGCCGCCGAGAACGGCCAATCGTTGCTGTTGAACAGCCAGCCGTTGCTGGGATTGAGCAAGGTGATCGTATCCTCGATGGCATGAGGTCCCTGCCACTCGGTCTTGGGATTGCTGCCGTCGACGGGATGCGTGAAATCAAATGACGTGTCGCGCTTCGGTATGAAGTTGCCGTGAAAGTAGGCGATGGTGCCGTCGGCATCCGCGT
>DASXMG010000031.1:0-47862 GCA_036495805.1 Steroidobacteraceae bacterium | reverse complement strand
TTGATCTTGGGATTGGGCGGCAGGCGGAACACGATCACATCGCCGCGTTGCGGCGTGCCCGTGGCGAACACCAGCGTGTTCGTGACCGGCAGGCGCAGGCCATAGGAATACTTGCTGACGAAGATGAAGTCGCCGTCGTACAACGTGGGCATCATGGAATCGGAGGGGATGCGGAACGGCTCGAACAGAAACGAGCGGATCACCAGCACCAGAATGATGACGGGGAAGAACGAGCGCGCATATTCAACCGCGAGGGGCTCGCGAATGCGCTCCGACGGCGTTCCCGCGGATGCGGCGGCGACCCGGCGGCGCCGCGCGAAAAATGCCGCATCGGCCGCCCAAATGATCCCCGAAACGGCGCCTACGATCACCAGCATGAGGCTGAAATCCACCGCTTCGTAGCGAAACAGGCGCCATAGCATCGCCAGGGACAAGCCAACCAAGGCATAGCCGGCCAATTTCGGCAGCAAAGGCTCTTCGGCGCTGGTCGCCCCGGGATCGCGTCGCGGTCTCAAAAACCAGCCGTCGATCAATATCACCAGCACGCACACGGCGCCCGCGAGCAACAGGCCTAGAAAAATACGATCGCCATCATTCACGAAATACCCCCAACGTAATCCAAACCGCAGACATCAATTCGCTTTCTTGCCGACCTGTAAAACCGCGAGGAAAGCTTCTTGCGGGATTTCGACCTGGCCGACCTGCTTCATGCGTTTCTTGCCCGCTTTTTGCTTCTCGAGCAGCTTGCGCTTGCGCGTGATGTCGCCGCCGTAGCATTTGGCGAGCACATTCTTGCGCATCGCCTTGACACTGGCGCGGGCGATGATATGGCTGCCGATCGCGGCCTGCACGGCGATGTCGAACATCTGGCGCGGAATCAGTTCCTGCATCTTATCGACCAGCTCGCGGCCGCGTGCGTAGGCGTTATCGCGATGCACGATGAGCGACAGCGCATCGACGGGATCGCCGTTGATCAGCACGTCGAGCTTGACCAATGGCGCCGCTTGAAAATGGCTGAATTCGTAGTCGAAGGATGCATAGCCGCGGCTCGAGGACTTGAGGCGGTCGAAGAAATCGAGCACGATTTCAGCCAGCGGCAGCTCGTATTGCAGCGATACCTGGCTGCCGAGGAACAGCATCTTTTTTTGCACGCCGCGCTTCTCGCTGCACAGGGTCAATACGGCACCGACATGATCGGGTGGCACCAAAATGTTGGCGATGATGATGGGCTCGCGCAACTCGTCGATTCGATCCTGCGGCGGCAACTTGGTTGGATTGTCGACGTTGATGACCGACTTGTCGGTCAGCAGGACCTCATAGATGACGGTGGGCGCACTGGTGATCAGGTTGAGCCCGTATTCGCGCTCCAAACGCTCCTGCACGATGTCCATGTGCAGTAATCCCAAGAATCCGCAGCGAAATCCAAAGCCGAGCGCCGTTGATACCTCCGGCTCGAAGTGCAGCGCCGAGTCGTTGAGCTTGAGCTTCTTCAATGCGTCGCGGAATTGTTCATAGTCATCGGAACTCACGGGGAACAAGCCCGCAAACACTCGCGGCTGCACTTGCTTGAAACCGGCGAGCGGCTGTTTCGCGGGGTTGCTTTCCGAGGTAATGGTGTCGCCCACGGGCGCGCCGTCGATCTCCTTGATTCCGGCGATGACGAAGCCGACTTCGCCGCTTTCCAGCGATTCCCGGGTCACCGGTTTCGGCGAGAACCGGCCGAGCTTGTCGATCTGGTGATTGCGCCCGCTCGACATCACACGGATTTTTTCACCCGTGCGCAATGCCCCGTTCATCACGCGCACCAGAGACACCACACCGACGTAGTTGTCGAACCAAGAGTCGATGATCAATGCCTGCAAAGGACCGTCCGGATCGCCTTTGGGCGGCGGAATCCGCTTGACCAACTGTTCCAGCAATTCATGCACGCCCTCCCCGGTCTTCGCGCTGACGAGCGCCGCATCCGCCGCCGGAATGCCGATAATCTCCTCGATTTCGTGAATGACTTTCGCAGGGTCTGCCGACGGCAAGTCGATTTTATTGATGACCGGCAGCACTTCCAGGCCCTGCTCCAGCGCGGTATAGCAGTTCGCGACGCTTTGGGCTTCAACGCCTTGCGCCGCATCGACGACCAGCAAGGCTCCCTCGCAGGCGGCGAGTGAGCGCGAAACCTCGTAGGAGAAGTCGACGTGCCCCGGCGTGTCGATGAAATTCAACTGGTACAGCTCACCGGTGACGGATTGAAACCCCAAGGTCACGCTCTGGGCCTTGATGGTGATGCCGCGCTCGCGCTCCAAATCCATGCTATCCAGCACCTGAGCCTGCATTTCCCGCGCATCCAAGCCGCCGCATTCCTGGATGAAGCGGTCGGCCAGGGTGGATTTGCCGTGATCGACGTGAGCAATAATGGAAAAATTACGGATATTCTTCATCTACGGCTGGGGCCCCTGCCTGCTTGGGCAAACCCAGCATTATACCGGTCGGCGATGAAGCTTGAGGGTCTTATCCACTTCTTCCGGGTCCAAGCGGCCGTGGCACAGCAGTTCCCCGGCAAACATGAGGACCGGTATTTTGTGCCCGTAGCGCGCCCGCACTTTGGGATCCCGATCGACGTCGACGACGTCGATCGGGACACCCTGGGCTCCGGGCAAGGCGGCGAGTTCGCTCAGCATTTCCTCGCATAGGCCGCACCCGGGGCGCGAGTACAGCAAGAAGCGCTTGGGATCAATGACGAGGAATCTCGCCGCCGCTATAGATTTTCACCGAGTGGGCGATGAACTCGACGGTTTGGGCAGGGACTTCGCCGACGGCCGTGACTTGATGACCTTGGACCACCGTTGAGAAAGCGTATCCCGAGCCGACTCGGGCCAGTCCCTGCATCGGGGGTTGGGTCTGCGAATCCGGCGCGGCAGCGCCTGAATCGGAACTGCTCTGCTCGACGAACACCGACACGGTCGCCAGCCCATCCGAGTAGACCAAGTGGCTGGCCGGCGCGGAAGCGCCGCCGAGCGTTTGAGCGCCCTGCACCGTGAGACGAAATCCCGGCGGGAGCTGGCTCGCGCGGTATGCGGCCAGTGCCGCCGAGGTGTTGTCAACCGAAGCTCCCTGGCGCACCCAGCGCATGCCGTCCGTGTGCACGGTGGGTGCCAGATCGCTGTCCGGAATGCTCTCCGGCATGTCGAGGCGTGCGAAGAATATTTGCTCGATGACCTGGCCGCGTGAATCGCACAGCTGCGTTTTCAAAGGCATTGCCGTCTTCTCATCCAGCCACAAGCGATAGCCGAAACGGAACTGATCCTTGGGGTTGACGGCGATAACCCGCGCCGGCCGGCCCATGATGTGCGTGGCCGGAAATGACTCGATGCGATAGAAATCACTCACCGTTGCGTCAAACTGCGGCAGCGAGCCCAGGAACGGACCATGCTCCTCGCGCGGTTCGACCAGCACCGTGTGCTGGTCCGGCAAATAACAGGTTAACTCACCGTTTGCACGCACGAACTCGCGCCCGGAGCCGTCCAGCGATTGTAGCCGCTCGCTCACGCGTCCCGAGCGCACCCGGTGAACGATACGCATGGTCTCGACCCGGCCGCCGCTGATATGAAAGAACGTGCCGTCGTAATTGCGTGTTGCCAGCGCCTTGCTCATCCTTTCCAACCATTCGCGCGGATCATCGCCGGCGCGGGCGCCCTGGGGAACGGTGCTGAGCAGCGCGCCGAGCAAGGCGCAAGGAACGAGCCAATAGGCCCGACTTGGCACGGGTCGCGTCATGGAGCGACGCGTATGTCCGGTGCTTGTGAGGGTGGCGGCGCTCGTTGCAGCGGTATTAGTTGCGGCTCATCGTCCTCGATCAGCAGGTCGGCGAGCACCCCGCGCTCATACAAGCCGGAAGAATACTTGCTGTGTGCGAACACATAGTTCGTCAAGCGCGCCGGCTCGATCGCCGACGGTGCTTCTGCAGAGGCCGCCGGTACGGTATAAGAGAGCGCCTCGCGCGGTCCACCGCCGCCCTGAACGGGCATTTGCGCCAGCGCGGCCGTCTTCGGCGGCGCGGCGACATTCCGGGCCGTCACATTCAGTGCGGTGACGGGGGAAGTCGCGCCGGCGCGCGGAGAAATGGCGCGTTGCTGCAAGGCAACTATCGCTACCGTGGCAACTCCCGCGGCGACCGTCACGCCGGCGAGCGGCCGCCACCAACGCGGCGCATGTGCCCGCTGGGCGTGTGGAACCACTTGCTGGGGTTCGCCGTTGATGGCGAGATTCACACGCGAAGCGAAACCTCGGGTCAAAATCTGCGAGCCGGCGCCGCGCAGTGCCTCGCCGATGAGCGCATATCGCCCAAAACTCTCGCGCAGTTCACCGTCTCGCGTCAGGCGCTTCAACAGCAGCTCGGTTTCAGTGTCCGGCAACTCTCCGTCGAGAAATGCCGAGACTTGTTCACGAATTTGTTCGCTCATGTGTCCTCAGGCCTTCCCAGGCCGCCATCAAAAATCGGGCGCAGCTTTTTGTCAATCGCTTCCCGTGCTCTAAAAATTCGCGAGCGCACCGTACCTACCGGGCAATCCATGGTCTGGGCGATATCCTCGTAACTGAGGCCCTCAAGCTCGCGCAGCACGATGGCGGTGCGCAGGTCTTCCGGCAGGTTTTCGATCGCCCGGTTCACGGTTTCGCGAATCTCGTCGGTGAGCAGAAGCCCTTCCGGCGTTTCGGATTCGGCCAGGCGGGCATGCAAATCGTATTGCTCCGGATCCTGCAGATCCAAGTCGTAGTCCATCGGCCGCCGCTTGGTGGCGACCAGCGCGTTCTTGGCGGTGTTGATGGCGATTCTGTAAAGCCAGGTATAGAAAGCGCTATCGCCGCGAAACGACTGCAGCGCACGGAACGCCTTGACGAAGGCCTCTTGTGCGATGTCTTCAGCCTCAGTTGCATCGTGCACGTAACGCATGATCAGCTTCAGCACCTTGTGCTGGTATCGCAAAACCAATAAATCGAACGCCGCGCGCTCGCCGCGCTGGACTCTCTCGACCAGTTTGAGGTCACTCTCCTCGACGCTCATGGGTGATCACAAACCGGCGAGCTAAATGCCCAGCCTGTCGCGATAGACCGACCGGCGGCGGAAAAGTTCGACAATTTCCGACCTAAGATGATTAAACGTGAATTTGCGCACACGATAGATTCTATCAGGCGCCTAAGGCAGGTTAGCGCTGGGTAGGCGGGTCGGCGGTAATTCGTTCGATCAGGACCGCGAGGTGCTCAGGGGGCCTCTGCGACCCCAGGCAGTAGGCGTAAATAAGCGGGTCTTGGATCTCCAGCAAGCGCTTGAATGCCTCCTGCTCCTCAAGGGGCGCCGCGCAAAACCGCTCATCCATGTAACGGGCCAGCAAGATATCGAGCTCTTTCATTCCCCGCCGGCAATGCCAGCGCAATCGGCCTTCTTCCGGGCCCATCAATAGCGCCGGTGCAGCATCATCTGCTTGATCTCGCTGATGGCCTTGGCGGGATTCAGGTCCTTCGGGCACGCTTCCGTGCAGTTCATGATGGTATGGCAGCGATACAGCCGAAACGGATCTTCCAGATCGTCCAGGCGCTCGCCCGCCGCCTCATCGCGCGTGTCGACGATCCACCGATAGGCTGCCAGCAACGCCGCCGGGCCCAAATAGCGATCGCTATTCCACCAATAGCTGGGACAGCTGGTCGAGCAGCAGGCGCAGAGTATGCATGCCGAGGGCCGATCCACCTTTTCCTGATCTTCCTTGGACTGTAGCCGCTCAGTGTCCGGCGGCGGCGGCGTGCGGGTTTGCAGCCAGGGCTTGATCGACGCGTATTGGGCGTAGAAGTTGCTGAGATCGGGCACCAGGTCCTTGATGACGGGCAAGTGCGGCAAGGGATAGATCTTGATGTCGCGTTTGACGTCGGCGCACGCGCTGATGCAGGCCAGCGCATTCTTGCCGTCGATGTTCATGGCACAGGAGCCGCAGATGCCCTCGCGGCAGGAGCGGCGAAAGGTCAACGTGGTGTCGACCTCATTTTTGATCTTGATCAGGGCGTCCAAGACCATCGGACCGCAGTGGTCCATGTCCAACTCGTAGGTGTCGAGCCGCGGATTTTCATGGCCGTCGGGATCGAAACGATAAATCTTGAAGACGCGGATATTGCCGGCGCCGGCGGGCGCCTTATGGATCCGCCCTACATTGCGGACTACGGAATTGCGCGGAAGAGAAAACTCAGCCATATGCTCCTCAGTAGGTTCGCGCCTTCGGGGGTATCGATTCGACCTCGTCGGTCAGAGTGTTCAAATGCACCGCCCGATAGTCGAACCGGCTGTTGCCCCCAGCGTCGACCCAACAAAGCGTGTGCTTCAGCCATTTCTGATCATCCCTGCTCGGAAAGTCCTCGCGAGCTTGCGCACCGCGGCTTTCCTTGCGATTTTCCGCCGAATGCATCGTGGCGATCGCCTGCCCCAGCAGATTGTCCAATTCCAAGGTTTCGATCAGGTCGCTGTTCCAGACCAAGGATCGATCGCTGACCTTGACGTCCGAAAACGATGCGAAAACTTCCGCCAACTTGCGCTTGCCGTCATTCAACGTTTCCGCGGTGCGAAATACCGCCGCGTCGCTTTGCATCACGCGCTGCATGTTCAAGCGGATATCCGCCGTGCGCTGCGATCCGTCGGCGTGGCGCAACTTATCCAGGCGCTCGACCGCGGCAGCCGCGGCGTCAGCCTTCAGCGCCCGGTGCGGCGCTCCCGGCCGCAGCGCGCGTATACAGTGCTGCGCGGCCTCGCGGCCGAAAACAACCAAATCGAGCAAGGAGTTGGAACCCAAGCGATTTGCGCCATGCACCGAGACGCATGCCGCCTCGCCGATCGCCATGAGGCCGGGCACAACCTTCTCGCCATCCGCAGTGCGCGTCAGCGCCTCGCCATGCACATTGCAGGGTATGCCGCCCATGTTGTAGTGGACGGTCGGCAGCACCGGGATCGGCTCTTTGTTGACATCGACGCCGGCAAAGATGCGCGCGGTTTCCGCGATCCCGGGCAGCCGTTCCTTGATGACCGCCGGACCTAGGTGCTCCAAGTGCAGGTCAATGTGGTCCTTGAGCTTGCCGACGCCGCGGCCCTCGCGGATTTCCACCGTCATCGCACGGCTGACCACGTCCCGGGACGCCAGATCCTTGGCGTTGGGCGCGTAGCGCTCCATGAATCGCTCGCCCGTGGAGTTGGTCAGATAGCCGCCCTCGCCCCGGGAACCTTCCGTGATGAGGCAGCCGGCACCATAAATGCCCGTGGGATGAAATTGCACGAATTCCATGTCCTGCAGGGGCAGCCCGGCGCGCAGCGCCATGCCGCCGCCGTCGCCCGTGCAGGTGTGCGCTGAAGTGCATGAAAACCACGCGCGGCCATAACCGCCGGTCGCCAAGATCACTTGGTGCGCGCGGAAGCGGTGCAGCTTGCCTTCCGCCATGTCGAGCGCCAGCACGCCCCGGCATTCGCCATTTTCCATAATGAGGTCGAGCGCGAAGTACTCGACAAAGAAATTGGCCTCGTGCTTCAACGATTGCTGATAAAGCGTGTGCAGCATGGCGTGTCCGGTGCGATCCGCCGCGGCACAGGTGCGCTGAGCGATTCCCTTGCCGTAGTGAGTGGTCATGCCGCCGAACGGGCGCTGATAAATCCGCCCGTCCTCGGTGCGCGAAAAAGGCACGCCGTAATGTTCGAGTTCGATGACCGCGGCCGGCGCCTCCTTGCACATGAACTCAATGGCATCCTGATCGCCCAGCCAATCGGAGCCCTTGACCGTGTCATACATGTGCCACCGCCAATCATCGGCGCCCATGTTGCCGAGCGCCGCGGAGATGCCGCCTTGGGCAGCGACGGTGTGGCTGCGCGTGGGAAATACTTTGGTCAGGCATGCGGTCGACAAGCCCGCTTCGGCCAGACCGAACGTCGCGCGCAACCCCGCCCCGCCGGCGCCGACTACGACCACATCGTAGCTGTGGTCGACGAATTTGTAGTCGCTCATAAGCGGGAGAATCCGAACACCACGCGAAAAATTGCAAACATCGCGGCACCGCCGGCCAGCACGTACAGAAAGCGCAGCACCATGAGACTGAGCACTTTCATGCCGTTCGAGCTTACATAGTCCTCGATGATCACAATGGTGCCGAGATAGGAGTGGTAGCTCAGCACCGACACCAGCAGCACCGACAAAAACCCGGTGATGGGAACCGACAGCCAGGTCCGCACGGTTTCATACTCGAAATCCGGCAACGTCAGCAGCGAGAAAACGAACCACAAGGTAAGAGGAACGAGGGCAACCGCGGTGACTCTTTGCGCCCACCAATGCGCGGTGCCGTCTTTCGCGGAACCCAGTCCCAGCACGCGACTCAAGGGGCTGCGCAAACTCATGACAGGCGCGGCCAAATCCAAGCGGCGACGCACAGCGTCAAGGCAATCGCCCCGAGCACCGCGGCCCAGCCGCTGACATGCCTGGCCGAGCGTTCGAATCCTTTGCCGGCATCCCAAAACAAATGGCGCACGCCATTCAGCAGATGAAACAAGAATGAGAAAGTCCATCCCAAGAGGACCGCGAGGCCGAGCGGGCTGCTGAGAAGCCGCGCCGCGGCGGCATACGAATCCGGCCCACCCGCCAGTGAAACGAACCAATAGCTCAGGGCGAGCAACCCTGATGCCAGCGCAGCACCCGTTATTCGATGCAGTATCGACAGCGTGTTGCCGATCTGCCAACGATAAAGCCAGACATGCGGGGAAGTGGGACGGCCGCGTGCGGGCATCACGATGCTCCTTGCGGCCAAACCCGGAAGCGCCAAGCGCAGCTAGAAATCGATGCAGCGGCCACGGAGTTCCCAATCACCAAAACGCGTCGGTTCCGGTCCTTCCCGTCCGCCGATTTCCCGGGGGCTTGCGGCAGGCACCGACTCCACAGGAGCAGGCGGCATCGCAGGCAAGGATTCTTCAGGAGTCGACATCACAAACGAAAGTTTGCCAGAAAAACGGGCCGAACGGTGCATTCGGGAGGGGTTGACATCGCGGCGGCCGCTCCCATCTCATAGGCGATGACCACCGACTCCGCAGCAGGCCGTCTGGCGCATTTAGGGATCCTGCGTTTCAGCGGCGCCGACGCACTCAGCTTCTTGCAGGGTCAGCTGTCCAACGACACTCAGCAGCTAACCGCAAGCACGCCGGTTTTGGCCGCTTATTCGACCGCTCAGGGCCGCGTGCTCGCACTCATATATCTGCTGCCGCATTCCAGCGGCGCGATTGCCATCCTGCCGCGCGAAATTCTTGAGCCCACCATGGAACGAATGCGCAAATTTATTTTGCGCGCAAAAGTGCGAATTGAAGACGCTGCGGACACGCTGCTGGTGGCGGGGCAATTTGGCGCAACCCCGCAGGATGACTCCCGCTATGTCGAACAGGACGGCATCGGCATGGCGCCGGTGGGTCACGATGCAAATCGTCGCTGGATCATCGGCCCGCCTGAGAAGATTGCGGCTCCGGCGGATGCTGCCGCCGCCAGGCAGATCGAAAATGAATGGCGGCTCGCCGACATTCGCGCGGGCCTGCCGCAAGTCTATGCGGCGACGAGCGAGGCGTTTGTCGCGCAGATGCTCAATCTCGATCTGTTGGACGGAATCAGCTTCAGCAAGGGCTGCTACACCGGGCAAGAGATCATTGCCCGCACCCAACACCTGGGCAGGATCAAGCGCAGGCTGTTTCGGCTGTTGCTTCCGCCCGGCAGTTGGAGCGTCGGGCAGGCGTTGCGCCTGGCCGACGGCCGTCACGGGCGGCTGACCGAAGTGATCGAGAGCCGCGGGCGCACCGAGGCGCTTGCGGTGCTCAGCGTCGAAGCGAGTTCCGCCGGCGGCGGCGATGCGCCGGGCGAGCCCGTGGTGGAGGCGGCTGAATTGCCGTTGCCGTACTCGCTACTCGGGCCGCATATGCGGGAATAGCAGCACGTCGCGGATCGAAGGCGAGTTGGTATACAGCATCACCAGCCGATCGACGCCCAAGCCTAGGCCCGCGGTCGGCGGCATGCCATATTCCAACGCGCGTACGTAGTCCGCGTCGTAGTACATCGCTTCTTCGTCTCCCGCGTCCTTGCGCGTGACCTGATCCTTGAATCGCTGCGCCTGGTCTTCGGCGTCGTTCAATTCCGAGAAGCCGTTGGCCAATTCGCGGCCGCCGATGAAAAACTCCCAGCGATCGGTGATGAAGGGATCTTGATCATTGCGCCGCGATAATGGCGAAACTTCCGCCGGATACGCATAGGCAAACGTCGGCTGTATCAGGGTGTGTTCGCCGGTTTTCTCGAATATCTCGATTTGCAATTTACCGGGACCATCGCCGGCCTTATACGGGATCTTCATCTGATCGCAGACGCGACGCAGGTACGCGGCATCGCGCAACGACATTGGATCCAGAGCAGGATTGTTCGACAGGATGATGTCCTCGATGCTCATGCGCGCGAAGCTTTTCGAGAGGTCGATCTCGGTGCCTTGATAGATCAGTTTGCGCGATCCGATCAAGGTGTCCGCAAGGCCCTGGAACAGTTTTTCGATCAGTTCCATCAAGTCTTGGTAGTCGGCATAGGCTTGGTACAGCTCCAGCATCGTGAATTCAGGATTGTGCTGAGTGGAAACGCCCTCATTGCGGAAATTTCTGTTGATCTCATAGACGCGCTCGAAACCGCCCACGCTCAAGCGCTTCAAATACAGCTCGGGCGCAATGCGCAGGTACATGCCGACATCGAGCGCGTTGTGATGGGTCTTGAACGGACGCGCGGCGGCGCCGCCGGGGATGGGATGCAGCATCGGTGTCTCGACCTCGAGAAAACCGCGCGAATCGAGGAACGCACGCAGGTAGCGCACGATCGCGGTGCGCATCTCGAATACGCGTCGGCTCTCCTCGTTCACGATCAAGTCGACATAGCGGCGGCGGTAGCGCATCTCCGTGTCGGCGATCCCGTGCCATTTGTCGGGCAGCGGCCGCAGCGACTTGGTCAGCAGCAAGACCTTTTCTGCGCGCACCGACAATTCGTTGGTTTTGGTACGAAACAAAACCCCTTCAGCGCCCACGACATCGCCGACATCCCAGCTCTTGAATTCATCGTAAGCCTCGCCGAGCGCGCTGTGCTGCAGGAATATCTGGATTGCGCCGCTCGAATCCTCCAGCTTGGCGAAACTCGCCTTGCCCATGACGCGCTTGGCGCGCATTCGGCCGGCCACGCTGACGCGCACGGCCGCCGTCTCGAGGGCTTCGGCCGACTTCTCGCCGTAGGCGGTCAACAGGTCTCCGGCCAGGGCATTGCGGCGAAAGTCATTCGGAAAGGCGATGCCGCGTTGGCGCAGCCTGGCAAGCTTCGCCCGGCGCTCGGCGATCAAGTGGTTTTCGTCGTTGTCGCTCATGACTCTTAGGTTACAGACCCTGCTTTAAACTGGCTTGCATGAATTCATCCAACGCGCCGTCCAGGACCGCCGTGGTATTGCCGATCTCCACCCCGGTGCGTAAGTCCTTGATGCGTGATTGGTCCAACACGTAGCTGCGAATCTGGTTGCCCCAGCTGACGTCCGATTTGGAATCCTCGAGCACCTTGGCGGCGGCATTGCGCTTGTTGAATTCCAGCTCGTAAAGCTTGGCCTTGAGCATCTTCATGGCAGTGGAGCGGTTCTTGTGCTGGCTTCGCTCACCCTGGCAGGCCACGACGATGCCGCTCGGCATATGCGTGATTCGCACCGCCGACTCGGTCTTGTTCACGTGCTGGCCGCCCGCGCCGCTGGATCGATACACATCGGTACGCAGGTCGGCGGGATTGATCTCGATGTCGATATCGTCGTCGACCTCGGGCGATACGAACACCGAGGCAAATGAGGTATGCCGGCGGTTGCCGGAGTCAAACGGCGATTTTCGCACCAGGCGGTGCACGCCGGTCTCCGTGCGCAGCCAGCCGTACGCGTAGTCGCCGATCATTTCGACGGTCGCGCCCTTGATGCCCGCGACCTCGCCGGCGCTTTGGTCGATGACTTCGGTCTTGAAGCCATGCGAGTCGGCCCACTTCAGGTACATGCGCAGAAGCATGGCGGCCCAATCCTGCGCCTCGGTGCCGCCGGCGCCGGCCTGAATATCGAGGAAAGCATTGTGCGAATCCATTTTGCCGGGAAACATGCGCTGGAACTCGAGGCGTTCGACTTCCGTAGCCGAGCGGCTCACATCGGCCTCGATTTCTTGTGCGGCCGACATATCCGACTCTTCGGCGGCCAGGTCGATCAGTTCGGCGGCATCGTTCAGGCTGCGCTTCAGATGATCCAGTCCGATGACGACCTGCTCGAGCTTGGCGCGTTCCTTGCCCAGCTCTTGCGCGCGCTCCGGGTTGTCCCAGATGCCGGGCTGCTCGAGTTCCCGTGTTACTTCCTGTAAGCGCTCGTTTTTGTTGTCGTAATCAAAGATACCTCCTCAAGGAATCGGTGCGTTCCTCGAGATCTTTGATCGATCGTTTGATTTGGTTGATTTCCATGGCGGCGAATCCTAACACACTGATCATTCGACCCTGACGTGCTGGCAATTCAACTGAATTCGCGCAACGCCGCGGTATGCGTTGATCTCGAGCCGATAGACCAGCTGTATCGTCGCGCCCCCGCTCAAACGGGCACTTTCCGACAGGCTGCCGATGTAGCCGAACGCGATCGCATCGATCGCCTCCGCGCCCAAGTGCGGCAGGCGCAGCCGCATTTTCATATGCTTGTCGCCGACGATGCGTGCCTCCTCGACGCGGAACTGTCCGTCGAATGCCGGTTCGGGAAATCCTTGACCCCAGGGCCCCGCGCCGCGCAGCGCCTCGGCGGTGTCGACGCAGAGTTCTGCGGCGCTCAACGCGCCGTCCGAGTAGATGGCCCCGCTCAACAACTCATGATTTGCGCGCCGCGCAATTTCCGCGGCAAATGCCAGCCTGAATGCCGGCAGATGGGCTTCGCGCAAAGACAGACCCGCCGCCATGGCGTGCCCCCCGAACCGGTCGATGAGGTCCGGTTGCCGGGCCGCAACGCTCTCGAGCGCATCGCGAATATTGATGCCCGAGACGGAGCGCGCCGAACCGCGCAACGAACCATCTTCGGCGCGCGCGAACGCGATGACCGGTCGATGCAGCCGATCCTTGATTCTGCCCGCGACCAGCCCCACGACGCCCTGGTGCCAACTTTCATCGAACAGACAAATCCCGAGGGACTCGCCCGCCTCGCCGCCGCGCAAATCCTCGGCGAGCCCCACGGCCTCGAGTTGCATGCGCTGTTCGATTTCGCGCCGTTCATCGTTGAGTTGCGCCAGCGAAGCGGCCAGGCGTTGCGCCTCCAGGAGGTCATCCGTCAACAGGCACGCGATACCGACGCTCATGTCCGTCAGCCGACCCGCGGCATTCAAGCGCGGCGCCACGCCGAAACCCAAATCCGCGGCGCTTAGCAGCTCCCGGTTGCGGCCGGCCGATTCGAGCAGGGCGCGAATGCCGGCAACGCAGCGCCCGGCGCGAATGCGCTTGATGCCTTGCGAGACCAAGATTCGATTATTACGATCGAGCGGCACCATGTCCGCCACGGTACCGAGCGCCACCAGGTCCAGATAATCCGCCGCCCGGAAGGCCGCCTCGCCGAGCGCCCGCGCCAGCGCGGCGACGAGATAAAACGCCACGCCGACGCCCGCCAGTGCGGGGCTCGCGAATCGACTGCCGGGCAGATTGGGATTCACGATCACTTCCGCGCGCGGCAGCACGGTTCCCGGCAGATGGTGATCGGTGACGAGCACCGGTACGCCGATTGCGCGAGCTGCCTCCACGCCGGCAATGCTCGATACCCCATTGTCCACGGTTACGATCAACGACGGCGCGCGCGCGGCCGCAAGCTGCACGATCTCCGGCGTCAAGCCGTAGCCGAAGCGAAAGCGGTTGGGCACCAAGAAATCGACGTGAGCGAAGCGCAGCGCTCGCAGCGCCCTGACGAGCAATGCCGTGCTGGTGGCACCGTCGGCGTCGAAATCGCCTATCACCAAGACCCGGCCGGTCGCACGATGCGCGCCTAAGAGCCGCGTCGCCGCATCGAGTCCTTCCAAAGATCCCACCGGCAACAGCCGTTCCAGCGATAGGTCCAGTTCAGAATCGCTGGCGACGCCGCGGGCCGCGTACACGCGCCGCAGCACCGGGTGCAAGTGGCCTGCAAAATTTTCAGAAACCTCCTGGATGCGCCGGCGGATCTGCCTATCGCTCACTCGAATGACTCCCACCAAGGTCTGCTTCGGCGCCAAAATCGCCGCAGGCCGCGTGCCGTCACCGTGATACACCGGTCCCCTGCAGAGAGTTGCAGCCGCTGTATCGCGCCGGCCCGCAGCTTTTCGGTCGCCGGACGAAGCCAGCGCGATTCGACCTCCTCCCATTGGTCGCTGCCCGGGACGCATCCGGCGGCGACGACGCCGCTCTGGACTTTGTCGTCCCATGGATGGTTGAAAGCGTTGAAAAACAGATCATCTCCCGCCGCCCATCCGGATACGTCCGGCAGCGCAGCGATGGGCGCGCCGCCGCCCCAAAACCAAAGCCCGCTAATGGCCGGCAGCTCGAGCTCCGTGCGAGCGCGATTTGCCTCATGTTCGAACAACCACATTTCAGTCTCGCTGATCAAGCGTCGCAGCGGCGCCGCGTCGGCGCCGGTGGGGAGAAATTCCTCGATGTGCCGGCCCAATACCTCCTCGGGATCATGTGTCACCACTTGCATATCACGATCGAAAAAACAAAATAATTGCCCGGATCGGGCCGCCCACAGGCGAATTCCCGAGCCTGTCCAAACCCGGTTGAAGTCCGACGCCAGCGTTTCAGCGCCGGCCGGCGTCGGCGCCAGCATACCGTCCGGAGCCATACGCACGTTGTTCATCTCCGCCAAATAATGCACCGGAGTTGCGGCGCAAACCCAGGCCGCCTCCGCGCCGCCGTGTTCGGCGCAGAGCGCGGCGGCGGCAACGGCCGGCATGCCGTCTGCTTGCGGCGCTATGACCCGAAACGCGGCGGCGCGCCAGTCCGCCGCCGGCACCCAATCGTCGGCGCGCGCGATCAACTGCTCCAGGAGCGCACTGCGGCGGCGCGAGGTGTCGCGCGCAACAAACCGAAAATATTGGCTAGACACAAACGCTCCGGCGGCAATTTGCGTATCTTAAGCGCATGCGATTCGCCCAGGACTCAGCTTCCGGCATCAACCTCATCCGCGCCTATGGAAATGGCGAGCTTCGTGTCAATGAAAACGTTTATCGTGGCGCCGTCATCGTGAGTGCGGCAAGCGTTATTGCTGCCGCGGACATCCAAAATCTCGACGACCTGATCGCCATGGACGTATCAAGCATCCTGGCCCTGGAACCGGAACTGGTGCTGCTCGGCACCGGCGCACGCCAGGTTTTTCCCGCGCCGTCCTTCGGGGCGCAATTTTTACGTGCCGGGATTGGATTTGAGGTCATGGATACGAGCGCGGCTTGCCGCACATTCAATGTCTTGGTGGGCGAACAGCGCCGCGTCGCGGCGCTGTTGCTGGTGTGAAGATTCAAGAAAAAATAGCAGGGCGATAAGCGAAATACACAACCAAACTATTATCGAGATATATTCTTCTTCTAATTGATCTTGTTGTTGTTTTTCGATTAACCGTGTAAGCCAGCGCCCCGCAATGGATCTTCCCGACGGGTCGCAGTAAAACATAGGCAATTACCTGTCGCAAGTCCCCGACAACTTTGCTTAATGTGGTATATTTAATTAATTCATGCGGTTAGCGTATTAATACAGATATCACTTGATATCTGGCAGGAAACTCAGCGGATCGACGGGTTTGCCGTTGCGGCGAATCTCGAAATACAACACAGGCTTGGCCGGAGCGCCCTCGCCCATGTGTCCTATGACCTCGCCGCGTGTGACCTCCTGGCCGTCATGCACCAGCGATTCGCGGTTGTGTGCATAGGCGGAAAGCAAGTTCTCGCCGTGCTTGATGATGATGAGATTGCCGTAGCCCCGAATGCCGCTGCCGGTGTAGACCACCCGTCCCGCCGAGGCTGCGCGAACTTCCTGGCCCAAGCGGCCGGACAGGAGGATGCCGCCGCCCGGCACCGGCCGCGGCACGCCGGACCGATCCGTGGGCCAACTCCACGTTAGTCCCGTGACAGCCTGCACAGGATGAGGCTGCGCCTTCGACAGCTTCGACGGCAGAGGCCGCGTGGCCGCGGCCCCGGGACTGCGCGGCGCCAAGATCAGCGCCTGGCCCACCGTGATACGAAAGTCAGCCCCGATATTGTTCCAGCGTGCCAGCTCGCGAAAATCGAGACCGTAGCGCCAGGCAATGCTGTAGAGCGTGTCCTGCGGCCGCACCACATAGAGCTCCTGCCGGTCTGTAGTTGCGCAGCCATGAAGCAGCAACAGTGTGCAAAGGCCCAGGGCGCAAAGCCCCAGGGAGCAAATCAGTCGCGAGCGGCGCAATGTCACAGACCGATATTGAACCGGCTTTGCGCCTGCCGCCTAGCGCCCATCGCGCCTAGCGCTGCAATCCTGAGACCAGGGGAACAAAGCTCACCGCGCCCAGCGACTGGCGATCAATGCGCGTTTCGCCTTTCGTGTAACGGAACAGTTCCTGTTTTCCTTCAGGCCCGACCGGCGCGATCAAGCGGCCGCCCATTTTCAGCTGCTCAAAGAGCGCCGGCGGCACGGCGTGAGGTGCGGCTGTCAGTAAGATGCCATCGAAGGGCGCGCGCGCAGGCCACCCGATATTCCCGTCATCGTGGCGAAAATTGACATTGCGAATTCGCAGTTCTCGCAAAGTGCGCCGCGCCCGCGCGAGCAGGGGTGCGATTCTTTCGAGGGTGTAGATCTCCGCCACCAAGGGCGAGAGCACGGCCGTCTGGTAGCCGCACCCCGTACCGATCTCCAGCACCCGCGGCGTCTCTCCTGCCGCCAGCAGCGCCTCGGTCATTTTTGCGACCACGAAGGGCTGTGAGATGGTCTGACCGAATCCGATCGGCAACGCCGTATCCTCGTAGGCACGGCTGGCCAACGCCTCATCCATGAACAGATGGCGAGGCACGCTGCGGATCCGGTCAAGAACTCGTTGATCGGCAATGCCCTGTTCCTGCAAACGCTGCACCAGGCGCTCGCGGGTCCGCGCCGAGGTCATGCCGATACCGCTGAGGCGCGGGCCTTCCATGAAACTACTCAATCTCGAGCCAGCGCTTGACGTCGATCAAGGCGGCATGTCGCGTCAGGTCAATTTGCAGCGGCGTGACGGAAGCGTATCCCTCCGCCACGGCGTGAAAGTCCGTGCCCGGACCGGCGTCCTGCCCGGCGCCGGCATTTCCCACCCAATACACCTCGCGGCCGCGCGGATCCTTCGCCCTGACGATGGGCTTCGCGCGATGGCGGTTCCCCAGCCGCGTCACCTTGATGCCGCGCAGTTGCCCATCCGGCAGGTCTGGAACATTGACGTTAAGGATGACCGGGCCCTCCTCCGAGCCTTGCAAAGGATGCTGCGAAACACGCTGCACGAGCTGCGCTGCCACCCGTGCCGCACTCGCAAAATTACGTGGGCTGTCCGAAGTCAGGCAAAGCGAAACCGCGACGGCCGGTAGACCCAGAAATCGGCCTTCGACTGCGGCGGCTACCGTACCTGAGTAGAGCGTATCGTCGCCCAGATTCGCGCCGTCGTTGACGCCGGTGACCACGATGTCATGCTCGAAATCGAACAACCCTGAAATCGCCAAGTGCACGCAGTCGGTCGGCGTGCCATTGACGTAGTAAGCATCGGCATCGTATCGCACGGCGCGCACCGGCACATCAAGCGTCAGCGAATTGCTGGCGCCGCTGCGATTTCGATCCGGAGCCACGATTGTCACGGCGCCGAGCGGCTTGATCGCTTCTCCGAGAGCCGCCAAGCCCTCGGCGCGGTAGCCGTCGTCATTGGAAAGAAGGATCTTCACTACTTAACAGTCTGCGCCGCACCGGCGGGTGCCTCGCGGACTATACTGGATCCATGGCTAAAAAGCGCATACCCGACCGCGACGCCGAAGACGATTCGACCGACGCCGACGCGTTTCGCACGGCCATGCGCGACGTCAAACCGTTGGCAGCTCGCCCACCACGCCATGTCCCGCCGCCGGCTGCGCGCCGCGCGCGCGTTCGCGCACCACAGCGTGGCGCTGCTGAAGATCTCGATGGGATCATGCCGTTGATCGGCACCGCCGCCGGCGAAGACGCCGTCGCGTCGCTTTCGTTTCAACGCGGCGGAGTTCGCGATCAGGTGCTGCGCCGCTTGCGCCGCGGCTTGATTCCCAGCGAGGATGATCTCGATCTTCACGGACTGACTCAGACGGAAGCGCGCGATCGGCTGGCGCAGTTCATCGCACATAGCCGCGATGCCGGGCGCCGCTGTGTCAGGGTGGTGCATGGCAAGGGCTATCGCTCCGGCGCGCGCGGCCCGATTCTCAAAACCGCGGTAAACCTCTGGCTGCGGCGGCATCTGGATGTCATAGCTTTCACCTCCGCACGAACCATTGACGGCGGCACCGGAGCGGTCTACGTCTTGCTTCGTGCCTGAATGCGCGCGGCGCAGCGGGAACTTCGGAATACGCATCGAATCAAATTAGCGTATAGCGAGGAGAAGCAAATGAACACTCGATTGTGGTTTCCCGCGCTGCTTGGTACGGCTGCCGCCTTGAGCGCGTGCAACTTGATGGCGGACAGCGACTGGCACCAGGCAACGCTCGCCAACACGATCCCGGCCTATGAAACATTTCTGCAGGAGCATCCGCACAACAAGCACGCCGACAATGCCCGCGGCCGAATTCTCGCGCTGCGGGATGAACACGCGTGGAGCGCCGCACAGGCAAGCAATAGCATCGCCGGCTACGAGGGCTACCTGAAAGCCGAGAGCGGCGGCGTGCATGTCGGAGAAGCGAAATATCAGATCACGGCGTTGCAGCGAGCGGAGGCGTGGAACGCGATTCAGGCCGATCCCTCGGCCGCCGCCTTGCGGGCTTTCTTGGTGCTCTATCCCAAGGGACGCGAATCGAACGAGGCTCGGGCCAAACTCAATGAGTTTTACCGCCTGCACTTGGCCGATTCGCGCAGCGCCGCCGCGGCCGAGCGCAAGCGCTCGGAGCTGGCCGGCCGATTCGGAAAAGAGCTGTCTGACATCGTGGTCATACCGCCCAATACTCCCGGTGCGGTGTATCAGGTGGTTTCCGGATTGATGAGCCACGCGGCGGCAAATTCCGCTTGCGCGACGCTCGAACGTGCGCATCAGAGCTGCAAATTGATTCAGGGAATGGCCACGGATTCGCCGCCGGCGTCCTTGAGCGCCAACTGAGGGTCCGCGAGCTTGTCGAGATACGGCCGGAAACGCCCGGGGATGAGCTTGCGCGCAGCCATATAGTCTTTCGAATGATTGACGGCCTCGACCGCCAACAATTCCCCGCCCTTGAGATAACAGACGCTGAAACTTCGGGTCGCCGGATCGCCGCGCGTCAGCTGCTGGTCGTGGGCGTAGGACAATCCGACGATCAGCAGCTTGTTGTCGTATTGATCCGACCAAAACCAAGGCACCCGATCATACGCGGTCGGCCGTCCCAAAATGTTGAGGGCCGCTGCCTTGGCCTGCTCGAAGGCGTTGTCCACCGACTCGAGCCGCATGCGGGATTGATAGCGCGGTGAAAAAAAATTGGTGCAATCGCCGGCGGCGAAAATAGCCGGATCGCTGGTTCGGCAATTTTCATCCACCACGATGCCGTTGTCGCATTTCAGGCCGGCGTCCGCGGCCAATTGAGTATTGGCGACCGCGCCGACGCCGGCAACCAACAGATCCGCGGGATGTACGCTGCCGTCGGCACTCACCACCCTTTCGACGCGGTCGCTTCCCTCCAAACGCACCACGCGGGTGTTGCAGATGATTTTGACGCCCTGGGTGCGGTGCTCGTGCTCGAAGTACTCGGAGACATTCGACGCCACGACGCG
This sequence comes from Steroidobacteraceae bacterium, assembly GCA_036495805.1. GTDB lineage: Bacteria > Pseudomonadota > Gammaproteobacteria > Steroidobacterales > Steroidobacteraceae > Bog-1198. The sequence goes on along the minus strand of DASXMG010000031.1, from coordinate 27,841 downwards.
GCTCATGACGCGATCCGCCATTTCCAGAACCAAGACGGCGCAACCGATCTGGCGCGCCGTCGCGGCGATTTCCAGGCCGATGTAGCCGCCGCCGACGATGACCACGCGCGCTCCCGGCTTGAGGCCTTCGTGAATGGCGGCGGCGTCATCGACGTCGCGCAAATAGTGGACTCCGGCGAGATCGGAACCGGGGCAGGTCATGCGCCGCGGCGAAGCGCCGATACACAGCAATAGGCGGTCGTAATTGATTTCCTCGCCGCTCGACAGCGTCAGCCGCCGAGCTGCGGCTTCAATGCGGGCCGCGCCCACGCCGAGCTTGAGCTCGACGGCATGCTCGTCGTAGAAACCGCGGTGCCGAAACAGCAGCCGGTCGGCCGCCATCTCACCGGATAAGAACTTCTTCGACAGCGGCGGCCTTTGATACGGCAACAAGCTCTCGTCGCTGATCAGGACGAGGCGTCCGGCGAAACCGTCGCGGCGCAGAGTGTCGACGGCTTGGGCGCCTGCTTGCCCGCCCCCTACGATGACGATCGTCGAAATCATGACAGCCATATTACCCGCATGCGCGCGCAAGCTCCGCAGCGACTAGCTTCCGCCGCGATTACCCGGGTATACTAAATTCGCATGAAATTGCGTTGATATGTGAATATCAGATACCTGTTCGCGAGCGGGCAAATTGGACCTCAAACAACTCGAATATTTTCGCCACGTTGCCGAGCTCGGCAGTTTCACCAATGCCGCCGCTTTCCTATCGGTCGGCCAGCCGACCTTGAGCCGGCAGATCGCGGATCTCGAAATGGAATTTGGGCAGGACTTATTCGATCGCAACGGACGCGGCGTGGTGCTCACCCCGGCAGGTTGCCAGCTCCTCGAGCACACCCGCGGCATCCTCATGCAGGTCGGGCGTGCCCGCCAAGAATTGGAAACCACGCGCAGCGGCGATGCCGGCCACGTCACCCTCGGGCTGCCCTCGAGCCTCGGCAACATCGTCACGGTTCCGTTGGTCAAGGCATTCGGCAAGGCGTTGCCGAAATCCAAGCTGGCCTTCTCGGAAGGCTTGTCCGCCTACATCCTGGAACGTTTGAGCGTCGGCCGCATCGATTGCGCGCTGGCCTACAACGCCACTGCCTCCGAAGACTTCGATGTGATGCCGTTGCTCGACGATCAGTTGTTTCTGATCGCATCGGCTTCGCGAAACAAGAAATATCCGGCATCCATATCCTTGAGCGAGCTCGCGGATTATCCGCTGGTCATTCCGGGCCGTCCGCATGCCAACCGCATGACGGTGGAACATGCATTGTCGGCTATCGGCAAGAAAATTCAGATCGCGCACGAGGTCGAATGCATCCCCGCGATCGTCGACCTCGTGCGTCAAGGCCACGGTTTTGGGGTGCTATCGCTGAATGCGATCAAATCCTCGCCCTGGGCTGCCCATGTCCTGATCAAGCCGATCTTGAATCCGACCTTGACGTTCCCGCTGTCGATCGTGACCTCCACCAGGCGCCCAAAGAGCGCATTCATGCGCAAGGCGATTTCCCTGATCGGCAGCGTGGTGCGCGATGAAATCGGGCAGAGTTTTGGGAAAATGCCGCGCCCCGCCAGGGACCGGCAAGCCGCTGGCCGGCGGGCGCGCTGACGTGGACCCAAAGAACTTCGACAACGTGAATTTGAATCTGTTGGTGATCTTCGCCGTGCTGATGCGTGAAAGATCGGTTACCCGTGCCTCGAAAATACTCATGATTTCGCAGCCCGCCGTCAGCCACGCGCTCAAGCAGCTGCGTACACTGTTTGCCGATCCGCTATTTACGCGCAGCAGTACCGGCGTCAATCCCACCAAGCATGCCCAGGTCGTTCACAAGGACCTGCTGGTATCGCTCGAGGCGATTGAAGCGATCTTGAATAAACGCAGCGCCGATCAGCCCTCAAGCAGACAGCAGCACTGAGGCCATGGCGGCGATACCCTCGCCGCGGCCGACAAATCCCAAGCGCTCCGTCGTGGTTGCCTTGATGTTGATCGCGGCAGCCGCAACCTGCAGGTCTTGCGCGAGATTCGCCGCCATCGCGCTGCGATGCGCCCCGATGCGCGGCGCCTCGGCGAGGACCGTGATATCCGCGTTGACCAGGCGCAAGCCCGCCGACTTCATGCGCGTCGCAACAACGCGCAGAAACACGCGGCTGTCGGCGCCACGGTAGCGCGGATCGCTGTCGGGGAAATGCTGGCCGATGTCGCCCTCACCCATGGCGCCGAGCAGCGCGTCGCACAGCGCGTGAATCACGACATCGCCGTCGGAGTGCGCAATGATGCCCTGTGCATGGGCGATGCGCACGCCGCCCAGCACGACGTGATCGCCTTCGCCGAAGGCGTGCACGTCCACTCCCTGTCCGATTCGCATTTGACTCGTTTCTCCCATCCTAAGTATCGCGGCTGCCGCCTCCAAGTCCTCGGCCCGCGTCACCTTGATATTGAATGCGGAGCCGGGCACCAGTACCGCGCGAATGCCGAGGCGCTCCATGGCCTGCGCTTCGTCGGTGACTGCCAGCCCGGCACCGGCCGCATCCTTGAGCGCGCTTCGCAATTGCGCGTAGGCAAATACCTGCGGGGTCAGCGCGCGCCAGAGGCCGGCGCGATCGACTGTCTCGAGCCCGTTTGCCCCCTCGCGCTTTACTGTATCGACAATGGGCGCCGCCAAGACCACGCCGGCAATCTCCCCGGATCCGCCCCGCGGTGCATTGTCGAGCGCATCGACCAGAGCGCCGACATCGGTGCGGTTAAGGCATGGCCGCGCCGCGTCGTGCACCAAGATCCAATCGTCCGCTTGGGCGCTCGGGGCCAGATACTCCAGGCCGTTCATCACCGAATCCTGCCGATGCGCTCCGCCGGTCGTGGTCAGGAGCCGGGGTGAATCAAGGCTGCGCGCGATCGCGGGCCAGCGCTCATCGCCGGCGGCCAGTACCACCACGATGCCGTGTATTCGCGGCTCGGCCAGGAGCGCGCGCAACGACCACTCGAGCACGCTCTTCCCCTGCAGCGGGGTGTATTGTTTTGGAATGCCCTGCACGGCCGGGGCGAAGCGCTCGCCACGGCCTGCCGCAGGAACGATGGCCCAGAGGCGGCGCGATGCTCGCACGCTCATTGCGCGCGGGCGGTGACCGGCGTGGCGGGTGCTGCGGGAGCCGGCGTATTGGCTCTCACGACTTGGTAAAAAGTTTCGCTGGCGGACACCATGCCCAGCTCGCTGCGGGCGCGCTCTTCCAGCGCTGTGAGCCCGGTCTTGAGATTCGCCACTTCGGCGCCCAGTTGCCGATTGCGTTCGGCCTGCTGCACATTGGCCGCGCGCTGCGTCTCTACCGAGGCCTTAAGGCCCGAAACCTCGTGCAAGCCTTTGTCCGAGAACCAGAGTCGTCCCTGGAGCAAGATCAGTATGATGGCGAGTGCCGCAGCGAAAATCCTCATGGGGACAGGAGCTTAGCATGATCTCTTAAGAAATTGGAACCGATAACGCGCGCATGCCGGCGTACGACGCTTTCACTCCCAGTTCAGCTTCGATGCGCAGCAGTTGGTTGTATTTGGCGATTCGATCCGAGCGTGACATGGAACCGGTCTTTATTTGCGTCGCGGTCGTCGCGGCCGCGATATCCGCGATCGTGGCGTCCTCCGTTTCCCCGGAGCGGTGCGACACGACCGCTGCATACTTCGCCTTGAACGCCATGTCGATCGCGGCCAACGTCTCGGTCAGCGTACCGATTTGATTCGGCTTGATGAGGATGGCGTTGGCGATCTTCTTCGCGATGCCTTCGGCGAATATCTTGGTGTTCGTCACAAACAGGTCATCGCCCACCAATTGCACTCTACTGCCCAGTTTGCGGGTGAGAATCGCCCAGCCGTCCCAATCTCCCTCGCTCATGCCATCCTCGATGGTGACGATGGGATACTTCGCGACCAGGCCCGCCAGATAATCGGCGAACTCGGATGAATTGAACTTGCGGCCCTCGCTCTCGAGCTCGTAGACGCCGTCCTTGAAGAATTCCGTGCTGGCAACATCCAGCCCCAGATAAATATCCTTGCCTGCGCGATAGCCGGCCTTGTCGATGGCTTCCAAAATCGTCGTGACGGCCGCCTCGTTGGAAGGCAGGTCCGGCGCGAATCCGCCCTCATCGCCGACCGCTGTGTTCAATCCCTTGCCGTGCAATACCTTTTTCAGCGTGTGAAAAACTTCGGCACCGTATCGAACCGCTTCGGAGAAGGAAGGGGCGCCGAGCGGAAGGATCATGAATTCCTGGATATCGACGCTGTTGTCGGCATGTGCGCCGCCGTTGATGATGTTCATCATGGGCACCGGCAGCGTGAGATCGCCGCTGCTGGCGAGATGCCGGTACAAAGGCAAGCCCTGATCGATCGCGGCCGCGTGAGCCGCCGCCAAGGACACCGACAAAATCGCATTGGCGCCGAGATTCGACTTGCTGTCCGTCCCGTCCAATTCGATCATCTTGCGATCAAGTGCGACCTGCTCCTGGGGATTGGCGCCCATGACCGCGGCTCGGATCGGCCCATTGACCGCGGCCACTGCCTTAAGCACACCCTTACCGCCGAAGCGCTTCATGTCGCCATCCCGCAACTCGACCGCTTCGCGCGAGCCTGTCGAGGCACCGGAGGGCACGGCGGCGCGGCCGACGGTGCCCGAGTCCAGCACCACATCCGCTTCGACCGTGGGATTGCCACGCGAATCGATGATTTGGCGGCCACGAATATCGACTATCCGACTCATAACAAGGATTCCTCGAAGGGTTGTCTCTTCACCGCGCTGTCCAATTCCTTGAGCGTGCCAAGAAGCGCTCTCATGCGATCGAGTGGCCAGGCATTCGGACCGTCCGACAGCGCCTCGGCGGGATTGGGATGAGTCTCCATGAATATTCCCGCGACGCCCGCGGCGACGGCGGCGCGCGCCAGCACGGGCACAAATTCCCGCTGCCCGCCCGAAGAGTCACCTTGGCCGCCCGGCAGCTGAACGGAGTGCGTTGCATCGAACACCACGGGACACCCTGTGCTGCGCATGACCGCCAGGGAGCGCATGTCCGACACCAGATTGTTGTAGCCGAAGGAGAAGCCGCGTTCGCAGACCATGATGTGCGCATTGCCGGTTGAGCGCGCCTTGTCGACCACGTTTTGCATTTCCCAGGGCGATAGAAACTGCCCCTTCTTGATGTTCACCGGCTTGCCTTGCGAGCAGGCGGCCACGATGAAATTCGTCTGTCGGCAGAGGAAGGCCGGGGTCTGCAGGACGTCGACCACCGCAGCGACTTCATCCAGCGGCGTATCTTCATGCACGTCCGTCAATACCGGGACGCCAATCTGCTCGCGCACCTTCGCGAGCGCTTTCAGGCCTTCTTCGAGCCCCGGGCCGCGGAAACTCGAGCGCGAGGAGCGATTCGCCTTGTCGAATGACGCCTTGAAGACGAACGGAATCTTGAGCGCCGTGGTCATCTCCTTGAGGCGCCCGGCCACGTCGGTCACCAAGGCCTCGCTCTCGATGACGCAGGGACCGGCAATCAAGAAGAACGGGCGATCCTGCCCGACCTCGAAGGACGTCAGCTTCATGCGCTCATGCGGTCGCGCGGCCCGGCTGCAACGAGGCCCGATATTCGCGCGCTGCTCTTACAAAACCGGTGAACAAGGGGTGCCCATCGCGAGGCGTGGAAGTGAATTCCGGATGAAACTGACTGGCCACGAACCACGGATGGCCGGGCAGCTCGATGAATTCCACCAACCCGTCGGCCGAGAAGCCGGAGAAGCTCAAGCCCGCAGCCGCCAACTCGTCCAGATAATGATTGTTGAACTCATAGCGATGGCGATGCCGTTCGAAAATCGAATCCTTGCCGTACAGAGCTCGCGCCAGTGAACCGGGCATGAGCCTGGCCTCCTGGGCGCCGAGCCGCATGCTGCCGCCCAGATCCGCCTTCTCGTCGCGCACCTGCTGACCGCGCTCGAGATCCTGCCATTCCGTGATCAAGGCAACGACCGGATGATTCGTGGCGCGGTCGAACTCGGTGCTGTTGGCGCCTTTCAGCGCCAGGACGTTGCGCGCGTACTCGATGATGGCGAGCTGCATCCCCAAACAAATGCCGAGATACGGAATGCCGTTCTCGCGCGCGTAGCGGATCGCCTGGATTTTTCCTTCGATGCCGCGGTCGCCGAAACCGCCCGGCACCAGGATTGCATCCATTTTTTGCAGCGCCGATGCACCCGATCGCTCGATGTCCTGCGATTCGAAGTAGTGAATGTTGACCCGTGTTCGGGTCTTGATGCCCCCATGCATCAGCGATTCGTTCAAGGAAATGTACGAGTCGCGGATCTGCACGTACTTCCCGACCATGCCGATGTCCACCACGGCCTCGGGATTTTGTTTGGCGGACACCACGGCCCGCCACTCGGAAAGATCGGTCGGCGGCGCATTCAAGCGCAGCTTGTCGACCACGATGTCATCGAGATCCTGCTCATGCAGCAGCAACGGAATCTTGTAAATATCGTCGGCGTCCACCGCCGAAATCACCGCCCGCTCTTCGACATTGGTGAACAGTGCAATCTTGCGGCGCTGCTCGTCGGGAAGGCTCTGCGAGCAGCGGCACAATAAAATATCCGGCTGAATGCCGATGCCGCGCAGCTCCTTGACCGAATGCTGCGTGGGCTTGGTCTTGATTTCCCCCGCGCCGCCTAAGATCGGCACGAGGGTCAGATGCATATACAGCACCTTGTCGCGGCCCAGTTCGACGCCCATTTGGCGAATAGCCTCGAGAAACGGCAGCGATTCGATGTCGCCGACCGTGCCGCCGATCTCCACCATGCAAACATCCGAATCCCCCGCGCCCATGCGAATGCGATGCTTGATTTCATCCGTGATGTGCGGAATGACCTGCACCGTGGCGCCCAGGTAATCGCCGCGCCGTTCTTTGGCAATGACGCGCTCGTAAATCCTCCCCGTCGTGAAATTGCTGTTGCGCCCGGTCGTGGTGCGCACAAAACGTTCGTAATGGCCCAGGTCCAGGTCGGTTTCCGTGCCGTCCGCTGTGACGAACACTTCGCCGTGTTGAAACGGGCTCATGGTGCCGGGATCGACGTTGATGTAAGGATCCAGCTTGACCATGCTGATTTTGAGGCCGCGGGCCTCGAGAATGGCACCGAGCGAAGCTGAGGCAATGCCTTTGCCCAGCGAGGAAACCACGCCGCCGGTGACAAAAACGAATCGATTCATAGTGAGTCACCGCCGATTAAAACGTTTGGGGCCGCCCAAGCTTGAAGCGGATAAGTCAAACGAAGCCAAAGGAACAATGGGAATTCGACGGGAGTTCAGATTAGCAGATCGTCGCGCACTCGACAATCCGTCGGCGCCTACGTCACCGGCGGGGCATTGTTCCACGCGATGCCGAGCCCCGGCGCATCCGCGGCCGCGCACCAACGCGCATCCAGCCACAAATCGGCGACCGCGATTAATGCATCGCCCGCAAACACGAGCGGCAACGCGTCCCGCATCCAGGGGAGCACGCCGAGCGCCTGGCATAGATGTTGTACCGTTTGGGTTTTCGCCGAGCGCGCGGGCTTAAGAGTTTCCCCTCCCTCGCGCCGTCGCACGATGACGCCGGCAGGCAGGCGCTGTGCTGCGATGCCGCCTCGCTGTGCGGTCCAGCGCAAATTTCCCAGCGGCGGCCCGAGCTCGAGCGAGGCGCCTTCAGCGGCAATCCAAGGCCGCGCGTCCGGCACCCGCGGCGGCTCGGCGGCCGTGACGAACAATCGCTGGCGATAACGCCGCAGCGCATGTCCACCCCAGACGATGGCAGGCTGATGGTCGGCGTCCGCATCGAATACCTGACGCAGCGCCTCGAGCAGCCGGGCTGTGGGAGGCGCTTCTGCGCCGGCCTGGCGGAGCCACAGCCGCACGGCATTCACGCGCTTCAGCGGCGACAAGGCTCTTAAGCCCGGAATCGATAGCGCATCGCCGTCGCGAAGCCTGCCTAGCTCGGCGGCCGCCTCGATCTCCAGCAGCTGCTGCGCTTCCGCCATGTGGCGGGAGGCGCGCGTCAGGGCGATGGCCGCGCCGGGCCAACGCTTCTCGATCGACGGCCACACCGCCGTGCGCAGATAAACGCGATCAAACCGCAAATCCTGGTTCATCGGGTCGACGGATCCGCACGGCTGCCCTTCAGCGAATACTTTGAGGTCGCCGTGCGCCACGTCGAGCAGCGGCCGCACGTGCCAGCCTAGGCCCAGCGGGCGGCACACCGGCATCGCGGACAAGCCTTTGACGCCGGCGCCGCGCAGCGCTTGCAGAAGCAACGTCTCGGCTTGATCCTCGCGATGATGCGCGGTGAGCAGGCATTCGCGGGGCCGCATTTCCCGCTCAAGCGCCGCGTAGCGCGCTTGGCGCGCCGCCGCTTCGATCGATGCATGGGCGTCGCGCGGCACCTCAACGGCAACAATGCGCAGCGGTATGCGAAGCTGCTCGCACAGGCTTTCGCAGGCTGCGCGAAACTCCGCCGCGGCAGGCTGCAAGCCATGATCGATGTGCACCGCACGCAGCGGCAACGCGCGAAAATCCTTGCCGAGAGCAGCCGTAGCGCGCAGCAGCGCCGCGGAATCCGGGCCGCCGCTCAAAGCCACCACAAGGCCGCCGGCCTCAGCCGGGACGGAAGCGTCCAGCACCGCGCGCAAAGCCGCGGGAATACTCAGAGGCGCTCCTTCAGCCGTCGCGGAACGCGCCGAATCCGCGCAACCGCGCCTGCCGCGCGTCCAGCAACTGTGTGATCGGCTGATTGCGCAGTTCGGCCAGATTCTTGACGATGCTCTGTTTCATCGTTTCCGCCATCATCTGCGGATCGCGGTGGGCGCCGCCGTGCGGCTCCTTGAGGATTTCATCGACCAGCCCGAGCTTGTAAAGCCGTTCCGCAGTGCCGCCCATCGCTTCGGCGGCGATTTCCTTCTTGTCGGTGCTCTTCCACAGAATCGACGCACACGCCTCCGGCGAAATCACCGAATACACACTGAACTGCAGCATGATCAAATGGTCGCAGACTCCGATGGCCAGCGCGCCGCCGGACCCACCTTCGCCGATGACAACGCTCAAGACCGGGGCGGCCAGATGCGACATCTCAAATAAGTTGCGCGCGATGGCTTCGCTTTGTCCGCGCTCTTCGGAGCCGATCCCAGGGTAAGCTCCCGGCGTATCGATCAAGGTGATCACAGGGATGCGGAATCGCTCCGCCAGCTTCATCAGGCGCAGCGCTTTGCGATAGCCCTCCGGCTTCGGCATGCCGTAATTGCGCCTCACTCGCTCCTTGGTATCCCGCCCCTTCTGGTGACCGATCAGCATGACTGGTATGCCTTCGATCCGCGCCAAGCCGCCGACAATCGCCAGATCATCGCTGTACATGCGATCGCCGTGCAATTCCTGCCAGTCGCTGAAAATCATGGAGACATAATCGAGCGTATAGGGACGCTGCGGGTGCCTCGCAAGCTCAGTGATCTGCCAGGGCGTCAAGTTGGCGAAGATGCTGGTGGTGAGCGCCCTGCTCTTCGATTGCAGGCGTTTGATCTCTTCGGTGATATTGACGCTGGCATCGCTGCCGATGAATTTGAGCTCCTCGATCTTGGCCTCGAGTTCCGCGATCGGTTGTTCGAATTCCAGAAAATTCATCGCCATGAAGAAGTTTCCTCGCCGCGGACGTCATTTCGCGGACCATACACTAAATACCACCCCTCGCGCCCGACAAGCGCTGAGAGGCGGTCCAGCAGTTCCCGCGTCGGGCGCACGCACCAGGCATCGGGCAGGTTGAGCTTGCCGCCGTAGCCCGGGCGATTGATCGCCACACTCACGCCGCACGGCCCCCGCAAGTAGGGTTTCAGCAACTGCTCGAATCGATTCAGCCCCAAAGGCTCGTCGAACTCCGCGGGCCAACGCAACCAGAGGCGGCGTGCAAAGCGTTCGCGCGCCCGGTCGATATCCATCAGGGACTTGCCTTGCAGGCGCCAGGCTTCGATGAAGTCATCGAAACGCAGCGTGCCATCGATTATCAAGATGGCGTCTTTGACGATGATGTCGCGATGTTGCTGAAAAACTTCTTCGTACAAGCTGACCTCGAGACGCGCACTGCGATCATCCAAAATCAAGGTCACCCGATTCGGCCGGCGCCGGATCTCGAGCACCAGCCCGGCGACGGTCGCCGGTTTGCCGGCCGACCAGCTGCGCGATCCGTCGGCGGCGGCCGCCGGCCTGGGGCCGCCCACATCGGCAAGCCGCGAGCTGACCAGGAATTTCAAATCCGGCTCGTACGGGGTAATGGGATGGCCGCTCAAGAACAGCCCCAAGGTTTCGCGCTCGCCGGCCAAGCGCTCCGCCTCGGACCAGTCCGCCACCGCCGCATTCTCGGTCGCGCTCAAGCCGAACAGATCGACTTGACCGACGCTCAAAGCGCGCGAATTCTGCTCGCCCAGGTGCATGGCGCGCTCGAGTTCCGCCGTCAGGGAAGCGCGATTGGGCCCGATGAGATCCAAACTGCCGGAACGAATCAACGCCTCGAGGACGCGCCGATTCACGCGCTGCAAATCGATGCGCCGGCACAGGTCCGAGAGACTCTCGAACGGCCCGTTCCTGCCGCGCTCCTCGATGATGGCTTCGACCGCCGCGGCGCCCACGCCTTTGATGGCGCCCATGCCGTAACGGATGCTGTCGTCGCCGGCGACACGAAACGCGTACACCGACGCATTGACATCGGGCGGCAGCACTTTGAGCCGCATGCCGGTGCACTCGTCGATCAAGGTCACGACTTTCTCGGTCTTGTCCATATCGGAAGACAAAACCGCCGCCATATACGCCGCCGGATAGTGCGCCTTGAGCCACGCGGTCTGGTAGGAGAGCAGCGCGTATGCGGCGGAATGGGACTTGTTGAATCCGTAGCCGGCGAACTTTTCCATGAGATCGAAAATAAGCGTGGCCTGAGCTTCACGCACGCCGCGCACCACGGCGCCGCTGACGAACACGGAACGTTGCTTCGCCATCTCTTCGGGTTTCTTTTTGCCCATGGCGCGGCGCAGAAGATCAGCGCCGCCGAGCGTGTAGCCGGCGAGAATCTGCGCAATCTGCATGACCTGTTCCTGATACAGGATCACCCCGTAGGTCGCCGCCAGAACCGGCTTCAAGTCGGGGTGCAAATAATCGATGGTCGCACCGGTGGTATCGTGCTTGCGGGCGATGAAATCCTCGACCATTCCGGATTGCAGCGGGCCTGGCCGGAACAACGCCACCAGCGCGACGATGTCGCCGAATCGATCGGGCTGCAGCCTGCGAATCAAGTCTTTCATGCCGCGTGATTCGAGCTGGAAAACGGCGGTCGTCTTGGTGCTCTTGAGCAGCGCATAGGTCGCCGCGTCGTCCATCGGCAAGGCGCTCATGACCAAGGGCGCTTCGCCCGTGCTCGCGCGCTGCGCATTGATGTCGCGCACCACCCAATCGATGATGGTGAGCGTACGCAGCCCCAAAAAGTCGAACTTAACCAGGCCCGCGGCTTCGACGTCATCCTTGTCGAACTGCGTGACCGGCGTGCTGCCGCCCTCTTCGCAATAAAGCGGTGTGAAGTCGGTCAAGATCGAGGGCGCGATGACCACGCCGCCGGCATGCGTGCCGGCGTTTCGCGCCAGGCCTTCGAGCGAGCGCGCAAGCTCGATGAGATCGCGCACTTCGGATTCGCTGTCGTACAAGCGCTTCAGCTCTTCTTCCTGCTCGAGGGCCTTGTCGAGCGTCATGCCGATTTCCAGCGGAATCAGCTTGGCAATCTTGTCCACGTAGCCGTACGGATGACCGAGGACGCGGCCGACGTCGCGCACCACTGCTTTGGCCGCCAAGGTGCCGTAGGTGATGATTTGCGAAACGCGGTCGCGGCCGTACTTGTTGGCGACATATTCAATGACCCGATCGCGCCCTTCCATGCAGAAATCGACGTCGAAATCCGGCATCGACACGCGCTCCGGATTCAAGAATCGTTCGAACAGCAGGTCATGTTCGATGGGATCGAGATCGGTGATGCCGAGCGCATAAGCGACCAGCGATCCGGCACCCGAACCACGGCCGGGCCCCACGGGAACGCCGTTCTCGCGCGCCCAACGGATGAAATCGGCGACGATCAAGAAATACCCGGCAAAGCCCATCGCACAAATGACGCCCAGCTCCAGCTCCAGGCGCGCTTCATACGCCGCGCTCGCCGCCGAGCCCGGGGGGACGACGGACGACGCCGGCAACAGACTCGATGCCTCGAGCCGCGCCGCAAGGCCACGTTTGGATTCCTCCCGTAGGAAGTCCTCCGTGCTCGACCCTGCGGGCACCGGATAGGCCGGTAGCATGGAGGCGCCCAAGCGAATCTCCAGCGAGCAGCGCTTGGCGATTTCAAGGGTGTTTGCCAGGAGTTCCGGCGCGTCCTGAAAGAGCTCCAGCATCTCGGCCGGCGTCTTGAGGTATTGCTCCTCCGAGTAACGCCGCGGCCGGCTTGCATCGCCCAGCTGGGCACCGTCATGAATGCACACGCGCGCTTCGTGCGCCTCGAATTCGGCACGCGTCAAGAATCGCACGTCATTGGTTGCGACCGCGCCGACGCCGCGCAACTGCGCCAGGTCCAGCGCCGCTTCCGAGCAAACCTGTTCGCCGGCGCGGCCGGTGCGCTGCACCTCGAGATAAAACCGATCGCCGCAATAACTCTGCCAGCGCGTTAGACAGCGCTCGGCCTCATCGTCGCGGCCGCGCGCAATCGCTTGGCCGATATCGCCCTCGAATCCTCCGGAGAGAACGATCAAGCCCTGCAGCGCTTCGCGGTTCAGCCAGCTGCGTTCCAGCATGGGCACGCCGCGATGCTGGCCCTCAAGGTAAGAGCGGGTTACCAGCTGGGTCAGTCGACGGTAACCGACCAGATTCTGGCAGAGGAAAACAATGCGTGAGGGCGGCGCGCGTTCGAGCGGCTCTCGAATCCAGGCATCGACGCCGATCAGCGGCTTCACGCCGGCGGCTTGCGCTTCCTTGTAGAACTTCACCATCGCGAACAGGTTGCTTTGATCGGTGAGCGCCACGGCCGGCATGCCCGCTCCGGCAACCGCCGCCATCAACTCCGGCACGCGCACGATCCCGTCGACCAACGAGTACTCGGTGTGCAAGCGCAGATGAACGAATCTCGTCAAAGTTCGCACCGTAGCGCGAGGCGGACAGGCTCAAAGGAGCGTCGATGCAGAGGACAGGGCCCGTGTAAATTCAACAGGCGCTGATGGTCAGGAGTCGCATAGCCCTTGTGACTTGCGAAACAATATGCGGGATATATTGTATCCATTTGATTCATATAACTATCTCTTGCCGTCTTCGCCAGAATCGATGCGGCGCTGATGGCGGGCTCGGTGACATCGCCGTCAATGATGGCACGCGCGGTCAGCACCTTGCCCAATCCGTTCAAACTGGGAAGCTGGTTGCCGTCGACCAGCACATGATCCGGCGTGAGCGTCATGGCGAGCAGCGCGCGGCGCATGGCCAAAAATGTCGCCTGCAGAATGTTCAACGCGTCGATTTCGACATGGTCCGCCCAGCCGATGCCGAAACACAGCGCTTCGCGCCGGATCTCGATGCTGAGCCGCGTGCGCTCTTCAGGGCTCAAGGATTTCGAATCGGCAACGCCTTCAATGCGTCTGCGGGGCCGCAAAATGACGGCTGCCGCCACCACCGGCCCCGCGAGAGGTCCGCGGCCCGCCTCATCGATGCCGGCAATCCGCCTCACGGGGACGATGCTACCGCAGTCTGCCGCGTACTCAGAAGTTCCAGAATCGCATGCGCCGCACGAGTGCCCGCACCACGGCGCAAGTCATTGTGGATGCGCGTGAACTCGCCTTCCAAGGCGCTGCGCCGTTCGGTATCGTCAAGCCACATCAAGAGCTCCGCTCCGATCGACTCTGGGACAATTTGGTCCTGAAAATATTCGCCGACGACGCGCCGATCCGCAAGTAGATTTGGTTGTGCAAAAAATTTGGATTTGACCAGATTGAAGCGTGTCAGCATCCAGGCCGTGATCGCCCCGAGGCGGTACACGACCACCATGGGCCGTCTGCACAAGGCCGCCTCCAGGCTTGCCGTGCCCGAGGCAACCAGGACCACATTGGCGGCGCTCAGGGCCGTCGTCGCCTGGCCCTCGATCAACTGCACCTCGAGATTGGGCGCGTCGCGCTTCAGCACGCGGGAAAAAATCTGCCGCGTTGCAGCGCTTGCCATCGGCGCAACGAACTTCAGATCAGGCCGCTGCGCCGCCAACCAGCGCGCGGTGGCGGCGAAGTCTGCAGCCAGTCGCGCGACTTCGCCGCGGCGGCTTCCCGGGAGCAAGGCGACCACCCCGGCTTCGGCAGCCAATCCCAGCGCACGGCGCGCCGACTCACGGTCGACGATTTCCGGAATGGCATCCGCCAACGGATGCCCGACGAACTCGGCGCGTATGCCATGCTCATCGTAAAAGCGTTTCTCAAAGGGGAGCAGGCACAACACGAGATCCACCGAAGCTCGAATCTTGCGCACCCGGCCTTGGCGCCAGGCCCAGACTTGAGGGCTCACATATTGCACGGTCGGGATGCCGGCAGCGTGCAGACGGCGCGCCACGCGCAAATTGGTGTCCGGCGCATCGATGCCGATAAAAACGTCCGGGCGCTCCGCCAGGAACATGCGCTTGATGCGCGCGAGCAGCCTGGCGAGTCTCGGCAAGTCGCGCAGCACATCGAACAGGCCCATGACCGCCAGGGATTCCGCCGGTTCCCAGCTCTCGCACCCCGCGGCCTGCATCTTCGGTCCCGCCACGCCGAAGAATTTCGCCTCGGGCACGCGCCGTCGCAAAGCCACGATCAGGTCGGCACCCAACGTATCGCCCGAGGCTTCACCCGCCAAGAGACCCACTCGCAGCGGCATGGACATGCTTATCTGACGATGCTGCGTGAGCTGTGCTTGATGAACTCGACGAAGGGCACGATCTCCGGCTGCGTCGCCGCCGCTTTTTCGAGCTCCTCGAGCGCCGCTTTCAATTTGAGTCCGGAGCGGTACAACAAGCGATAAGCGCGGCGAATATTCAAGACTTGTGCCGGCGTAAAACCGCGCCGCTGCAGCCCCACGGAATTGACGCTGTGCGGCTCGGCGGGGCGCCCCACCGCCATGACATAGGGAGGCACATCGCGGGTCACCGCCGCGTGATGCGCGATGAAACAATGCGCCCCTATTTTGGTGAATTGGTGGACCGCCGAGAGGCCGCCCAGCGTCACCCAATCGCCGATCTCGACGTGACCGCCGAGCGTCGCGCAATTGGCCATCACAATCTGGTTGCCGAGCTGGCAATCGTGCGCAACATGCGAATACGCCATGAGCAGATTGTCATTGCCGATGCGCGTCACGCCTTTATCATGGGTCGTGCCGCGATTCACCGTGACGGATTCACGAAACACGTTGCGGTCGCCGATCTCGAGGCGGGTCGGCTCGCCGTTGTATTTTTTGTCCTGCGGCGCGTCCCCCAGGGAGGCAAACTGGAATATCTTGTTATTCGAGCCGATGCGCGTTGGGCCGTTGATGACGGCGTGCGGGCCGACCCAGGTTCCCGGGCCGATGACTACATCGGCGCCGATCACGGAGAATGGCCCGATTTCAACGTCGGCCGCGACGTGTGCTTGCGGTGATACCACCGCCCGCGAATCAATCATCCCGACGCTCCCTTTTGCGGCGGCGGCGCCTTGGTCTCGGGCGCGACCATGATCTCCGCGGACGCCACCTCTTTGCCGTCGACCTGCGCCAGGCAGTCGAATTTCCAAATTCCCTTGAATGAGCGCTTCAGCTCGACGCGGAGCATCAGCTGATCTCCCGGCTCGACCGGCTTGCGAAAGCGCGCATTGTCGATGGCGACAAAATAAAACCGCGTATTGATATCGGGCACGACCTTGGCGGTCTTGAATGCCAAAATCCCCGCAGCCTGGGCCAGAGCTTCGATGATGAGCACTCCCGGCATCACCGGCCGGTGCGGGAAGTGTCCCTGAAAAAACGGCTCATTGACCGTCACATTCTTGAGCGCTAGGCAGTGTTGTCCCGCGACGCATTCCAAGACTCGATCCACCAACAAGAACGGATACCGATGCGGCAACTGCCGCATGATCGCTGCGATATCCAGTCTATCCGACTCCGACATTGGTTCTCCTATCCCCTATCCGTCCAGTCGCCGCAAATGGGCGACCATTCGCCGCCATAGTCTGGTCTCCACGGTCGGCATGCCGCTCGAGTAGCTGCCGGCCTTTTTGATCGACGCGCTGACCAGACTGCACCCCGTGACCACCACATCGTCGGCAATGGTCAAATGCCCCGCAAAACCCACCATACCGCCGATCATGCAGCGCTGGCCGATCACCGTGCTGCCGGAAATCCCGGTACAGGCCGCAATCGCCGTATGCGCGCCGATCACCACGTTGTGGCCCACCTGGATCTGATTGTCCAGTTTGACCCCGTTCTCGACAACGGTATCATCGATCGCGCCCCGATCAATGGTGGTGTTGGCCCCGATCTCCACATCATCGCCGACGCGCACGCTGCCCACCTGCGGCACCTTGACCCAGCTCCCGGAATTCTGCGCAAAGCCGAACCCGTCGGCACCGATTACCGCTCCGGCATGCAGGATGCATCGCTGACCCACGCTCACCCCGGGGTACAAATTGACCCGCGACACCAGAATCGAGTCGGCTCCGATCCGGGCACCGCGTTGGACGATGCAGCCCGGACCGATCGAGACGCGCTCGCCAATCTCGGCGTCCTCGTCGACCACGGCCAATGGGCCGATGCTTGCGCTGGCGGCAACGCGCGCACCGCTGCTGACGACGGCGCTCGGATGCTTCCCCGGCGCGAAGGTAGCCTCCGGGTGCATGAGGCTCGCGATACGGGCGTATGCGAGATAGGGATTCGGGTGAATCAATGCTGCGACCGGACAATGCGCTTCGTCCTCAGCGCTGATGAGGACCGCGGTCGCTCGAGTGCTGTCCAATTGCCGGCGGTAGCGCGAGTTGGCCAGGAAGCTCAAGCTTCCCGGTTCCGCGTGCGCCAAGGTGGCGACGCTTCGCACCCTCAGGTGCGGCTCACCCCGCAGCGTGAGCCCGAACTGCACCGCCAACTCTCCCAGACTGAATTCTTGCACCTAAGCACTCCTTAAGTGCGCTAGGTGGCTGCTTACTTGGAGGCCGGAGGTTTCGCAGGTGCGGCCGCAGGTTTCGGCGCGCTCGACGGCTTGGACTTGAGCACCTCCAATACCTGCGCCGTGATATCCAACTGCGGTTTGCTGTAGAAGACCCCTTCGCCCAGCACCAGATCGAATCCCTGCGCAGTCGAGTAGGTTCGGATCTCCTCAAGCAAGTAGCGTTGCACCTTGCCGAGTTCCTCATTCTTGCGGGTCGACAAGTCATCCTGGAATTCGCCGCCCTTGCGCGAAAATTCGCGCTGCTGATCGCGCAGCGACTTTTCTGCCCTGGCGCGGTCGGCTTCCGCCATGATCGCACCCTCTTTAGACAATTTCTCGTCACGCGCCTTGAGATCATTCTGCATAGCCACCAATTCGCGCTGGCGCGGACCGAATTCATTCTGCAACGCTTGCATGGCGCTCTTGACTTGAGGAGCCTCCGCCATGAGTTTCTGGAAGTCCACGTATCCGATCTTGATTTCGGCACTTGCTTGCTGCGACACCATGAGAGCGCAGAGACCCAGCGCCAAGAGCGGAATGCTGCGAAGATACGACATGTTGATCTTTAAGACCTCAAAAGTGCGGTCAAAACGCTTGACCGATGGAAAATTGAAAACGCTCCGTCTCGTCCCCGAACCGCACCGTATCGCCCGGGAAGGGATTCAAGGGAACACCGTACGAGAATCGGAACAAACCCAAGGGCGCGAGCCA
This sequence comes from Steroidobacteraceae bacterium, assembly GCA_036495805.1. Lineage (GTDB taxonomy): Bacteria > Pseudomonadota > Gammaproteobacteria > Steroidobacterales > Steroidobacteraceae > Bog-1198. Next base: position 9,880 of record DASXMG010000031.1, on the reverse strand, counting down.
CTGCACTGCGATTCCGGTCGATTGTTTTAGATTAGCATAATTGAAGTGATAATCGACCGGCGTTATGTCATCGACCCCGAGGAATTTGACCTTGTTGCCGGTTTGGAACACGTTGCCGATATCGTAGAACCAACTGATGCGAGCCGCGCTCTTCCACTTGTCGGGCACGGGAAAAATCAGCTCATAGCGGTTGACCACACGGAAATTGCCGCCGAACGGGTTGCCGATGCCGATGTTGTCCCTCGGCCCCAGTGTGCTCTCGCGAAAGCCTCGCACGCTGTCCGGGCCGCCGGCAAAGTAGTTCAGGTACGGCGGCAAGGCGGTCGTTTTGCCCAGCGCGGAGGCATAATCCACCGATGCCTGCACCGAGATCAAGAACTGCCGCCATAACGGTATGTAGGTGATGAAGTCGAAGTTACTCTGGTAGTAGCGAACATCGCTCAAGGGCAGGGTCACGCGCCCCGATAGCGCCACTTTCATGCCGCGGTCGGGGAACAGCGCGCGGTTGCGGCCCTCGTAGGACCAGCCGCCGGTCAGCTCGTAAGTATAGAAATCCGTGCCGTACACCGTATACGGGCTGTCCAGCGAATTGAGCACGCCGTCGCCGTTGGTATCGGTGAGCTCGCGCTGGAAAGTACTGCCGTTCTGCTTGACCCAATCGACCGACTGCTGCGCGCTGTATCCCTGCGAGACCACCAGGCTGTTTTTGTTCGCCGAGGTGCCGACGCTCAAGAACTGGCGCTCGCTGATCGGAATCGCCCACTGGACCGCGCCGGTAATTTGCTTGGTCGAAAAAGCCGAAGATGCCGCGACGAACTGCGTGATGTCGCGCAGCGTCAAGGACGTCGTGCGCCCGATGCCGTCGATGGTGGTGTAAGGATCCGTGTGGGCAAAGGTGTAGCTCTTGCTGTACTTGCCGGCGTTGATCTCCAACGCGATGCGATCACCGGTGCCGAAGAAGTTGCTGTGCACGAAGTTGCCGTTCAAGCTGAATTTCTGGGCTTCCGAGTAACCGATGCCGCCGCCGAACTGACCGGGCAACCCTTCCTTGATGTTGAAGTCGACATCCACCAGGTCGGCGCTGCCCGCCACCGGCTTGTTTTCGAATTCCACTTTCTCGATGTAGGGCAGGCGTTGCAAGCGCTCCTTGGAGCGTTCCACCGCTGAATTCGACAGCCATCCGCCCTCCAGCTGGCGCATTTCGCGGCGCAGCGTCTCATCGTTGATCGCCGTGGTGTTGTTGAAATTGATGTGGCGCACATAGACCCGGTTGCCGGGTTCGATGAAAAACGTCAGCGCCACGGTCTTGTGTTCGTTGTCCGCAGTGGGCACAGGATCGATCTTGGCGAAGGCATAGCCGTCCGCGCCCAACCGATAGCTCATCAATTGCTGCGTGGAGGTGACTTGCTTGCGCGAATAGGTATCGCCGGGCTTGACGAGCAGCAAGCGGCGCAGTTGGTCCTCCGGCACCACCATGGTGCCGGCAAGCTTGATCTCGCTGATCTTGAACACCTCGCCCTCGCTGATGTTCACGGTGATGTACATGTCGTCTTTTTCAGGCGCGATCGTCACCTGGGTCGACTCGATTTGAAAATTCGCGTAGCCCCGGTCCATGTAGTAGGAGCGCAATTTCTCCAGATCGCCGGTCAGGGACTCGCGCGAGTACCGATCATCCTGCTTGTACCAGGACAGCCAATTCGGCGTCTTCAGCTCAAAAGTGCCGAGAATGTCTTTTTCCTTGTATTTGGTGTTGCCGACGATGTTGATCTGCTCGATCTTGGCGCGCTTGCCTTCCTTGATGTCGACGATGATGTCGACCTTGTTGCCGGGTAGATCGGTGATCTTGGTGTCGACGCGCACCGCATATTTGCCGCGGCTGAAATATTGATCCGTGAGGTATTGCTTTACCTCATCCAGCACCGAGCGGTCGAAGGTCTTGCCGGTCGCCAGGCCGACATTGCGCAGGCTCTTGGTCAGATCCTCGGTCTTGATGTCCTTGTTGCCTTTGATCTCGAACTTGGCGATGGACGGACGCTCCACCACCACGACAAGCAGTGTGTTGCCGTCGCGGCGCAATTCCACGTCGCGGAAGAATCCGGTCGCGTACAGGGCGCGCATCGCTTCGCCGATGCGCGCGCCATCCAGGTGATCGCCGATGTTCACCGGCAGATAGTTGAATACCGTCCCCTCGGAAATTCGCTGCAGGCCTTCGATGCGGATGTCGCCGACGGTAAAGGACTCTTGAGCCGTCTCCGCCCGCACAGTCGTGCAAATTGGTTGGCTGGCCAGGGCCACCAACAAGGCTAGTCGAAATTCAAGCCGCACGCGGCAACGACCGGTTGCAATCTTGATGGGCGACGTTGCGCGCGCAGCGCCGCTCGTGCGGCTGGAACTTGGGTTTGATCATGATGTCCCGTTAATTCAAGTGTCTTGATATGTCGTTATAGAAAGCCAAACTCATCAACACCACCAGCAGCGCAATTCCGATCTGCTGGCCAAAAAGTTGCGTGCGTTCGGAAAGCGGGCTGCCTTTGACCGCTTCCACCGCCTGATAGATTATTTGGCCCCCGTCCAACAGCGGCACGGGCAGCAGGTTGAGCACGCCCAAGCTCACGCTGATGATCGCCAGAAATGCCATGTACGCCGTTAAGCCCAAGGACGCGCTGATGCCGGCGAACTCTGCAATGCTCACCACCCCGCTGATGTTTTTGGCGGACACCTGGCCGGTGAGCATGCGCCAAAGCATTTGTACGGTCAGTGCGGACATCTCCCAAGTTTTCTTTGCCCCGATCAGCACCGCATCAACGGGTCCGGAGCGCTGAGTTTCCACCAGCCCCGGCGGCCAAACCGGCGCCGATTCCTTGAGGGTGATTCCCAGCCGGCCAATCGGCTTGCCCTCTTCGATCGCCTGCGGAACCGCCGCCACGATACGCAATCGCTCGCCGTGGCGCTCGACTTCGACCGAGATGTCGCGATTCGCCGCGCTTCCGACGATGGAGCGAAAAGCGCTCATATTGGCAATGGGCTGCCCGTCCACGGCGAGCAAGCGATCGCCCGGCCGCAATCCCGCGCGCGCGCCCGCGCTGTTCGCGGGTACCGACGCGACGCTCGTGGCGGCGTTCCAAGTGGCCAGATCGAAGCCCAGTCCCGGCAGCAATTTGCCCGGTTCGGTCAATTCTCGCCGATCCGCGGTGACCCGCAAGGTCACGGGCCGCTCGATGCCGTCGCGGCGCACGCGCAGCGGTATCAAGCCGTCGCCGGTAAACTGACGAATCAGCGCAATCTGCAGCTCTTCGGTATCGTTGACATTGCGCTGCCCGACGCGAACGATTTGATCCCCGCGCTGCAGGCCTGCGAGGGCAGCCGGGCTGTCGAGCCGCACTTGCCCGACCACCGGCTTGACGATTTCGGTGCCGACCATCGCCAAGACCGCGTACAGCAGGGATGCGAACAGGAGATTCATTGCAGGTCCCGCCAGCAGCACCGCGATGCGGTGCGAGACGGGGCGGCGCGTGAAAGAGCGATGCAGCTCGGATGCCGCCACATCGCCTTCGCGCTCATCCAACAGCCTGACATAGCCGCCCAGGGGGATCGCGGCCAGGCAATACTCGGTGCGATCCGCATCCTTGCCGACGTGGGTCAAAAGCGGCTTTCCAAAACCGATACTGAAGCGCAGTACCTTGAAACCGAGTTTCTTCGCGACCCAATAATGTCCGAACTCATGCACGGCCACCAAAATACTGATCGCAACCAGGAAGGCTGCAGGGATCACCAAAAACATCATGCGGGGGCTCCGCTAAGCTCAATCATGCTAACCGCCAGGCGACGCGCCGCAGTGTCGGCTTCCAGGACATCGCCCAGAACCTTGACGGGAGACGCATTGAGCCGCTGCAGTACTTTGTCAATGACCGTTGAAATACCTACAAAGTTCAAGCGCCGATCAAGAAACGCCTGAACTGCGACCTCGTTGGCCGCGTTTAGCACCGCGGGAGCGGTGCCGCCGGCGCGCGCAGCGGCTCTCGCCAGCGTCAAACTCGGGAAACGAACATGATCCGGCGGCTCGAATCCAAGATGTCCAATCGCGAGCAGATCCAAGGATTGTACACCGGAAGCAAATCGTTCGGGCCACGCGAGCGCCTGCGCAATGGGTGTGCGCATATCCGGCGCACCGAGCTGCGCCAACATGGAACCGTCCGCGTATTCGACCAGCGAATGGACCACGCTTTGCGGGTGCACGACGACGTTGACCTGAGATTCGGGCAGGCCGAACAGCAGCGTCGCCTCGATGACCTCGAGCCCCTTGTTCATCAGCGTCGCGGAATCCACGGAAATCTTGCGCCCCATTTTCCACTTCGGATGTGCGCACGCTTCATCGGGCGTGACGTGCGCCATTTTCGCCGCAGCGGTGCTGCGAAACGGACCGCCGGAAGCGGTGAGTATCACGCGTATTACGCCGCGCGCGGCATCGCCGGGCAGATAGCCGCCGGGCATGCATTGAAAGATCGCGTTATGTTCGCTATCGATGGGGATGAGTTCCGCGCCGGCGCGGCGCACCTCGTCCATCAACAGCTGACCGGTCATGACCAGCGCTTCCTTGTTCGCGAGAAACACGCGTTTGCCGGCGCGCACGGCGGCCAACGTCGATGCCAGGCCGGCGGCGCCGACAATCGCCGCCATGACCATCTGCACATTGGCAGCGCCGGCGGCCTCGGCAAGTGCTTGTGCGCCGCTCTCGACCCGGGTTTTCAAACCCATCTCGCTCAAGGCCGCACGTGCGCAAGCCGCCGCCTGGCTGTCGACCAACACCACGGTTTCCGCGTTGAATTCCCGCGCCTGCTCGACGATGATTTGCCAGCTGCTGAAAGCCCCGAGCACGGCAACCTTGAATCGCTCCGGGTGAAGTGCGATCACAGCGAGCGTGCTGCGCCCGATGCTGCCGGTCGAGCCGAGAATGGCGATGCCCTGCATGATCAGCGGATCACGCCGGAGCCGAACAGGCCCAGCGCAAACAAGGGCGCCGCCGCCGTTACACTGTCGATACGATCCAATAGACCCCCATGTCCCGGCAGTAATGTGCCACTGTCTTTGAGCGCCGCAGCGCGTTTGAACATGCTCTCGGTCAGATCACCGATGACGGAAAAAATTCCCACCCCACACCCGAATACGACGAGCGCGGGCGGCTGCAAGCCGAAATACAGGGCGCCTCCCGCGGCGACCAAGGCAACCAGGGCCAGCCCTCCCACGGCGCCCTCCCAGGTCTTGCCCGGACTCACCCGCGGCGCCAATTTTCGCTTGCCGAAGGCGCGCCCGGCAAAATAGGCGCCGACGTCGGCGGCGCACACCATCAGAACCAGCCACAGCACGATGAGCGGGCCGCGCGCAAAGCTTGCCGTGGAAATCTGCAATCGGGCGAGCGCCACAAAGGCCGGCGCCAAGACAGCCAGCCCGCAGACGAGCGCAAGCGCCGGCCGGTTCCACGCGGGCGCCAGCCATAGCCAAAAGAACGCAATCAACCACCACGCGCAGGCAACGCTCAAAAGAGTGATCAAATGCGAGAAGTCGTCGGTCCAGCGCCAGCTCAAAGTCAGGGCGATCGCAACAATCACTGTGTAGAGCGCGCGCGCCGCGGGACTGCGCAATGCTCCGAAGCCGCCCCATTCCCAGGCGCCGATGGCAAACACGAGCCCGAATGCCAGCACGGCCCAAAACGGCGGCAGCAAAAACAGCCCCAGCAGCAACAGGGCGCCCAAGATGCAGCCGGTGATAACCCGCGTCCTAAGCATGGAGACCTTCAGGCATCCGCTTTCGCCGCGAGCTGCGCCGAAGTCTTGCCGAAGCGGCGCTCGCGCTCGCCGAAGTATTCGAATGCCGCCTGCAGCAGCGCAGGCGAGTATTCCGGCCATAGAGCGTCCGTGAAATAGAATTCGGTGTAAGCGAGATTCCACAACAGGAAATTGCTGATGCGCTTCTCCCCGCCGGTGCGGATCAGGAGATCGGGATCGGGAATTCCCGCGAGCGCCAAGCGTGCGCCGAGATGCTCCTCCGATATTTCCGATGCTGCGAGTTTGCCCGCGGCCACATCTCCGGCGAGCGATCTGCAGGCTTGAGTAATGTCCCAGCGCCCGCCGTAGGCGACGGCCACCAGCAAGCCGAGACCCTGATTCGATTGCGTCAGCGCCTCTGCATCCTGCATTCTTTGCCTGAGTTCGGCGCCCAGTGACTCGCGGTCACCGATGAAGCGCATGCGCACCTGGTTGCGATGCAGGTCCGCCACTTCGCGCACCAGTGCATCGAGGAACAAGCCCATGAGCACCCCGACTTCCTCGGCCGGCCGCCGCCAGTTTTCGCTGCTGAAGGCGAACAGGGTCAAGAAGCGCACTTTGCGCTCGGCGCACTCTTCCACGATCTTGCGCACCACCTTGACGCTGGCACGGTGTCCCGCGACCCGCGGCATGCCGCGCGATCGGGCCCAGCGGCCGTTGCCGTCCATGATGATCGCTACATGCTGCGGCGAGTCGGCCATACGTGTTTTGAGAAGATGCGGGTCCGGCACGCTCAGACCTGCATGAGCTCCTTCTCCTTGTCGGCCATGGCGTGATCGATGTCGGCGACGTGCTTATCGGTCAATTTTTGAATGTCGTCCTGGCCGCGGCGCTCATCGTCTTGAGGGATGAGTTTTTCCTTGAGCATTTCCTTCAGCTCGTTGTTGATCTCGCGGCGCACGCCGCGCACGGCCACGCGTGCATTTTCGGCCTCGGCCTTCACCACCTTGATGATGTCGCGCCGCCTTTCCTCGGTCAGCGCGGGCATGTGAATGCGGATGATTTGCCCGGCGGTGTTCGGCGTCAGCCCGAGATCCGACTTGTAGATCGCCTTCTCGATGACGGGCACCATGGCTTTCTCCCATGGACTCACGGTCAGGGTGCGCGCGTCTTCCGTGGCGATGTTGGCCACTTGATTCAGCGGCATCTCAGAGCCGTAATAGTCGACCTTGATGTGCTCGATGAGGCTGGTGTGAGCGCGGCCCGTGCGCATCTTCTTCAGCTGTTCCTTGAACGCCGCGACGCACTTCTGCATTCGCACGGTCGCGTCCTTTTTTACATCCTCGAGCATGTATCCCCCTGAACTTTAAGGTTCCGCCGACACGACGGTGCCGACGTCTTCGCCTTGCACAATACGCATCAAATCGCCGGCGTTAAAGAGATTGAAGACCTGCAGTGGCAAATTGTTTTCGCGGCACATGACGATGGCCGTTGCGTCCATGACGTTGAGGCGATCGTTCAGCACCTTGTCGAAGGTCAGGCGTGTATAACGCTTGGCGTTGGGGTTCGTGACCGGATCTGAATCGTAAATCCCGTTTACCTTGGTGGCCTTCAGGAGGATTTCCGCGTTGATCTCGATGGCGCGCAAGCTGGCGGCCGTATCGGTGGTAAAGAAGGGGTTGCCGGTTCCCGCGCCGAATATCACGACGCGGCCTTTTTCCAGGTGTCGCACGGCTCTGCGCCGAATGTAGTCCTCGCAGACCTCATTGATGCGCAGCGCCGACATGACCCGGGCGTAGGTGCCCAGGCTCTCCAGGGCATCTTGCAGGGCCAGCGCATTGATCACCGTGGCCAACATGCCCATGTGATCGGCGGTCACTCGATCCATGCCCGCGCGTGCCAAGCCGGCACCGCGAAAAATATTTCCGCCTCCCAATACGATCGCGACCTGAACCCCCATCTGGGTCAGGTCGCGAATTTCCCCGGCGATTCGCTTGAGGATGACCGGGTCTATGCCGTAGTCCTCATTTCCCAGCAACGCCTCGCCGGATAATTTGACTAGAATTCTTCGATAACGGGCCGTGCCGGGTTTCGTGGTCATAGCGTCTAGTGCTTTTTGGGACCGTCGTCCTTGTCGCTCTTGTCCTGCGCCTTGACCTGGGCCATCACTTCGCCGACGAAATCGTCTTGCTTCTTTTCGATGCCCGCGCCGACTTCATAGCGCGCGAACATCGTGACTTTGGCGCCGGCTTGCTTGAGCAGCTTCTCGACCGTCATATCCTCGTCCTTGATGAAGGGCTGCCCAAGCAAAGTAATTTCCGCGAGGTACTTGCGCAGGCGGCCTTCCACCATCTTGGCGATGATCTCGGGCGGCTTCTTTTCACCCTTGGTTTGCTCGGTGAGGATTTCCCGCTCCTTCTGCAGCAAGTCGGCCGGCACATCGCCGACATCGATGAATGCCGGGTTCACGGCCGCGACGTGCATGGCGATATCGCGCGCCAGCGATTCATCGCCGCCCTGCAATGCCGCCACGCTGCCGATTCGGGCACCGTGGATATAAGTGCCGAGGGGTCCCGGGGAGGCGACGCGCACGAAGCGCCGCACGGCGATGTTCTCGCCGATCTTGGCGATCAGGGCGCGGCGCCGCTCATCCAACGTTGCGCCGTCATGCGAAAGCTTGAGCAGGTCCTCCAGGCTCGAGGGCGCCGCTCGCAGGGCTGCCGCGGCGACCGCCTTGGCGAAAGCCTGAAACTCGTCGCTGCGCGCGACGAAATCAGTCTCGCAATTCACTTCCACGAGCGCGGCCTTGTTGCCGGATCGCTCGATTGCAACCGTGCCTTCCGCAGCCACGCGCGCGGCTTTCTTGTCCGCCTTGGCGAGTCCGCTCTTGCGCATCAGCTCAGCGGCGGCGTCCAAATCACCCTTGGTTTCGACGAGCGCCTTTTTGCACTCCATCATTCCGGCGCCCGTGCGCTCGCGGAGCTGTTTGACTGTATCTGCCGTAATGTTCATCGGATCCTACAACCGCCGGCTATGGCGGTTCCTCGTTGAGCTGATTTTCGCAAATAAGCCGCGGCGCATCGACTGCGCCGCGGCCTTAAGCTAAAGGTTAGGTGCCGCGCGCCGGAGCGCGCCGTCCCGCCGGCCGACGCCGCGGCGCGCTGGCCGGGCGCGTCTCTGCCGGCGGTGTATCCGGGGCATCGACGTCGTCCGCCTCGACTTCCACCTCGTCCAGCGATGCCACGGCGGCGACGCTGGGCACGACCGTGACCGGTACTTTGCGCCGCGGCGGCTGCTTACGTTGGCCGCGCGAGGGTGCCGGGGGACGCCGCCCGCCGGCGCTGCGCTTCTTCGGATTCCCTTCCTCATCCAATTCAACGAATTCATCCTCGCCCACGGGAACTTCAGGCAGCGAGGCCTTGCCCTCCAGGACCGAATCGGCAATGCCGCCGGCGTACAACAGGATGGCGCGCATGGCGTCATCGTTGCCCGGGATGACATAGTCGATGCCGTCGGGGGAACAATTCGTGTCCACCACCGCGACCACCGGGATGCCGAGTTTCTGCGCCTCGTGGATCGCGATTTGCTCATGGCCCACGTCGATGACGAACAGCGCGTCGGGCAACGCCGTCATGTCGCGGATACCGCCGAGGCTTCGCAGCAACTTGTCCATTTCACGGCGCAGCATCTGCGCCTCTTTCTTGCCGCGCCGGTCCAAGGCGCCGCTTTGCGCCATCTCGTCCAGTTCGTTCAGCCGCTTGATGGACTGACGAATGGTCTTGAAATTGGTGAGCATGCCGCCCAGCCAACGCTGATTGACATAGGGCATGGAACAGCGGGTCGCTTCCTTCTGTACCGCGTCCCGCGCCGATCGCTTGGTACCGACGAACAGCACCTTGCCGCCCTCGGAAGCCACGCCCTTGATAAACGCCGCCGCCTGGGTGTAGAGGGGCTGGGTCTTTTCCAGATTGATGATATGGATTTTGTTGCGTTCGCCGAAGATGAACGGAGCCATTTTCGGGTTCCAGAAGCGGGTTTGGTGCCCAAAATGGACGCCCGCTTCCAGCATTTGTCGCATGGACACGCTGGTCATAAAAAACTCCTGGTTGGGTTGAGCC
>DASXMG010000030.1:0-2001 GCA_036495805.1 Steroidobacteraceae bacterium | reverse complement strand
TCCCAGCGCAGCCGCGTCCGCGCGGGCCCGCGCAGCCAAGGCCGCGCGGCGGCAATGGGCGCAAGCGGTAATCGACGTGCGCTAGAGCGTTTCACGTTTTGACGGAAGCGTATCCGGCGTTTGCGAAGTAGTTGTTGCATTCGATTGATTTGATGGTTGCGACCAAGCTTCCGATGTGGCGCCAAGCGTCCTCGGCGGTGCGTTTCTGGGCGGCACGCATCCAGTGTTTGATCTTGGCGAAGGCCTGCTCGATCGGATTGAGGTCAGGCGAGTAAGGCGGCAGATACCATAGCCTGGCGCCTGCAGCATTGATGAGACGGCGTAGCGCGGCCGACTTGTGGCTGCCGAGATTGTCCATGATGACGATGTCGCCGGGTTTGAGGACTGGAACGAGTTGCTGTTCGACATAGGCTCGGAAGCATTCGCCGTTGATCGGGCCATCGAAGACGCAAGGAGCTGTGAGTTGATCGCAGCGAAGGGCGCCGAGGAAGGTCAGGGTCCGCCAGTGGCCATGCGGCGCGAAGCCGCGCACCCGACTGCCCTTGGGCCCCCATCCGCGCAGCGGAGCCATGCTGGTCTTGATCCAGGTTTCGTCAATGAAGACCAGGCGCCGCGGATCGAGCCGGGTCTGCCATGAGCGCCATCGTCGCCGCCTGTGAGCGACGTCGGCGCGCCCTTGCTCAAGGGCGAACAGCGTTTTTTTTGAACCGCAGCCCCTCGCGCCGTAGGAACAACCACACCGCATTGTGCGAGACATTGACCCCGCGCGCCGCAAGCTCCTGCTTCAGCCCGTGCAGCGTCAAGTGCGGCGTTTGGCTGATCCGTTCCAAAATGAAGGCGTGATACGGCTCCAGCCTGCGCTTGCGGTGTCCGCCCATCTTGTCGGGTGCCACCGAGCCGGTCGCACGGTAGCGTTGCGACCACTTCACGACCGATGATACCGCAACGCCAAACCGCGCCGCCACCGATCGGCAGCTCTCACCGCCCGCAATCGCGGCCACAACACGCACACGCAGATCATTGGAAAGAGGTCGAGTCATCGGATGCTGGCCCCCAATCCCAGCCAGCATCTTGAATCACAATCTGCCGCCGAGCGGAATCCCCTTCCGATTCAGTCAATCCGTGAAACGCTCTAGCGGCTGAATGCTGTCGGGCGTCACCGCGGCGCGCAGCTTTGCGCGAAGGCGCTGCGCGCTTTGAGGAAGGCCGGTGTGTTCATCTTGTCGTCTTCGATGATGTCGTTCATGGCGGCGGCGAGATTGTCGCAGGTCGTGCGGTCGGGCGGCGTTGCCGGTTGCGCTGCCGGCGCGGGCGGCGACGCGGGACCGCAGGTATTGACCACCACCGCGTAGGTGTCGCGGTAGAGCGCGGTATTGTCCATCTTGCCGTCGAGCAGCGAGATGAGGCCGTTGACCGCCTGGTGGCAGGAGGCCGGACTGGCACGCGTCGCGGCAAGCGCTGGCGGAGCAAAAGTCGCAGCAGCGATCGCGAAGGCTGCCGCCGAGATGAAGTAAAGCTGGCGCATGGCTCTGCCTCTTACTATGACTGAGGCTCATCCGTCACCCGTAAGGAACTACCAGCATGAAGCTCGCCGTGCCCGACATGATCTCGAATTCCTATTTTCCCGCGGAGGCCGCTGTCGAGCTTGGCTTCTTCAAGGCCGAGGGGCTCGATGTCGAGCTGCAGCTGATCTTCCCGGTCGACAAGTGCTATGCGGCGCTGCGCGACGGCGCGGTGGATTTCGTTGGCGGCTCGGCGCATTCGGCGCTGGCGGCATTTCCGCGTTTCCAAGGCGCCAAGCTGATCGCCGCGCAGGCGCAGGGCATGTACTGGTTTCTCATCATGCGCGCTGATCTGAAAGCCAAGCGCGGCGACATTTCGGTGGTCAAAGGCAAACGCATTGGAGCTGCGCCCTGGGTCGATATGGGCCTGCGCGCGCTTCTGGTTGAGGCCGGCATTGATTTGCAACGCGATCGCGTGACCATTGCGCCGGTGCCGGGC
>DASXMG010000029.1:0-1976 GCA_036495805.1 Steroidobacteraceae bacterium | reverse complement strand
CGGCTGCTCGGCTGGAAGGCGGAAAAGAAGATGACCGGCGTCGTCAACCTGCTCATCGAGGCCGAGTTGCAGCGCTGTGCCGCGGAGCGCGCCGGCAAGGCCAGGGTTCACCACACGGCGTGACATGCTGCGTAGGCTGGGCAACGGCGGCCCGGGCGTCATCGTTCCGGTGTAACGCCGACCCGCCGTTGCCCACCCTACGAGCCTGTGAATCTTTCTCGAAACCGCACGGCAGCGTAGCGGAGAGCCCGCCAGTTGTGATTCCGTGGGTTCGCTGATTCGCAGGAGGCGACCATGGCTGGCGACGAACTGTTCGAAGAACTGCCGGAACAGGCGAAACCGCAAACCGACACGGCGCCATTCGAAAAGCCTCGCCTGCGTGAACCCAAACGCGACCAGATCGAGTTGCGGTCGATGGATATCGACAGCCTGATTGGAGAGGACCATCTCGCGCGCGTGCTGTGGGCGTTTGTGCTCCAGGTCGAGCTGAGCGAACTTGAAAATCGGATCAAGGCGCGGGGCAGCAGGCCCGGTCATCCGACGATCGCGCCGCGGCTTATGCTGGCGCTTTGGCTCTACGCCACCAGTCAGGGCGTCGGCAGCGCCCGCGCCCTTGCACGGCTGTGCGACAGCCATGACGCCTATCGCTGGCTGTGCGGCGGCGTGTCGGTGAACCATCACACGCTGGGGGACTTCCGGATCGAATGCGCCGATCTTCTCGACCGGCTGTTGAGCGAGCAACTTGCGGCTTTGGCCGAGGCTGGCGTCATCGATCTCGATACGCTGGCGCAGGACGGCGTGAAGATCCGGGCGAGTGCGGGCACCTCCTCGTTCCGGCGCGCGGAGACGCTTGAGCGGAAACTGGAGATGGCGCAGGCGGTGGTGGAACAGCTCAAGACCGAGGTCGAAGCGCATTCTGGAGAGAGCAATAAGCGCATCAAGGCGTCCAGGGAGCGGGCGGCGCGCGAGCGCGCCGAGCGCGTACAGGCGGCGCAGGCGGCGCTTGCCGAACTCAAGGGCAAGCGTGAGGAACTCGAAGAAAAGGGCGGCAACGGCAAGAAGCCGAAGGAGCCGCGCGCATCCACCACGGACGCCGATGCGCGGGTGATGAAGATGGCCGACGCTGGCTTCCGCCCGGCCTATAACGTGCAGGTGACGAGTGCGGCCGGCACGCAGATCATCGTTGCCGTCGATGTCGGCAATAACGGCTCCGATCGCTGCCTTATGAAGCCGATGCTGAAACAATTGCACGACCAGATGGGCCGGTTTCCTGCACGCCACATCGTGGATGGCGGGTTTTGCAACGCCCGCGACATCGAGTGGGCGCATGACCAGAAGATCGAGGTGTTCTGTCCGCCCACGAAATCCAAGAGCGGCGTTGATCCCTATCTGCCGCGCGATTCTGATGGAGAGGGGACAAAGGCCTGGCGGATCAGGATGGGAAGCCTTGAAGGCAAGGCGCAATATGCGATCCGCGTGATCTGCGAATGCATTCATGCCCGCTGGCGCAACTGGAACCTGCGGCAGGTGACCGTGCGGGGTCTCAAAAAGGTCCGTGCCGTCATGCTTATGCACGCCCTTACCAACAATGTCCTGCAGGGATACCGCCTCTTGCAGGAGCCATTCCTCGCCGCATAATACATCTGGTTGCAGTACCGCCTCGCAACTGCATTGACGAGCCAGCCACAGGTCAGTTCTGGCGTATGTTGGCGCCCATGCCGGGCGTTCCGGCAGCCGACAGGCCAAGCTGGCCGCTACGTCGGCTGGCCGGTTCTCCCGCAATAGCTTGCTAAAAGCTCGAATCCTTCACAAGCTCTACGAGCCGGCAGACCGCCCGAGAGCGCCAGCCTGCCGCACCGGGTCATGAAACCATCTGTTGAAAAGGCTACACAGCGGTGTATGTTGATGCCATCAATAAGGTTTTCCGGGGCGACTGAACCCTGAAGGGCTCGGGGAGCATGGCACTAGGTTATCTT
>DASXMG010000028.1:0-3552 GCA_036495805.1 Steroidobacteraceae bacterium | reverse complement strand
CTGCACAGCTCGGTCAGCTCCATTGCACCACCTCCTCGTACACCCCAGGTCGCGCCGTTCGACGATCAAAGCCTGCTCCCACAGAATGCGATGATGCTCCGGCACCAGCACCCAGCCGGCGCTGGCGGATTGCAGCCGATGGCGCGCGGCTAAGTGACCCTCGCCGTGATAAATCGCCAGGCTGCCATCGAGTCCGATGCGCACTTCGACCAGCGTTCCGCACAGTTCGCCCGGGACGCTATAGCGGTTGCCGCGCACCTCGATCTAGCCATTGTACCGCGTCAAGTATTTTTGCCGGTCGCGACGATTATTTTTGCCGGTTAGTCGCCAAGGTTGATTGATTCAGTCAGTCTCCATTCTCAAGTCCGATTAGCTTTAATTTTCCTGCCGCCGGTGCGCGGCGGCGCGCGGTAAAGGATTTAGTTGCCGCGATTAGTTAACTTCGTCGATGATTGGTTTGCGATTACACCGTCAGCTGGTGGATCGCCGGCGCGTTGGCGAGCGCGGGTACGATAGCTGGCAGTATTAAACTCAAGGATGGTGGCATGGTGGACCAAGCGGTCGATGGCAGCAGCGGTTGCCATCGGCTCCTTGAAGATGCGCTCCCATTCGCTAAAGACCAGATTGCTGGTGATCATTACCGCGCGGCGCTCATAACGTTGGGCGATGAGCGTGAATAGTACTTCGGCTTCCTCGGCACTCTGTTTGATGTAGCCGATGTCATCCAAAATCAGCAGTTCGGCCGTATCGAGCCGGCGCAACAGGCGCGGCAGCATAAGATCGCGCTTGGCGGCGAGCAGTTCCTGCACCAGTTGATAGGCCGGCCGGAACAGCACTGCGTGGCCCAGTTCGATCAGCGCGTGACCGAGCGCGGCGGCGGCATGACTCTTGCCCACTCCGGGCGGGCCGAAGGCCAGCAAGTTGACGGCGCTCTCTAAAAACTCGCCGCGCGCCAGTTCGCGCAGCTTGCGCCCCAGCGCCGGTGGCAAAACGTTATGGTCAAGGATTTCGAAGGTCTTGCCTGGCGGCAGTTGAGAAGCGCGGCGCAAACGGCCGATTTTGCGCTGCTCGCGCGCCTCGGCCTCCATTTCCAGCACCTCTAGGACCAAACTCAGCACCTCATGTTGCCCGGCCTGCTCCAGGCGCGGTACCAGTTCGCTGGCCGCCGTGGTCAGATTGAAGCGGAGCAGCAGTTCGCTGGTGCGCTCAGAAATCGCGGTGGTAGTCATAACGCCGCCTCGGCGCTGAGCAGCGCATCATAGGATCGCAGATCCGGCTGAGCTACGGTCACGGCCGGCAGCTCGGGACGTTCGGGCTCAATAATCTTTTGCACCTCTTCGGCATCGAAACCCTTAGGCTGCTCGAGCAAGGCGCAAAGCGTTTGTTCCACCCGCGCCGCGCCGCGGCTCGCCGCCAGATGCAGGATCCGCAGGTATTCGGCGTCGGCACCTTCACCTAAACGGTTGCGCAGCGCATCGTAGGTGCGGCGAAACACCAGGCTCGGGAATAGTTCTTCGCGCCAGCGATAGCGGGCAAAGGCGCCGGGTTTACGCACCAACGTCCAGATGATGTGCCGGTAGTCGATATGCACCTGGCCCTTGTGCTGCAGGCGCGGCATGCGCTCGACCAGCCGGTCGCGGTAATAGACTTCCAGATGTTCGGCGTAAAGCCGTACCGTGACGCGTTCGCCGATCAGTCGCGACGGCAGAGAGTAAGTCCGTTCTAGTACTCTGACCGTGCTCCAGCGCCGCACGCGAGCCACGATCGAGGTATAGGCGGGAATCGGCGCCGCCGGTAATTCCCGCAGATGGCGTCGCTCTTCGGCCAGTCGCGCGCCGAGCCTGGAGTTGTGCTCGCGCTCTACCACCGCGCGCAGCCACTGTTGGTATTCGTCGATACTGAGAAAGTCGTGGCTCCCACGCAGGATTAGTGCATGCGCCAGAAGCGACTTGGTCAGCCGGTGAGCCTGCTCGACTACGCCGTTTTCGTGGGCCTCGCCAACTTGGATCAAGCTCGCCCGCGAACCGTAATGTTCGAGCAATTGGCGGTAACGCCGGGTGAGCGCCCGTCCCCGGCTACGACGAAGATCATGGGTGGCGGCAGATAGATTGTCCGAACGTAGCACTTCGGTCACTCCGCCCAACGCCCACAACGCCCCTTGCACGCCGGCCGCCAGGGCTTCGAAACTTTCACTCGTCGCCACCATCTGCCAGCGCCAGCCGCTGTGGGAAAGCGCTAATTCGAACAAGAGGTGTGCGAATGATTCACCGCCGATCGTCACGCCCAAATCGTTACACCGAGTGAAATCGAAGGCCGCCTCGCGTCCAGGCGGATGCTCTTGAGGAAAGTAGACTTCCTTCTCGGGTCCATGCAGCGCCCGCCACTCCCGTGTCCGCCGTTGCAGGGTGCGCAACTGGCTCGTTGAAAACGCGCCCGGATGACGCCGCTCAAGCTCGCCCAGAATCGTCCGCGCCTCCAACACCCGCTTCTCATCGGCCGCTAACAGCGGCGCTACCTCTCGCTCGAACACTTCGCCAAACGGATCGGGCCGCGTGCGCCAACTATGCGGCTTACGTGCATGCGACGGGTACGGGCCGTTCTGCCAGCGGCGCGCGCTGCGCTCGCTCATGCCGGCTGCCGCTGCCGCCGCTTCCTGCGTCTTGCCTTCCATCAGCTTTCTCCGCAACACCCTGACCTGCGCGTCCCTCACCATGGAGCCTCTCCCAGCTCCATTGCATGTAATCGCCGTCAGGACGGCGACAACTACCGGCAAATTTAGTTGTCGGACTCGGAAGATCTAATTGTCGCGGATCAGCCAAGCAGCCGCCACGCGCGGAGCGGCTCAAAAATCCGCAATCGGGCGTGTGCGCCCCCCACACGGGTGCGGCGCTCAGAATTCTTGCAAAACCCCAGTCTGTCACCAAAGATGGATCGCGAGGTACACCAGGGTGATTTAGCGCAAAAAAGTTCAACGACTTCAATAGGTTAACGCCGAGAGCACCTGATATCGCATCAGGCGCGCGGGAGTTAAATTAAGACCCAGTGGCACCCCCGGCCTCCCATTCCACGACTTCGTTGCAGGCGGTGAGGCTCGTATGGGATTTTGGCTTCCGTAGATCAGTCTCAGGGCATCTCATTCCGCCAGCGTTTCGGAATCGGAAACCGATCGTGAAAAGCAGATCGGCCGGAAATTTCAGGCTCCCGAAATTCCAGTCTCACTCGATGCCGTCGCCACATGGCCAAAGACCCGCGTCCAGGCGGAATGCCACCATGCTGAAGCCGCCCCGCCTCGACCGCCGAAGGTAGTGTCGTGAAGGTTCAGCAAAATCGCGCGAGGCAGAAGGTCATGGTATGCGGGTGATGAGCAACGTCACCGAATCCTTTGGCGAGGATGCACACCATGACCGTCAGCGAGCATAAAGCTGAAAGAATCGATTTAAAAGCCTTGGCCGGCAACGACCGGGAGTTTCTGCGCCAGCTCATCCGAACGACGCTGCAGGAAGTGTTGGAAGCGGAGATGACGGAAGCCCTGGTGGTCGCCGACGTCCAGCG
>DASXMG010000027.1:0-22798 GCA_036495805.1 Steroidobacteraceae bacterium | reverse complement strand
TGCTCGGGCCGATAAAGGCGCACGCGGACGGCACCGTGCGTGCGGTCGGTGATTCGCACCCCTTGCTGCGATTTTGCCCGCGGACGCCATCGCATGAGAGCATTCATGAGCATCGGCACCATGCGGCGATGAAAGGGGATCCGCGGGAAACGGCCGATGGCCTCACGAAGTTCCGGATGGATCTGTTCAAGGTTCACCGCTCGATACTGCGTTTCTTCAACAATGTTGTCTAGGAGCCTGTCTGAGTATTTCACGTGAGCCGCGTTGGCAGGGCGAGGGAGCGGATGCCAGGCGCGCGGCGCGGTCCGTGGCGGGTTCCACGGACAAGCCGCGCAACACCGCAGACGCCGCTCACCCTGCCAACCCGTGGGGACCGGGCAGATTTCGCTTCATGCATTGTTGTCGCCTCCTAATTGGGATCTAACCCAACCGCGTCGGCTCCGCCTCGCCTGAAACGAATTCTGCCGCGGTCGCGGCCACGTTGAATGTTCAGACAGGCTCCCTAGCGTCCGAAAAGGGCGAGCAGGCGATCGCCGAGCTTGCGCTGGGCCGCGGCGCCTGCGGTCGCGATGAAAATCGTGTCGTCGCCGGAGATGGTGCCGACCACTTCCGGCCATTGCGCGGTATCGATGGCCACGGCCACGCTTTGCGCGGAACCGATGGCGGTTTTCAGCACGGTGAGATTGGTGCCGGCGGTTAAGCGAGCGTTGACGAATTGTTTCAGGGCCGAAAAATCACTCTTAGGTGAAGCGGCCGCCTCCGGCAACACATAGCGATCGCCCATCTTGGCCACGCCCAACTCGCGCAGATCCCGGCTTACGCTGGATTGCGTTGCGATGTGGCCCAGCTTGCGCAGCAGGTCCACGAGCTCGGTCTGCCGGCCGACGGTTTGCTCGCGAATGATTTTCGCGAGCATCATGCGGCGCGCCGGCGCGTTGCTGAGTTCGGGTTCGGACCTAAGCATTTTTTGACTCATGCATAAAATTGCACGCATCCTGCATAAAAATGCAGAAACTGTCAATAGCCGGCTGCAATCAGCGCTTGGCCGTGGCCGACCACCCCGCCTGGCGCGCGGCGATCTCGCCGGCGTGATCCAAGGGTTCGCCATCGATCGAGCTCTCGACGACGGTGCGGATGGCCGGCGATTCTTGCGAGGCGGCGGTGCGAAAATTGCCGGGATTCGCTGTGTTCCGCGGCGATTGCACCAACGCCTCGATCCTCCAGTCAGTACCCTCACGGCACGCCAACCCGGAACTAGCCCCCATCCCGGTCAATGAAAAAGTCCTGCAGTAGTCGCCCGATTTGTTGCGAAAGCTCAAGCCGGTGATCGCAACGCGCTCCGCCGAGCGGTCGTCGGACAGTTGCGTCGATAGGGCCTCGGCGAGCGCTGCGCTTGCGATGAGCCCACCACCCGCGCCGGGTTGTATCAAGGCGCCGCCTGAACCGTGCCAGGCCAAAAACCCAAGCCCTAAACCCACCAGGAGACTCGCGGCCATCGCCGCCGGTTGCCGGCGCCAAGGCGGCCCTGCATTTTTTCGCCGCGCCGCCTCTCGCGCCAGGGACAAATCGACCACGGCGCTTTGCGGCGAGGCAGTCTTGGCGCGCGCCGCGCCAGTCGGTCCACGCGCCGCTTCGATCAACCGATCCGGTACCGGCTCCTGCAACACCGCGGAGAACGCGCCTTGCATCGCTTCTCGCAGCGCCCGATGACGGGCGACACGCTTGCCGATCTCCGGATCTTCCTGCATGGCGGCTTCGACGCTCGCGCGAGCTGCTGGGTCGAGTTCGCCGTCGGCGTAGGCCATCAGCGTTTCGTCAGAAATGGTCATGAATGTTCTCCTTCCGGCAGCCGCAGCATGCCTTGAAGCGCCTCTCGACCGCGCGCCAGCCGGCTGGTCAAGGTTCCGAGCGGCACCTCGAGCACCTCAGCCGCGTCCTTGTAGGACAAGCCCTCGATCAACACGAGACTGACGGCCAGGCGCTGATCCTCCGGCAAGCGGGCTAACGCCGTTTCCGCCGACCATCGGTCAATTTCCCGTTCCATGACCGCCTCTCCGATGTGTTCACCTGCTGCCTCCGGCATCATGATTTTCGCCCGTCGTGCACGCGCCCTGACCTCATCGATCCAGGCGTTGCGCAGTATCTTGAACAGCCAGCTATCCAAGCGGGCGTCGCTGCGCCACTGATCCAATCGCAGCAGCGCCCGCTCAACCGCAATCTGCACGACATCGTCGGCATCGTGCGGATTTCGCACCAGGTTGCGCGCAAAGCGCCTCAAGCGAGGCAGCAAAGCGACGATCTGTTCCTGGATGTTTTCGATGCCGTCGTTCGTACTCATGAGGTAGACGTTCAGGAGTTGAGGTTTAATCCACGCATGCTAACAGCCCGCCAGGGCCGTCAGAGGCGTGCACAATCCGAGGGCTTACATGCGTGTATTCATCGGCATCGTGATGGCGGCGGTGGTCAATACCGCTCAAGCGCAGCTGCGCTTGCCGGTCGCTCCATTGCCTGCGCTGCCCATACAGAAACTGACGCAAACGGTGGGACAGACCGGCACCGATGCCCTGCAACAGCTGAGCGATGCGCGGCGCCTGCTCACGGCGAATTTGATCCGCAGCAATCCGCGCACCGTGGCGGCGGATCCGCATGGCAACCCGATCGTCCGCGGCGAGCTACTGGCTTACGCGTCCTCGACGCAGGCGATTGCAGCGGCGCAAGCAAAGGGCTTCGCGATTGCGCGCGAGCTGTCGGCCGGCGATTTGGATATCCACTTGGTTGTCCTACAGCCGCCCGCAGGTATTAACCTCGTCAAGGCGCTGCGCGAGTTACGCGCGGCCGACCCGGCCGGAACCTATGATTTCAACCACATCTACACCGGCGTCGGCGTCGTATCGGGCGGGGCGCCGAGCGATACGCCTTCATCGCTCAGCGTCGATGCGAATCCCTCTGATCGGCCGTTGCCGCGCGTTGGCTTGATCGACTCCGGGGTCGACGGCTCGCACCCGGTGTTCCGCGATACGCTGATACATCCTTGGGGTTGCGGCGGCGGCGCGTTCCCGAGCGCCCACGGTACGGCGGTTGCCTCGTTGCTGGCCGGTCAATCGCCGCGCTTTCATGGCGTGTTGGACAAGGCCGAGATTTACGCGGCCGATGTCTATTGCAACGTCCCAACCGGCGGTGCAGTGGATGCGTTGGCCGCCGCCTTTGCCTGGCTGGCCGAGCAGCGGGTCGCCGTCATCAACGTGAGCCTGGTCGGCCCGGACAACGCCGCGCTGGCGCAGATCGTGCGTGCGCTGACGTCGCGAGGATATTTGTTGGTCGCCGCCGTGGGCAATGACGGGCCTGCGGCGCCGCCTTTGTATCCGGCCTCCTATCCGCACGTCGTGGGCGTGACCGCCGTGGATGCTCATCGACGCGTGCTCATCGAGGCCGCACGCGGCAACCAAGTGATGTTTGCGGCACGCGGCGCCGATATGTCGGCGGCCGATATCGGCGGAAAGTATGCGGCGATCCGCGGCACCTCGTTCGCGGCGCCCATCGTCGCGGCCCTGCTGGCGCAATCCCTGACGACACCCGACCCGAGCAGCAGCAACGCGGCCCTCGAAGCGCTCGCGCAGGCCGCCATCGACTTAGGCGCAAAGGGCCGCGATTTGACATATGGCTTCGGCCTCGTGGCGGCCGACTACAGCAGCGATTTAGTCCAGCCGGGCCGCTAGAACGCGCATATCGAAAAATTTAAAGAACGCGGGACGGAACACGGGGGCAGGGTCGTATCGATAGGTGAAGGCCGCGCAATGCGCTGCGGTCAACCAGGAGATCGACGATGAACACTAGACACATTTTTGCTGCAATCAGCGTCGCGACCGCGTTGGCAATCATCACGCCTGCGTACGCCGGCGGCCTGGGCGGCGGCGTACGTGGCGGTCTGGGTGGCGGATTGGGGGGCGGCGTTTCCGGGATGTCCGGAATGAACCACGGCCTGTCCGGTCAAGGCGCCTTCCAGGGTCAAGGCTCACTCGGCGGCTCGATCAATAAGCCGAACCTGCATCCGGCGGCGAAGGCCGTGAAGAAAGGATCAGCCACCGGCGATGCTGCAGCTCAGTCGACAGCCGGTGTTTCCAAGACCGGCAAGAACGCCGCCGCCAACGTAGCGGGTTCGACGGAATCGACGGCTGCGGTCTCAAAGGCGGCGACGACGAGCGCCACCAATACGGCCGCCAGTGCGGCGACCAGTACGGCGAAAAACACCGCGGCCAATAGCCCGAGTAACACCGCCCTCAGCGCCGCGGCCAGCCCAGCGGCCCAAGTACAGACGCAAAAGACGGCGCAGTCGGCAAGCGTGGGTGCGGCGGGTGGCGTGAATGCCATGACGAAGAAGGGCTCCGTCGCGGCGAATGGCTTGGGCTCGGTCGATGCCCAGCATTCGAGCAGCGGTACCTCGGTCGATGCCGCAGGCACCGCTGCAGCGGCCGCGTCGCGCAATCCGCAATAATCTTAAATTTCGCGCGACTCGCAGCGCCCTCGCATCCGCGAGGGCGTTTGCGTTACGCGGCCATCCGCTGCAGCGCGTTCGCAAAGTCGATCCACGGTGTCCAGGATACGACCATCGCTTGGGCGACCTGATCGAGAACGATCAGAACGAGCGCGACAAGGTAAGCCGGATGAATTCTGCGGCGGGTCAGCAAGTCGTAGGCAAAGCACGGCAGGAAAAATGCGTCGACCAGCAGCGTCGAGAGAATCGACACCTTGGCCATATCGGCCCTGCCGATGAGATGGATGACCACGCGAAACATCGGCGCGCCCAGCAAGACGATGGTCGCCGACAGCATCAAGCGTTTGTGCCAGTCGGATCGCCTTCGATAGTAGAGCGCGGCGCCAACCAAGGCTGCGAACACGACGATGTCGAATACGCTGAGCGCCAGGGCCAGCGGCGGCGGCGGAAAGCCGTTCACGCGGCGCAGTTGCTCGATCACCGCAGCCGTCACCAGGACGATCATCGCCGCGGCAATGGCGGCGCCGGCCCAACCGAGCCTTTGATGCAGCCGCCGCGAACCGCGCGCAATCAACAGGGCCTGAATGAGAAAAAGGCTGATCCATGTACTGAACACGACGCCATGAACGTGCAGCAGCACCGACATGGGGCGAGTCTGGGTGAACGATCCGCGCAGATAAAAGGTCGGCGCGAATCCGGCGAAGACCGCCACGATCACGGCGCAGGCCATGACGACGAAGAAAAGTCGCAGCCTGAAAAAGGATCTTTCCGGTGCTATGGCACTCATTTTCCGACCTTTATCTCAACTCGCAACAGGGGCGGCTCCCCCGGCCTGCGCTCATTCTCGACAGATTCTATGGCGTGCATGGGTTCGGGCTTCATCCAATGAATGGACCAGTGGCCCGCATGAATCGGCTCCTCGTGGCTCGGAGAGTCCGTGACAACGCCGCCCGGCCGGTGATAACGGATGTGCGGCGACCTGCCGCCCGTGTCCCAATCGATGAAAAAACTCGGCCAGCGATGATGATGCATCGGCTCGGTTTGGCCGTTCGGCGGAACCGTGACTTCCAATACACGCACCAAGGCGTTTTCGAAGATCACCTTATGGCTGTCCGGCGCGGCTTGAACGGCATCGTAGCCGTCCGGGAAACCCGAATCGCCGCCGGCCCAGGCGTGAATCCGCCACCCGCAAAGCGCAGTCAGGCTCAGCGCCGTGAAAGCGAGATATCCCCTCGTGCGTCCGCGCATCGCCGTGCTCCCTTACTTTACCTTGTGGCAGTCTTGCTCTTGGACACGGGCCACTCCCTATCGTCGTCGGTTATTTGCGCGGCCGCTGTTCGAGCGCGACGGCCCAGGCGGTGAATCCCGGGGAAATCTTCTCGAGCCTGCGCAAAGTCTCTACATTGCCAAGCCGCGTGAGCCGACCCGTGTGGGCCGGAAAGGCCGCGCGGACCTGCTTAAGGAAATCGACGCCCTGATTGGCGTAAACACGTTTGGCCTGTGCCAAGAACTGGCCCTGATACGAACCATAGTTCTCGCCGTCCTTTTCGAGGATTTCCATGTACTGCGATTCGAAATCCTCGAGCGATACGTGGTGCTGCGGCAGATCGATACGATTGCCGGCCTGCACTACATCGATCAGCCACTGAAGATCGCGCCTCTCGCTCTCAAGGTATGCAACGAGCACATAGCTCGCCAACAGTTCGTTCAGCCAGCGTGTACCTGCTTCGATGCCATAGGCATCGACGACGGCGTGCCCCAGCTCGTGTCCGCCGATCAAATCGCCGGCCCGATGATTTGCCTCATGCCAGGTAAGGCCGTGTGCCGTGATCTCTGCGCGGATTTTCGGATCGACCTCGCTCTCCCGGGCGAAAAAATCTTCGGCGGCCGACCAGTCCGCGGGCATCAGGGCCACTGGCGGTTCGCCGCTCACCGAGGGCATGGGATAGGGCAACTGCCGCTCCGCCGTAGACCACTGAGCCCTGTCGAGAACGGCGAGCGAGAGGGGTACCTGCACGCCCCATTGCCGCTGCGCGAAACGCAGTTCCGCGGTGACGAAGCGCTGCAAGTCGGCCGCCCGGTGCTTATACCCCGGCGAATAGTAGGTCGGGACGACGCCGCGCAACTGCGGGACATGGAGGGCCCGCACCCGCTGGAGCCGGCCCGTGTCGAACTGATCAGGGGTTGCGGGTGAGGGCGCCGGATCCTCGAGCGCCGTGGCTGAATTGCCCACCAGCGCCAGAATCACGCATGCAGCCAAAAGCCCCCGCACTGCGCCTCTCGCAACTCGAGTCCTACTGCAAACCGCTTTCCGCATGATTGGTCCGCCACGTCGCTGAATTATTTCCCTATCTAACCGAAATGGCCCGCCGTACCCGCCACGCGGCGGCAGCGCGCGCGGCGAACGGGCCGGCTACGGGGCCTTGAGGAATGTGCGCACCCGGTCCAGCTCGGCTTCCAGCGCGGCACGAAAACCGGGATTGCGCGGCGCCTTGCCGTCCGTGTAGCCGAAATCAGGGCTCAACTGCCCATCGACAACCGTCAAATTGCCCCAGCCGATGACTCGCTCGTGCCAAAGCAGGGGCAACGCGTAGTAACCGAGCTTGCGTTTCGCCGCGGGCGTGTAGGCCTCGAACCGGTACTCCCAGTTCCAAAAAATCTCGAAGCGCGGCCGGTCCCAAACGACCGGATCGAAGGGTGTGAGCAGGCGCACCTCGTCATCGAGCCGCCACCGCGCGGACTGCGGCTTCTCCTCGGCAGGCCAATACCATTCGATCCCCTCGACGCGTGCATGAGGGAGACGCTGCTTGGCGCGAGCCAGTGCCGCGCGGCGTTCCTTGGCCCATTGCGGTGCCGCGTGCTGCAAGCGATTCACCAAAAATCCCAGACTGCCGCTCGGCAACGGTGCGTATTTGCGCACGATCACATCGACCAGCGCGTCCATCCGCGCGGCAGCCAAGGTCTTGGCCTTCGTGGGCGCGATGGGGGTATCCGCCGCCGCCGCTTCGCGCGCGATATAGACGCGAGTGCCGCCGTCTCGCCTGGCTACCCGCAACAGTCCGCGATAATGCATGTGGTCCAGCAATTGCGTGCTGGCATTCGAGGAGCCGCCAAACCAATTGGTCACACGGCCGTGCGAGAAGTGCGCGTCCACCTCGCGGGGATGCACCGCGCCGCGTTCGCGCACGAAATCGAGGATCTCCGCCATTTGCCGGGTACGCTTGGCCGAACGGCTGTTCTTCAGCTTGCGCGGGTGCATCAGCGCGTGGTGATCGCGCGGCAAAACGCCGTAGTTCACAAAAAAGTCCTCCTCGAGCGCGAGCTGCGGATAGCGGCGCTCGAGATCGCCCGCACGGTAGCCGTTGACCCGATGGCGGAGGGTCAGATCCTGGGCGCGGGCAGGCGCACGGATCGGGTCCGCCTGCACGAATCCCAATTTCTCAATCGCGCGCTTAAGCGTCGTCGGCTTGAACAGCGAGCGTGCGATCGCGTAGCGGCGCAGGTGGCTCAAAGAAATAGGCATGCGGTGAATATACCGAATCCGCTGCACCCCTTTTTGCGACTGCGCGACGCGGCCGCGGGTTTCCGGGTAGATTAAGTCCATGCTGGAAACCATCGAAGTCGAAACGGCGCCGCAACCGAACGCCGCCGTCATATGGCTGCACGGCTTGGGCGCCGATGGCCACGATTTTGAGCCCATCGTGCCCGAACTCGTGCCGCAGGGGTCGCGAGCCTGGCGCTTCGTTTTCCCGAACGCCCCGGTGCGGCCCGTGACCATCAACGGCGGCATGCGCATGCGCGCCTGGTATGACATCGTGGGATTGGATCGCAAGGCAGCCGAAGATGCCGCGGGATTTCAGGACTCCGATCAAAAGGTTCGCGAGCTGATCGCCCGGGAAGTC
This sequence comes from Steroidobacteraceae bacterium, assembly GCA_036495805.1. Lineage (GTDB taxonomy): Bacteria > Pseudomonadota > Gammaproteobacteria > Steroidobacterales > Steroidobacteraceae > Bog-1198. Next base: position 14,404 of record DASXMG010000027.1, on the reverse strand, counting down.
GCTCGCGGCATTCCGGTGGGCCGCATCGTGCTCGCGGGATTTTCCCAGGGCGGCGCAGTCGCGCTATATACCACACCGCGCTTGACGGAGAGGCTGGCCGGCGTGATGGCGCTGTCTTGCTATCTGCCGAGGGAGGGCACCTTGCAGGCCGAGCGGGCGCCGGCCAACGATGGCACGCCGATTTTCATGGCCCATGGACAATTCGATGGCGTCGTGCCGCTAATGCTGGGTGTAAAATCGAGGGAATATCTTAAGGCCCTGGAGTATAAGGTCGAATGGCACGAGTACCCCATGGCGCATGCTGTTTGCGCTGAGGAAGTCGCGGATATTCGTCAATTCTTGATGCGCGTATTGCCCTAAATGACCACCCCATCGCCGTTCATCAAACGACTCAAAGCTGCGGCAACCAAGGCCGCGGCGCGGGCGGCCGCCGCTAAGGTCCAGATGCGCGCCGCGAAGGCGCAACTGAAGCAGGCGCGCAAGTTATTCAAAGTCGAGAAGAAGGCGGCGAAACAAGCGCAGCGAAAAGCCGAGGCTGCAGCCACCTCTGCGGCCACGCGTGCACCGCGGCCGGCAGCGACGCTCAAGCTCAAGCCGGCCGTTCGCAAATCCTCACCCGCGAAGGCCGTTCGCACGGCGCTCAAAGCCCCAAAGAGCGCAACCAAAGCCGCGGCGAAGGGCCCGCCCAAAAAGCTCAGGCCGCGCCGCCCCGCGAAGCAGCGTACCGAAGATCCCGGCCTGCGCTCGGCGGCGGACGTGGCGAAGTCGGTGATCGACCGGCTGCACGGGCCGCCGCCGATATTGCCGCCCGCGCCCGTCATTCCGCCGGATTCGCCCGCCGTTACTGGCGATGCGGCGGGGAACGAACCCGGCGATTCGTAGCAGCCGGTCCCCAAGTTCCTAGTGCGGCGCGGAGGGCACCAGCCCCGGGAACAGAATCGTGATCAGGATGCTCAAGAACAGCGCCGCGAGCAGCCATAACAATTGACCCAGCACCCAGACCGCGAACGCCTTGCGCGTGGTCAACCCTAAGGTTTCGCTGAATCCCATGACTTGCAGAACGATGCTCCAAAACAGCAGAAACATGTAGGCCGCGAACTGCGCGCGAAGCACGAAGGCGACGAATCCGTCCACTTCGGCGCCGGGTTTCTCGACAATCGCCGCCTCACCCACCAAGAGCGCCGTAAATATCCACAAGACCAGCGACGCCGCCACCGGTATGCCGCCATACGCCAGCACGTGGAATACTTGGTTGCGCGCCGATTTGCCGCCCGCGCGCTTGCCTAAGCGCCCGTAAATGGCCGCGAATACCACCATGCTCACCAAGCCGCCCAAGGGTCCGAATATGAAGGCGCTTCCCAAAACCTCACCGGCCGTGGCGCCGGATGCGGATAGTTGCGTTCGGTACACCATAACGGCGGTGGCGAGGCCTTGTGCCGCGGCCAAGAAGTAGTCAGTCGCGCCGATCGGCTGTGTCGCCAATTCGCGAAACACGCGCCGCGGTCTCAGCCAGACATCTCTTATCGGGCGAATTTGTTCGGTTGTGGACACGGCAGGCAGCCTACGCAATCCGCGTGAGCGACTCCAGTGCTCACGCACAGATGACAGCAGACTTTTTCGGGGCTACTCTCACAGCGAGTTCGAACGATGTTTCAGGAGAAGGACGATCATGGCAAAAAAGAGCAAGTCGAAAAAGCGCAAGTCGAAGCGGCCGATGGCAAAGGCCAAACGTAGTTCGGTTAAACGCTCAGCCAAAAAGAGTGCCGCGAAAAGAAAAGCGCGGCCGATGAAGGCGAAGAGGAAGGTCAAGGCGAAAGCGAAGCGTGCGGTCAAGAAGGCTGCGCCAAAGAAGGCAGCGCCCAAGAAGGCCATGCCGGTCGTCGCGAAGCCGGCGGCTCCGAAGCCCGCCGCGGTGAAGGCTCCGCCTAAGCCGAAGCCCGCGCCAATGGCGCCGGCGCCGATGGCTGCACCGCCCTCCATGCCGGCCTCTGAGCCAGACATGCCGCCTTCGATGAATTCCGGCGTGGAATCATCGGGGATGTAAATTCGCCTGATGGCAGTTTAGGCGCGTATTAGCCCTTGAAGAGGGCGCGCGCCGCTACTGTCAGGGAATACTCGTTTGGCCAGGGTGTTCGCATCGACGTGCATGTGCTCGTCGAGCACAGCCTTGAATACGCTGCGCAGATCGAGCGTCGGCTTGAGATCGCGATTGTCCAGGAGTGTCGTGCGCTTGAGGCCCGGCCAGTCCGCGATGACCTGTCCGCCGCGAACCGCGCCTCCCAGGAGGAAGGCGCATCCGCCCGTTCCGTGGTCGGTACCGCGCGTGCCGTTCACAGCCGCGGTCCGGCCAAATTCGGTGACCACCAGAACCGCCGTTCGCGGCCACAGCGACCCCAATCCGTCGGCCAGCGCCTTAAGCCCCTGGTCGAGTCCCGCCAGCCGCGTGGCAAGGATGCCTTTGGCGCCGCCCTGGTTGGCGTGGGTGTCCCAGCCGCCGGCCTCGATGACCGCAATCTCGGGACCCCCATCGCTTCGCATCAGTTCGGACGCCATGCGCGCCACGGCGCCCACTCGATTCGGATAGGCCGCTTTGGCCGCATCCTTGCTCATGGCGCCCAAGTCTGCAGCGCCATCGACCATTTTCTCGGTCTGCATCGCTTCGCTCAATCGCGCCGAGAACCAATCGTCCTGGGAGTACAGGTCCGCCAACCGCGCCAGCAAGTCTTCATCGACATCGGGCGTGGCTTGCGGAGACTTGGAAATCACCGCGGCCTCGCCGCGCAGGATCAACGGCACGTTTTGACTGATGGCCACGGCGCGATCGCCGCTGCGTCCTCCGCCACGCGGCAACGCTGCGAGCGCTCGGTTGAGCCAGCCGTCGGCGGTGCCGATGGGTTTCGCGAGCCCATTCTCGAGCACGTTTTGTCCGTCAAAATGCGATCGATCGCGGTAGGGCGAGGCGACCGCATCGAAGACCACTAGCTCGTTGGCGGCGTACCGTTCATGCAAGAAGCTCAAGGAGGGATGCAGGCCGAAGGTGCCATTCAGTGCCAATGCGCCATCCGCCGCGCCCGGCGCTGCGATCGCCAATTCGCGGTGCAAGCCTGCGTAGTCGGGATCGCCATAGGGAGGTACCGCGGCCAGCCCATCGAGCGCGCCGCGCAAGATGACAACGACCAGGCGCGACGATCCTCCGGTATAGGCGAACAGGGCATTGGGGATCGCGGCGGTCGCGGCCAGCGCACCGGCGCTGAGCAGAAAGCGGCGTCGACTCGTGCATTGGGTTTGCCGCGGCATGATTATCTCCGTTGGAACTCGGGGCTCATCAACAACAATGCGACTGCCTGTCCGGAGGTCGCGGCGCGGCGCAATGCGGTCAAGGTCTCCGGGCGCGCGTAGCCGCCCAAGGTTGCGGCGGCGAGATCCGTCGGCTCGACGCCGCTTTCGAACTTGGCGCCGACCCGCGATGCCCACAGTACGCGGTGCATGAGTGCATCGGAGCCATCCCAGCTCTTCGAGGTGTCCGGCCAGCCCGCGGGGGATCCCGGCGTGTATTGCCGCTGGCCCAACAGATCGAAGGTGCGAATGATTTCCTCGGGTTGTGCCGGCGAGACGTTCAGCGCTCTTAAGGTCGAGAAAACGAAATCCTCGGGAGTCTTGAACTTGCGCGCGTTGGCATCCCAGGATTCGGGAGATTCGATCAGGGCTGCATAGACCTGCGGCAAATCGCCGCCGGATTTCAAGAAGGCGCGCGCGACCCGATCCACCGCGGCCGGCGGCGGATCGTCCGCGACGAAATGCCGCACGAGCTTGGTGGCGATGAACTTGGCCGTTTCGGGACGGCGCGCCAAATCGGCAAGCACCGCCTCGCCCTGATGCAGGCCCTGGTCCGCGTAGGTCTTGCCCAGGAACACTTTCGGCCCCGGTTCGTGCAAGTTGTCACGGAAATGGAAACGGCCGGGCACGCCGCCCGCCAGCCGACCCTTGCCGCCGCCGATCGACCAGCCGGTGATGATCTCCGCAAAGCTCGTGACGTCGGCTTGGCTGTAGCCGCCGTTGACGCCGAGGGTGTGCAATTCGAGGATCTCGCGCGCCAGATTTTCGTTGATGCCGAACTGGCGTTTGGGCTGTCGGGCATCGGCGCCGCGAAATCGCGACGCGAAGAGCGCCGCGGTCGAATCCTTGCCCACCGAATATTGGTTGTCGAGAAACGCGATCATGGCAGGGTGTTGCTCCACCGCCGTCAACAGATCGACGAAACGACCGGCGACATGCGGCCTGATGGCTTCGTTCTCCAGCGTTCCGGCGAGGCCATACACCACGCCCTTGTCCGCGGAGACGGCAAAATGATTCGACCAGAAGTGCACCAAGCGTTCGGCGAAAGGGCGGGTGGTCAGCGCGGCGCTTTGCGCGCGCGCCAGCACTTGCGCGCGGTAATGAGGTTGATAGGCCTCGCGGATGGCGTTGAATGCCACCTTCGCATCCGCGCTTTCCGCCGCGGATGCTCGCTTCATCTGCTGGCGCTCGTCGCGCGCCGTCAGCAGGCCGGCGAATATCTGATCGGAAGGCGCCAAGGGTGAATTCACCGCCAGCGGTGCCGGTCCTCTGACTTGGGACATGAGCCACGCACGAGGTTGATCGGCGGCGGCGGCCAAATCGCCCGGCCTCGCACCTAATCCGAAGCGCAGAACGGCGATTTCAGCTTGCATCATGCTGCCTCAACGGCGCAGTTCCAGGAGGGTTGACCTCGAGAGCGATTTGCCGGCGGCGCCCGCGCTGCAACAGGCCGCCAGATATTGTCAAACCAAGATCCGCAGGCGCATGCGGCGGTGCTGGCGTCCTCAACCGCCGCTTTGCGCAGCAAAGAGAAAACGCACGGCCAGGCCCAACGCGATGAGCGCGATCAGGATATTCAGCAGCACCCCGATTTGGGTCCAATAGCCCGGCGGGATGACGACGGGGTCCAAATTCTTCGCGACTTGGCGGAATTGACGCGCGGAGATCAACGCGACGGCCGCGCCCAATAGCAGCAGCAACACGCCGGCCGCCAGGGAAAAACTGCGCTGCGGGCTGCTCTGGGGCTGATGCGCCACCACTTGAAGGAACAAGCCAAATCGCTCGACGACGAAACCGAATCCCATCAATGCGATCGCCGTGCGTTGCCACGCAAGCAGCGTGCGCTCCGCGGCGAAGAGCACTCGAGGATCTGCCGTGTAGGACATTTTTGGCTCCTTAAACCGAGTGTGAACGGGTCGGTCAGTGAAGTCTTACATATGCATCAGGTAGCCCCCGATCCCCGCCGAAGGCAAAAGATCGCCACAATCGCCCACGACAAATCGGCAAGCTCTGGAAATACTATGGCATATGCGCCGCCTAAGGTGGTTTCAATCGACGACGAAGCGCTCGAAGCTTCTTCACGAGACTTAGTGCCGCCGCGCGATGTGAATTCGCGCGGGCGCCGCAGGCCCTCGGCTGAGCTGCGTGAAATCGAAAGCCTGCGCGCCATCAATGCCCACTTGCTGCGCGAATTGGCTGCGATGAAAGCGCGCGAAGTTGAAACGCAAAAACTGGCGGAGCGCGACGGGCTCACCGGACTCTATAACCGCAGGCGCATGCTGGAACTCCTGGAAGCGGCAATCAGCGATGCGGTCTTGCAGGATCTGCACGTTGGTTTGTTGTTCATTGATTTGAACGGCTTCAAGGCGATCAACGACACGTACGGGCACGCGGCCGGCGACAAGATTCTCATCACGGTGGCGACACGCATCTCGGCGCGGGTGCGCGCCGGCGATATCTGCTGTCGCTACGGCGGCGATGAGTTCGTCGTGGTGCTGCCCGGCGTGCCGGATCCGTTTCCGGTGAGCCGGGTTGCCGATGCGATTCGCGAGCGCGTGTCGCTGCCGTACTGGATCGGCAATGATCAGCAGCAATTGACAGCCACGATCGGCGAATCGATGTATCCCTATCACGGCGAAAATGCGGCGCTGCTGGTGCATCGGGCCGATGAGGCGATGTATCGGCTCAAATCGCGCATTGTTCGCCCGCCGATGCAGGCCGCGCGTGCGCCGGCGCCGCGCCCGGCCCGGCGCCGCAACGACAAATCCAAACCGCGCTCCGGTGGTGCTCCGTAGCCGACGGCGGTATGCTTGATCAAAATCCCGTCAACGGCGGGGCACAAGGGACGTTAAGTCCTTATGTTCTCCGATAACTGGAACTGATCATGAAGCAACCCAAGTCGTTAATCGCAACCGCTGTTTTCGGCCTCGTTATTGCAATGGCGCTGCCCGCGTGCGTGGTGGTGCCCGATCAAGGTCACTATGCCGGAGGCGTCGTCATGGTTGCGCCGCCGGCACCGCGCGTCGAAGTCGTCGGCACCGCGCCGTATCCCGGCTATGTCTGGGTCGGCGGATATTGGAACTGGGTCGGCGGCCGCCACGTCTGGGTCGGGGGCCGCTGGGTAGCGGGTCGACCCGGATACCATTGGGTCGGTCATTCGTGGGTGCGCGCCGGCGACGGCTGGCGCATGCAAAAGGGTCATTGGGAGCGCGGCTAGCGCTCAACGCCCCGCGGCGGGCCACGTGCTGACTTTGTGAATCTCCCGAAGTTTCGGGCCTCCGCCGGCGTCGAACCAATGCTCGATTAGTCGGAAGGAGATCGAGACGCCCGGCGGCACGATCGGCCGGCCGGAGGCCAGATCCTGGCGCGTAAACCACTGCGCGTCTTCCAACTCATCATCGCGCCTGTGAATTTGCGTCGTCAGCGCATGTGCCGTGAATCCGAGCATCAACGAGGAAGGGAAGGGCCAGGGCTGCGAGGAGTGATACTCGATCCGGTCGACCGCGATGCCGGTCTCCTCGAACACCTCGCGAGCCACCGCGTCCTCCAGCGATTCTCCGGGTTCGACAAAACCCGCAATCGTCGAGTAACGGCCGACCGGCCATGAGGCCTGTCTTCCCAGCAATGCGCGCTCGCCGTCGCTGACCAGCACGATGATCGCCGGATCGGTGCGCGGAAATTGTTCGTGCCGGCAGGCAGGGTTGGTGCAGATGAGCACATGGCCGCCCCGCGCGGCGAGGGTGGCGTAGCCGCAGGTGCCGCAGAAGCGGTGCCGGGCTCGCCACAGCACCATGCCGCGCGCATAGCCCAAGAGTCCGGCGTCATCAGCCGGCAGCAGCGATGCGACCAGGCGCAGATCCTCGAAGCGCGTGCCGGCTGCAGGCTGTGGCGCTTCGAGGGACTCGAGCTCATAGACAAACACGTTGATGTCGTCGAATCGACCCAGAAGAATCAGATCGTTGTCGTTGCGCAGCGTTTGCGGTACGGCCGACAAGTCGAGTAGCGCCGCGCGCGGCGCTGCATCCGTGGTGATCAGATTGCGGGAATTCCAAACGGGAAGATAGCGGCTGCGCTCGTCGGCCAAAGCGTTCGCAAACCAGGCTGGATCTTTTCGCAAATGAGCGGCACGGTCCACATACTGACCGGCCAAGGTATTCCTTTGCTGCATGCAAACGATTCTAGCAGGCGGCGGCGGCACGGTAACTTCGCTGTCACATCGCTTCGCTAGCGTCTCGGCTGGCGTCGAGCAACGTTGCGGGCGCCCCGTCCGACCAGAACGCAGGAGAGTCCACATGCCCGTCTCCCAAAAAGTGCGCCCGCTAGGCACCGCCGTCACACTCGCGGCTTTGCTTTTGCCGTTAGCCGCCCTCGCTGACCGCGATCATTCTTACATTCGCGCTGCGGCCCCTGAAGGCGCCATCCAGCACATCCTCGTCATCAATCTGGAAAACGAGAGTGAGAACGTTACCTTTGGCGGATGTCCGGTCAATCCCCCCGCAGGCAATGCCAATTACTTGAACTGCACGTTACTTCCGCAGGGCGAGCTCATTCGGAATTATTTTGCGACGAGCCACGTGAGTCTTGGCAACTACATCGCTGAGGTGTCTGGTCAGGAAACCAATCCGACACTCAATAGTGACTGCATTGACGGGGCTTCGTTAGCTCAGCCGCCGGTCGTCGGTCAGTTCACGGACATTACGCCGGGCTCGGATGCCGATTCGCACGCAAATCCCCAATTTGCCGGTCAGGTGGTCGGTGACGGCTGCGTGTTTCCGAAGCCCACTGCTACCACGCATGGCGCAGAGACGATCGGCGATCAGCTGGATCGGGCCAAACATGATGGAGAAGACTGGGAAGGACGAGCAGACCGAGAAGACGGAAAACACCAGGTACGGTGGCGTGAGTACGCTGAGGACATGGGTAACGACGTATCCCGGGATTTTGGTGCGCCGGACTTCTTCGGCGGCACAGACTGCGCTCACCCTGCGATCGGCAGCCCCGATCTGACCAACTCCGCAGAGGGCAGCCCGATCGTCGATCAGTATGCGGACCGTCACGCGCCGTTTGTCTACTTCCATTCGGTCATTGACAATCAGGAGCGCTGCAACCGACACGTGGTGCCACTCGGCAGCGTGCTCGTCGGCACCAACGGCAACGCCGATGTGTTTTCCGGCCATCTGTACGAAGACCTCCGGCGGGTTGAGACCACGCCAAATTTCATGTTTGTGACTCCGAATCTCTGCAATGACGGACACGACGCCACTTGTGCAGGCGCTAACGTGGAAGGCGGGAAAACGGGTGGCCTCACGGGCGCGAACCTTTGGCTCGCGCACTGGATACCGATGATCATGCACTCAGCTGCCTATGAGAGCGGCAAGCTGCTGGTGGTCATCACGGTTGACGAGTCGGGCGCGGACACGGGCGCGGGCGCCGCCGCCTGCGCAAATTCCGTTCAGGCCACTTGTCTGTCGCCTACCGGCCCGAACCTGCGTAATCCGGGCTGGAGTCCGTTGCTCGGACTTTTACTTCCCGGCTATCCGGCAAGCGATCCCCCCGCTTTTACCTTGCCCGGCGGCGGTCAAATCGGGACCGTATTGCTGAACAAGCGCCTGATCATACCGGGCACAGTGAATTCAACGGGTTCGTACAATCACTACTCGGCTCTGCGCAGCTACGAAGACCTGCTGGGTTTGACCGAGGGCGGTGATGATGGTCACGGTCACCTAGGCTATGCCGGCACCGAAGGTATGCTGCCGTTTGGCAAGGACGTATTCAACGCGCGGCGTTAGTAGATCCCCACGCACCGTTCGCAGGAGGCCTTCGCGGCGTCGTCGATGACGCCCTCGCAATTGGCGCAAGTCAGCTTACGTTTTCCCAACAAATCGCGCACGCGCACACCGCCGCAATTCGTACAGCGCGCAATGCCCACTTCATCGTGGCGCGCCACGGCCAGCAGCAGAAACCAGGCGTGCTCGAACGAGATGCTCACCGGATCGTGCATTTCCAAATACGCTTCGTACGCGCGGCACAGCAACGCGCCGGATTCCAGCGATCCGAGGCGATAGCGCGGCTCGATGCCGCGCGCGCTGGAGCCGACCAGGCCGTACAACACGAACAGGCTGGCGAGCTGCGCGGCTTGGAAATTCAATTCCGGGTTGCGGAAAAAGAAAGCCGCCTGCCGCGGCGACTTGCCGCGATGGCGCGTGACCTCGCCCGCGTCGCCGTTCAAGACATAGCTGCGGTAAAGCTTGCGGATGCGATCATCGCTCAAGCCGGTCCACTGGCGAATCGTGAAAGTGCGCGCTTCGTGGCGGATCAGCCGCAGCGCAAGATCGAATTTCTGCCGGTCTCTCGTGTAGCGATCGTCGGACACCCGCATGGCCGTCTCCCGTGTGCAAATCGTGTGTTTTAGGGACAAAAAGAATTTGACAGAAATTTGTCACAAAGTTAGCGTGATTGCCAAGGAGTTTTTCAACACGAAAAGGGGCGATTTGTGCAGGACGCCTACAGCGGTAATTGGACACGGCAGTCGCATGTCTCCAGCGAACACCTCACCTCGATGCGCGGTTTGAACCGCCGATTCCTCGACCTGGCCGGCAAGGGCCTGATCTCGCCGGGGCTGGCGCGGCAGATCGCGGGTCTTTCGCCGGAGCAGCGAGTCGCGGCGGCCAATTGTCCTTATGCGCTGTTCGATCTGCGCTTCGAGGATGATGTCCACTGGCGCGGGCTGCTGCAGGCGCTCGGCGCCTGGCGGATCGCGGATGATGCGAAGGTGGACGCCGAGATCATCGATTTCGTGCGGCTTGCGCTTTTTTATTCCTGGCACCTGGCCTCGAGCGCGGGACTGGCCGCGCGCCTGCTTCTCGGTATGCATGGCAACACTGCCGAGGCCCTTCGCGGCATTTCCGTCGACGCATTGCCGGCCTTGGCGCTCGCCGAGGCCGCAAATCTCAGCGCCCGCTGGAGCGGCTGCAGCTCCTACTGGTCCGCCTTAATCAGCGCGGCGGCGCGCCCCGATGCTGCGGCGCTGCGCCGAGTTCAGCTCTCGGGATTACAGCTTGCCGCCGCGGCTCAATTGCCAAGCGAGCCTCGCGAGGTTTAGTCTAGCCGGCTCCTATGCATGCCCTAGTCCTCCGACAGCTCACCAAAGTCTACATAAACGGTATCAAAGCGCTCAAAGCCATCGACCTCACCGTCGAGGAAGGCGATTTTTTTGCGCTTCTCGGACCGAACGGAGCCGGTAAAACCACGGCGATCGGGATTACCACCTCGCTGGTCAACAAAACCAGCGGTGTGGTCGAGGTGTTCGGCCATGACATCGACAAGGAGTTGGAAGCCGCCAAGTCCTGCATCGGCTTGGTGCCGCAGGAAATCAACTTCAATATGTTCGAGAGCCCGTTGACCATCGTGGTGAACCAGGCGGGGTTCTACGGCATACCCCGTCCGCTCGCGAAGCAGCGCGCGGAAAAATATCTCAAGCAGCTGCAGCTTTGGGACCGGCGCAATTCGGTCGCGCGGTCGCTTTCGGGCGGCATGAAACGGCGTCTGATGATCGCGCGGGCGCTGATGCACGAGCCGCGCCTGCTGATTTTGGATGAGCCGACCGCGGGCGTGGACATCGAGATCCGCCGCTCCATGTGGGAATTCCTGCGCAACATCAACGCGCGGGGAACCACCATCATCCTGACGACCCACTACCTGGAAGAAGCCGAGAATCTGTGCCGCAACATCGCCATCATCGAGGGCGGCAACATCATCGAGCGCGACACCATGGCAAACGTGCTGCGCAAGCTGCAAACCGAAGTGTTCGTCTTCAATTTGCGCGAGCCGCGCCACTCCGCTCCGCTGTTGTCGGGATTCGCGGCGGTGCTGTCCGATGACCACACCTTGGAAATCGAGATGTCGAAGATGCAGAGCCTGAACGATATTTTTGCGCAGTTGTCGGCGCAGGGAATCGCGGTCAACAGCATGCGCAACAAGGTCAATCGGCTGGAGGAGTTGTTCATCCGCCTCGTCGATGACAGCGCCAAGACCGCCGCCGCGAAGGCCTCGTGATGGAGGAATCGCGCGCCCTTACCGATTGGATCGGTTTCAAAACCATCATCATCCGCGAATTCAGCCGCATCGTGCGAATCTGGGGGCAGACTCTCGTGCCACCCGCTGTCACAGCCACGCTATACTTCGTAATCTTTGGCAGCCTGATCGGCCGCCGCGTCGGCCAGATCGGCGGCTACGATTACATGCAGTTCATGGCGCCCGGCATCATCATGATGAACGTGATTACAACCTCCTACGGCAATGTGGTGTCCTCGTTCTTCGGCGCGAAGTTCGGCAAGCACATCGAGGAACTGTTGGTTTCGCCGCTGCCGAATTGGCTGATCGTCGCCGGCTACACCATGGGCGGTGTGCTGCGCGGCGTGCTGGTGGGCGTGGTGGTGACCACCATCTCATTGTTCTTCACCCGCCTGTCGATCCATCACGTGCTCGCGATCATCACGGCGGCATTCCTGACGAGTTTCATCTTCGCGCTCGGCGGCTTCATCAACGCCTTGTTCGCCAAGAATTTCGATCAGATTTCCTGGTTCCCCACTTTCGTGCTGCAGCCGCTGACCTATTTGGGCGGCGTATTTTATTCGGTGAGCATGCTGCCGGGTTGGGCGCACGTGGCCACGAGCGCCAATCCGATCCTGTACATGGTGAGCGCCTTTCGCTTCGGCTTTCTCGGCACCTCGGATGTCGATTTGCGCCTGGCTTATGCCATCATGATTTCCGCCGCCACCGTGATGTTCACGTTGGCGGTAACCCTGATGAACCGCGGCACCGGTATCCGCGAATAGTAGGAGAGATAAATGGTATTAACGATTCCGCGCGGCGTGAGCGCACTCATTGCCGCATTTGCCGGCGTCTGCATCGCGGCAGCGGTTGCCGCTGAGGTTCCGCCTCAGTCCAACGATCTTACGGGATTTTCCAGCGCCGCCGCGGCGGCGGAAATGCAGCTGGAACGGCGTTTCGATTCGGACCTGTCGGCGGCGGACTTGCGCTCTTGGCTGGAGCAGATGACCTCGGCGCCGAACCACGTCGGCTCGCCGCACGACAAGGCCAATGCCGAATTCGAGCTCGCGAAGTTCAAAGAGTGGGGCTGGGATGCGTCCATCGAAACGTTCTCCGTGCTGTATCCGACGCCCAAGGAGGTCTCCGTCGAACTCGTAGCCCCCACGCACTTCAAGGCGCTGTTGACCGAGCCGCCGATCGAAGGGGACCGCACCTCGACGCAAACCAAGGATGAGCTGCCGGCATACAACGTGTACGGCGCCGACGGCGATGTGACCGCGGAACTGGTGTACGTCAATCAAGGCATGCCGGACGACTATAAAGAACTCGAACGCGAGGGGATCAGCGTCAAGGGACGAATCGTGCTCACCCGTTATGGCGGCGGCTGGCGCGGACTGAAACCGAAGCTGGCCTACGAGCACGGCGCCGCCGGCTGCTTGATTTATTCCGATCCGCGCGATGATGGTTACGGTGCCGGCGATGTTTATCCGAAGGGCGGGTATCGGCCGCCCAACGCCGTGCAGCGCGGCTCGGTGCAGGATATGACTTTGTACAGCGGCGATCCGTTGACGCCGGGAATCGGCGCGGTGCCGGGGGCCAAGCGCCTCGCGCTCAAGGATGCCAAGACCATCCTCAAAATCCCCGTGTTGCCGATTTCTTACGCCGCCGCAGAGCCTCTGCTCGCCGCGCTCGGCGGACGCGTCGCGCAACCCTCCTGGCGCGGCGGCTTGCCGCTGACCTATCACGTCGGCCCGGGTCCGGCCAAGGTGCACATGAAGGTGCTGTCCGATTGGACTCAAAAACCGCTCTACGACGTGGTCGCGAAAATTCGCGGCAGCGAGACGCCCGATGAATGGATCATTCGCGGCAATCATCACGATGGCTGGGTGTTCGGTGCATTGGATCCGCTTGGTGGCCAGATCGCCTTGATGGCGGAGGCCAAGTCGATCGGTAAGTTGGTGCAGCAAGGTTGGCGGCCGCGCCGCACCTTGGTCTATGACAGCTGGGATGGAGAAGAGCCGGGGTTGTTGGGCTCCACCGAATGGGCTGAACAGCATGCCGCGGAACTAAAAGCAAAAGCCGTGCTCTACGTCAATTCCGACACGAACGGGCGCGGCTTTCTGCAAGCCGAAGGCAGCCATGCCGTGCAGCACTTCTTGAGCGAAGCGGCTCGGGATGTGAAAGATCCCGAAACCGGCGCGACCGTGCTGGCTCGGGCCTTGGCTGAAAGGAATGTCAGGAGCGTCGATTCGCCCCGCGCCGATTCCGGTGCGTCCGTCGGCGCCAGCGGCGACTTGCATCTGGGCGCGCTGGGCTCGGGCTCGGATTACACGCCTTTCCTGCAGCATTTAGGCATCAACTCGGTGAACCTTGGGTTCGAGGGCGAAGTTCAATACGGGGTGTATCATTCGGCCTACGATTCATTCGATCACTTCCGGCAGTTCGTCGATCCGACGTTCGAGTATGGCGTGACGTTGGCGAAAGTGGCGGGCCGAATCATGTTGCGGGCCGCGCAGGCTGACTTGATACCGGCGCGAGAAAGCGACTTCGCGGCCTCCATCTCGGCCTACGACGAGGAATTGCACAAGCTCGCCGATACCATGCGCACCAAGACTGCGGAGCTGATCAAACTGCTGGACGATGAGTCCTACAAGTTGGCCGCGAATCCTGACACGCCGCGAGCGCCGCCGGAGCGCGTCGCCGAGGTGCCGCACTTAAATTTTGCCGATCTCGACAACGCAGTCACGAGGTTGGAACACAGCGCCAAGGCATTCGACAAGGAATATGCGCGACTGGATTCGACCAGCGATCCGGGCGCCAAGGCTGAACGCGATCGCGTGAACGCGACCCTCACCAATTTGGAGCAAAGCCTGATGGATCCGCATGGCTTGCCGGGTCGGGAATGGTACCAGCACATGATATATGCACCCGGACTGCATACGGGGTACGGCGTCAAGACCCTGCCGGGAATTCGCGAAGCCATCGAAGAGCGCCGCTGGGACGAGGCCAACCAGTA
>DASXMG010000026.1:0-31917 GCA_036495805.1 Steroidobacteraceae bacterium | reverse complement strand
TCGAACTTCGCTGCCATGTGCGTCACGCCGCGCACCGGCATTGATCCGGGGACCCAGAAGGCCTATCCCGACGTGCAGGGCACGATGCTCGACGAACTGAACTGGCTGCGCTCGTGGAACAACGATCTATATCTGTGGTTCAACGAGGTGACCGACCAGAATCCGGCCAATTTCACGACGGACCTGGCCTACTTCAATGTTCTCATGACCACGCAGACGACGCCCTCCGGCAAGCCGAAGGATCAATTCCATTTCACCTATTCCACCCCGGCTTGGGAACAATTGTCGGAGTCCGGCATACAGGCAGGCTACGGCGCGAATTTCGTCATCATTGCGGCGAAACCGCCGCGCGAAGTCGTCGTTGCGTACACGGAACCGGGATCGACGGCGGCAACACCGCCCGCGAGTCTCGCGCGCGGCGCGCAGATACTGGCCATCGATGGCGTCGATCTCGTCAATGCCAACGATCAAGCCAGCACCGACATTCTGAATGCCGGATTGAGTCCGCAAACCGTCGGCGAGTCTCACACTTTTTCAGTTCTGGATATCGGCGCCGCGAGTCCGCGCACCATCACCATGGTCTCCGCCAACGTCACCTCCACGCCCGTGCAAAACGTCCACACCCTCACGGCGCCGAGCGGCACCCTGGTCGGCTACATGTTGTTCAACGATCATGTGGCGACTGCCGAGAGCGAACTGGTGGCGGCATTTTCCCAGTTGCAAAGCGCCGGCGTGCACGATTTGGTGTTGGACATCCGCTATAACGGCGGCGGCCTCTTGGACATTGCGAGTGAGGTCGCATACATGATCGCCGGCCCGGGACCGACCGCGGGCCAGACCTTCGAGCTATCGCAATTCAACAGCAAGCATCCCACGATCGATCCGGTCACCGGCGCGGTTCTGGCCCCCGTCGGTTTTCATTCCACCACGCAAGGGTTCTCGACCACCGCAGGGCAGGCGCTGCCGAGCTTGAATCTGGCGCGCGTGTTCGTGCTCACCACCGCGAGCACCTGCTCGGCCAGTGAATCCATCATCAACAGCCTTCGCGGCGTGAATATTCAAGTGATTGAAGTCGGCTCGACGACCTGTGGCAAACCGTACGGGTTTTATCCCGCCGACAATTGCGGCACGACTTATTTCACCATTCAGTTTCAGGGGGTCAATGCGCAGGGCTTTGGCGCATACGCAGACGGATTTACCCCGCAAAACACTGCGACGCCGGAGGGAGTCGTGCTCCCTGGCTGTTCAGTGGCGGATGATTACAACCATGCGTTAGGCGACAGCGCCGAAGGGCTGCTCGCCTCCGCGCTGAGTTATCAATCGAATGGCTCTTGTCCCGTCCCACCGAGCGGCATGGGCGTGCACACCTCCATCAAGTCGATATGGCAACAGAACCGCATTTCGCGAACCCACGCGCAATGAAGGCGCGATGGGCACGCCCGCGGCGGAAGTAGAAATCGATGAGCGCCAGGCTCGCCAGTTGCTGGCCGCTCAGCATCCGGACCTGGCCGAATTATCCATAGTCGCGATCGCCTCCGGCTGGGACAACCAACTGCTGCGCCTCGGGGACAAACTGGTCCTGCGCTTCCCTCGACGGAAGGCCGCGGCGCAGTTGATGCTCAATGAGCAGCGCTGGCTGCCGCTGCTCCAAGAGCGCCTGCCGCTTGCCGTTCCTGCGCCCGTTCGCCTCGGCATTCCGCAATTTCAATATCCTTGGGCTTGGAGCGTGACGCCGTGGATCGAGGGCGATACCGCAGACCGCGCGCCCCCGGATGCGAATCAGGGAGAGCGGCTCGCGGCCTTTTTCGAAGCGCTGCATCAGTCAGCTCCCGCCGACGCTCCTCACAATCCTTACCGCGGCGTGCACCTGAGCGAGCGTGCGGATGCATTTGCCGACCGGCTCAAGACGTTGCATGGCAAGACGGACATTCTCGACCGACGCGTTGGGGCGCTCTGGAGCGATGCCCTGGCGGCGGCGAACGACGCGGCGCCGACCTGGATTCACGGCGATCTACATCCGCGCAACGTGCTCATCAATGAGGGCCGCCTGACCGGCGTCATCGATTGGGGCGATTTGGCTCGCGGCGATCGCGCAGCCGACTTGGCTGCGGTGTGGATGCTTCTGCCTCAGATGCAAAGCCGCCGGCGCGCGATGGCGGCGTGCCGCTCAGTGTCCGACGCCACCTGGCGTCGAGCACGCGGCTGGGCGCTGCTGTTTGCCGTCATTCTGTTAACCGCAGGCTTGGTCGATGATGCACGCATGGTCGCGATCGCCGAGCGCACGATCAAGCGGCTTTGGGAAGGTCCCTGAAGGATTTGCGCAATTTACCCCAAGACACCTTTCGTGGGCGTGCGCTAAGATTTTTTGCGATAACTCATCACTCGCCACGCAGCGGCAGGACAGCAGTGAACAAGATTTTCGCGCCTCGAATCGCGGTCCGCCTTTACGGCTTGGCGGCGGTCGCGTTCGGGTTGGTAGGTCTTTGCTGGGATGATTTCGCCGCCGTATGGCAGCCGGTGCCACCGACTCTGCCCGGCCGTGCCGCTCTCGCCTACCTCGTTGCCGCGCTGCTGCTGCTGGCGGGCTTGAGCATTCTATGGAGAAAGAGCGCCGCACTCGGCGCGCTGACGCTGGCGATTCTCTACAGCCTCGGGGTGATCCTGCTGCACGTCCCGCTGGTGATCGCGCATCCATCGGTTTTCGTCATGTGGTCGGGAACCGCCGAACAGCTCGCGCTCGTCGCGGGCGGCTTGGTGGCTTACGCGTTTTGCACGGCGCCTGCCGCCGATGCCGCCGCCGCCCTCACCGGCGACACCGCGCGAATTGTCCTCGGCGGTCGTGTTCTTTTCGGTGTGTGTCTCATTGTGTTCGGCCTGGCACACCTCTTTTATTTGAAAGCAACCGCGGACTTCGTCCCGGCGTGGCTGCCGCCCAATCAAGTGTTTTGGGCCTACGCTACCGCCGCGGGACATTTTCTGGCCGGCGCGGCCATTCTTTCGGGAATCGCCGCGCGCATTGCGGCCAGATTGCTGACGGGCATGTTCATCGTGTTCGGAGTTCTCGTCCATGCGCCCACGCTTTTCAACGATCCTCACAACCACTTCAACTGGGCGGCGAATGCCATGAACTTCGCCTTGATCGCCTCGGCTTGGGTCGTCGCAGCCTCCACTGACGGCGGTATTGCTCGTCAGTGGCATCAGCAGCGGCAATCTTAGGCTCGTGCGTTTTGGCTCAATTCAAGCTCACGGACTCGGCAAAGGCACGAGGAGCCAATTCCAGGGGCGGCGTCATTTTCTCAATGGGATACTGCACCCATACCAACGCAAATGCCTTATCGAAATTCATGCAATAGACTTCATGCGTGATGTGAGTTTCCAGGTTGCTCATCTTTCCCGCAGGAACGAGTTGAGTCATTTTCCAATAAAAGGCGTCTCTCCCATTGATGACTTCCCGTCGCGACTCAACGGTAATTAATTCGGCGCCATACTGTTGCTGGAACGAAGTTGAATATCTGGCCACCACTTTTTCCGCGACTTCATCAAAGCGCACATCCGCGCTGCTTGGCGTAACGCGCCTGGCTATCTCGAGGCGATAGATGCTCTGATCGAAAGCGGCCGGTCCGAAACTCACGTATGTACCGTACTCCGGTTTCTCCTCCTTGACATGCATGTACAAATACTCGTTAGAACCTTGTTTGTGTGGAACAGCTACCGAAAAGGAGTTATCCGCTCCCGTGTAGACGTTGTCCTTGATGGTGCCCTTTAGAATTTTAGGTGCTGGAACCAGGCCTCCGATGGTTCCTCCACTGGTGGAACAGGACACCATGGCGGTGAATATCCCGGCGAGCACGATTGCGCGAATGTAGATCACTGGTACCTCTCTTATATTTGACGTTGAGGTTGAGCAGCAGGCGGATAAACAGCCAGTCAGCCGGTGATCACTTTACTCCAGATGAGCTGTATTTCGTCCGGAAACTTGGCATAGGCGCGCTTCCATTACATTCATCCCGTTTCGATCAGTTTAACGACCGTCTCGCGAATACAACCGGAATGATTAGAATTCCCACCCCGTCGATCGCAACGTGAGCAAGAATACAAGCTGATAGGTCTTGGGAAACTACAAACAGAATCGTAAGGATCAGGCCAGCCCAAAAGACG
Source organism: Steroidobacteraceae bacterium (assembly GCA_036495805.1). Taxonomy (GTDB): domain Bacteria; phylum Pseudomonadota; class Gammaproteobacteria; order Steroidobacterales; family Steroidobacteraceae; genus Bog-1198. Next base: position 27,759 of record DASXMG010000026.1, on the reverse strand, counting down.
GAGACTAGATGACTCAATCCCCATCGCAAATGAGCAACGACAAAAACTGCGAGCGAGACGGTGGAGGCCAACCAGACGCTCCCAAACGTTTCCGTGCCGATACCTATGGCGTAGCCACGGTAAAGAACCTCTTCGACACTCCCAGCGGTCAACACAACAAACAGTTTGGAAGGAAATGACAATAGCGATAACCTGCGAAATTGCTCAGTTGTCTGAGCCGTCGCGCCTCCCCATCGAGCTTGAAGGAGCCCCACTATCGGCCACGATCCGAGCGTCGCGATTGTTGCTAAAACCGCATAGAGGATCGTCTTGACGGTGGGAATTTTGAGACCTAGCAGCGGCCAGTTGTTCGATCCTTGTTTCGCGAGCAGCACAATGGCGAGACACAGAAGCCAGAGGCAAATGCGCATTGGAGCGGAGAGGGTATTAACTCGAAAGTGCCTGAAAGCCAACAGCAGCAGCGGCGCACCAAAGAGCGCGAGCGCCAAACCGACGAGAGGCACTAGTTGCACTGGGATTGTCGATCCGACCGGCGATATGATCGAGTGGCGCGCGGTAGCGCAGATATGGAACGAAGCTGCGTTTTCCACATCATCGACATCCCTCGATCCGAAACGAAGGCACTGCGCGGCAGTTCAAACAAATTGTTAGGCACGACACTTCAGGTGGCGGGTATCGCTGTCTTGACCGAAGTCTGTAGCAGCAGCGCCAAGACGAGCCCCGACAGTAGCCTGCTCAATCCCACCTCAGGCGATGTTTCGCGCCGCGTGTACTCAAGCCGCCTGCGATACTTCATGCTGCAGCACTGGAATGGCGCGATCCGAAAGTATTGATTGCAGCTCGGCGATTGACCGGTTCTGAGGCGAGAGCCATGCCTCGAGATGTTCGGGTTTCAGATTGATGATGCAGCGATCGTGGCCCGCGGCCGCCACATCTGCGGGAGGGTCATCGGTGATGGCGGCAAAGCCGCGCAGATCGGGCTCCTTCGGATCCATCCAGTGCGACCAGAGACAGGCGATGTACATGGTTTGCGCCGGCTCAGGCTTGAACTGCAGCACGACATTTTCTTCCGCTTCGCCGCTCTGCAGCGCTCGATGCTCCATCGTGTGACGCTTCACATTTTCAAAAAAGCTCTCCACGACCAATATGGCGTGATGCGATCCGAACTGCTCGCCCCAAAATTTCTCCAGGTTGTCGCGCCTGGCATTGTAGAGGCCCGGGAACTGCCGATCGTAAAAGGAGGGCTTTCCCGCCGGCCGGCAGTGATAGCGCATCGGCGTCAACAGATTCTCTCCGTCCTTGTTGACGATGACCCCGGCATACACGAAAGGAAAGATTCGGTTGTCCTCTTCCTTGAGTTCTGAACTGCGCAAATCCGTGAGCTTGGTCGTCAGTGTTCCGATCTTGGTCGTCGCGATCCGAACATCCTCTCGAGCCTTCTTGGTCTCCTTCTGTACGAGCGATCGTTCTGCGTTCACGAGACGTGTCTTTTGCGTGAAGAGATCTTTCTCCAGCTTTACGCCCAAGCGCGAACGGTATTCGTCGATCGCTGCTTTTATCCGTTGCTCCTGATCCGTCGCCGCACTATCGAAATTGGCTTCGAAACCGCGCGAGATGCTAAGGCTCGGATCATCGAGCCGGCGAAAGAAAAGTCTCTCGATTTCATCGTAATCAAGCCGAATCCCAAGTTGACGGTGCAACTTGCGCGCCATCTGAATAACTTGAGCGGAATAGCACATTCCAGGATTCTAACGCTCACCAAGGTACGTATAGGGGTCCGTGGAATTGGAAAAATCCACTATGACAGCCACATTGGCATAGCCCTGCTGCATCATAGTTTCGACTTCCGTCGAGCCTTGCGCGGCAACGAATGGTCGTGCCATGGTGTCGCCCTGCACTCGGGTGCCGACGAGCAAGATATTATTTCCGCTGCTGTCGGCCAGCCCGGTCGCCGTGATGATGAACCCTTGCGCCGCCAGGCCGGCCGCCGCGGTGGGTGCATCGGTCGGCGACGCTGTAACGACTTGCGCTTCGTAGATTGTCGCCGTGTCCGCCTGCCAAGCGTAGGACAGATAGGTGATTGCGCCGGCGTTGTTGGAAATCGCGGTAATAACCCGGCCGCTCACCCCTTCCTGACTCGCCGCCGCCTGAATATTGGCGGTGGGCACGGTGTCTTGCACGCGCTCAAAGGCAGTTGGCTGCGCGGTTTGAATCCAGGAAACGGCGAACAAGACATTCTCCGGCTCCAGATCGAGAGAGGTGATGACGGATGCCGCGGCTGCCGGTGAAGCCCCAGTGCCGAATCCCGGCCACATGATGTCCTGTAGATCGGCCTGAAAGCTGTCGAATAAGTCGCTGCCGAAGCCCGCCAGCAACGTCGGACTGCTCGCCGACACCGTGAAGGGCAGCTCGGAGAAACTCCAGGCACAACCCAGGCCGTTGGTCACAGGCGTCACGCCGCAATTGCCAGCCGACCCGACCCAGAACGGCGTGCCGATGCTCGGGGCGAAATCTTGGGCGGACCTTCCGCTTAATAAGGTACTGAGACCGACTCCCGCATTTCCCCAACCATTCACGGTAGAGGGTGCATCGACCTGCTGGAAGCGCAGATCTCCCGCGCTCGGCGCGCGCGCCGTGATCGTCAGTGAAGCGGCATTGCTGGCAATCGATCCGGCCGAGTTATTCACTGCGACCGTAAAGTTTGCGCCGTTATCGGCGAATGCCGTCGGCGGCGTCACGTACATAGTGCCGGTTGCGCCGCTAATCGCGGCACCGTTTTTCGACCATTGGTACTGCAGCGAATCGCCTGTTGCGGCCACCGTGTAGGTCGCGGTAAGGCCCATGGGAACCGTTTGACCGGTCGGTTGCTGAGTGATTGCAGGAGCAACGATTGGCGGTTGGGTACTGACTGGCATTCCAGGGTCGCCGCCGCTGCAACCAGACATCGCACTGAAGAGAGTAGAGCCTATCAGTACCGCTTTGATCATCGAAGAACCTCCGTGTACAGACTTTTAAGAATTGCCGGACGCGCCAGTCTTCGCATGGCTGGTTAAAAAATCGTTGATTGACTGCACGATTCCAGGTGCTAGCGGCAGGCCCGGATTACCGTAGGTCGCGATATTTGCGTTCCTATCGTCCGACCCCACCGACTTGAGCACATGATTTACGTCCGGCAACAGCACCAGCGTGGCCTTGGGGTCGGCCAGCTTGAGCGCTTGTGCATCCGTCTCGCGCACTTGAATGTCGCGCTGGCCCTGCAGGATCAGAACCGGTTTTGGGTATCCCGCGAGCAGGCGGCGCGGATCGTACGAAAGAGCATTGATCAAATAGCCTTGCACCTGAGGCCTAAAAAGGGGCAGCAGCGCCGGATGCATGTTCGCCGTGTCGAATCGTTTGCCGGCCTCCAGTGCGTCGAGCGCCGCAAATGCTTGACTCAACACCGGCGCGTTGGCGGGATTGGCTTTCAGCTGCTCGCGGATGATTTCGCCCAGGGGTCTGCCGGGCGCGGCGACCAGGAGCAGACCGCAAACATCCGGTTTCTTGGCAGCCGCCATCGCGACCAGTCCACCCTCGCTGTGTCCCAGCAGCCAGACGCAGGATGCCTTGGTGCGCTCGCGTATGACCTGGGTCCATGCCTGGATATCGGCAACATAGTCGGAAAGTGTCACGGCATTTGCGTCCGCTATCGCCGCGGCACTGCCGAACATGCCGCGCTTGTCGATTCGCACCGAGGTCACTCCCTGCGCGGCCAGCCCTTCCGCCAGCAAGCGGTAGGAACTGGCGGCGATGCCGGCCGGGCTGTTACCGTCGCGATCGGTGGGTCCCGAGCCCGGGATGATGAGAACCACCGGGCCGCCAACTCTATCGGGCATCAAAAGAGTTCCCCGCAAGGCTCCTGCGGGGCCCGGCGCTTCGATGGGCGATTCCGCCGGCGCGGCCGCGGCTGCGGCCACGCCACAACTCGCCGCAACGGCAATGATCAGGTCTTTCATGAGCTCTCCGCTTAGGGTCGATTACCTTCGATTATTCGGCATCGCCCGCGATCCGGCAAACCTGCGCGCCCTGCAGGCGCTGATTTGCCAGTTCTTCTGCGCTTAAGTTAGGCTCGCCGCATGAACCAGGGACAAGAAAAATGCAAAGAACACTTAGCCTCCCTCTCACGATTGCCGCCTGCTTTCTCGCCGCGGTGATGTCGACCGCCAAGGCCGCACCGGCCGCCTACTTGGACTCTTCCGGCCGCGACGATGTGCTCTCGGGCGGCGCCAAGATGATTACGATTCAAACACCCAAGGGTCATTTTCGTGTCTGGACCAAACGGGTCGGCAACAATCCCCGCATCAAGGTCCTGTTGCTGCACGGCGGGCCTGGCGCCACGCATGAATACTTCGAGGCCTTCGACAGCTACTTCCCGAAGGCCGGTATCGAGTACTACTACTACGATCAATTGGGTTCGGCCTACAGCGACCAGCCGGATGAGCCCACCCTGTGGGACTTGCCGCGCTTCGTGGATGAGGTGGAGCAGGTCCGCCAGGCTTTGAAACTCGACAAGGGTAATTTTTATCTCTATGGCCAATCCTGGGGCGGCATCCTCGCGCTGGAATACGCGCTCAAGTACCAGCAGAACCTAAAGGCGCTGGTGATTTCCAACATGGTCGCGAGCATTCCCGCGTACAACCGCTACGCGACCAACGTGCTCATGCCCGCCATGGATCAAAACGCCCTCGCTGCGATCAAGCAACTCGAGGCGCAGGGCCGCTACGACGATCCGCGTTATGAGGCACTGCTCATACCGAATTTCTACGTCGACCACATCCTGCGCATGCCGGCGGATCAGTGGCCCGACCCGGTGATGCGCGCCTTCGCCAAGATCAACAAGAAGATCTACATCCCCATGCAGGGCCCGAGCGAAATGGGCGCGAGCGGCAAGCTCGTCAACTGGGATCGTACCGCGGACTTAAGCAAGATCATCGTGCCCACGCTGGCCATCGGTGCCCGCTACGACACGATGGAACCGGCGCAGATGGAGAAAATTGCCAGGGACGTCAAGAAGGGCCGCTATCTATATTGCCCGAAAGGCAGCCATCTCGCGCTCTACGATGACCAACGGGCCTATATGGCCGGACTCACGCAATTCATCCTGGACGTCGACGCGGGACGCTTCTGACTTAAGATCAGCGGGCACTTGCGGGGCTACTTCAAATAGGCGCGTACAAAAAATGCCACGGTGATACCGACCGACAGCCACACGGTCACCACGCGAATGACGCCGGCCGGCGCGCGACGGCCGATGAGCGAGCCGCAATAGGCCCCGAGCATGGCGGTCACCAGCATGATCAACGCTTCGCGCCAATGCACGGCGCGAGCGGCAATGAAGATCAACACCGCGATAGCATTCGCGGCGCTCACGAGCAGCGTGCGCGGTGCGTTGAAACTTTTCAAGGTACGGTCGCTGAGCAAACTCCACACGGCCATCATCATGATTCCCACGCCGCCGCCGAAGTAGCCGCCGTAGATCCCCAAGCAGAATTGCGCGCCCAGCACGGCGGTCGCGCCGATATGCCAGCGACGGCGCAGCATCTCGCCGAGCCGGCTGCCCAAGCCTAAGGCGACCGTGGCGATGGCCATCAGCCAGGGTAGAACCACATCGAAGGTCTTGATCGGCGTGCGCAGGAGCAGGCCCGCGCCGAATGCGCCGCCGATGAGGGTGACGATCACGAGTGACCGCAGCGGCACGGAGCCGATCGGGCCCAACCCATCCCGATACGCCCAGCTGCTGGTAAGTTGCCCGGGATAAAGCGCCACCGTGCTGGTGGTGTTCGCGATCACGGAAGGCACACCGGCGGCAATCAGCGCTGGCAATGTGACAAACGACCCGCCGCCGGCGAGCGCATTCATCATCCCTGCGATCAAGCCGGCGCCGGCAACGAGAAAAAATGGACTCATGGCGCTCTGCGTACGCCATGTTCCCTCATTTTTCCAGGGGACGCCAGCCGCAGCGCTAGTCGGAAGTCAGAGACCCGAATTCATTGACCGGCGCGAGATAGCCGTACAACACGGCAAGTTCGTGCGCCTTGGTTTCGAGCTGCACCAAGAGAACCGGCGCTCTCTTTGAATAGCCTGCGAGTTCTTCTGCGGACAGATGCCTGTCGGGCAACGTCACGAACAGCACGTTATCGCCCGTGTGTTGGAATGCCGAATTGACCTGCGACTGGAAAGCCTGCACCACCGATTCAGCGAGCGGGTCGTCGGCATTCTTGATGCTGATGCCGGTGCCGACTAAAACGACCTGATTGCCCTTGCCGACGATGAATCCGTCGTGAATCTGGGCTCCGCCGACGCGGCTGGCAGCCGAAGTCCTGAAGAAGCACACCTCGTCGAAATCGCTCGCGTCCTTGACCGCTTGGCAATTCAATTGGTGCAACGAAGGATTTTGCTTGCTCCGTTGCCACGAGCCGCCCAGTTGGATTCCCAGCATACCGCCCGGCAGAAATGCAGCGGGTGTCTGTGGCTCGAGATCGCCGGCTCGAGCCGCGCCGAATGTGGGCGCTGCTCCGATCAAGAGAAAGGCAAAAGCGGCGGCGGTCAATTTCAAGGATATCCGATAGGGGTGCACTGCTCCTCCAATAAACGTCCTACAAATGGCAGGTCTTGGAACTTAAGGCGATGTAGTCTAGCAATCTCTCAAAAGTGGGGTTTGCAAAGCGTGAGCGAAGTCATACTGCGGTCAATCGTCACTTGCCCGAACTGCGGCCAGCAGCGCGAGGAAACGATGCCGACGGATGCCTGCCAGTTTTTCTACGAGTGCACGGGTTGCAAAACTCTGCTGCGGCCGAAGGCCGGACACTGCTGTGTATTCTGCTCCTATGGCACGGTGGCGTGCCCACCCATCCAAGAGCAGCGCGGCTGCTGCCATTAATCAAGAGGGCTCTTTATCCGTGATGTCCTTTGAATTGCAGGAATTGGAGAGCGCCGCGGCGCTCGTGTATCGCGTGATGCCGCCGACACCCGCGTTTGCGTGGCCAAAGCTCAAGAAGCGACTCGGATGCAACGTCTGGGTGAAGCATGAAAATCACACGCCGACCGGCGCCTTCAAGGTTCGCGGCGGCATCGTCTATCTGGATCGCTTGTGCCGAGCGCAGCCGGGTATTCCCGGAGTCATTTCCGCGACGCGCGGCAATCATGGCCAATCCATTGCCTTCGCCGCCGCTCGCGCCGGAGTGCCGGCGACCATCTACGTGCCCAAAGGAAATTCCCCGGATCAAAACACGGCGATCGCCACGTTTGGCGCAGGCCTGGTCGAATTCGGACAAGACTTCGATGAGGCCAGGCACGAGGCTTTTCGGGTGGCCGCTGCCCAAGGTTTGCATTTTGTTCCCTCGTTTCATCGTGATCTGGTCGCCGGCGTCGCCAGCTATGCGCTGGAGTTGTTTCGCGGCGCGAGCGCATTGGATGCGGTGTACGTCGGCGTCGGCATGGGCTCAGGGATTTGTGGGTTGATTGCGGTGCGCGACCTATTGGGTTTGAAAACCGAGATCATCGGCGTCGGTCCCGACAAGGCGCCCGCCACCGCGCTGTCTTTTGCGGCCGGCAAGCCCGTTACGTACCCCTCCGCGAGTACTTTCGCCGACGGACTGGCGACGCGAGAACCCAACGAGCAGGCGGTGGCGGCGATCTGCCGCGGCGTCTCGCGCTGGACCCAGGTCAGTGAGGATGAAATGGCGGAAGGCATGCGCATGTATTTCGACGACACCCACCAGGTCGCGGAAGGCGCGGGTGCCGCACCGCTGGCGGCACTTTGGAAAGATCGGCAAAAAATGGCCGGAAAGCGCGTGGCGATTGTCTTGAGTGGCGGGAATATCGAACGCACACGGTACTTACAAGTATTGCGGGGCGAAACACCGGCAACTTAGGCTGTGGATGAACGCAGGGCGATGGAACGACAATATAAAAATCTCGGCTATTACTTGTTCGTTCTGGTCGCATTCGTCGCGGCCGGGTTCTACAAGCCTTATTTCGCTCTCATTCCTCACTTCGATCCCGGCATTACGCCGCTCGTCCAGGTTCACGCGATCTTGTTGATGGGCTTGGTCGCGCTGCTGGTCGCGCAACCGCTGCTGATCCGTTACAAGAAAAGAGCGCTTCACCAGAGCCTGGGCAAGCTCACTTACTTTCTCATGCCCTTATTGGTGGCCTCGTGCGTCGGCGTCATCGTCAAGGAATATGACGAAGCCCTGTTGCGGTCTGCCTCGATCGAGGCCGCCTTGCGATCGATTTTTTCCGACGTCGCGCAACTTTCTCTGCTGGTGCTCTTCTACTTGCTCGCGATCTTGAACCGGCGCAACGTTGCCGCTCACATGCGCTACATGATTGCCGTTGCCCTGATCGTGGCACCGGCGGGTATCGCGCGAGTATTGGGTTATTGGTTCGATGTCCCGCGCTATCCGTCAGGTTTGGCTTCGAATGCGCTCCTCGATGCCGTTCTGATCGCGCTAATCCTGTTCGACCGGCGCAAGCACCTCAATTTCCGTCCCTATCTGTTGGTGTTGCCGCTGTTCGTGCTGTCGCACGTGGTGTACGCATTCGTAGGCAGCCCGCCGACCTAGCGTCGCGGAATCTGAATTCCCTTACCAGCCGACGGGCGGGAATTGGCGCAACGCACGATCATTTCGCGCCAAAACGGCTTGCCCGGCGGCGCCCAGCTTCACCCCGCCATTGGGCAGGGGAACGGCAAGCGGAGACACCTCTACTCGCGCCACGCCTTTGCGGTGGCTGAGGCCGATTTCGCGCGCGGTCGCCGGCGACAGATCGACGATCCGCCCATCGACATAGGGGCCGCGATCTTGAATGGTGACGAACGCACTCTTCCCGGTCTCGAGATTGGTGACTTTCGCCGTGGTGCCGAGAGGCAGCGTTCTGCTTGCCGCATTGTTATCGAGCGGATCCATCTTGGTACCATCGGCCATCTTTCTGCCGGCAAACATCGGCGCGTAGAACGAAGCCTTGCCGACGCGTTTTTTGCCGGACCGATCAAGGGGTGCGTTTGCGTTTGGCGAGAGCTTATGCGATGCGGCCTCTGATTTTGGGGCTTCGCTGGATTTCGTCGTTGTGCCCGGATCGGGCGTTGATGCCTGCGCCGTCAGCGCGCAGGTGGCCGTTACGAGCGTGGCGGCAATGGCAGCCGTGACAAGGTTGCTGCACCGCGAAATGAATGACATTGATGTTGCTCTGCGTCGTTGATGGGAAGCCATGATTGCGCATATCGCCATCCTCAGCAGCGGATCAGCGGCGCGAACCGCTGTCAGACAGTGGGAATACGCCGCAGGCGGGGCCCTGTTTAGCGGGTTTGGAAGACGTACGACTCCATCGAGAGCACGCCGTAGGTCATACCGCCCTCGAGCACGGCGACGGTGTCAGCCTCGTCGCTGGCACCGAGCGCGACCAGCAAAGGCAAGAAATGCTCTTCCGTCGGATGCGCCCGCGCGGCATGCGGTGCGTGACGCCGGTACTCGGCCAGGGACTTAAGATCCCGTCTTTCGACCTGCGCGCGGATCCACGCTGTGAATTCAACCGCGTCTGTCGTCGACCTTGGGTCGGACGCGCCGATCTCGCCCAGATTATGCGTGAGGCTGCCCGACCCCATGACGAGTACGCCTCGCCGACGCAGGGGGCGAAGCGCCCGGCCGAGTTGCAAGGCACTCTTCGCGTCGAGATCGAAGGGCATCGAAACCTGAAAGACGGGAACCTGCGCCTTGGGGAGCAGGTACAACAACGGGACCCACGCCCCGTGATCCAAGCCGCGCCGATCGTCCAGAGTCACTTCGATCTGAGCCGCCTCGAGGAGCGCCGCGGTATCGGCCGCGATGCGCGGAGCGCCGGGCGCCGGATATCGCAATTGGTACAGTGCCGGCGGAAATCCGCCGAAGTCATGCAGGGTTTCGGGAACCGCGGTGTGCATCACTCGGACACCGCTGGTTTGCCAGTGCGCTGAGACGACGGCGACCGCAGCCAGGTCCGCGAGTTGTTCTCCGACCTCAATGAGTTTCGGTCCCAGCAATCCGGGATCGAGCGCGAACGTGGGCGCGCCGTGCGAAACGAACAGCGCCGGGGCATCGCTCATGCGTCAAGCTCTCCGCGCGCGTCTTGCAGCACGCGGGCGATCCGCGCCGCCCACTCCGCCTGACCCGCTTCATCGCTCACGAGGTCTTGGCGGATTTCGATTTCAACATGCGGCAACGAACGCGCCTCCGCATGGTAAGGGATGGTGTAGTCGGTCTCGTCGCTGACGAAATACGGTTCGTTATCGGCGATGATCAGATGCCTCTCCCTCCGCAACATCTCAAGCACCGCACCGGCGAAGCGTCGATCGCGGTTGTAGAGCACGGCGGCATGCATCCGGCGCCGCTCGCCCTTGTAAACATCCGTCATGGTGTGCTGCGCCACCAATATCGCACGGCGGCCGAGCGCCTGTCTGCCATCCAGCAAGTCGCGGATGCGCCGATGATAGGGATCGAAGATTTCCACGCGCCGAGCGGCGATTTCCTGGGCGCTCAAGCCGACATTGCCGGGAATCTCGCGCAGCTCGCTGATCCGCGGGATCGATGTCGCTTGTTTGGGGTCGCGGTTGCAATCGATCACCAGCCGGGAATAATTTTGCGCCACCAGCGGCGCATCGAGCGCCTCGGCCACGCGCCGTGCCACGCTCAAAGCGCCGATGTCCCACGCTATGTGCCGCGCCAACTCCGATTCAGGCAGTCCCAGATTTGCCAAGCGCCGCGGTATGCGCGCGCCGGCGTGATCCGTGACAATGATGAAATCCGATCGACCCTCGATCCGGAATTCTTGGAAAGGCGGCGGCTCATCGGCGGCCAACAAGCGCTCATCGCGAGAGTCCGGCGCGGCCAAGGCTACCGTTGCCCGACCAAGCCATGCACCGCCTGATCCTCCGCAGCGGTGGACAGGCGTAGAACATTCAAGACCGATGGCATCGCTTGCTCCGATCAACGCGTTGATTACCGAGGACATTACACGTTTTGCCGCCGATTCGCCCCGCTTTGCCCGCCGGGATCGCGTCAAGGACGATCCCTCGATTGACATGGACGTAGATTTCATTATGATATCATCTCAATATCAACGGTCGGGAGCAAAAAATGCCTGCCAAAACCACTCAGTCCGCCGCGGCGGAACGCATCGCCGGCACCATGAATGGCTGGGGAATGCTGATTCTCAATATCGCGCTGCTCCTCGGCGGGGCGTGGCTGATCATGTTGTCCGCGGTCGACGGCGGTCCGATTCGAGTCGCCGGCGGCTTCTGCGACCTACTCGGGCTCCTCATGCTCGGCGGGTATTTCACGCTGCAGCCGAATCAGGCGCGGGTGCTCATCCTGTTCGGCGCCTATAAAGGCACCGTGCGCAGCAGCGGATTCCACTGGGCAAACCCCTTCTACTCTCGCAGCCGCGGAATAAATTTGCACAAGGAGAGCGGCTCGAGCGACGCAGATCAGAGAAATCGCCCCGGGCGTCGGCGCGCCGGCGGCGGCCTGGGTCTGCAATTTCTTTCCACGAAGTTATCTTTGCGCGCGCATAACTTCAGCAGCGATGCCATCAAAGTGAATGACAAGCGCGGCAATCCGGTCGAGATCGCGGCCGTGGTGGTGTGGCGAGTAGAGAATACCGCTCAAGCCGTGTTCGACGTGGAGGACTATACGAGCTATGTCGAAATACAGAGCGAGTCGGCCATCCGCAGCATTGCGAGCCGCTACGCCTACGACCAGGGTGAAGAGCATGAACTCACCTTGCGCGGCGGCGCCGATGAAGTGGCGCTGGCGTTGAAAGAGGAGTTGCAGGTGCGACTGCTCAAGGCCGGCGTCGTCGTCGAGGAGGCCCGCCTCACGCATCTTGCGTATGCGCCGGAAATCGCGCCGGTCATGCTGCGTCGACAGCAAGCGGAAGCCATCATCGCGGCGCGCAAGATCATCGTGCAAAATGCGGTCAGCATGGTCCATATGGCGCTGGACGAATTGGATCAAAAGAATGTCGTGAAGCTCGACGATGAGCGCAAAGCCGCCATGGTCAGCAATCTGCTGGTCGTGCTCTGCGGAAATTCAGACGCGTCGCCCGTGATCAATACCGGCACGCTCTACACCTGACGTGTCGGCGGAACAGCGCAAACCCTTTCTGCTGCGGATTTCTCCGGATCTGTGGAAAGAAATCGAGAAGTGGGCGGCGGACGATTTGCGCAGCGTGAATGCGCAGATCGAATTTGTATTGCGACAGGCCGTCGCGAAAAGAAAGGGTCCGGTTAAAGACAAATAGCCGGGAGCGGGATCAGCCCGGCTTCGCCGCTCCCGGGTCATTTTCTTGCCGCTTGAGCTCGGCCTCGAATGCCTGTTCGCGCTCGGCCACGGCAGCTTGGTAGCCCGACGGATCGATCCACACATTCTCACGGGCGCCGGCTTTGATGCGGTCCAACTTCGCCGGCATTCCAAAGTAGGCGCCGTGCGCCCCGAGAAAAACATCGCACTCCAGTCCCTTGAGCGTTGCGAACGTGCGCCGATAGTCCGCGGCAATGCCGGGATAGGACGCGGGCTGCTGCGGCCGATCCACCAGGCGCCAGCCCGGATTCACATTCCAACTGCCGACGATGACCACGTGGAGCAGCCGCCCGGCCTCCTTCACCTGCATCGTCCAAGTGGTGCAGCCGCGCGTATGTCCGGCGGTCTTGAACGCGGTGAGCACGGTGCCGCCGAGCTTCACCGCATCGCCGTCGTGCAATACTCGATTTACCTTCGCTGGTGCGTAGGTATCTTTTGCATAGGCAAAATCCGTGGCGCCGCCGCTTTCAACCACGGACACGTCGCCGTCCATCACCATGTACTCGGCGCCGGTCTCTCGTATGAGTTCGGCGCTGCCGGCATCGTGATCGAAGTGGGAATGACTGATCAGCAGGATTTTGATGTCCTTGAATTTGAACCCGAGTTGCTCGACGCTGGCGCGAATCATCGGCACTGAGCTTTCCAAGCTCGAATTGATGAGAATGTTGCCTTTGGGAGTGACGACCAGATAGGAGGCCAAATCCTTGCCGCCGACGTAGTACAGATTGCCGGCGATGTGGAACGGCGCAATCGGCGTGGTCCAATCCGGATTCGTCTGCGCATGCAGCCGCGCCGCCGTCAGCAGCAGGGCGCCCAGAATCAGCCAATTGCCTAATCTCGATTTGCGCATCACCTCCCTTAAGTCTAATGCCAGAATACCGTGCGTCAAACGCACCCATGCTAGGCTTACACGGTGGAAAGTTTGAACTTCGATACTGACAACTCCGGCCGCCGCCTCGCTTGGATGCACAAGGGCGCGCTCATTCTCGCTTTGCTCGGCTTCATGCACTGCGCAAGCGCGACCACCTACACACTACCCAATCCTGAGGACACGGTGGTCGGCGAGGATCAGACCGTCATAACGGCTTATGAAGACACGCTTTATGACCTGGCACGAGCCTACAGTCTCGGCTCCGAGGAACTGATCAGGGTCAATCCCGACGTCGATCCGTGGCTGCCGGGCGCCGGCAAGGTACTCGTGGTGCCGGGGCGGCATATCCTTCCGCCCGGCCCGCACGAGGGAATCGTGGTCAACCTTCCCGAACACCGGCTCTATTATTATCCGAAGCCCAAGCGTGGCGGTCCGATTCAGGTCATCACCTATCCGGTCAGCATCGGCAAGATGGACTGGCGCACACCGCTGGGCGTTACCCATGTGACGCAAAAAATAAAGGACCCGGTGTGGTACCCGCCGGAATCGGTGCGCAAAGAACATGCCGAAGCCGGCGACCCGTTGGCGCCCGGGCCGGTGAAAGCTGGACCTGACAATCCCCTCGGCGCCTACGCCATGCGCCTGGCAGCGGGAAACGGCACTTATCTCATTCATGGCACGAACAATCCCATCGCCGTCGGGCTCGCGGTCACCCACGGCTGCATTCGCATGTACCCCGACGATGTCGCGGCGCTATTCCCGCTGATCCCGGTCGGCACGCCGGTGCGCCTCATCAACGTGCCGGTAAAGGTCGCATGGGTTGACGGCGAGCTTCTGCTCGAGGCGCATCCACCTGTCGATGCGCAGGGTCAAAGCTTTGAACCCAACATCGATCAATTTTCGGACCTCTTGAAAGCGGCCGTCGGCGAATCCACCGTGGCCATTCATTGGGACTACGCGCGTGAAGTGTTGCAGAAGGCCAATGGGGTCATCGCCACAGTCGGCCTGGAGGCCGAGTTGCCCGCCGACAGCGCGTCACCTCCGCCACCGGCTACCGCAACCACGGCCACCACTGCGACCGCGACAGCGGACAGCGCCCACAAATAGGCGGCAATCAGCGCGTTTTGCCCGGGACCGCTGGCGTGCGCGCCGCCGGCAACAGCGATTTGATCTCGGATTCCGTCACGACTCGCCACCCGCCTTTGGGAAGCTGGCCCAATTGCAGATCGCCGACGCCGACTCGGATCAGGCGCAGCACGGCAATGTTAAAGGCGCTTAGCAGGCGGCGTATCTGCCGGTTTCGCCCCTCATCGAGAGTGATTTCGAGCCATCCATTCTTTTGACCGCTTCGCAGCCAGCGAACCGCTTTGGCGCGCAGCAGTTCATCATCGATAAGTGCACCGCGCTGCAGTATTGCGATCAGCGCCGCGTCCGGCACCCGGTCTATTTGAACGTGATAGGTTTTATCCGGGCCTGTCGAGGGGTGCGTGACACGTGCGGCCCAGGCTGGGTCATTGCTGAATAGCAAGAGACCCTCGCTGGCTTTATCGAGTCGTCCCACCGGCGCAAGCCACGGCAGATTGGCTTCAGCGAAACAACGGTAAACCGTATCGCGGCCCTGCTCATCCCGCGTCGTCGTCACCAAGCCTCGAGGCTTGTTCAGCATGATGACTCGGCGCGGCTGCGAGACTTCCAATCCTTCCACGGTAATGCGATCGCAACCGTGCCTTACGGGGAATTCGGGATCAGTCACCACGCGGCCGTTGACGCGTACTCGCCCTTGCTTTACCCATTGCGCACCTTGCGTGCGGGAACCTAGGCCGAGTTTCGAGATTGCGCGTGCCGCCCCGTGACGAGGCGACGTTGGCTTCATGGATGAAGCGATATGGATGCTTTGGATGCGTTGCTCAATGCACTGCCGCTGCTGGTGTTGCCGAGGACAACATAGAATAGCGCAGTTCGTTTTCGCGCCGTATTCGGCAGCAGCTTGATGAACAAACTGACGGTACGGACTCCGGCGGGGAAAAAAACCGTGGCCGGCGCTTGCGGCGCAAAGTCTGTGCCTGCGAGCGCCGAGGCAGGCTCGGTCCACCACTCGAAGCTCGTTGCGGCCTTCGATCCCGTCGAGCGATGTACGCGAACCTCGGCGAATTTCTGACCGCCTCGGAACGAATAGGATGTGGCCACCATACCGATCCTCTCAGTCTTGTCGATCGGTCGAGCGGCGCTACGCGCCTTGGGATCGGTCTTTGGCGCCGGAGTTGCGTCGGCAGGCGGCGCGTCATCGAGGTCGGCGTCCCCGAGCGAACTGTCCGGGATGACCGGCGGATCGGCCGCAGCATCAGACGCGGTTTCGGCGCTGGCGTCGACGACGGCGGGTGCCGGCTTGGGGCGGCTCAGTACTGCCCACGTGACCCCGCCGACAATGATCACGGCGAGCAGAGCGATCAAAGCGGAAGCGACGCCGCCTCTGGCGAGCAGCGACATTTTGGAATTCTCGGGCTGCGGGATCGGCCCCAACGGCGCGCGCCCAAGATCAAAATCCGCCAACCATTCGCGCACCGACGCTGGGCGGTCGGCACGGTCCCAGGCCAGGCCTTGCATGAGCGCTTTCCACTGCCGCCCTGTCAGGCCCGGAGGGCGGGACGGCGCGGCTTTCATGGCGCGCGCCTCGGTTGAGCGTCGATGTTGAAATGGATGTTCGCCCGCCAGCAATTCATACGACAGGCAGGCGAGGGCGAAAAGATCATCGCGAGCATCGGCGACTTTCCCCTCCAGCAATTCGCACGAGGCGTACGCCGGCGTCAGCGCAGAGGTTTCGCCCGATGTCCCGAAATCAAGGATGCGTACCTCTCCGGAACTGGTGACCATGACATTCTGCGGCTTGATGTCGCCGTGAATCACGCGCCGATCGTGCGCATGGGCAAGGCCTTCACCCACTTCGCGGATCACGGCGCACACGTAGGCGCGCGGCAGCGGCAACGGATGAAAATTCTGCATTACGATGAAAAGGCTTTTTCCGTCGATCAATTCCATGGTGAAGAAAGGAAATTCGTGCAGATTCAGCTCGTACACCTTGACCACGCTTCGGTGCGACAGCGCCTGCGCGCAATAGAATTCGCGGCGCAACTTGGCCAACACTTCCGTTCGCGTCCGCGTTTTCTCGTGCAGCACCTTGATGGCTACATAGGCATCCGCTTGCGTGTGTTCGCTTCGCGATTGATCGAGCGCCTTGTAAACGGTGCCCATGCCGCCGCTGGCCAATTGGCTTTCAATGGCATAGCGGCCGCACAGAACCTCGCCAACGCCCAACTCTGTACCCCGAGCTTCGGGCAGCGCAGGCGTGTCGAGTTCCGGGATGGGGGCCGGGGCGACGGGAAACAGATCGACGGTAATTTCGCCCGCGGCGCCGCCTTTTTCGCGCTGCGCGAGCTTTGACCTGATCGAGTGAAACAGGTCGTCCGGCTCCAGTGAGTCCAACTCCTCGATTGGGTCGCGCCGCTGTCGTGTCATGGGTGCAGGTTGGGGTCCATTTACCACCGCAGCCTACCCCGTTGGTGATCATAAGACTGAAGACCGATCCGCATAAAAAGGCTGTGTTTGCCGAACAAATTGACGGCATGTGCGCTAATTCACACCTGGTTTGGTTAAATCGCGGCGCAAGCAGCCCTCAAGGACGGGCGCTTATCCATAACCAATCGGTTATGACTAAGCCGAGCGACCGAATCCCCTGGGACGGTCTGGCGCAAATGCCGGGGCGACTG
Source organism: Steroidobacteraceae bacterium (assembly GCA_036495805.1). Classification (GTDB taxonomy): domain Bacteria; phylum Pseudomonadota; class Gammaproteobacteria; order Steroidobacterales; family Steroidobacteraceae; genus Bog-1198. Next base: position 10,753 of record DASXMG010000026.1, on the reverse strand, counting down.
CTAAGCCGGCACCGGCTGTCACGGTGTAATGCTGGACTTGCGGTTCGAATTCCAAGAGATAGTTCTTGTCTTCCGGATAGTACTTGGCTTTCAGCACCTCATCGCCGGCGAAAGCACGAATGCTGCTCTCAGAATCCCAATGCGTCACGGTCAAGAAGTGAGTTACCGTGCCCTCGTCTCGCCGCATTATCTCAACGGCCAAGTTGCCTGGAACCGCGCGGTAATCGGGAACCGCACTTTCCTCGAGAAACCGCGTATAGGCATCAGCCTTTGAGCGCTGGGTACGTCCGTGCCAAATGCGACAGATCACGTTATTTCCCTCCGGGCACATGCAGTTGTCTAGTTATCCATCGTAAAGAAGGTGAACCCCGAGTTAGGCACCCTGGCCGTATCGGCCGGCACCTCCTCAATGCTCTCAAAATACACCTTCGCGTTCTTGACGCGTGGTTCCGAAGTTACCGTCAGCGCAGCGTCCTCGCGCAGCGCTGCTACCGCGATCTGCTCGGCCTCTTTTGCCGACTCGGCATCGACAAAACGCGTGGCGCGAAATCCCACCGCCGCCGTTAGGCCGATCAATTCACCCGGAAAGTTTTCGCCGCGAATCAGACATCGGAAAAGCGTCATATCGTTTGCACCTGAGCCCCCGCGCGTCACGCGGACGGTTGACTGTTTGACCTTTGCTATTATCACATTCGCACCCTCTCCAATCGCTACACAGTGATGGCGGTGCCCGTGTATCTGCGGTATGAAGGGACTGTTCGCGCCGGCTGGCGCGTGGCAATGAATAAACGACAAGAACACCAAGGGAACGATACATGAGCAGCCCTGCCAAGCCCGCATCTCTCGCCGCCGCGCCTCGCGTCGAACTGACACTGCGCGGGCTGGTTCTCGGCGTATTGATCACGGTGGTATTCACCGCGGCCAATGTCTACTTTGGGCTCAAAGCGGGCCTCACTTTCGCCACTTCCATTCCGGCCGCGGTCATTTCCATGGCGCTCCTGCGCGGCCTCAAGGGCATGACCGTCCAGGAGAACAACATCGTGCAGACCGTCGCCTCGGCGGCCGGCACCCTGTCCTCGGTCATCTTCGTGCTGCCGGGCATGGTGATCATCGGCTGGTGGACCGGTTTTCCGTACTGGGTTTCGTGCGCGATCTGCGCCCTGGGCGGGATTCTGGGCGTGATGTATTCGATCCCGCTGCGGCGCGCGCTGGTGACGCAGTCCGATCTGCCCTACCCGGAAGGTGTTGCCTGCGCCGAGGTGCTCAAGGTCGGTGGCGGCGAAAACGCCGACTCTGCCGCGGTGGAAGAGAGCCGCGCCGGCCTGGCGGCCGTGGTCTGGGGCGCGATCGTTTCCGCGGCATTTGCCTGTATCGTGGCGACGCGCATTTTCGCCAGCGACGTGGTCCGCTATTTCCGCTTCGGCGGTGAACGGGGCGGCGTGACCGGTTTCGATTTCTTGCTGTCCTTCGCCCTGTTCGCCGTCGGCCACCTGGTGGGCCTGTATGTCGGCATCGCAATGTTCGTCGGCGCGCTGATCGGCTGGGCGTGGGGCGTGCCGCACTTCTCAGCCCTCGCGCATAGTACGGAGCCGATGGCGCAGTTGGCCCAGCACACCTGGAGCCATCAGGTGCGTTTCGTTGGCGCCGGCACCATCGGCGTGGCGGCCGTGTGGACGCTGGCGAAGCTCGTCAAGCCCGTGATCGCCGGTCTGCGTACCGCCATCGCCGCCTCGCGTGCGCGCGCCGCCGGGAATGCCGCACTGCTGCCACGCACCGAGCAGGACATCCCGATCGGCTACGTTGCCTCGATATCGTTGATCTGCATGCTGCCAATCGGCGCGCTGATCGCCAATTTCTCCGCCGGCAGCGGCCTCGGAGACCACATGTTCGTGATGGTGATCAGCGCCCTGGTCTACATCGCGCTGATGAGCTTTTTCGTGTCCGCGGTTTGCGGCTACATGGCCGGGCTCATCGGTTCATCGAACAGTCCGCTGTCGGGCATCGGCATTCTGGTGGTGATCGGCGCGGCGCTCCTGCTCGTGCCGCTGATCCGCCCCGGCCTGCCCAGCAGCGCCGGCACGGCGTTGGTGGCCTACGCGCTGTTCGTCACCGCGGTGGTGTTCACCGTGGCAGCCATTGCCAACAATAATCTGCAAGATCTGAAAACCGGCCAGCTCGTCGATGCCACGCCATGGAAGCAGCAGGTGGCGCTGGTCATCGGAGTCATAGCCGGCGCCGCCATCATTCCGCCGATCCTCGACCTGCTCAACCATGCCTATGGGTTCGCCGGCGCTCCCGGCCCGCACCACGAGCACCCCTTGCCGGCACCACAGGCGGGCCTCATCTCGGCCCTGGCACAAGGCGTGATCCAGCACAACGTCGACTGGAGCCTGATCCGGATCGGCGCGCTGGTCGGCGTGCTGGTGATCGCTGCCGATGAAACCCTGCGCCGCTCTACCAAGAAGGCACACCTTTCGCCGCTCGCCGTGGGTCTGGGAATCTACCTGCCGACGCAGAGCACACTGATGGTCGTGGGCGGGGCGATCGTGGGCTGGTACTTCGATCGCCGTGCGGAGCGCGCATCGAAACCTGAGGCCACCAAGCAGCTCGGCGTGCTCTTAGCCTCGGGCATGATCGTGGGAGAGGGCTTGGTGGGCGTCATCATCTCCGCCTTCGTCGCCTTCTCGGGGAAGGACTTTCCGCTGGCATTGGTGGGCGATGAGTTTGCCGATAACGCCGCGGTATGGATCGGCAGCGGCGTGTTCGCGCTGACGGTTTTCCTGTTGTATCGCTGGGCGGCGCGGATGCGGCCTTAGGGCCTTGCCGCGACACGCAAACACGACGTTGTCTTAGCCTCGCTCGAGCGGCATGGTAAGGCAGTGCGGGCCTCCGTCCCTAGGCCAGAGTTCGCGCCCCGAAAACGTCGTCACTTGGATGCCCGCGCGCCTCAAGCCCGCGTGCGTCTGTTCGGCACCGTCGTACGCGACCACACGTCCCGGCGAGGTGGCAACCACGTTCGCGCCCTGATGTTCGTGTTCGGGCAGCACCGTCTTGAACAAATGCCGGATTGGATCTTTGGCGGGCGGTTCACCACCGACGAAATGCACTGTGTATCCACGGCTACGCACGAAGTCGACCAGCTTCATCTCACTGACGCTGGTGTCTTCCTCTGCCGAGCCGGCGCGAAACAGCCGCACCGTCCCTAAATCCTTCATGAACTCCCGGGCTGCTTTCAGATCGTCATCGCTCATCGCGCCGTCCGCCGCCATTCCCTTCAGATATTCCGTGTAAGGATCCTTGCCAAGCTGCGCAGCCTCCAGGAACCACGGCACCGTCAGCGCCTGCTTGTCTGCCACGTGCGTGAAGTAGCTGTCCAGGTGCAGAAATGCCGAGCGCAGGCCGAGCCTCTTGCCCATCGGCCGCAAGAACTCGACCTTTCGCGTCTGGACTGTCAACACGTCCATTTGCAGCCGTCGTGCGAGGATCGGCGCAATGCGCGGATCCGTCCGATTGCCGACGCCGAGGAACAAGGTGCGTTCGTCGGCGACTTGAAAATCGCCGCCTTCAGCCAGCAGCCCTTCCTGCCTGGCGTCGAACAGCACGGGATATCGGGCGAGCTGCGGCGCCCAGTCAAAGATGAACCGCAGCAGAACCTGCTCACGCACCCTTTGTGAAGAGCCGACATTGAGAAGGACAACGCCCGCCGGCAGCGTCGCCGCCGTGTCGCGGCTGAATATGAATGAGTTGATCCCATCGACGATGTGCCGATAGCTGCCGTCGGGCCAGGTGCGATATTGAGTCGCGGGATCGCGGCCGAGAAGCGTCTGAGCGGTCACCGTCTTGGGATCGGCTGCAAGCTTCGGGTGCGTAGCACGCAGCCATGTTTCCCAGGCACCGCGTGCACGCGCCGCGTCGATTGCAGAACTTAGCAGGTCGGGTATGGTTAGGATCTCGGCGCCGCCGGCGCGAATGACGCGCATCAGCTCCGCATGCTCCTCGACCTCGGCCTGCCCGACTGAAACCGGCATAGGTAGAACGTCGTCGGCCGTGCTCGCCGGTGCGAACATATCCGGATCCGGGGGACACATGATGACGCGCCGAAGTCGAGCGACGTCGCTTGTCACGAAGGGCAACCCGGCGGTGCCGACGGCGGACACGGCGCCACGCCACCGCAGCAGGGCCGCGCCCGCGCCCAATAATCTAATCGCGTCGCGACGATTGAGGCCGGCGCTCTGCTTCATGCGGTCTCCACTGCCCATAAGGAGCTACCGGATCAGGTGCCACTCCGTCTGACGTCCCGCCAGGTAGCGCACGCCCTTGCCGTCGAAGAGCGCACCCTGCTCCAGCATGATCTGGACGCGCTGGCCGCCCCACTCCGCGAGCGACACCGCAACGTTGCCCTCGATCGCGTAGACGGTGTCCCGATGCAGCGGGTAGTCGCCCGTTCCCGGCGTCGGGCCCTGGTTATCCCACATGCCGATCGTCGGCCCCAAGGCGTGCCCGAAAAATCCCAGTGGATGGCTGTAGGTGCTGCACGCAAGGCCGGCGGCCGCGCACCCTTTGATCGTTGCCGCGAGAATCTCGTTGCCGGAACGCCCTGTCTGGAACGATCCGGTCAGGATGTCCTGCCAGCGATTGCCGCTGGCCAGTGCGGCCTTTAGCCCCTTCGGCACATCCTCTTCACCAGCCTTGAGCACGTAGCCCATTTCCTGGGTGTCGGTGCACAGCTTCAGGTAGCAAAACCCGACGTCCGTGTGCACAACGTCGCCCGCCTCGATCCGTCCCTCGTCGCCGCAGTGCCCACCCGAGCCGCCAACGGGACAGGGCTGGCCGGCGCGCTGACGATCGACCGTGGCCATGAACCAGGGGCGCAGGCCGAGCGACTCGAAGCGCTCGCGGATGTACCAGGCCACATCGTCGGTCGTCGTGACGCCGGCCGTGATCACGCGGCCGCTGAACGCTTCTGAGATCACGCCGCGCGCAATGCTGTCGATATGCGGATACAGGGCTTGCTCGGCCGGCGTGCGTGTTTCGATCCAGCGCACGATGAGCCCTTCGGCGGACACGAGGCGATCGGCGTACCCCGGCGGCAGCACCTCGACCAGCCGCTCGTGCAGCGCATGGGTCAAGCCGTCCGCGGCCGGCCAAGTGCGGGAGACATCGATGCCGATCCGCTTGGGATTGCGGCCGGCGATCAGCGTACCCAGCGCCTTCCACTGCGCGTCGAGATCGCCGCCCGACCACGCCGACTTGTAGGGGCCGCCGAGCGGATAGCGATTCACGGCGAGGCGCTCCACGGAGCCATCCGCCGCGCGGCTGAACACCAGCATGGTCGTACGCCGCGCGGCGAAACTGGGCTGCGGCACCAGCGTGAAATACACCGGGTCTTCGGCGTACTCACGATTGACGACCACCCACATGTCCAGCCCCGCCTCGGTCATCAGCGCGGGCAACAGATGCTCCAGGCGCTCGGTCAAGATGCGATTCTCAGGCTCGACGCGCTCGTGCGGCGGCAGCACCGCGTAGTCGGCGCCGCTGTCGATGCGCCGCCCCTGCGATGGTTCCGGCATCGCCGCAACGGCGGCAGCCGTGAACAACAGCGCCAGTGCCACGCCACTCAACTGGATGAAAATCTTGTGGGTCATATTTTTGTTCTTAACCATTCGCAACCTATTGCCATTGGGACAGCGTTGTCAATTCCGCAAGTATGGCATCGATCGAAGCGCTTCCCGCAATGCGTCACATGAATGTTTGCCGTCCGTTTTTTCGGAGTATGAACGCTGGAAAAAACCGCTCATGAGTCGAATGCAACTGGATTAGAGTTACAAGGCGCTCGCCACGAATCTCGAGCCAATGTCGTTTCACGATCGATGCGACCGCGGGCGCCACATCAAACGGATTACGGCCTAATACGCAACGTTGCGTAATTACGCCATCGTGCGTAATATTGCGTAATGAACGAGCTCATTTACAACGAGTGGCACTTTTCTCGCCCCGAACTGGCGACCGAATACCTGAAGGCCTTGATGAAAGGATCTGGTGATCCGATCGCTCTGCAGTGCTCGCGGCGATTGGGCAAAACTACGTTCTTACTGAACGAAATGACCTCGGCTGCTACGGATGCTGGCCTTCAATGTGTCTACATCGACGTTTGGCAAAGCCGCGGCGATGTGCTGTCTGCAATCAACTATGGCCTCCAAGAAGCGATCGACGACATTGAGGTGCCCGACAGCAAGCTCAGGCGTCGCCTGAAGACTGAAGTCAAGAAGGTTGGCATCGGTCCTCTGGCGATGGATTTTGGCGAAGAGCCTGCCCGGCGCCGGCCCGACTCGCCCTATCTGCTGGTCGATTGGCTGCTGAAGACACTGATTCGCCGGGCCAGTAAGCCTGTTCTGCTGATGTTTGATGAGATTCAGGAACTGGCCATCCCCAAGGAAGGCGAAAATATCGTCTCCGCCCTTCGCGCCGCCATCACCAAGAGCAGGAAGTCAGTTCGCGTCATCTTCACCGGCTCGAACCAAGAGCAGCTCTACCGACTCTTTGCCAAATCCAGAGCGGCCCTCTATGAGGGCGCGAGCATCATTCAATTTCCGCGGCTCGATGATCGGTTCTTGCGGTTCGTCGCGCAGCAGTCTGTGCGAATCTTTCGACGCCGTATCCCGATCGAGCAACTCACTGAAACGTTCGCCCGCTTCCAATATCAGCCCCGCGCGCTCATTGACCTGGTATTTCTCTTTGCTTCGAGTTCGAGCGGTTCCTTTTCAGAGATTTTCGGTTCACGCATCGAAGCGATGCTCAATGCGGAGATCGCGCAACCTCTCCTCAATGCACTCACTCCGCTGCAGCGTCAGATTGCCACACGCATTGCCTCGGATCAGGACGTCGCCTCGGCAGACGCCCGACGACACTACGCGAAGACACTGAGGCGAAAGTCCGTTTCGCCTGGCTCCATCGCCAACGCTTTGAAGGCTTTGGTCCAGAAGCACGTGATTTCAAAACCTGCCGGTTCACACGGCCAGTACACCTTCGATGACCCCGCCTTTCGAGAATGGCTGCGGCTTTCGAATGATCGGCCGCCCCTGCCCTACTCGCTGACCAACAGACGCCTGGAGCCCCCCGACGAGCGAGACGCGTTGACAGGCGTCCACAATCGGCGCCAGGTCGAACGCGAACTCATGGCGATGTTAGAAGATTCCGATGCTCAGCAGCTTCCGCTGTCGTTCATTCTGGTCGATGTGGATCGTTTGAAACAGCTGAACGACGCACACGGTCATACGGTAGGAGACGAGGCACTTCGGCAGGTAGCGGCTCGTTTGCGTCGGCTTCTGCGGCCGAAGGACATTCTTGGCCGATGGGGTGGCGACGAGTTTGCCATTGTTCTCGGCGACACCCCCGCCGCCCAGGGACTAGATGTCGCATCGCAAATTTGTTCCGATGCCCAGGGTTCGACAATCCCCCTGCCCATCGGCGAAGCAACGCTAACGGTATCCTGCGGTGTGGCAACGTTCCTGACAGGCTCGGGTGAAACGTATGACCGGCTGATTGCGCGCGCAGACGAGGGCCTCTACGCCGCGAAGAAGGCCGGACGCGCGTGCGCTCGGATGGGCGCGGCTCCTTAGTACGCTTTGGAAGTCCCGCCGATCAATATCGACGGCCCAAGTTGGTTGACGACGTCCTGTGTTGGCTTTGAAGGCAAAGAAGTGGAGCGGGCGATGGGAATCGAACCCACGGCTCAAGCTTGGGAAGCTTGGGTATTACCATTATACGACGCCCGCTTTGAGGGCAGATTCTATGCGCCTCGCAATGAATCAGGCAAATCAGTCGCGCATCGGGAGGGGGTGAGCTTGCGCTCACCGCCCTCCCACACCCCTTAGAAGGCCTTCCACTCCGCTTCCAACAGCAACGAGCGGCCAATGACGCCCTCGAAGTATTGGGAGACCGCGGGTGTGAAGTTGCCCTGCGAACCCGCTATCGCCGGGAACGGCGGCAATTTGTTGAACACGTTGTCCACGATGAATCGCACGGTGAATGTCGGGTTGACGTTATACGCCAAGGTGCTGTTGATCACCCACCAGTTGCCGACGCCGAAGTAATTGAAGGTGGTCGGCAGGTTCTGGTTGTTGAAATTGGTGCGCCCGACAAAGATGCCCTGCCAATCCCAGGCGAAGCTATCCTTCGCGTATATCAGATCGACGGTGCCCTTGCTCTTGCTGTTCCCCACCCCGGCCAGTTCACCGGCCAGGCTTTCCGGACTCGCCGAGCCGACCTGGGACATCAACTTCTGCGTATCAAGGTATTGAGCACTCGCTGCCAGGTTACCTATGTTCCAAGGCAGATCGAAGTTGTAATCGATTTGTGCCGTGATGCCGGCGAACTCCAACAGACCCGCGTTCACGTAGCCCGAGGTGAAGCTGGTGATCTGACCATTCGGGCCGCGAGTGAATTGACGGCAGGAGGGCGTGTTGGGATAACTGCTCGAGTCATAGCAGGCATCGAGGATATCGCCCAACTGCAAGTTTTCAATGGCATTCGTCAAACGGATGTCGATGTAGTCCACCGACATGTTCAAATGCGGAACCCAGTGCGGCCGCAGCACCACGCCGTAGCTGAGTGAATGGGCCGTCTCACTGGTGAGGCTCTGGTTGCCCGAGTTCAACCCCTGAGCGGTGGCATTGACCACGTTCGAGACGAAGCCTGCGGGAATCCCGGCCGCCGCGCAATTCGCGGCACGCGTGGCCGGAGCGGTGCCCTGCCCGATGAAGTTATGGTCGCAAGGATCGTTGGCAAACTGGAAGGAGGTCGCCGGCGGTAAGAACAGTTCCGTGATCGAAGGCGCGCGGATCGACTTGGTCTTGTTGGCGCGAAACTTAACGTCTTCGATCGGCTGCCATTCGAGGCCTTCCGTATAGGTCCAGGCAACGCCCGCGATTGAGTTGTCAACCCAGCGTGCGGCACCGTTTAATTCCAAACGCTTCATGCCTGGGAAGGAGAAATCTCCACCGAAGATCGGAATCCTCGTTTCGAACGAGCCTTCGTTGGTGTGATACGCACCTTCCACGGCGGTCAGCGTGTTCTGGCCCAACCCTAGGGTGTAGAAGCTATCCGGCGAGTAGTCCGCCGATTCACGGCGATTCTCATAGCCGAGAGAGGCCTTCCAATCTCCGCCCGGCAGCTTCCAGACGTCGCCGTTGAGGTTGCCGGAGATGTCCCGCTGGGTGTTGTAGGAAGTTTGTTGCGCAACATGCGTGATGTACTGCTGTGCCGCGAGGCTGGGCGCGCCCACTCCGAACACATTCAAGGGCGCGCAGGCGCTGGAGGCGGTCGTGGTCGGCGCGTTCACCGGCGTGCCGGCGCAGACGATCTGGCCCGCCGCGTTGGTGGTCGCGTTCAAGGCATTGACGACGTTCTGATACACAAACGACGGCTGGCTGGCGGTATTGCTCGACTCGCCGTAGTTGGCAACCACTTCCCAATTGTATTTATGATCAAAAACAGCGAAGTCGCCCTGCAGACCGGCGACGCCGCGTGCCAACGTCTGTGAAGCCGTCGCACCGCCGTTCTCCAGATCGATGTTGGCCCGTCCCAGGAAGAACTGGTTCGGGTTCCAGCCCGGGTAGTTGAACGAACCACCGCTACCTAAGACCTGCGCCTGATAAGCGAGCAGCGCGTTCTGAATAGTGGTGCGATCGGCCGGCGTCAGGAACGGGTTGTTGACATTGATGATGAAGTCGCCGTTCGGCGTGCCCGCGGCGCCGAACAGCGAGGTGGTGTAGGCCGGCTGCGCAAGCAGGTTCGTGGCATGGTTGTCCGAGAACCATCCTTCCGCGAACACACTCATATGCTCGTTGATCTTGAAATTGCCCAAGGTATCGATGTTCACCCGCTCGATGGGCGACAGCAGGTTGCTGACCTGAGAGAGCCGCAAGCCGTCGCCGCCCGTGGTGAACACCGGGTTTCCCGAGGCCGGAAAGTTGTAAGGCTGCAGGCCGCCACCGGCGTTGAAAAACCCTAAGGTTTGGCCGGCGGTGTTGGTAACGCCCACGGCCTTGCCATTCTGTGCGCTCGGCGAAAAGAAGACGCCGTCGTCTACATAGGGAACGCCGCCGTAGCTCACGCCCGGGACAGTCAAGGGCGAGGTGAGCACTTGGCTGAATGGGCCCGGTGTTGCCGGTGCATTGAAACCCAAGTCCGAGGAGTAAACGGGGCGCGTGGTACCCACAAGGCCGTCGGCCTTGGTGAATTCCGCCACGGCGGTGATGTTACCGCGGCCATCCATGAAATTGGTGCCGCCCAATACGCGCGCGCGGTACTGCCAGGCGTCTCCCTGACCCGTGGCACCGACCTGCCCGTCGACGTCCAATCCCTCGTAGTCCTTCTTCAGGATGATGTTCACGGTACCGGCGATGGCGTCTGCGCCGTAGATTGGGGCACCGCCTACAGAAATCGTCTCTACGCGGTCGATCAATTTGGTGGGGATGACGTTCAAGTCCACCTGGTCACCGGGACCGCCCACGGGGCTGTTGCCGCCCGATCCGTTCAAGCTCGCCGTGGCCGAGGAGACGAAGCGACGGCCGTTCACCAGCACCAGGGTGCGCTGCGAACCCAGGCCGTAGAGGTCGACAAAGCTTTGCGCGATGCCCGTGGTGGATTGCGTTTGCGCGGCGCTGCTCGGCTGTACGCCGAAGCCGGGGATTGAGCTCAACGCCTGACCGACGTCGAGATAACCGCGTTGATCGAACGCCTTGGAATCGAG
>DASXMG010000025.1:0-4701 GCA_036495805.1 Steroidobacteraceae bacterium | reverse complement strand
AGGCACGCGTGACCGGCCGATAGTTTCTTTTGTAGTAGGTATTCTTCACATGACGAAAATGTATGTTGGCAATCTCCCGTTCTCAATGGACGAGTCCGCAGTGCGCGCGCTGTTCGAAAAGCATGGCGCGGTACAGTCGGTAGCGTTGATCAATGATCGCGACACCGGTCGGCCCCGCGGCTTCGGCTTCGTTGAAATGGCCAGCGCAGATGCTGCGCGCGCCATGCAGGCCTTGAATGGCCACGATGTCGACGGGCGAGCGCTGAAGGTGAACGAGGCTCAGGAGCGCACCGGCGGCGGTGGTGGCGGTGGTGGTGGTGGATCTCGCGGTCCGAAGCGCTGGTAACAGTGGCTTAAGATTTAAGCGATAACGAGGGCCGCAGCGATGCGGCCCTTGTCATTTTAAGTTGCAGGCAATGCGCAATCAGGGTTTACGCCCGAGGAGTCATTGCCTATAATCGCGGCCCTCGGCGGGGCTTGAACTGGCGCTTTTGGGGCTTGGGTTTCACCATGCCTGTCGGCGCGGCTCGCGAATTTTTTAGGCTTGGCCCCTTCTAGGGGCTTTTTGTTAAGCGAATGGAAGGGGGCCGATGGTCCCCTTTTTGTTTTTAGAAGTGGCATTTAAGAATGCGTGACGCCCTGATCCGCTTGCTGGAGCCGCCGATCGAGGCGCTCGGATTTGAGTTGGTCGACATTGAGTTTGCGCGCGAAGGGCGCGGCGGCGTGCTGAGGATTTTCATCGATCGTCGCGCGGAGGACTCCGCGGACGGTGTCACGGTGGATGACTGCGCACGCGCAAGTCACGCCGTGAGCGAGGTGCTCGAGATCCATGATCCGATCAAGGGGCATTACACGCTGGAAGTTTCCTCGCCGGGCTTCGATCGGATCTTGCGCACGCACGCGCATTTTGAGCGATTCGTCGGCGCGAGGATTTTGGCCGAGTTGAAGCTGCCGATGGAAGGGCGGCGAAGGTTTATCGGGCTATTGAAGTCTGCGTCAAGCGACACGATTGTAGTGGAAGTCGACGGCAAGGCCTACGTGCTGCCGCTCGATCGGATTCAGAAGGCGAGATTGCGGCCGGAGTGAGCGAGGAGTCTCAAGGGTTATGAACAAAGAAATACTGATGGCCGTCGACGCGGTTTCCAACGAAAAGGGCGTCGATAAGGAAATTATTTTCGATGCGCTCGAAGCCGCGCTTGCATCCGCCACCCGCAAGAAACATGGCGAGGAGCTGGACGTGCGCGTCTCGATCAATCGCAAGACCGGCGGGTACGACACGTTCCGGCGCTGGAAGGTGTTTGCGGACGACTCCACCGAGCTCGAAGTGCCGGAGCGCGAGTTGCGCCTGGACGATGCCCGCGATATCGACAAGGACGTCGAACCGGGCGGCTTCGTCGAGGAACCGATGGAATCGGTTCCTTTCGGGCGCATCCTCGCGCAAACCGCCAAGCAAGTGATCGTGCAGAAGGTTCGCGAGGCCGAACGCGCGCAAGTGGTCGATGCCTACAAGGACCGCGCCGGGACGCTGGTCAGCGGCATCGTCAAGCGCGTCGATCGCAACGGCGTGTACGTCGATCTCGGCGCCAATGCCGAAGGATTCATTGCACGCGAGGAGATGATCCCGCGCGAGCCGGTACGCTCCCAGGATCGCATCAAGGCCTACCTCAAAGAGGTGCGCACCGAGCCGCGCGGCCCGCAATTGTTCCTGTCGCGCACCGCGCCGGAATTCCTGATCGAATTGTTCAAGCTGGAAGTCCCGGAGGTCGGCCAGGGCCTGATCAACATCCTGGCAGCCGCCCGCGATGCCGGCGTGCGCGCCAAGATTGCGGTGCGCAGCAACGATCCGCGCGTCGATCCGGTGGGCGCATGCGTCGGCATGCGCGGCTCGCGCGTCCAGGCGGTTTCCAACGAGATCGCCGGCGAGCGCGTCGACATCATTCCTTTCGATGAGAATAACGCGCAGTTCGTCATCAACGCCATGGCGCCCGCCGAGGTGACCTCCATCGTGGTCGATGAGGATTCGCATTCGATGGACATTGCCGTCTCAGAGGACAAGCTCTCGCAGGCCATCGGCCGCGGCGGCCAGAACATCCGTTTGGCGAGCGAGCTGACCGGCTGGGAATTGAATGTGATGAGCGAATCGCAGGCTGAAGCCAAGAGCGAGACCGAGTCCCTGGCGCTGCGCGAGACTTTCATGAAACAGCTCGATGTCGATGCCGATGTCGCCAGCATCCTGGTGCAGGAGGGCTTCTCGACCATCGAGGAAATTGCCTACGTGCCGGCCAGCGAATTGAACGGCATCGAGGAATTTGACGAGGAAATCGTCAAGGAGCTGCGCACCCGCGCCCGCGATGTGCTGTTGACGCAGGCAATCGCCAGCGAGGAATCGATGGACGGCGCCGAGCCCGGCGCGGATTTGATCGAAATCACCGGCGAGGCTTTGGGTAAAACGCTGGCGCGCAAGGGCGTGCGCACGCGCGATGATTTGGCGGACCTGGCGGTCGACGAACTGGTTGAGATGGGCAGTATCGATGAGAAGAAGGCCGGCGAACTGATTATGAATGCCCGCAAGCACTGGTTCGCGGAAGAAGCTAAGGTCTAGGAGCACGTATGGCAGATGTAACCGTCGCTCAATTCGCGGAAGTCTTGAAGGTTCCGGTCGATCGGCTGCTGCAGCAGCTCGATCAAGCCGGCATTAAAGTCGACGGCGCGGAGGACATGATCAGCGAGGATGCGAAGCATGAGTTGCTGACACACCTGCGCCGCAGCCACGGCCATGACGAATCCCAGGGGGACGCCGCGCCGCGCAAAATCACGCTCCGCCGCAAGTCGCAGTCCGAGCTGAAGCTCGCCAGCCCTCAAGGGCGGGCGCGCACCGTGAATGTCGAAGTGCGCAGCAAGCGCACCTACGTCAAGCGCGAAGTGCTCGAGGACCAGGCGCGCCACCAACAGGAAGAGATCGACAAGCAGCGCGAGACGGAGGAGCAGGCCAAGCAAGCGCTGGAGCGAGCGGAAAACGAGCGCCTCGAGAAGGAGCGTCTGGATCGCGAGCGCCAGGAAGAGGAAAGCCGGCGGCGCAGCGACGAAGAAAACCGCAAGCGCAGCGCTGAAGAAGAGGCGCGGCGCACCGCCGAAATTCAGGCCCGTGAGGTGGCGGAGCGGGAACGCAAGGCGGCCGCAGCGAAGCCCGGCAAGGCATCGCGCGAAGTGGTGGACGACAAGTCCACGCGCTACGGCCGGCAGGAATTGCACATCGTCGGCGATGTCAGCTCGCGGCACAAGAAGAAGAAGTCGCGCGACGGCCGGCGCCGCTCGGTGGGCGGCGAAACCGACACGAAGCATGGTTTTGAGATGCCGACCGCGCGCGTGGTGCGCGAAGTGGCGATCGGCGAGGCGATGACCGTGGGCGAGCTGGCGCAAAAGATGGCCGTCAAGGCGACCGAAGTCATCAAGGTCATGATGAACATGGGCGTGATGGCCACGATCAATCAGATGATCGAGCAGGACACCGCCGTGCTGGTCGTCGAGGAAATGGGCCATACGGCCGTGCTGCGCAAGGAAAATATCATCGAGGATGACCTGCAAGGCGAAGCGGATGCCTCTCTCGAGGTGTTGCCGCGGCCGCCGGTCGTGACCGTGATGGGGCACGTCGATCATGGCAAGACCTCGTTGCTCGATTACATACGCCGCAGCAAGGTGGCCGCAGGCGAGGCCGGCGGCATCACGCAGCACATCGGCGCTTATCACGTTGAAACCGCCAAGGGCATGGTGACCTTCCTGGATACGCCCGGCCACGCGGCATTCACCTCGATGCGCGCCCGCGGTGCGCAAGTCACGGACATCGTTATTCTCGTGGTGGGCGCCGACGACGGCGTCATGCCGCAGACCGTCGAAGCCATTCAGCACGCACAGGCGGCGAAAGTGCCCATCGTCGTGGCGCTCAATAAAATGGATAAGCCGGAGGCCGATGCCGAAAAGGTCAAGCAGGAGCTGACCAAGTACGGCGTCATTCCTGAAGAGTGGGGCGGCGAGAACATCTTCGTTCCGGTATCGGCGCGCACCGGCCAGGGCGTCGATCAGCTGCTCGACAGCATTCTGTTGCAGGCGGAGGTGCTCGAACTCAAGGCGCCGACCGCCGGCCTGGCCGCCGGCTACGTGATCGAATCGAGCCTGGAGAAGGGCCGCGGCGCGGTGGCGACGGTATTGGTGTTGCGCGGCACCCTGAAGTTGGGCGACCCGCTGCTGATCGGTCAGGAATTCGGGCGAGTGCGTGCGTTGTTCGATGAGGCCGGGCATCCGGTCGATGCGGCCGGCCCTTCGATCCCGGTGGTCGTACTCGGTCTTTCCGGCGCGCCCAATGCGGGCGATGAGCTCCTGGTGGTGGAGAGCGAGCGCAAGGCTCGCGAGGTCGCGACTCATCGCCAGGCGAAATCTCGCGACGTGAAGCTCGCGCAGAAGAGCGCGAACATGCAGGACGTGTTCTCCTCGATGGGCGAGAACAAACCGGATCTGGTACAGCTTCTGGTCAAGGCCGACGTTCAGGGAAGCGTCGAGGCGCTGCGGGACGCGTTGAACGGCCTGTCGACCGGCGAGGTCGCGGTCAACGTGGTGGCGTCGGGCGTCGGCGGGCTCACGGAGTCCGATGTGACGCTGGCCGCTGCGTCCAAGGCGCGCATCATCGCCTTCAACGTGCGCGGCGAT
>DASXMG010000024.1:0-12804 GCA_036495805.1 Steroidobacteraceae bacterium | reverse complement strand
CATCACGCAGGCGGAAGCGATTGTCCGCCGCCAGGAAGTTCGAGAGGAGGGCGACTTCTACGGCGCAATGGACGGCGCCAGCAAGTTCGTCCGCGGCGATGCCATCGCCGGCATTCTGATCGTGTTCATCAATCTGTTCGGCGGCACCATCATCGGCGCCGCGCAACACGGCATGTCGCTCGCCGATGCGGGCCGCACCTATGCGTTGCTCACGATCGGCGATGGCTTGGTGGCGCAAATCCCGGCGCTGCTGTTGTCGGTCGCCGTGGCCATCCTGGTGACACGCGTTTCGCGTCCGCACGACATGAGCCAGCAGATCATGTCGCAGGTTTTGGGCCAGCCGCGTGCACTCAGCGTAACCAGCGGCATCCTGGCCCTGCTCGGCATCATTCCCGGCATGCCGAATTTCGTATTTTTGGCGATGGCCGCGCTCTGCGCCGCCGGCGCCTACCTCTTGAGCAGAAAGCCGCCGCCCAAGGCGGAGGTATCGGCCGCGCCGGCCGCTTCGCCGGCAACCTCCGGCGAGCAGAAGGAGCTGTCCTGGGATGATGTCGAGGCGGTCGATCTGATTGGTCTGGAGGTCGGCTATCGCTTGATCCCGTTGGTCGACCGCAATCAGGGCGGCGAGCTCATGGGCCGCATCAAGGGCGTGCGCAAGAAATTGTCCGAAGAGCTGGGCTTCCTGGTTCAGGCCGTGCATATCCGCGACAACCTGGAGCTGGGTCCGAATTCCTACCGCATCACCATCCTGGGGGCGCCGGTGGGTGAATCAGAAGTGTTTCCCGATCGCGAGCTGGCCATCAATCCCGGACAGGTGTCCGGCACCATTCCAGGGTCGGCCACCAAGGATCCGGCCTTTGGCCTCGATGCGCTCTGGATCGACAAGGTCCGGCGCGATCAGGCGCAGGCGCAGGGCTACACGGTGGTCGATGCCAGCAGCGTCATCGCCACTCACTTGAGCCATCTGCTGCAGTCGCACGCCCATGAACTGTTGGGCCATGAAGAAGTGCAGCAGCTGCTGAATCGCTTGGGCAAGTCGGCACCCAAGCTCATCGAGGACCTGGTGCCGAAGCTGCTGCCGATGAGCGTGGTCGTGAAGGTGCTGCAGTACCTCTTGCTCGAGCGCGTGCCCATACGCAACTTGCGCACTATCTGCGAGACGCTCGCGGAATATGCGCCGAGGACACAGGACCCCGTTGCGCTGGTGGCCGCCGTGCGCGTCGCATTGGGCCGCACGATCGTGCAAAACATCGGCGGACTGCGCCAGGAATTGCCGGTGATCACGTTGGATCCGGCGCTCGAGCAAGTGCTGCAGGACTCGATGGCCGGCGGCGGCGATGCATCGCCCGGATTTGAGCCGGGACTGGCAGACAGAATTCAAACGGCATTGGGCGACAGCGCACGCCGTCAGGATGCAGCGGGCGAACCCGCAGTGCTCCTGGTCGCGCCGAAAATTCGCCCGTGGATTGCGCGCCTGATGCGCCATTCCACGCCGTCGTTGGCGGTGCTTGCCTACAACGAGATTCCGGAAAACCGCCGCATCC
Organism: Steroidobacteraceae bacterium; assembly: GCA_036495805.1. Classification (GTDB taxonomy): domain Bacteria; phylum Pseudomonadota; class Gammaproteobacteria; order Steroidobacterales; family Steroidobacteraceae; genus Bog-1198. The sequence continues at coordinate 11,260 of DASXMG010000024.1, read as the reverse complement.
GCGTGATTGCCGCGGTGGGCCGCTAAAGATTTGATTCACGGAGGTTGACATGAAAATTAAACGATACACGGCGGCCAGCATGCGCGCGGCTCTGGCCCTGGTGAGGGCCGAGCAAGGACCGGATGCGGTCATCCTGTCGAGCCGCCGCGGCGACGACGGCATCGAAGTCATCGCCGCCGTGGACTATGACGAAGCTTTGTTCGCGGACGCGAAGCGGCAGCAGGGCGTGCCGAGCACCGCAGCTCCCGGCGTGCCTGCACGCACGGCTCAGACGGAGCAGCGGCTGCAGGCGGCGCCCGCGCCAACCCCGGCTCAGGTCCCGGCACCGGCCGCCGCAACCCGCCCGGCCGCCGCCACACGGCCGGCCGCCGCCACACGCCCGGCCGCAGCGGCACACGCCCCCGCCAATGCTGCGCGTCCGACGCCGGCGCCCGCGGCGTCCCCCCGTGCGGTGCCACGTGCCGACGCCACCGAATACGGGGCCATGCAGCGCGAACTGGTGGGTCTGCGCCGGCTGCTTGAGACAGGCCTTGCCGGCATGAACTGGAACGATAAGCGATTGCGTGAACCCTTGAGGGCGATGGTGCTGGAAGAGCTGACTGCGATGGACATTGCACCGGATGTGGCGCAGACGCTGGCCGAGCTCACGCCGCAGCGCACTACCTTGGACAATCCGTCGCACATCCCGCTCGCGTTGCTCGCCAAGCATTTGCCGATCGTGAACGATCCGACCTGCATCGCCGGCGGCATTACCGCCGTGGTCGGTCCGACCGGGGCCGGCAAAACCACAACGATCGCCAAGCTCGCCGCGCGCTGGTGCATGCAGCATGGCGCTCAGGAGCTGGCGCTCGTCAGCATGGACAGCTATCGGATCGGCGCACGCGAGCAGCTGATGACCTACGCACGCATTCTGGGTGCGCCGATGCACGCCGCGAACGGCGTCAAAGAATTGACCCGCGTGCTCGAGCGGCTCAAGGACAAGAAGCTGATTCTGATCGACACCGCCGGCATGGGTCCGCGCGACGTGCGTCTCACTGAACAATTGGCGGCCTTGAAGTACGGCGCTTCGCGCGCGCGAGTCTTGCTGGCGTTGCCGGCACAAGCCGAAGGGCAAGCGCTCGATGAAATCGTCTGCGCCTTCGTGCGCGTGAAGCCGGCGGCGTGCGTTCTCACCAAGGTGGACGAGGCGGCAAGTCTCGGCCCCGCCATCTCCACGGTGCTGAGGCACAAGCTGAAAATTGCCTATATTTGCGATGGCCAACGCATACCGGAGGACTTGCACGCATCGCATCAGAAGCGAGTCTGGCTGGTGCGCTCTGCCCTCGAGCTGGGCCAACGCTCGCCGACCGCGCGCGATGAGGCCTATTTCGCGCGCAATTTCGGCGGAGCAACCGCCAATGCGTGACTCCAGGCTTTCACCGGAACGAGCCGAGGCATTGGCTGAACTCAACGCCACGCGTCCCGTCAAGGTCATTGCGGTGACCGGCGGCAAGGGCGGCGTGGGCAAGACAACAGTGTCCGCGAATCTGGCGGTATCCATCGCCGCATCGGGCCGGGACGTCATGCTGGTGGATGCCGACTTAGGATTGGCCAACGTCGATGTAGTGCTCGGTCTGCACACCCGCTTTCACCTGGGCAATGTCATTCAGGGCGATTGCGCGCTGGAGGATGCCATCGTCACCGGCCCCCACGGGCTGCAAGTCGTGCCTGCGGCCTCCGGCATCAAGCGCATGGCGACGCTATCACCGGCAGAACACGCGGGGATCATCCGCGCGTTCAGCGATCTGTATCACCAGGTCGAGGTGCTGGTCGTGGATACGGCGGCGGGGCTGCATGACAGCGTCATGACCTTCAGCCAGGCGGCGCACCACGTGGTCGTCGTCGTCTGCGACGAACCGGCCTCGATCACCGATGCCTATGCGCTGATCAAGGTGCTGAGCCGCGAACATGGGGTACAGCGGTTCCAAGTGCTGGCGAATCAGACCCGCAGGTCCGGGGAAGGTCCTGATCTTTTTCAAAAAATTAGGCGGGTTTGTGACCGATTTCTCAATGTGACGCTGGAGTTCGCCGGCTCGATACCGTTTGACGACTATCTGCGGCGTGCGGTGCAGCGCCAGACCGCTGTCGTGGATGCCTACCCGGCATCTATTTCCTCCATTGCGCTCAAGAATCTGGCTTCTAAAGCCGATAAGTGGTCTGTGCCCCAAGGGGCGCGAGGTCATTTGGAGTTCTTTGTCGAACGAATGGTCGGGGCCAGGATCGCCCCCTCGACGGTATTGCAATGAGAGCAAGCACACAGTACTCGAACACACAAAAACGCGGGGCGAAACCGGCTTCGGATGATCACATCCCGGTCGATCAAGTGCCGCAGCAAGAATTGGTGCTAAGGCACGCTGACCTGGTAAAGCGTATCGCCTATCACCTGGTCAGCCGCATGCCCCCGAATGTGGAGGTCGACGACTTGATTCAGTCCGGCATGATCGGCTTGCTGGATGCGGCCAAGCATTATTCGGCTACCAAGGGGGCGAACTTCGAGACTTACGCGGGCATCCGCATACGCGGCGCCATGCTCGATGAGGTGCGCAAGTCCGATTGGACGCCGCGCTCGGTGCATCGAAACATGCGAGAAATGGCCGATGTGATCCGCAAGATCGAGAATGCCAAAGGCCAGGACGCCACGCCGACCGACATTGCCGAGGGACTCGGAGTTTCCATCGAGGAATACCACAAGCTGGTGCAGGACGCCGCGAGCTGCCGGCTGTTCAGTTTCGATCAGATGGGATCGAGCGAGGACGAATCAAGTCCCGCCGATCATGCGCGCGACGACGGGCCGGGACCCTTGGAGGATATCGAGAATGCCGGATTTCGCGGCGCGCTGAGCGCTGCCATCGGCGTACTGCCGGAGCGCGAGCGGCTGGTGCTCTCCCTGTATTACGACGATGACATGAATTTGCGCGAAATAGGCGAGGTGCTCGAGGTTTCGGAATCGCGCGTCTGCCAGATCCATGGCCAGGCTTTGGTGCGTCTGCGCGCCCGATTGGCGGAGTGGCTGTCGCCGGACTGACATGGACATCTTAAGCATCATCGGCATCGTACTCGCGCTCATTGCCATCATCGGCGGCGCGATCTTGAAAGGCAGCAGTGCCGGCGCGTTGGTCGGCAGCGCGGCCTTCGTCATCGTGGTGGTGGGCACGCTGGCCGCGAGCCTGGTGCAAACCCCGATGGCGACGTTCCTGCGGGCGTGGAAGATCGCGTCCTGGGTGTTCAAGCCGCCGGCCAACAATCCCGCCGGCATGATCGAAAAAATAGTCGAGTGGAGCAATGTCGCACGCAAGCAAGGACTGCTCGGCCTGGAGTCCGCGGTCGAGGGCGAGAAAGATGAGTTCCTGAAAAAGGGCCTGCAATCCCTGGTGGACGGCGGCGAACCGGACGCGATTCGATCCAGCATGGAGATCGAACTGGACACCATGGAGCACTTCGACACGCAGGCCGCCAAGGTTTTCGAGTCCATGGGCGTGTATTCCCCGACCTTGGGCATCATCGGCGCCGTCATGGGGTTGATGGCGGTCATGCAGAACCTCAACGACCCGTCCAAGCTCGGCCACGGCATCGCGGCGGCCTTCATCGCAACGATTTACGGCATCGCGTTCGCCAATCTGTTGTTCCTACCCATGGGCAACAAGCTCAAGGCCGTGATTCACGGCCAATCGCAGGTTCGCACGATGGTGATCGAGGGTCTCATCGCCATCGCGCAGGGCGAGAATCCGCGCAATATCGAATCGAAGCTGCAAGGGTACTTCCACCGCTAGCCATGGCCCGCAAGAAAAAGCACGAAGATCATGTGAACCACGAAGCCTGGGCCATTCCTTACGGCGATCTGGTGACGCTGCTGTTCGCGCTGTTCACGGTGATGTACGCGATGTCGTCGGTCAACGAAGGAAAGTTTCGCGTGCTCTCCGACGCCATGATCGCGGCATTCAACGGCGCGCCCAAGAGCCTGCGCCCCTTGAACATGGGCGAGCCGGAACCGGGCAAAGGCGGCGAGAAGCCCTTGATCGGCATCACGCCCACCGCGCTGATCAAGATCAAGAACGACGACACCGTGACCCCGCTGCCCAAGCCGCAGTCGCCCGATGTTCCCGGTTCCCTGATTCGCATGGAGCGCCAGGTGCAGGACGCGATGCGCGCGTTGATCGACGCCAAGCTGATCACCGTGAAACGCGAGAGCATGTGGCTGGAAATCGAAATCAACACGGATATTTTATTCCCGAGCGGCTCGGGCGCATTTTCGAGCTCCGCGGAGCCGGTGCTGGACAAGCTGGCGGAAGTGTTGAAGCCCTTTCCCAATCCGATCCGCGTCGAGGGCCATACAGACGATCGCCCGATCCACACGGCCGCATTTCCCTCCAATTGGGAGCTGTCGGCGGCGCGAGCCGCGAGCGTCGTGCATCAGTTCACCAAGCAGGGCATCGATCCATTGCGCCTCGAGATCGTCGGCTTCGGGGAGTTTCATCCCCGCCAGGCGAACACGTCCAACGAGGGACGCAACGCGAATCGCCGCGTCGCCGTTTTGGTGCTCGAGGCTGTGTCGCCCGCGGACGCTACGACCGCGAGGACCACGACGAACACGCCGGAGACCGTAGCGCCCGGCGTTGAATTGGCGGACGGCGGCAGTGCCAGCAATCGGCTGCTCATGCGCGTGCCGCCCGAAGATCTCGAGAAGACCGTGTTAATCAAGGAAATCAAATCGACGGCGACAGCGACAGCGACTGAGTCACCCAAATCCCCATGAGCGAGGTCACGCAATGAGTGAAGTTGACCGCTTAAGCAATTCAGGCCTTTTCCCCGCCCTCCCCATCGCAGATCGGCGATCCTCCAAAGACGACAAGGAGCGCCGGCAGCGATCGGACCAAGGTCCGGACAAGCCCGCCGTGAAGTCCGCCGACATCCCGGAACCGAGCGGGCCGCGGCCGCCCAAGTCACGCATCGATGAGTACGCCTGACATGATCAGCCTCAACATCGATACCATTCTGGAAATGGCCGGCGTGTCACTGGCCGTTTGCGCCTTGAGCGCCGTTGTTATGCTGGCGTTTTCGGTGCGCCGCTGGCGACTGCGTTGCGCAACGGTCGAAGCAAGCTTGGCGGCGATGCGCCGCGAACTCGACGTCATGTCCTCAATCAGCCTGCGGACCGGAAGGCGCGTGAATCGCATCGAGCGTGAATATTCCGGTGTCGCCGAGCGCGTCGAATCGGTCGAGCTTCGAGGTCCTGCGCAGTGCTTCGATCAGGCAATCGATTTTGCCCGCCGCGGCACCGACTCCGGCAAGTTGACGCAGCAATTCGGATTGAGTCGCGCTGAGGCCGACTTGGTAACGCGATTGCACGGGCGCAAGAAAACGGCTTAGCATCCGTCCCGTAGACTTTCACTGCGCCGTTCCAAGGAAGGACACTGATGAAATCGGCACCTGAAAGCCGCGCATTGCTGAAGGCGACATTCCTGGTTTCGAGCGTCATGCTGGCGCTTGCCGGATGCACATCGATTGAAGTCGGTCTCGGGCTGCGCATGCGCCTCGACAAGGTTCCGGTCGCGGCGTTGTCAGCGACAGTTACGCCGGGTCCCGGCCTCGCTCCGGGTCAAGTCGCCCATCTCGTATTGACCGCCAGCAGCAGCGACGGCAAGCAATGGGTTACGGTCGGCGCAGGCAAGGGCAACGTACTCTTCGACAGCTTCACCATTGCTGCCACCACCGTAACGATTGATAAAAACGGTGCGGTGTCTTTAGCCGCTGATCCGCGCGTGAGCGAAGGCGCATCGCCAGAAGTTCACGTCGTTGTGGTCGGCCACCAGGACGTCACCGCGGATCTTCGCATTCCAATTCGCTATGACGTGGCCTACGTTGCGGACTTTGCGTGCAAACCTGGTTTCAAAGGAATCGACGGACTGAGCGGTCTTTCAGGCAGCGACGGGAGTCCCGGATCGACCGATCCCGCCAATCCATCCGCAGGCGGTCGCGGCAGTGATGGAACCCATGGCGAGGACGGCCGCGATGGCGATGCCGGCCAGTCCGGGCAAGCAGTGCATGTCTGGCTGACCCTCAAGGGTGGCGATCATCCTCTGTTGCAGGTGCGCGCGGCGAGCAAAACGAACACGATGCTTTTTCTCGTCGATCCAAACGGCGGCAGTTTGCGCGTCGATGCGAGCGGCGGCGCAGGTGGCGCTGGCGGAACCGGCGGGCAAGGTGGTCGCGGCGGGTCCGGCGGCAGCGGATTTCCTCCAGGCTTTTCGGGGCAAAACGGTCTGAACGGCGCCGACGGCCACGCAGGTGCGCGCGGCGCGGCAGGCACAATTGTCGTCTCGGTAGACCCGCAAGCCCAACCCTACTTGAGTAAGCTGCAACTCATCAATAAGGATGGCGGCGGCGCTCCCGGGCCGACGCCTGACATTCGAGTCGAGACGATTCCACCGCTTTGGTGAGGAAGGCATCGCGTGCAGTCCATCCATCGAGCAGACTGCGGATCATCTTCCTAAAAAGGGTTCAGACATTCCCCTAAGTTTTCCGCGTTGCGGCCCTTCCGCAATAGGCTCACACTCGCCGGCGAAGATCCGCAAACAGGTGGTCTCATGAAGCGTCTGTCAGTGTTGCTCGCCGGCCTGATCGCCATCGGATATGGATCGTCCGTGTGGGCTGCAAATGCGTACACACAGGGTGCAGTGCATTTACGCGCAGGACCGAGTTCCGACTATCCGCTGGTCACGACCATACCGCCCAACGCCCTGTTGAACCTCAGCGGCTGTCTCGATGACTGGACCTGGTGCGATGTCGATTGGGAAGGTAATCGCGGCTGGGTCTACGGCAACTATCTGTATTACGACTATCAGAGCCGCCGCGTGCCCGTCATCGAGTTCGGCGCGCAGTTGGGTATCGGCATCGTTGCATTCAGTCTGGGCGATTATTGGGGGCGCTACTATGCGGGTCGGCCCTGGTATGGGCGCCGCGATTATTGGATGCACCGGCCGATGCCGCCGCACCGGCCGCGGCCGCCACCCGGCCGGCCCAGGCCGCCTTTCGAGCGCCCCAATCCGCCACCGCGTCCGCGCCCACCCCCGCGACCGCGGCCGCCGGTGACTCGACCCCCTGAGCGCCCCAATCCGCCGCATGAGCGGCCGAACCCGCCGCCGCGCCCAAATCCCGGGACGCGGCCGAATCCGCCGCCGCGCCCAAATCCCGGGACGCGTCCGACACCGCGGCCGGATACGAGACCGGCGCCGCGGCCGAACACACCGCCTGCGCCCGAACGACCCCCGAATCCGGATCGGCCGCCAAATCCGGGCCGGCCCAGCCCCGACCGGCCGCCCAACTAACGCGGAACGGAATCCTCACGGATGAGAGTTTGTGCGCTGCTGCTGGTGGTGAGCCTCGCCGGCTGCGCCGACGAAGCGCGTAGGTCCCTCGAGGTCGAGGCCACGAGACAGGCGGCGACTGCGGCGCTGATCGCTTTGGACACGCCGCAGAGCTTGGCGACCGCAACGGTACTACTCGATTTCAAAACCGATCCGCGCTCGCGCGCGCAGCGCCGGCAACATGATTACCTCTTGGAGGAGTCCTCGAAGCCGCGGCTTTTTCCTGTGAACAGCGATTTGGCGGTGCGGCTCGAGGCCATGCGCAATTTTCGCAGCGAAGCCGATGTGGAGCGTGCGATGCTGTTTTTCTATCATGAGCCGCTCGAACGGCCGGTACACTGGAAGCCCCCGCAACCGTATCCTCAGACCGATTGATGCGACACTTCGATTGACGATCAAGAACAACTAGGCGGATTAATGAAATATTGCTTCTGGATTTCAATGATGGCCTGTTTCGCGGCCGCGACGAGCACGGGCGCGCCCGCTGCCTCGGCAGATCCTAAAGGGCTGTCGCTCGAAAAAATCATGGCGGATCCGGACTGGATCGGGCCGCCGGTCAGAAACGCTTATTGGTCCGCCGATGGCCGCGCGGTGTACTACTCGCTCAAACGCATCGGGTCGCCGATCACGGATCTGCACCGTGTTGATCCCGCCACCGGCAAGGATGAAGTCGTGGATGCCGCGGCCATGGCGAAGGCCGATGGACCTGCGGTTTACGATCGCGCCGGCAAGCGCGCGGCCTTCATCCGAAATAAAGATGTTTTCGTGCGCGATCTGTCGAGCGGACGATTGACGCAGATCACGCGGACACCGCAGGCAAAGAACAGCCTGCATTTTTCGCTCGATGGACGACTATTGAGTTTTCGCGTCGACAACGCTTGGTTCGTGCGTGACTTGGGCAGCGGCGTGACCACGCCCGCGGCAATCGTCAAGGCGGAGAAGGATCCGAATGCGCCGCCGACGGATGACTTGCGGGACATGCAGCTACGCACGTTTTCCACCTTGAAGAAACTGCACGACGACGCCGAGACCGCGCGCAAATACGACGAGGCCTTGCAGAGGGGCGACGCGACGCGCGCCGCGCTGCCTTTTTATCTGGGCGATGAGGTCGTGATTCGCGGCAGCGAACTGTCGCCGGATGCGCGCTGGCTGCTGGTCGTGACCGAACCGAAATCCCACGTGAAGGGACGGGAAGGGCAGCTCACGCGCTATGTGACCGAGTCGGGCTATGAGGAATTCGAAAAGGAGCGGCTGCGCGTCGGGCGCAACCCACCCGCATCCCAATCCTTATTGCTGCTCAACCTCACCGACCACACGGTGCATCCGCTGGCGCTGGAGAAATTGCCCGGGATTTACGACGATCCATTGCAGGCGGTTCGCGACGAGAACGCCATCGCGCACCCGCCGGCCAATCCACCGAGGGCCACTCCACCGACAGCAGGCGGCTCGCAGCAGGCGAGCGGCGACAAGAAGGCACGCGGCGTCTGGGTGATCAACGATGAGCCCGATGCAATCAACAGCGGCAGCATGGTCTGGAGCGCCGACGGCGGCGCGCTCGGCATCGAGATATATGCGATCGATCACAAGGATCGGTGGATAGCCAGTGTCGATCTCGCCAACCACGTGCTGGTGCCGCAGCACCGTTTGAGCGATGCGGCGTGGATCGAAGGCGCTTTCAACGAGTTTGGGTGGCTCAATGACAATCGCACACTTTGGTACGAATCCGAAGAATCGGGTTTCGCGCACCTTTACACCAAGGCGCTGAACGGTGAGCCCCGTGCGCTGACGCAGGGCCGATTCGAGGTGTCGAGCCCGCAGCTGTCCCAGGACGGCCGGTGGTTTTATGTGCTCAGCAACGAAGTGGCGCCTTATTCATACGACGTTTATCGGGTCCCGAGCAACGGTGGGCCCTTGCAGCGCCTGACGACGCTTCAAGGGGTCGAAAGAGCCGAGGTGGATCGAAGCGGCAAGCAGTTGCTGCTGACCCATTCGACGCCGTACATGCGCTCGCAAATCTCGGTGGTCAAGGCCGGCGGCTCGGGCGCGCCCCGAGAATTGACGGACACGCGCACCGCCGACTACAAGAACATGACGTGGATCCAGCCCGAGATCGTGAAAATTCCCTCCACGCATTTCGGCGGCGTGATTTACGCCAAGCTCTATCGCGACGCCGGCGCCGCGGCCGCCGCAAAAAAACCGGCCGTGCTGTTTGTCCACGGCGCCGGGTACTTGCAAGACGTGCACCTGCACTATTCGTACTACTTTCGCGAGCAGATGTTCAATAACTTGCTGGCCCACAAAGGCTACGTGGTACTCGACATGGACTACCGCGCCTCCGCCGGCTACGGGCGCGATTGGCGCACCGCCATCTACCGGCAGATGGGGCATCCTGAGCTGGAAGATCTGCTGGACGGCAAGAAATGGCTGGTCGAGCAAGCGGCCGTCGATCCGAAACACGTCGGCATCTACGGCGGTTCCTACGGCGGCTTCATGACGCTGATGGCGCTGTTTCGCGCGCCCGGTGAATTTGCGGCGGGTGCCGCACTGCGTCCCGTCACCGACTGGATGCAGTACGACCATGAGTACACCTCGGGCATCTTGAACGACCCGCAGGTCGATCCGATCGCCTACGCGCGTTCCTCGCCCATCGAATTCGCGGCCGGCTTGCAAGATGCATTGCTCATCTGCCACGGCGTTATCGATGACAACGTGCTATTCGAAGATTCGATGCGCTTGTACGAGCGGCTGATCGAATTGCACAAGGACAATTTCAGCATGTCGCCGTACCCGCTGGACCGGCACGGATTTACCAACGCCGATTCATGGCTCGATGAATACAAGCGGATTTACCGGCTGTTCGAATCAAATCTGCGCTAGCAGTCGGCCTTAAGGTGCCGAACAACAGGCGCGTTACTTGCCGGCGATTTCCGCAGCCGCCCGAGCGAGTATCGCAGCGATGCGCTGCTGCTCCTCGCGCGAGCTGTGCCATTTGTCGGCCAGCGCGAGTTTGAGATCGCGCCGCGCGCGATGCAGTTCACGCGAGCCGCGCCGCTCCTGATCCGATTCCGCGCCGTCATCTTCCGCGTCGAGTGCCCGACGCACGCGATCCATCTGCTCGCCCACGCGGCCGAATTGAGTGAACAGCGCATCCGCGGTGGTTAGGTTCTTCGCGAGGTGCTCTTTGCCCAGTTCGGTGATGCTGTACAGCTTGCGGGCACCGTCGATGGCCACGGTCGCGTGGCCGATCTCTTCGAGATAGGTCAACGCGGGATACACCATGCCCGGGCTTGGAACGTAGAAGCCCTTCGAGCGCTCGTCGAGCTCCCTGATGATTTCGTAGCCATAGCGCGATTTTTCGTCCAGCAGCTTGAGAATGAGAAGCTGCAAGTCGGCTGAGCTGAGCTTGCGCCCCATGCCAAATCCGCGGCCGCCCCTGCCGCCCCCTTCCATGAAGGCCCGGCCAAAGGGCCCGAAGCCGTGATGGCCGCGATGCCGCCCAATACAATGATGGAAATGATGATGCATAGTATCTCTCGATATGTTTTAAGACATATCTAACGATATATATATCTTACGATAATGTCAATGCTCGAAAAGTTAATGACAGAGGACTGCGGTTGTCGAAGGTTTGGCCCTGAGTTTGCATTGACACGTGGTGACGCGCACCGCAAAATACGCGGCTCATTTTAGGGAGGGGTACCCAAGCGGCCAACGGTGGCAGACTGTAAATCTGCTGGCTTATGCCTTCGTAGGTTCGAATCCTACCCCCTCCACCAGCGAAGGATGTGGGGTCGTGCCATTGGCTTACTAGGAGTGCGGGTGTAGTTCAATGGTAGAACGTCAGCCTTCCAAGCTGA
>DASXMG010000023.1:0-14235 GCA_036495805.1 Steroidobacteraceae bacterium | reverse complement strand
ACCAGCGCTTCGCCCTGGAGACGAATTCCCCAGTCTGGAGAAAATGCATACTTGAACGTGTAAGGGAGAGACTCGCGGCGGGCCGGTTCCCCACCGTCACTGCTCAATACACCCGCTTCGGTTTCCAGCCATCCGGGCGCTGACAAGGCCGCGGGCGTCGATACGCTCGGGCGATACGGCGTCACAACCGGTACTTCTGCAGCGATCGCATCGGCGCCCGCGGCATTCGTTATGACGGCAAGCGCGAGCAGGGTTGCCACAAAGAGCCCGCCGATGGGAAAGGCACTCATCTCGCTATCATGTTCTCCATCGGTCGTCATTCCCTTGATTCGATCGTGAGCCTTAGGGTGAATAGTGAAACTCGTCCAAAGCGGGTATAGGGGTTAAGTCCGCTCCAACCGCTAAACGATCGAGTGATTCTCGAGTTGATCGATTTATGACCTCTTCGAGCACCGCCGTTTCCCCGACGGTCGTCTTGCTCACGATCAACAACTCATCGAGAGAAGTTAAGGCGATTGCTGGGCAGCCGGCGCTTCGGCTGGCCTCTGCCGCGCACAAGATGAAGTAGGCCTTTTGTCCCATCGGCCTCTTGAACTCGACGACTTATGCTCGGAGGCTGGACGCTCATGTTTATGAGGTCACGCCATGCAAACACCGGCTTCTCCTCATCATGCCTATGGAAAAAGCGGCGACACGAATTTTCAAGATCATCTTCTGACGGCCCACCAACAGGTCAAACATGAAAACCGGTACCCGTATTCTAATCGCAGCCATGATGTTGATACTGTCGTTGGCCACACTCGCATATGCGCAAGAGGAGAAACACGGCCATTGGAGCTATAAAGGAGAGGAAGGCCCGAGCCACTGGGGCGACCTGAGTCCGGATTATGCTGCCTGCAAGACCGGGCACCATCAATCACCGATCGACATCCGCGATGCGAAGAAGACTGACCTTCCAGCCATCCAGTTCGACTACAAGGAATCACCCCTGCATATTATCGACAACGGTCACACCATCATGATCAATTACGGCGCGGGCAGCTCCATCCGCGTGGGCGATAAACAATACACTCTGAAACAATTTCACTTCCACCACCCCAGTGAGGAAAAGATCGCCGGCAAATCGTACGACATGGTGGTGCATCTGGTGCACGCCGACCAGGATGGCAACCTGGCGGTGATCGCGGTTTTGCTGGATCAGGGTGAAGACAATTCGTTGATCCGTGAATTGTGGAACGACTTGCCAACGAAGAAAGAGAAAGAAGATCTGCTCGACACCATTCACATCAACGCGGCCGACTTGCTGCCTTCGAATCGCGACTACTACACATTTGCGGGGTCACTGACGACGCCGCCGTGCAGCGAAAACGTGACCTGGTTTGTGCTGAAACATCCTGTCACTGTTACGAGTGCCGAAATCGAGCGATTCTCGAATCTGTACCGGCATGATGCACGGCCGACACAGCCCTTGTATGGCCGGGTGGTGCTCGAAAGCAAGTAATACCCGTCATTGCAACGACCCTTTTTAGGTCAAACGAAAACAACGCCAGATTTAAACTGTATGCGAACTGGTAGAGCCGAATGGACAACAGGGCCAGCGACTGCAACTGCACCGGCGCGAATGTCTGCAGATAACTGGCGCCACTCAAGATGTGCAATGGGGCGTAGCAGAATGACCGCAATCAGAATACCGGTTGTAAATGAGGTTAGGTCGGCAAGAAATCCCCACCGATACAACGACGGCGGAACTTCGCTGCGACGCTGCCGCCGGTGCTGACGGATCGGGAACGCCTGGTCGCGCAGTTCATTCGCTATTTGAAGGATCAGAGATCCAGAAGTGCGGGCGAGGACGAGCTGCTCCGCGATCGCGCGCAGGAGTTCACCCGATGAGTCTTACCGGGTGGATGTCACGCGTCAGCCGTTGCTCGTATGCGCGGGCGACCACCCTTGCGCCCGTTGCTTCGCGCCGCGGCTGCTTTTGCTGCGGATGATCGCAGGCCGCCGACGCGGCCGAGCTCGGCCATCCATTCGGGTCCTGCAAACACGGAAGAAACGAGAGCGGGGACGCTGAGGTCGAGGTCCAGACTCTCCCAGTGCAGGCCTCCGCCGCGACCCAAGACCTCGACGGCGCGCACGTCGCTCGGCGCGACTCCCTTGAGGCCCGGGATCAGCTTGATCGGGATCGTGATCGATGCTCCGTTGGTGAGCTCAATCCGCAGTGCGTCGTTCCGAGCGTCATAACTCGCGCGAGACGCGTGCGGCTCGGATTTCTCCGAGCGGCGCCCCGCACGGGATGCGCGCGCGAAGTTGGCGCTGATCTCTTTCTTGACCCATTCAGGCGTTGCCATGAATCTCTCTCCACCGCTGCAGCAGGAGCGCGCGGTTTTCGTCGATCTTCGCGAGAGCTTTCTTCAGCTCCCGCTTCGAAAGTCCCTTGTTCGTGATCAGTGAGGCCCGTTCGCCCTCACCGCCCAGCGCAATCCTTGCCTCGCTACCGGCTCCAATGACATGCACATGCGGAGGAGGGTGATCATTCAAGTAGATCAGGACCCGCAGGCGTCCAAAACTAAGAATCGTCGGCACCGATGATAACCTATCGCTTGGGTTTCAGCCAGGCACCCCTAACCGAGCCTCAGCGCCAGGTCCCCAGCACTCAAATACGTGTAGCGCTTGAGCATCTGCAGTGTCTTGTGACCGATCACCGAGGCGACTTGCATCACGTTTAAGCTCTTCTCGAAGAAGCGGCTGGTTGCCTCTGGCGAAGATCGTGCAGGCGCAGGCCCTCGATGCCGGCGCGGCGAACCGCGCGTTTGAAGGCGAGCTTCACCGCCTCTACAGTCAGTTGACCAAAGACACGCCCGTTAGGACAGCTAGGAAGGTCACGGAGGATCGAGACTGCGCCGCTCGAGGTCGACATTCGTCCACAGTACCCCGAGAAGCTCGCTGCGCCGCATCCCGGTTTCGATGGCAAGTGCCACAAAATGCACTAGCCACGGGTTTCGCGCCGCGCGGCACGCTGCCATGAGCCGCGGCTCCTCATCGCCTTGCAAGCGCCGATTTCGCGGCCGTCCCTGAGAGGGGCGGCGCACCAAGGTGCAGGGATTCACAGGCAGGTAGATGTCCCACTCGCGCCGGGTCGTATCGATCGCGTGCGAGAGCACGTTGAACTCGCGGTTGAACGTTGCGCCGGAGACGACCTTCAGTCGCTCGTCGCGATAGGTGCCCAGGTGCGAGCTGGTGAGCGATGACATCCGAATACGCGCGAAGGAGCGTCGCGCCATCGCTTTGAGTCGAAAATTCTCATCGGCAGCGCCGCGCTTGGTGGGAGTCACCTTCACGCCGGTAGCGTTCGAGGATTTCCGCCAGAGAAGTTCGATGCGCAATGCGCCGATCGACGGTGATCCCTTGGTCCATCTCCGCTTCGACACCGCGGGCCCAACGTTGGGCAAGCGTCTTGGTATCGAAGGTTCGAGTCTGCGCCGGTAGGCCGGCGCGGCGGATCTTCACTCTCCAAAAATTTGCGCGTCTCCCGAGTGTCGCCACGGGACAGGTCTCCTATGTTGGCGTCTCACTCGGCCGCGCCACAGGTACTGTCCCAAAAGCCTTCGAAAGCAACCATCCAGAAAATCACAACGACCCAGGAAACTTCCTAGATCCTTGTTCCGCCAGTGAACCGGGATGGTGGGCGGTACAGGGATTGAACCTGTGACCCCTGCCGTGTGAAAGCAGTGCTCTACCGCTGAGCTAACCGCCCGCCGGCAAAGTATGACATTGAGACTAGGCTAAAACAAACGTACCCGGCGGTAGGTCGGCCGTCTGCACTCGGCTTGAGGGGCTCTGCTAAACTCTGCAGCCGCTGTTTCCAAAGACCCGGCCATGACCGTTCGAACTCGCTTTGCCCCCAGCCCGACCGGGTTTCTGCACATCGGTGGATTGCGCACCGCGTTGTTTTGCTGGCTGTACGCACGCCGTCACGGCGGTGTTTTTGTCCTGCGCATCGAGGACACGGACCTTGAGCGATCGACCGAGGAGGCCATTCAGCAAATTCTCGACGGCATGGAGTGGGCCGGCCTTATCCAAGACGAAGGTCCATTCTTTCAGACCAAGCGCTTTGAGCGCTACAAGGAGGTCATAGAAGAGATGCTGGCCGAAGGCACGGCGTACCGTTGCTATTGCACCAAGGAGGAACTGGAACAGATGCGCGTCCAACAGGCCGCGCGCGGCGAGAAGCCGCGCTACGACGGTCGGTGGCGCGAGCGCACCGATTCCATTCCGGGTGCGCCCTTTGTGGTGAGATTCAAGAATCCCCTGACCGGTGAAGTGACCGTCAATGACGTCGTGCACGGCAGCGTGGTTTTCCAGAACTCCGAGCTCGATGATTTGATCATCGCCCGCTCCGACGGCACACCGACCTACAATTTCTGTGTCGTGGTCGACGACATGGACATGCAGATCACGCATGTGATCCGCGGCGATGACCATCTCAACAACACGCCGCGCCAGCAGAACATGCTGTTGGCGTTGGGATGCCAGCCGCCGATCTATGCGCACTTACCGATGATTCTGGGGGCGGACGGCGCCAAGCTCTCGAAGCGTCACGGTGCGGTCAGTGTGTTGGATTATCGAGACCAAGGATTCCTGCCCGAGGCCGTCCTCAATTACTTGGTCCGCTTAGGTTGGTCGCATGGCGATCAAGAATTCTTTTCCATCGAGGAGATGCAGGCTCTGTTCGACATCGCGGATGTCAACAAGTCGGCGGCAGCGTTTAATTTCGAGAAACTGGCGTGGCTTAATCAACAACACATGATGCGGGCGCCGGCGGCGCGCGTGGCGCCCGTCTTGCGTTGGCACTTGGAGCGCGAGGGCGTTCAGTCCGCCGATGAAGCGAAGCTCGAGCAAATCGTGCTGTCGCTTCGCGAGCGCGCGAAGACCGTGCGCGAAATGGCGCAGAGCAGCGTGTTCTTTTTTAAGGCGCCTGCGAGTTATGACGAAAAGGCCGTGCGCAAGCACATCACCGCCGAGGTCCCGGGGTTACTGGCCGAAGTGGTGGCGGCACTCGAAGCGTTGCACAGCTGGAATGCCGCTGCCATTCACGAGCTGATCAGTGCCATCGCGGCCGCCAAGGGGGTATCACTGGGTAAGCTCGCGCAACCGCTGCGGCTCGCCATGTGCGGCGCGACAGTCTCGCCGCCCATCGACGCCACGCTCGCCATTTTGGGCAAGGCAGAGACGTTGTCGCGCCTGGCCCGCGCACAAGCGCTTTGGAGCGCGTAGCTTGTTCATTTTCTTGACGAAGTCGCCCCTCTCAGGTAACGTGCCGCGCCTCCATGTGGGGCCATAGCTCAGCTGGGAGAGCGCTTGCATGGCATGCAAGAGGTCGGCGGTTCGATCCCGCCTGGCTCCACCAGATTTACGCGAAACGATAGATTGATTGCTGCGATTGTCCCCATCGTCTAGAGGCCTAGGACACCACCCTTTCACGGTGAGAACCGGGGTTCGAATCCCCGTGGGGACGCCACTTTCTGAGGGTCTGTACCGGGCACATCCTTTACAGAGTCCGTAAACGAGAATTCTCTCTCAGCGCCCACCGACTGGTTGAGATAATTTGCTCGCAACGCGGCAATTCGGGCGCCTCCCATGCAATCGTCCTATAACAGCTGGCTCGTCGGCCTCTCTATCGGCGTGGCCATGCTGGTGTCTTACACGGCTCTTCGGCTGGCGGCTCGGGTTGCGACCAGCGAACGACCGGCGACGCGCATGTGGCTGGTAGCGGGAGCGGTGGCAATGGGCGTCGGTATTTGGTCCATGCACTTCATCGGCATGTTGGCCTTCTCGCTGCCAATTCCGCTGGCCTACGATGTACCGACAACGCTCGCGTCCCTCGCCATCGCGATTGTCACTTCCGGGTTCGCCCTCATTCTGACGAGCGGCAAGCAACTGACATTTGCTCGTCTAGCCGGGGGCGCCGTGGCAATGGGGGCTGGAATTTGCGCCATGCACTATACCGGGATGGCCGCGATCGCGATTGTCCCGGGAATCGGCTATGACCCTGCATTGGTGGCACTCTCGATCGCCATTGCAGTAACGGCATCATTCGTAGCGTTGTGGCTGTTTTTCCAGCTACGCGACGGGCACTCCAAACTGCAGCGACTGGCTCGAATTGCAGCGGCCGTCGTCATGGGACTTGCGATCAGCGGTATGCACTACACCGCGATGGCTGCCGCCCGATTTGCGCAGGGGTCCTTTTGCCGCGGCGGTGTGACGTTTGACAATAGCTGGCTGGCCGCGACCATCGGGATGTTCGCGCTGGGTCTGCTGGTCGTGACGCTGGTCACTGCTGTGTACGACGCTCACCTGCAATCGCGCACGCGCACTCACGCACGACGACTCGAGGCGGCCAACGCGGAGTTGCAGCACCAGGCAACCCACGATGCCCTGACCGGCCTGCCGAATCGAGTACTCTTCATGGATCGGCTCGACCGCGAAATCGCCCACGCTGAGCGGGATAGCCACCGGTTCGCCGTGCTTCTGCTCGACCTCGATCGATTCAAACTCATCAACGACACGCTCGGCCATGGCGCCGGCGATCAGCTACTGGCCCATGTGGCGCGACGACTGTCCGGCGCCATTCGAGAGGTCGATACCGTGGCCCGCACCGGGGGCGACGAGTTTCTGTTGCTGATCGCCGATACGCGCGATCAATCCGACTTGGCTGCGGTTGCCGCCAAGATCGGCAAAGCCCTTGGCGAATCGTTTCGCGTCAACGCCACCGAGGTGCACACCTCCGCGAGCATCGGCATCAGTGTGTATCCGACGGATGGAACCATGGCGGATGCGCTGGTCGCCCATGCCGATGAAGCCATGTACTGCGCCAAGAAGCGCGGTCGGAACGAATTTCAATTCTTCAATCTGGCGATGAGCGTTTTTTCGCAGGAACGCTTGAATCTGGAAAACGACCTGCGTCACGCGATTGCTCAGCAGCAATTGAAGATCCACTACCAGCCAAAAAGTGACGTGGCGACGGGCCGCATCAGCAGCGTCGAGGCGCTGCTGCGCTGGCGGCATCCGATTCGCGGTCTGGTGAATCCGTCGGATTTTATTCCCTTGGCTGAGGAATCTGGGCTCATTCTCGCCATCGGCGAGTGGGTGCTGCGGGAGGCTTGTTGCCAAGCACGCGAGTGGCAGCGCGCGGGGCTGCCGTTCCTGCGAGTCGCGGTGAATGTCTCGCCCGTGCAATTCCGGCAGTCCAATTTTTTGCAGACACTGCGCAAAGCGCTCCTTGACTTCGACCTGGAGCCGCAGTACCTCGAGATCGAATTGACCGAAACGACCGTGATGGTCAATGCCGAAGGCTCGGTCGAGATCCTCGAGGAGCTGAGTCGCATGGGCGTGGTCGTGTCGATCGACGATTTCGGGACCGGTTATTCGAGCATGAGCTACCTGCGGCGCTTTCCGATCGACAAGCTGAAGATCGATCGCAGTTTCATCAGTGACCTCACGACGAATGCCGCCGACGCCTCCATCGTCCAGGCGATCATCTCCCTTGCCCACAGCTTACGGCTCAAGGTGGTCGCCGAAGGCGTCGAAACCTTGGAGCAACTCGAGCATCTGCGCGAACTTGGCTGCGACCAATATCAGGGGTTTTATCGCAGCGCCGCGGTGCCGGCCGACGAAATTGAGGATACAGTGCGATCGAGCATCGAGGCGGCGAATCAGCCCGAGGATTTCCAGTTCACCGTGACGCAGAGCAAGCTCGCCGCCTTCAAGTCCGGCTGAGCAACTCAAGTTGGCCTTTTAAGCCGTATTCCCCGCATCGATCGTGATCACCGTGCCGGTGATGTTCCGGCCGGCCTCGCCCAAGAGAAACATTGCGCTGTGGGCCACATCGATGGGTTCCGGCATGCGCTGCAAGGCGCTGCGCCGCGCGATTTTCTGGCGTTGCGCGTCGCTCAATTCATGCGTCATTTCTGTATCGACGAATCCGGGCGCCAAGGCATTCACGGTGATGCCGAGCTGGCCCACCTCGCGCGCCAGCGAGCGTGTAAAGCCGATCAACGAGGCTTTGGTCGCGCTGTAAACCGACAAGCCGCTGTAGCCGGTGGCGGCGACGATGGAGGCGATATTCACGATCCGGCCCTCGCGCTGCGTCATCATGGATCGGACCACGTACTTCGACAGCACGATGGGCGAGAGCGTGTTCAGTTGAATCAGCCGCTGGATTTCCGTGTCACGCATGTTGGACAGGATGCCGCTCGTGCCCAAGCCCGCGTTATTGATCAAGCCGTACAGCGCCCCGAAGTCCGCGCGCAGCGCGCGCACCAGCGGCGCGAGAGCCTGCAGATCCGACAGATCGCAGGCCCGAAATTCGATCGCGCCGCGGCCTTCCTGTGCCGCTTTGGCCGCCGCCGCGGCCAGCGCCGAGCTGTTCTTGCGGGCGACCGCGATGACCCGATAACCCTCGCCGGCGAGGGCGGCGCTCATCGCCAGTCCCAAGCCGCGGCTGCCGCCGGTGACGATGACATTACGCATCAGGCGCCGGCCTGACCAGGGCGCACCAGCTTGCCGGCGCCGCTCAACTCCAACGCAGGCACGAAGCGCAACTGGGCCGGCACCTTGTGCGCCGCCAGCGTGCGTCGGCAGGCGTTCAGCAGATCGCTTTTGATCTTGTTGGCCAAGTTGGCATCGGCCGAGCTTTCGCCGTCCGCCAGCACGACATCCGCCACCACCAGAGCGCCGGTCAGCGGGTTGCGCCGCGCCTTGACCAGAGACATGCGCACCCGCGGGTCGGCATTGAGCACCGACTCGACTTCCTCCGGGTACACCTTCAGTCCGCCGACATTGATGATCCCGCCTTTGCGGCCGCGAAAATAGAAGCGTCCGTCCGTCAATTCGACCAGATCGCCGGTATCGACGTAGCCCTCGGCGCCGATGATCGGCGTTTGCGCTTGACCTAAGTACCGCGCGGCGTTGCGCTGCGAGCGAATCCACAGCGTTCCATCCTGAACCTTCAGGGCGATCCCGTTGGCGGAATTACCGAGCAAGCTCTCCGGGAATCCCGCCAGCCCGTCATTGACGTCGAAGGCCACGCCCGCTTCCGTGGAAGCAAAGGCGTGCGCGATACGCGCGTGCGGATAGGCGGCGCGCAAGTTATCCAACACCGTTTGATCGGCCACCTCACCCGACAGGCGCACGTATTCCGGTGAGATCAATGCGGTGTCGCCGCTCATCAGCGCCCGTCGCCAATGCGACGGTGTTCCCGATATGTGCGTGACGCCCGCGGCTCCCGCGCGCGCCAGAAAGTCACGAGTGGGCTCCCCGGCGCTGGACAGAACCAGCGGCGAGCCGGAGATCACGGCGCGCAGGTAGATCTGCAGGCCCCCATAGCGGCGAATATCGTAAAAGGTGCTCCAGACCATGGGCTTGGTCGAAGCGGGATGTCGCGGCAATGCGCCGGCGAGGCTATCAAAGCTATGCACGACCAGTTTCGGTACGCCCGTCGTGCCGGAGGTCAGCAGGATCCATTCGGTCGTCTCGGAGGCGCGGCGCTGCAGGGTTTCCGGCGCAGGCTGCGCCGCGACGCTCTCCAGGACGACGTCGGCTTCGGCCGTGGCGCGTACACCCGCGAGTTGTTCGGGCGTCAGGTCCGGTGTGCACAACACCACCCGACGCGCCACGCCGTCGAGTTCCAGCAGCGCGAGCGCGGTGCCGAGCTGCTCGTGCATCGCCAGCAGCACCGAGCGCCCGCGCAGCGACTCGAGCTTGCCACCGAGTATGGAGCCGGCTGCGATGGCTTGCAGCGCCACCGAGCCTGAACGGCCGTGAAATATGCCGGCGGCGGGGCCGCTCGATGAAATGGATTCCCACAACGAACTCATGGCGGCATTCTAGCAGCGGCAGGCGAGGGCTCGACAACGCTTCGCGGCATTCTGTCAAAATGTTTCATTCCTGAGCGATTCAGTGCCTAGGCGACTCCGTGCATAGCATCCAAATCCATCCCGCAATTTTGTCGACTTGGTTGTGCGAGTTGTTCCCGCCGGGCGCGGTGACGGCGGAATTGCGCGGCTTGGGCAATCCGGATGCACTCTTTCCCGACGAAGCACGGTATGTGCAAAAAGCAGTGCGGAAACGCGTAGAGCAATTCGCGGCAGGCCGAGTATGCGCACGCTTGCTTCTGCACGAATTTGGCATCGACAATTTTCCCATTGAAGTGGGCAAGGATCGACAACCGCTTTGGCCCGAGGCGCTGGTGGGCAGCATCACCCACACGACGGGTTTTTGCGCGGCCGTGGCCGCCCGCAAAACGTCCTTGAATTCCGTGGGGATCGATACCGAGATCGCGGGCAGCGTCAAACCTAAGCTTTGGCGAAGCATCTGTACGCCCACGGAAACGGCCTGGCTGCACTCCTTGCCGACACCTGAGCAACTTGCCGCGGCGACGTTGATTTTCTCCGCCAAGGAGGCGTTCTATAAATGCCAATTCACCGTCACGCAGGAGCGCCTGGGCTTTCACGACGTCTCGGTCGAATTGCCGGCATGGGATGAAAAGCGCGGGGCGTTCAGGATAGTGGCGAATCGCCGCATCGAGCTCGAATCGGCGGCCGCGTTGCCGCTGCAAGGCCGCTATCTATTCCACGAACAATTCATAACAGCGGGAATCGCCGTCGTCAGTACGCCTTGTCGTCGCGAAACACTCTGACGATCGTCAACAGCAGGATTTTGATGTCGAGCAGCGGCGTCCAGTGCCGCAGGTAGTCCAGATCGTAATTGACCCGGGCTTCCATATCTTCCAGAGTCGAAGTCTCGCCGCGCCAACCATTGATCTGCGCCAGGCCGGTGATGCCCGGCAATACTTTGTGCCGCAACATGTAGCCCTTGATGAGCTTTCGATATTCTTCATTGTGAGCCACCGCATGAGGCCTCGGGCCCACCAAGCTCATTCGGCCCTGCAGCACGTTGATGAGCTGCGGCAATTCATCCATCGACGAGCGGCGCAGCACTCTGCCGACCGGGGTGATTCGGATGTCGGTTTTGGAAGCTTGGCGGATCTGCTCGCCGTCTTCCGTGACCCGCATGGTGCGAAACTTGTAGACCGCAATTTCTCGGCCGTCCAAGCCGTAGCGGCGCTGCTTGAAAATGATGGGCCCGCGCGAGGAGAGCTTGATGGCAAGCGCGATGAGCACCAGCAAGGGCAGCAGCAACAGCAGGATGAGCGTTGAGAAACCGACGTCGGTGACGCGCTTGACCACGCCGCGATAGCCGTAAAAAGGGGTTTCGCACATGGCCACGACCGGGATGCCATGGACCTCGCTCGAGCGCGCCTGAATCAGGTTGAACACGAAGATATCGGGCACGTAATAGATGGATGCCGTGGTGTCGCGCAAGTCGTCCAACAGGTCCATCACCCGCTTGACATGACGAACCGGCAGGGCGATGAAAATGACGTCCGTGCGATTGTCCCGCACGTACTGGGACATGTCGCTCAAGGAGCCGAGCAGCCTGGCATCGGCATTCAAGCCGAGCCGATCCTCGCTGCGATCATCGAAGAAACCGGCCATGTCGACGCGCATGCCCGGGTTGCTCATCAAACGGCGTGCCAGTTCAAAACTGGTGGTGTTGTATCCGGCGATGATGGCGCTGCGCGACTCGAGAACGTTCTTCATGAAACGCTGTCGCAGCTCCTGCATGGCGAGTGTCGCGGCGATCAGCGCCACCGGTGTCGCCGTGGCCCAGGTGAGAAATATACGCCGCGGGTAAACTGCGAAGGTTTTCGTGACATAGCCGACGGCGAGCAATACCACCAGCAGCATCATCCAGCGCCAGATCACGTCCACGACATCGGGAAGGCGCGCCGAGCCCAGCTGTGTGCCGACTTCACGCGGCGGCTGCACCAGGATCAGGCACATGACACTGACGATGACATTGGCGGCCGAGGACGGATCGACATGGTAACCGTACACAACGATGGTGGCGTACAGCGAGCCGACGGCGACCAGCGCCGGCACCACTGCCTGAACACCGGTCAGCAGCGCGATCATGAAACTCTGCTTTAGCAAGACGGGCTGGGTCATCTGGTATCCACGAATGATATTCTAAGCGCCTATGACGAATGTTCCATTACTCGATCTTAAGGCGCAGTACGAGCAGATTCGCGCCGAAGTGATGCCTGTCATCGAGGCGGTGTGCGCGAGCCAGCGCTTCATACTCGGCGAGCATGTGCTGGCGTTGGAGGCTGAAGTGGCCGCCTACTGCACCGCCTCCGCCGGCATCGGGGTCTCTTCCGGCACGGACGCGCTGCTTCTCGCGCTGATGGCGTTGGAGGTGGGCGTCGGCGATGAAATAATTACAAGCCCCTTTACCTTTTTCGCCACGGCGGGAACGATCGCGCGCCTGGGCGCACGTCCGGTGTTCTGCGATATCGACCCGACGTCGTTTAACTTATCGCCGCAGGCGGTGGCCGAATTCATCGAGCGGCATTGCAGCGTTCAAGGCGGCCAATTGGTCAATCGCGCCACCGGCGGGCGCATCAAAGGACTCATGCCGGTGCATCTGTACGGCCAGTCGGCCGATATGGATCCGCTGATGGCCTTGGCGAGGCGGCACCAGCTGAAAGTGATCGAAGATGCCGCGCAGGCCATCGGTACGGAATACAAAGGCGTGCGCGTCGGCTCGATCGGCGACATCGGCTGCTTTTCGTTCTTTCCGAGCAAGAATCTCGGGGCGTTCGGCGACGCCGGATTGTGTACGACCAACGATGCCGAGCTTGCGGAAAGCATGCGCGTGTTGCGCGTGCACGGCGGCAAGCCAAAATATTTCCATGCGGTGATCGGCGGCAATTTCAGGATCGACGAGTTGCAAGCCGCAGTGCTGCGCGTGAAGCTGAAATACCTGGACCGTTGGACCGAGGCGCGGCAGCGAAATGCCGCCTACTACGACGCTGCATTTGCCGCCGCTGATTTGGCGGACGATCTGGTCGCGCCGAAAGCGACGGTCAAGGGCCGTCACATCTTCAATCAGTACATCGTGCGCGCCAAGAGTCGCGATGCGCTCAAAGAGCAGCTGACCGCGCGCGGCATCGGCACGGAAATCTACTATCCGGTGCCCTTGCATATGCAGAAATGTTTTGCATATTTACAGCACAAGAAGGGCGATTTCCCGGAATCCGAACGCGCCGCCGCCGAGACCTTGGCGCTGCCCGTCTATCCGGAACTGAGCCGGGCGCAGCTCGATCATGTGATCGCAAGCGTCGTGGATTTTTATCGCGCCGGTGCGCGCAGAACCGCGGTTTAGCTTTTCTTGAAGTCGTCCGGCAACAGCTGGTGGCGCGACAGCAATTTATAGAAATCCGTGCGGTTGCGCTTCGCCAGGCGCGCGGCCTGGCTGACGTTGCCGGTCGTGATCTGCAGGATCTGCGACAGATAATTGCGGGTAAATTCATCGCGCGCCTCGTCGAACGAGGGCAGGCGGGTCGGATTGCCGCCGAGCGACTGCTGCACCAGTTCAGCGGTGATGATGGGCCCATGCGATAGGGCGACGTTTTGCCGCACCACGTTGTAAAGCTGCCGCACGTTGCCCGGCCACTCCGCCGTCGCCAGCAGTTCGACCGCCTCCGGCGCATAAATCTTGCGCTGACCGGTTTCCTTGGCGATCTGTTCCAGAAAGTGCGCGACCAGCAGCGGGATGTCCTCGCGGCGCCGCCCAAGCGAGGGCACCTCGATGTGCACCACGTTCAGGCGATAGTACAGATCCTCGCGGAACTGACCGGCGACCATCAACTCGTGCAAGTCGCGATGCGTGGCGGAAATGATGCGCACATTGGTTTGCACGGCATCGGCGCCGCCCACGGGCCGGATCGTGTTGTCCTGTAGCACGCGCAGCAGCTTGACCTGCAGGCGCATCGGCATGTCGCCGACCTCATCCAACAAAAGAGTGCCGCCATCGGCGGTTTCGAACAGGCCTTTTTGGGCCCGGGTGGCGCCGGCAAACGCGCCGCGCTCGTGACCGAATAATTCCGACTCCAGCAGATTCTCGGCCATCGCGCTGCAATTGATGCAAACGAATGGCTTATTGCGGCGCGGGCTGGCCTCGTGAATGGCACGGGCAAGCAATTCCTTGCCGGTGCCGCTCTCGCCGGTCAACAGGACCCGCGCGTCGGTTCCGGCCACCATGTTGGCCTGGGCCAATTTGTCTTCCATGAGCTGATTGCGCGTGACGATATTGGCGCGCCAATCCTCATCG
>DASXMG010000022.1:0-21408 GCA_036495805.1 Steroidobacteraceae bacterium | reverse complement strand
AATTTAGTCCCGAAGGCCTGATGCGGCGGCGTTTCGCAAGCATCAACGATCTTTGCATCACGCAGACGGAGCGAAAGTTTCGTTGGGATCGGAAAGGCCCCCGTCCCGCAGATCATCCCGGGCTTTCGCAGCTCAATTTGTGATGATGGCGAAGAGTCCAGGCGGGCTAGGAGTCGGCCCACTGGCGCAGTAAGTTGTGATAAACCCCCGCGAGGCGAACGCACGCGTCGTGATCCACACCCGCACGGCCGAGCTGTTGCAGGGCGTTGTCGAAGTCGAAAAGAATCGCGCGCCGGGTTTCATCCCTGACATGCGCAGACCGCCGCGACGGCTCGATGTTTCATCGGTCATTTGGAAGAGCTCCACCGTTATAGCCGATGATATATTACGTCAAAAACAGTGAAGGAATGAAGGAGGCCGGCGGCTGTTCGCCTATGTGCGACCCGCCAAGCGCTCCTCCGTGACCATCGCAAGGAATCCGCCGGCGCAGTAATTCACCAAGCGGGTGCGCACCTCATCAAGATCCTTGGCGCGACACAGTCCCTCGGAAAGGCGATCGACGCGCTCGGTTTCCGACAGCGCCAGCATCATTGAGCCCGCGAGAAAGTTATAGGCCCAATAAAGCTCCTTTTTTGGAATTCCCGGGAGTGCCTTTTGCAGTATTTCGACCAGCTCATGCACATTGGAGTCAAAAAAGCGGTGGATGATTTCGCCGCCCCAGGGTGTGTTGTCCATCTGTGCCACCAGCGCGAAGTAGCTCTTCCAGCCGCGATCGCCGCTTTGCGACAAGTCGATCATCGGATTGATGAATGCGTTGATCGCGCCATTGACGGTGATTTTCGGGCCACAGTTGGCAACGTACGCAATGAGCGAATCGTGGCGCGCGTCGATGAGCACGCCCGCGCGGCGCTCGAAAACGGCATTGTAAAGTCCCCACTTGTTTTTGAAATGGTAGTAGATCAGGGCATCGTCCGCGCCGGCGCTGGCCGCCACTTGCCGGGTCGTGATGCCATAAAATCCGCGCTCGGCAAATAATTGTTCTGCGGCGTCCAATAGTCTGCCGCGAGCCTTTACGCCATTTTCCGATCCATGCGGCCGCCCACGCCGTTTCGGCTTTCTTTTTTTGAGCTTCGACGGCATTTTCTGTTCGGAACCGGTCACGTAGCTTCCTCAATCGCAGCCAACCGGGCCGTTGATACGGCCGCTCGGCGAGCTTGCGACAATAGCCGATCGTCGCGGGTAAGCCGAGTAGATTCAGCAATCGCTGAATTGCCGAGGCTCAATTTGCCGCGAAGGCCATTCATCGAGCGCGCGCGCCCGCGCCGGCTTCGGTTAAATCATGCATATTCGCCGCAAATTGTCTTAAGGCGGCGGGCGCGCCCAGGCTTGACATGCCCCGTCGCTTGGCATAATTTCAGCGAGCGCTGAATTGTTTACAAGAGAACCGGCGGAAAGCACGTTCCGAAATCACAGCCAATTTGCGGGGGATAATATGGTTTCATCATGCTTCAGGTACGCACTCCCTTGCGGAGTCGCGCTCGTTCTCGGCGGCGTGCAGGCAACGGCGCAGACGGTCGCCACGGCGGCTGCGGGATCCGACACCGAGCTTGCAACAGTCGTCGTGACGGCAACACGGCGTTCTGAATCCATACAAAATGTGGCCGGCCAGGTCACCGCCCTGACCGGCGGCGCCTTGGACCAGATCAATGCGAAGGATTTCGGCGACTTCGCCGGCTTCGTGCCCGGTTTGAGCTACGCGTCCACCGGGGCATCGACCAACCTGATCGTGATCCGCGGAATCACAACGGGATCGCAGCTCAGCAGCGCAGTCGGGTTGTATCTGGACGACGTGCCGCTCGGCGCCAGCACCTCATTCGGCGTCGGGTACCAAAGTTTAAATATCAACACGTTCGACTTGAACCGGGTGGAAGTGCTGAACGGTCCCCAGGGCACGCTATATGGCGCCACCTCGTTGGGAGGCACTGTAAAATACATTACCGCCACGCCGGATCCCAAATTGTTCAGCGCCGAGGCTGGAGTCGGGGTCTCTTCCACCGAACATGGCGGGATCAATCATTCCTACAATGGCATGGTGAATTTGCCGTTCGGCAACGGCATCGGCGCGGTGCGAATCGACGGCTATCAGAATTATGATTCCGGCTACACCAAAGATCCGATTTTCAATCGCGACAATCAGGGTTGGAGCCGCTCCG
Organism: Steroidobacteraceae bacterium; assembly: GCA_036495805.1. Lineage (GTDB taxonomy): Bacteria > Pseudomonadota > Gammaproteobacteria > Steroidobacterales > Steroidobacteraceae > Bog-1198. Next base: position 19,195 of record DASXMG010000022.1, on the reverse strand, counting down.
AAGGGGGGCGCTTCTCGCTGCTGATGCAGCCGACGGATGAGCTGGATGTGCGACTCAGCGCCTCTACGCAGCACGTCCCGAGCGAGAGTGCGGATGTGGCTTTCCGCGATCCAGTCACGCACCAGCCGACCTATGGCACGTACGATCAGGCCTACCCGACATTCCAGCCCTCGGACTACAGCTTGACTTTGTATTCCGGCGTCGTGAACTACGACTTTTCATTTGCCAAGTTGACTTCGATCAGCGGCTACCAGGTCAACAACGGCACCAGCAACTCCGATCAAAGCCTGGTTTATCAGGCGGCGCTCGCGGGGTTTGGCGGCGGCGCGGATCCCTGGAGCCTGTACGTCGACACGACGACAAAGAAATTCACCCAGGAATTGCGTCTCGCGTCGCATGACAACACCTATTTCCGGTGGTTGGTCGGCGGATATTTCGATACTGAAAAGACTACCGAAATCGTCGACCTGCTGGACTTCGCGAATCCGGGCGGAACTTTTTTCGGCCTTTCACCCTTCACCAGTTTCTTGCCGAGCACCTATCGGGAATATGCCGCCTACGCCGATGCCACGGTCTTCATATCCAAGCAATTCGAGCTGGGCTTGGGTGTTCGCTATAGCAAACAGCGGCAGGCGTACGAGGAAACCATTTCCGGCTTGCTGGCAACCGGCTCGGCCGCGGTCCTTACACCGCCGGTGGCCACGTCGGACCAGAGCGTCATGACCTATTTGATCAACCCGAAATTCCACATCACCGATGACTTCATGGTCTATGCAAGAGCCGCCAGCGGCTTCCGGCCGGGCGGACCCAATTTTGTATTGGCGCCTGGGCTTGGCAATCCCACTTTCGCGGCCGACAGCCTTTGGAACTATGAGATCGGCGAGAAGGCGGCCTTCTTCGACAAAAGAGTGACGCTGGATTTCGACGTCTACGACATTTTGTGGAAGAACATTCAGGTGACCGTCAACAATGGCGGCGTGAATCAACTTGAAAACGCGGGTACCGCCCGGGTAAAAGGCGCCGAGATGGCCGTGAACTATCGCATTATCGCGCCATTGACCCTGGGCGCATCGGCGGCCTACACCGACGCTCGATTGACGAGCCCCGCGCCGGTGCTGGGCATTGCCGACACGGGCGCACGCTTGCCGCTCTCGCCGCGATTCAACTTTGCTCTGCTTGGCACCTACAATTTCAACATCGTCGATAACTACACCGGTGCCGTGACCGTCACCGACCGCTATATCAGCGGCCGCAACGAAGGTTTCGGCACGCCGGTCAGCCCGCTGTACGCACTCGCGTCATACAACACGGCAGACTTGAATTTGTCGGTATACGCGCCTCATGGATTGGAAGTGGGCCTGTTCCTGAAGAACGTGTTCGACAAGGCCGGCGAAGTTTCGGCCGCCACCCTGGCCAACGAATACAATCCTGCCGCGCCGGTCCCCGTTTACATTTCTCAGCCGCGAACGGTCGGCGTCGCGCTCAAAGTGAAGTTCAACTGATACATTGCCTAAGGCGCTCACTCACCGGCGATAACAAATGACCGATTCGGCTGACCTCAATTTCTGCACGGTCGAAACGACGTATGGAAAGGTGCGCGGATTGGTCAGTTCCGCGATTCGCCAGTTCAAAGGGGTGCCTTACGGCGCAACCACCGCGGGTGGCAATCGATTCAAGCGGCCACTGCCACCGAAGCCATGGAGCGGCGTTCGCGATTGCTTCGGATACGGGCCGGTATCGCCGCAACTTCCCTCGGAAATCGCCAATGACTATGCACGCCTGGTGCAATTCGACCTCAACGTGGCCACCGGAGGGATGAGCGAGGACTGTCTGCACTTGAACATCTGGGCGCCCGCCGGCGGCGTCAATGAAAAACGCGCGGTGCTTTTCTCGATACACGGCGGCGGTTTCGCCATCGGGTCAGGCAATAACCCGCTGTATGACGGCGCGAGGCTGGCCCAATTCGGCGACGTCGTTGTGGTCACGGTGACACATCGGCTGGCGAGCTTCGGATTTCTGAATCTTGCCGATATCGATGCTTCGGGCCCATGGGCCGACGCCGGAGCGTGCGGCATGCTGGATCTGGTCGCGGCCCTGGAATGGGTGCGCGACAACATTGCCCATTTCGGCGGCGATCCACAGCGGGTGATGATTTTCGGGCAATCCGGCGGCGGCTGGAAAGTGAGCGCATTGCTCGGCATGAACGCGGCTCGTGGACTGTTTCACCGGGCTGCCATCCAAAGCGGTTCATTGCTGAATCATGCCTCGCGGGAAGAGAGCGCCCGGGTGAGCGACGCTCTGTGCAAGAAATTAGGTTTGTCGAAATCCACGTTGGCCGATATTTCCGGCATTCCATGGACGGCGTTGCTCAATGCGCAGACAGAAATCGGCGCCCACGCTTTCACTCCGGTGCTCGACGGGGTCAACCTGGTCGACCATCCTTTCAACCCCGCCGCACCGCTGCAGTCCGCCGACATTCCGCTCATGGTGTCGACCACGCTGGATGATGCGGGCCTATTTTTTGATAACTTTGCATTGAGCGAGAGAGACCTCAAGGGCTTGCTCCTTCGCACCTACGGCAGCCCAGATCGCCTGCTCAATATGTACCGGGAATACTTTCCCGACAAGTCACCATACTTGCTGCACGCGCAATTGATCACCGACGCCGGATTCCGGCGCTTCGCAAATCTGCAGGCCGAGCGCAAGGCCGCTCAGTCGCGCGCGTCGGTGTATGCCTACCTTTGGGAGTGGAATAGTCCCGCCTTTGATGCGAAGTTTGGCGCGGCGCACGCAATGGACGTCGCCGCCACATTCCACAATGATCGGGAGGCCATACTCGGAGCGGGTTCAGAAAGCGCACGGCTGATGTGTGGCACGCTCGCCTCCGCCTGGGTGAATTTCGCCAAGAGCGGAAATCCGAACAATCCAAAGGTGCCCAATTGGCCGAGTTTTGACGCGAATCGCCGCTCGACCATGATATTTGGATTCGATACCCGAGTGGAGAACGACCCTTACGCCGAGATCCGCGCCTTCTGGGCGGGGATGCCCGGCCCTAACAGTGTATTCGGCTGACGAAGCGCTCGAGTGACATGAGACTTAAAGGTAAGACCGCTCTCGTTACCGGTGCCGCGGAGGGCATTGGCAAAGAAATTGCGCTCGCGTATGCGCGCGAAGGGGCAAGCGTGGCCGTTGCCGATATCGCGCCCGACACGACCGCCGCCACGGTTGCCCTCATCGAAGAAAAAGGCGGCCGCGCAATTGCCGTACGCATGGATGTAACGATGGAGCAGAGCGTTTCTCAGGGTGTCGCCGCAATTATCGACGCGTTGGGCGGCATCGACATCCTGGTAAGCAACGCCGGAACGCAGATCGTGCGCCCGATTGAAGAATTCTCCCTGGCGGAGTGGAAGAGCGTGTTGGCGGTGCATCTCGATGGAGCGTTCCTGACCACCAAGGCTTGTTTTCCCGCGATGAAAGCGTCCCCCCGCGGCGGCAGCATCATTTACATGGGCTCTGTGCATTCGAAAGTAGGCTCGCCCCTCAAGGCGCCGTATGTCACCGCCAAGCACGGACTCATCGGCCTCGCGAAGGTCGTGGCCAAGGAAGGCGCACCGTTTAGCGTGCGCGCCAACGTCATTTGTCCTGGGTTCGTTCGCACCGCGCTCATGGACAAGCAAATTCCGGAGCAAGCGACGGCCTTGGGCATTTCCGAAGAAGAAGTCGTCAAAAACATCATGCTGGGAGAAACGGTGGATGGCGAATTCACGTCGCGACAAGACGTCGCGGAAGTTGCGCTGTGGCTCGCCGCGTTTCCCTCGAACGCCATGACCGGGCAGTCGATCGTCGTGAGCCACGGTTGGCATATGCAGTAACTTGACCTCCAATGGTAACCTCTCACAGGCCGAGTCGAATTTAATCGGGGCTTTCAGAGGTTTCCATGTCAGTTACGCTGACTGAGTCCATGCACCGCATCAGTAGCCTGCTGCAAGCGGGTCAGTACGGTGCGGCGCATTCACAACTAGAGTCCCTGGTGAGTGCCAATCCTGACTATGTGGAAGGCCTGCGGCTGTTTGCCGGCACCAAACAAGTCTTGGGCGACCTAACCCAAGCCGAATCGTTGCTGCGCCACGCGCTCGAACTCGATCCGAAATGGACTCCCACGCTGACCACCCTGGCGGAGTTATTGATGGCCACGGGTCGCAGCGCCGAGGCCGTGTCCTTGTTGCAGCGTGCTATCCAAGGCTCCCCGCCATACCCGCGTGCCGCACTTCTTTTGGTTCGCCACTACCTGGACACGGGCCAGCCGGCATCGGCACTCGACGTTGCGACACCTTGGTGCAATGGCAATAAGGTCGATGGCGATCTGGCGGCCCTGCATGTGGCGGCTTACGCCGCTGTGGGTCGGCAGAACGATGCGGTGGCGCACTATCGCCGTCTCGTGGCGCTCGCGCCGGACAGTGCCATCGCGACCCGTACCCTGGCCGTGGCGTTGAACGCGGCCAATCTGCCGGAGGAAGGCGAGCGTATGGTACGTCAGACGTTGAGCCGCACTCGGCCGACCGCATCGCTGCACCTCACGCATGCGCGCAGCCTGATCACGTTGGAGCGATTCGACCAGGCCGAGCTGGCCTTGCGCGAATGCGTCAGATTGGAGCCGCGCCGCGCCGATGCGCATGACAGCCTGGCGCAACTCGTGTGGATGCGCACCGGCAATATCCGCGAGGCGACGCATGATCTGGGTCAGGCAATCGAAAAACACCCAGATGACGATGCGTTGTGGGCCGCCAAGGCCGCTCTACTGCAGGGAGCGGGCGACGCGCGCGCTGCCTACGCCTGTCTCGCCGAACGCGCCGCACGACCCCAGCCCCCACCCGCGTTGCTCATTCGCGCGGGACTGGCGGCGCTGGAGTTCGACCCCGTCACCGCCTTGAATCTCGCGGAACTGGCCCTGCGAGCGCAGCCCAACAGCCCGGCAACTCGCAAACTCCGGTGTGCCGCATACCTCGGTGTCGGGGAGGGCGCTGCGGCGCTGGGCGAGTGCGCGATCCTGCTGCAGGCGACGCCCGACGATCAGTACCTCATTGCCATGCAAACCACTGCGCTGCGACTGCTGAACGATTCCCGCTACGAGGCGCTTTGTGACTACGGCAACATGATACGGGCGCAGATCCTCGAGACGCCTCCGGGGTGGTCCGATCTCGCCGGCTTCCTGACAGACGTGACCTCGCGCTTGAATGCGCTTCACAATCCGCACGGCCATCGTCTTCTTTACCAATCGTTGCGCCAGGGCACCGAAACCACCCAGGATCTTTCGCGCAGCCAGGATCCGGTCATTCAGGCGTTGTTTCACGCCTTTGCCGCACCGATCGCGCGCTACCGAGTTTCGATCGGTGAAGGCAACGATCCCCTGCGGCGTCGCAATCGCGGCGTTTCACGATTCAACGGCAGTTGGTCGGTGCGCCTGCATCGCGCCGGTTATCACACCAGTCACGTGCATCCTCGCGGATGGATATCTTCGGCTTGTTATATTCAATTGCCCGATAGCATGAGAGCGGGGCGCTCGGCCGAAGGGATCTTAAGCTTCGGCGCACCGGGTATGGTCACGACGCCCGCGCTGGACGCGGAGTTATCGGTCCGTCCCGAACTCGGGCAACTGGTGCTCTTTCCGTCGTATTTCTGGCACGGCACGTTGCCGTTTCACAGCGAGCAACCGCGGCTCACGGTTGCATTCGACGTCGTGCCGGATAGCCCTGCCAGATAATGGCAGGTGAAGTCTTCGCGAAATCTCCCCTCGCGTTGTCGCGAGGGGAGATGATTCCCACACTCTAATACTTAGAATTTGTATTTGAGTTCGATGGTGCCTTCGCGGCCGTAAATGGACCGCCCGAAACCAACGCTGTTTTGCACGGCGTTGCCTCCAAATCGGGCATTACCCTCGGTCAAGCCAATCTGGTTGGTGAGATTCGTGCCCATGAGACGAAGCTCCCAATTATCACCAATCTCAGCAACGAAACCTGCGGCCAGGTCGTAATAGCTGCCCAAGGGATTCAAGCCGGTCTGGTCCTGGTAGTGTTGACCGATGTGCTCGTAAGTCACGAACTCGGTCAACGAACCCCAGCCCGTAACCTGTGTGTCGCTGGGTGTCACGCTGAGCGCGAGCTTTGGCGTACGAGCGAGCGGTTGGCCATTGATGGTGCCGCAGATCACCTGCCCCGTGATGCTGGTGTAAATGTAGCAGCCCTGGAAGTCCTTATAGTGGCCATCCATGTAATTGGCATTGACCGATATTTTGAAATCCTTGAGAGGTTGCACAGCACTGTCCGCAAGCGGATTCACGCTGCCGACCAGCCGCACGCCTTTGGCCGTTGAGCCATAGATCTCGGGCGGGCCAATCGGCACGTTTTGTATATTCACGGGGGTAGTGATCAACCCCTTGAACTCCTTGTCATAAACCGATGCGTCGATATACGTATAACGATTCTGAATCTTGAAACCGCCCTCGTAATTCCTCATGGTTTGCAGGGGCGGCCGCGTCGTGCAGGTCGTATTCACGGCCGCGCTCAATGGCCCGTTGGTATTGCAACGGACATCGTCGAAGTTGGCGAAGTGCACACCATTGTTGACGCGCACGTAGGCGCTCATATGGTCAGTGAACTCGTAATTTGCACCCACCGTGAACGTCGGCATGGTGTTGTTTTTACCCGCGCGCGAGTACGTACCGTTGGGCAAATCGACCGCGTTGTCCCACAAATCGAACGCTGATCCCAGCTGCACCGGCGATTGGTTCGTGGTCTGTTGCGTCATGGTCTGATGTTCGAGGCGAACCCCGGCATCCAACAACCAATTGCCGAGTTTCCATGAGTCCGACAGATAGCCGGCAATGTTGGTGGCCTGCCCCTGCTCGAGGATGTAGTAGCCGCCGTTGGCATTCACAATGCCCTGAGCACTCGTCACGTCGTAGATATTCCCGCCGGCGACGCCTTGCAATATGATCGGGCTCGCATTCGGCACGTTATCCATCAGCACGTTGGAGCTCAACGACCATTGATCGTTGTCCGTGTAGTGCGCTACATACGCGCCAGCGGTCAATGTATTGCCGTTGCCGAAGTCCATGTTCAAACGGAATTCGTCGCTGACACTCGTGATCTTCTTGCGCACGAACCATACCTGCTCGGTGATCACGCTTTGATCGGGAGAAACCGGCGCGCCATTCGCATACTGCGCCTGGACAGCGCCGGCCGGCAGCGCCGCGGGCAGGGTCAGTGCGGCAATGAAGCTCGACAAGGTCTGGGGGTTGCCGTTGTTGACCAACGCCTGCGTGTTCATGTATCCGCCATCGAACAGGAAGTTGTTGCTGATGGACCAACCGTTACCGAAATTCAAATGCAGTTCTGAACCGAGATACTGCATCGCGGCCCCGCGGCCATTGCTGATATCGTCATTCTCGAAGCCGCCGCCTGGGCTCGGTATCAGGAAATTCTCGAGTTGCTTGCTGTTGTAGGTGTTGTTGAGCTGATTGAAACCAGGATAGGGGTGAGGGTTGCCGTTGGAAACGACGTAAGGAAAATCGGCGACCCACTGATTTTTATCCTGCAGCACCCGATACCAAAACATGATCGAGCCATTGTCCAGATCGTGCTTCAACGTTCCCGTCAGCTGTCCGCCGATGTCGGAGGGATATTGCGGATCACGCACGCCGTCGGATACGCGGTAAAAGCCGCCAATGCTTCCGTACCATCCGTCGATGATCTTGCCGCTCAAGAACGCGTCCACGCGTTCGGAGCCTTCCGATCCGTAAGTGACGCCGATCGAGCCGGTGGTCTTGTCCGAGCCGGTCCGTAAAATAAAGTTCGCCGTAGCGCCCGGCTGACCAGAGCTAAAAAGTGCGCTGGTTCCGCCCTGGACGATTTCAAGGCGCTCGATGGTGTCGTCTAAGCGCACCAGGGAGCTGTTATCCATAAAAGACAAGAACGGGGCACCGTAGAGGGGTGAACCCTGGATCATGGTCGTGAAATACGGGGAATCGCCGCCGCCGTTGGGAAAGCCGGCCACGTCAATATTGACGCCTGTTTGTCCGCCGGATGCTTCCGGCCAAATCCCAGGCGAGACTTTATAAAGCTCGGCCGTGCTCGCGGGGTTCAAGTTCTTAATGTCTTCGAGGCCCACCGAGACGATGTTGAAGCTGGCGTCCAGCTTCTTGACACCCCGCGCTGATGCCGTGACCACGATTTCGTCGAGCGTATTGCCGCCAGTGGCCGCGGGAACAGCCTCGTCGGCTGCGTAGGCGCTGCCGGCACAATAAAGGATTCCGGCCACTGCGGCTGCAACGGAAGTGAGGGCCGCGCCGCGGCCTAGCGGCCGCACCGTCGCCTCATGCCGTTGTGCCACGCCCGCGCGGCGCGCTCTATCAGTTTTCTGTCTCATGAAACGATCTCCCCATTGATACGTTAAAAAGTCGCAGCCGGCATCCCAATGTTCTGAACACATGCCACCAAGCCCTGGTGTTGTAAAAACGCCAAACGTCTCGGCGGAAGACAGAATCCCGAAGCAAGCTGCTGAAGCAGTAATGCGTTTACGGATAATTTGAATTTTTGAGCCCGTGGCATCAATTCAGGTGCCAAGACATCGGAAAGCGCGGTATGTGCCGGCCGCGGGCTCATCACGGCACGGCATTCAATCAAAGACCGGCCAATTGCGCAGCGATCAGCCCGAAAGTTCTGCAAATACTGCAATTTCTATCCCCCTGTCCTCTCTCCCGCTGCAGTTATCGGAACCGCAGACGGGAAGGCCATCGAGCAAACATTAACTCCCGGTATTGGCTGCTCGAGCAGTCTTCTCTCGCCGGTAGGTCAGCTTCAGAGCTGTGTTGCCAAAGACCACACCTTGGCTGAATGTAGTTGTTATTCTGTTCAATAGCAACCCATGCGGCTAATTCGCCACAGGCAGGCTTGGTCGGTCGCGGAGCTCAAGGCGCCGGGATCGCCAGGTACACGGTGCTCCAGAGTTGTGCGGCGTTGGACTCGTCGGCGTCGGCGGCGTTGGCACCAAAAGGCGCGATCTGGAAGCGTCCCTTTGCCAAGGTCCAGGTCCAGAGCTCTGAATTTCGCATGCTGTGTGCCGCCCCGATCGCGCCCCATAATTGAGTCTGTGCGGTGCGCAGATGCTCTTTGAGCGATGCCGGCAGGTCCTGGCGCTGCAGTTGCCGACTCAATCCGGCCGCCAGTACCGCCTGCTGCCATGACCAGACGACCATTCCGTGATAGGCACTGCGGGTCAGCTTCGCCTGGATGGCCGGCGGGGCGTACACGGGATTGGCGACCAACACGCCGATGGGAGTCAGCAGCCCGGCCGGAAATGGCCGCATGATCGCAGTCGACTCTTGCCAGAGCGCCGTCGGCGTTGGCCGGCCAAACAACAATTCAAAACCTACGTCCGAGTGGACCACGGCAACGGCCTTGTCATCGGCCGTCAGTGCCAGCGCGGGAAAGGAAACCGCGGAATCATCCACCGAACGCAACGCGGCAGTGCCGGGTATTTTCAAGGCCGCCGCAAAGTCGGTAATGTTGTGTCGGGCCGTCGCGCTCGGCACGCTCACATCGAAGAGCGGCCCTGCTTTGCTGCGCCATATTCCCGCCATGGCCGTGGCATGCGAGAACAATTCGCGGTCAGCGGAGTCAAGATACGAATCAAGCAAGCGGCTTTCAAAAAAACGGCCGGCGGCTTCGAGCGCCGCGGGTACGAAAACCGCGTTGACATCGTACGGGAAACGCCCGCCGCCCAATCCGTCATTGCTGTCGCGCCATTGCCCCGCGTCGAATCCGGGTTTCAGTGCGATCAAATTCGGTGCGCGCGGATCACTCGCAAATCGCGCGGCGGCTTGCAATACGAACCGAAAGTTGCTGATCAGGTCAGCACCGAACGCCTTGGCGCTCTCGCGCCGGCCGTCCATGCGCTTGAGAAATGCCGCCGCGTAAATCCGGCCGCGCGCATCGTCCAGCAGCCATTGAGCGGCCACGGGCGCCAGCATGAAGCTGCCGTCGATCATGTTGTAATTGAAGGTGGGGACATCCGACTTCTCGCCGCCGGCGCGCAGATGATCGAGAATCGCGAATTCACCGATGTCCTCTTCATGCGCCACTTCGCCTTTCGGCGACAGACGCGTCAGCACGGCGCCCAATCCGGCTTCCACCGCCTCGGGGGCAAGCACGGGCATCAGCAGCCGCACCGACATCAAGGTGTCGCGGCCGAAATAGGTATTGAAGCGCCAGGAACCGGCGAGGAACTTTTCCTTGTAGCTTAAGAATGTCAGCACATTGCGAGCCGCCGCATCTGCTTGCGCTAGAGCATTGAGCAAATGGTCTCCCGCAAGCGGCGTTAGCGGAACTTCACCGCTCAACGCCGTAATCTTCAAAGAAATCCTGCCGTCGCTTCCGGCCGTCAAGCGGTCAGCGTGCAGCGCCCCGTGGGTGACTTGAATGCTGAGTCGATATCCGGCGGCGCCGTCCAGCCGATCACGCGCCCACGTGATGGTCGCGTCCTGGGTCGTCGGCTTGGTGCCTACCTCTGCGGGAAAGGTTCCCAACGCTTGATAGTCGCGCAACACCCGCACGCTGGAGAGCACCGCTTGCTTGACATCCAACTCCGGTGCGCCCGTCGCGACCGCTTCGGCCGTGATGCCGTACAGCGGACGTCCGCGCGTGTCCTTGGTAATGAGCGGCTGCGGCCTGCCCAGCAAGGACCACTTTACCGGGTGGGTGCCGTGCGAAAACCATAGACCCACGCCGCTGTTGCCGGCGGGAAAGGCGATCAAAATGCGCGGATCCTGTCCCGCGCGCAGCAGCAGATGTGCGGCGACGGGCCCTTCGCGCAAAAAGCTGTTGAGATTTGGACCCTCCTCGACATCGAATGCGAGGCGCGGCTCCGGATCGGCGCTTGCAACCACGGGCAATACGGCGGTGGCTAGCAGCAGTGTCATCAGGGTGGGGCGCCAAATTAACTGCACGTTCAGCGAACTTCCTCGAAGAAAATCAGATCAGAGGATAAGGGCAAAGCCAGCCTGACGTCGACGCCCATTTGAGTCAGCGACTCGCCGCTCAGTTCCCGATTTGCCGCAGGATTGTCCTGAAAAGCGAGTCGATAACGGCTGCCGCGATTGAGCCCCCTCAAGCGGAATCGATGCATCGGCAGGTCATTCGCGCTGCCGCGAAATGCATACAGCACGCCGCGCCGTAGTCGGGCGGAATAATATTCCATGCCGTCCCAATGAATGCCGTCAGGTCGGTCCGCGACATGATACAAATCCGCTGCGCGGATCAAAGGACGCAGCCGCGCCTTGTAGAGCGCAAATTCTCGCCGCGCTGCCTCACGCTGCTGCGCAGTCCATTGATTCGCATCCAGCATCAGCGAGAACCAGCCGAGCATGCCGCTGCGGAGCATATAGCGGAAGTTTTCGAGGCGCGGTGCCGGGTAGCTTGCCACGTAGCTTTCCAGCATTGCCGCCGGCAAGACATAGCTGGCGTCGTAGAAGGCCCGTCGGTTGGCGAGCGGGTCGTACGTGTCGGTCACCGAAAAATAGTCACCGTGCGCCGCGCTGCCAAAATCGACCATGCGTCCGCCGTCGTTGCACACCTCGAGCAATAGGGTTGGGTGGCGCCGGCGCAGGTTTTCGTAGAGTGCGTAGTAAGCCTGTGTCGCGTGATAGCTGACATCCGTAGCGTTGGACCCTTCAACCCAAAGGAATCCGGAATCTTCATAGGTTCGTGAGCTGGCCGTATCCGGCGGCGCGGCGGGGTGATCGACCCGTGAACTGCCCTGTGCCACGAGATAACCGTCGTGCTCCAGCATGTCGAGGCGATAGTCGCTGACAACGCGTTCGAGCTCGCGCTGCGCCCAGAGCTTGGCCGCGGGAACGCCTAGATCGATCGTAATGCCCTTGAATGGCTCGCTGTGCCTCCAGTCGGCGGGTGGATCGGCAATCAGCCAGTCCTTGATGGCGGGATCGTGGACATTGAGCGCGCCGGGTTCGCTCGACGTGCCGGCCTGGGCCCAGTCCATCCACAGGCCAAACTTCAAGCCGTGTTGGTGCGCAAAGTCGGCAACGCTCGCGATGCCGTGCGGAAACTTCGAATTCGCGTGCCAATCGCCGACGTCGCGAAACCAACCCGCGTCCAAATGGAACATCTCCAGCCCGAGCTGCGCCGACTGCTCGATCATTCGTTGCGCCAGCGCTTCATCCACCGCCATGCCGCTGCCCCAGCTATTGTTGACCAGCAGCGGATAGGAAGGCTCAGCGATCGTGCGCGGGTTATTGAGAACTTCCCGCACCCAGCGGCGCAGGATATTGCCGGCGCCATCCGGGCCGCCGCGAAACGCGCCGATGAAAATCGTGGGCGCTTCGAAAGTGCCGCCGGGCGGCACGCGGGTTCGATACGGACCCGGATTAGGATCAAGGCCCGCCTCGCCGCGCAGCGATGCCTGTATGCGCTTGAGCGTGATGCGGGTGCGGCCGCTGAATTCAATGCCGACGTACCAACCGCGCTGCTCCCCGGTAGCCTCATCGACCAGCAAATAGGGGATCATTTCTCGCGGCCGGCCGGCTTTTGGGATTGCATACGTGCTGGAAAAACCCTGCCAGGTATCGCCATCCGTCAACGCATCGAGGTGCGTCCCCGCGGAAGAGGGAGTATCGGCCCCTTTTTCAACCCAAAATCGTCGTAGCGCGGTCTGAGGATTGACCTCCCAGTCGAAAACCAAACTGGGTTGCAGCGGCAGCCACACATTCTCATTGTCTAAATTCCGAATCGAAAGACTGTGCTCGATGGGACCTTTATCCGCACGCGCACGCCACCGCCACACGGCTGTCAGGCGCGGCGAGTCCGCGACGTACACGATCTGAATGTCCTTGGGAGTAATGCTCGTTGCGCTCCGATCCAGGCGCCAAGTCACCGGCCGCGTTGCTTCATGGATCGTCACTTGCGCGGGCAGCAGGTCCTCGCGCGTATTTTTCCAAGCCGCCGCACCGCGCAGCGTCAGCGTCAGAAGACGCGGAGCGTGTTCACCGGCTTCGACCTGCAGGGCCGTCTCCGCGCTGGCGATTTCTCCCTGCAGTGGCGCGGCGTGCGCGCCAGCCATGTGCATCGCGCCGCAACCGATAATCGCCGCCGACAGCGCGAAACGGCGCTTAGCGATCAGGACGGCAAAACTCTCTGATAGGCGCTGTAGTGTTCGCCCTCGATATCGGGGAACGGTTTCAGTTTGACGGCGCCGGTGTCGGTCTCGACCTGCCATTCATGCCTGCCGCTGGGGTCGCGTTGCGCGCGGAGCAAGCTGGCGCGCTGCATGGGCGCTGCCGCCGCGTCGGCTTCCACGATGCGCATCAAAACCAGTGGGCCGGCAAGCAAGGCGACCGTGTCCGCGTGCGCGGCATCGACGCTCTCCAACCTGCGCGCGTCCGGCAATTCGAGTTCCACGCGGTCGGCGGAATGCCACTCGCGCCGAATCGCCGCGAATTGTCCGCTTTGCGGCGTCGGTTCGCGTTGGCCATTGATCAGCAATGAAGCGTCCTGCGCCCACGCCGGGATGCGCAGTTTCAGCGTAAACAGCTGCGGACTCGGCAGGCGCAGCGTCATGCTCACACCGGCCGCGTAGGGGTAATCGGTCTCGATCGAGAGGCCGCAGGGCACGTTGTTTTGCGTCCAATTGATTTGCGCAGGCACGTAGAGATTGACATAGAGGCCGGACGCATCGGTAAAGCAGGTGCTGATCGCATAGTCAGCCGCAACCATCGGCAATGTCCCGGAGCAACAAGGCCATCGGTCGGGATGAAAGGTTTTTCGAGCTCGCGGGGTGTAATCTGAATAATAAAAGGCGTGACCGTCCGGCTGGATGGGAATCGCGCCCAGGACGGTGTTATAGAGAACGCGTTCCATGCTATCGCCGTAGCGCGAGTCGCGGGTGATGCGCAGCAGATAGCGTGTGAGCTTGAAATGCGCATAAGCGCCGCAGGGAGTCTCGAAACTCTTGTTCTGTTCCTCGAGGCTCGCACCCAAAGCGCCGCTGGCGGGAATGACAAAATGCTCGTCCGGTCCCCAGCCGCCGGTGGCGAAACTCTGTGCATTGATCATCGCGAAGCCCTGTTGCGCCGCCCCCAGATACATCGGGTCGCCCAGGGACAGATAAGCCTGGGCCGCCGAACTCAAGGCATTGACATGGCTGTAAGCATGCTTGCCCGGCAGCGCGTTGTCGCCGCGCGCGAGCGCTGCGAAAAACTCGTCGTAGAGAAAGCGACGACCGAGTTGCAGATGAATTCGTTCGCCCGTCAGTTGCCACGCCTGAAATTGGTTTTCCGGCAGCGTGTAACTCTCATCCCAGGCGTGTTGACTGAAGTCCTCGCCCGGTTGCGCGTGCTCATTGCGCGGCATGGCGTGCGGCGGCAAATACGCGATGGCGGCTCGCGTCGTCCGGCCCAGCACGGCGCGCGCGCTTGCGTCGACGCCGTGCCTCTCGGCGTCGAGCAGGCCGCCGACGAGCTTATCGTACGTGTACGAGGGGAAGCGATTGTGCCGGTAGAAGCTGCCGCGCGCGTCGACGGTCGCCGCGTAGGCCCGCACCAGCCGTTGCACTTTGGCGCGCGTCGCCGCGTCGCCGGTGATCGCGTAATAACGCGCGAGGGCACTCATCCATTGCCCGAAGGTGGCGCCCGGCGCGAAGGCATAGGTGTCGTACCAGCCGCCGAGCTCCTGACCAGGCGCGGGAAGGCCTGCGCGGAGGCGGAATGGCCGCAACAATGCGTCTTCGTCGAGACCGAGCACTAAACGGTGATTCTGACGCGCCTGTCGCGCGAGCGGTCCTTCGCCGAGCTGCACTTGGCCATACGCGAGTTCCGAGAGAGGAGCGGGCGGCGCAGTCTCCGCCCCGCGCGTCGCGGAGAAGCCCTTGCGCCAGCCCAAGGCCGCCAGCGCGCCGAACGCGAGAAGATCGCGCCTGCCACGATTAATGGTGTCCGACATGACCGATTCTTGCTCCTCTTTTCCCGCAGGATGCGGCCGCCGAGAGCCCGATGCAAGCTGCTGGATCGACACCGCATGCGCTTCGGCATCTAATGAGTGCTTGTGCCGCGATCGGGAGTTGGCGATGCAGCCTGCGAAACTCAAATTCTCTTTGCTGCTGCTCATTGCCGCGGCTGCGATGCCCGCGTTTGCCGCTGCCGACGACACCTTTACTTTGAGCGCGACGGCGCAGGATTTCGGCAACTACTTTCCGAGCTACTTAGCCAACGGTTATTTTTCCACCATGACGGCACCGCGCGGCACCGAGGGTAATCTCGCCTATATGGTCGCGCTCATGGACTACGCCAAGGATGACGAGTCGCGGCCTGCGGCCATTCCGGGTTGGAGCGAGATCGACTACTCGACCGGCGACTCCGCCGCCGGCCATTTCTGGATGAATCAGGTGCCGCTCAATCCGGGGTTGTTTCAGGATTACCGCCAGACGCTGAACATGAAAGAGGCGACATTGACGACGAGCTATCGCTACGTCGATCACAAGCGCAGCACGCAGGTCAGCGTCACCACCTTTGTCAGCCAGGCGGCCACGCATCTGGCCGCCACCCGGATTTCCCTGACACCGGACTTCGACGGCACCGCGGAACTGTCGTTTGCCTTGAACCTCTTGGCTCCGCATCAGCCGCGCCTGCCGCTCGCCAAGCTGAGCGGCGAGGAAATGCAGGAAGCGGTCGCCGCGAACAACCTGCAGCTGGTGGCGATTCCACCCGCGACGCCCGACCGCGCTGCCGTCTGGTATCACGGCGACACCCATGTGCTCGCGGCGAATGGCGACGTGAAGAGCTTGACCCTGGCGCTTGACGGCCGCGCGGAACAGGGCCTCTCCATGGCCGAGGCGGCCGCCGTGCAATTGCCGGACGGCGTTGCACCGAGCGACGTCTCGCTCGACAAAAATCAGTATCGACTCGCGTTGAATCTGAAGGTCAAGGTGCAGAAAAACCGCACCTATACATTCAGCAAATTCGTCGCGGCCTCGCGCGAGGGCTGGGGCGGTGATGCACAAGCAGACGCGGCGCTCGCAACGGCAGCACGCAGCCGCGGTTTCGATGCGCTTCTCGATCAGCATCGCGCCGCCTGGCGCGACCTGTGGCGCTCGGATATTGCGATCGACGGCGATGCGCAGGCGCAAGCAGTAGTGCACTCCGATCTCTACTATTTGCTCGCCACCTCGACGGCCGACACGCGCTGGCCCATGGGTGCCTGCGGGCTGACGCCCGGTTACACCGGCCATGCGTTCTGGGACAGCGATACGTGGATCTTTCCGGCGCTGCTGTTGCTGCACCCCGAGCGTGCCAAATCTCTGGTGATGTTCCGCGCCCATACGCTTCCGGCAGCGCAGGCGCGCGCCCAGGCACGCGGCCTCAAGGGTGCGATGTACCCTTGGGAGGCGGATCCGGAAAATGGCAGCGAGCAGATTCCCTACTTTGCGCATGTGCTGAGTGAGCGTGAAATCCACGTGAACGCGGATGTCGGCATTGCGCAGTGGCAATACTGGCTTGCGACGCATGATCGCGAATGGCTGAAACGCAGCGGCTGGCCGGTCATCCGCAATGTTGCGGACTTCTGGGCGAGCCGCGCATCGTGGAATGCGGCGCAACGGCGTTACGAGATCGTGCACGTGACTTCCGTGGCCGAAAGCTACAATGATGTGCCGAACGACACCTTTACCAATGTGTCGGCGCAAAAAGCCCTGAACATCGCCGCGACTGCGGCAGCGCTCGTCGGTGAGCGTGCGGATCCGCGTTGGGCAGAGGTCGCTTCGAAGCTGTACATCCCGTTCTCGCAAGCCGAGCAACGGCATTTGGACTTCGATGCCGGCATGCCGCGCGAGCCCCTGGAGGGAAGTACCCTGGGACTGCTGTCATACCCGTCGCTCGACTTGCAGATGAGCGAAAAAGTCCGCCGCAATGACTTCGACTACATCATGATTTCCGTTCGCCAGGGCCACCATGAGCCACACGGTATGAGCTTGGCGCCGGCGTCGATTGCCGCCGCGGCCGCCGGCGATACGGCCTCGGCGGTCGCCTGGTTGCAGCGCAACTTCAGCAGCGGCTTGATCAAGCCGCCTTTCAATGTGCGCACCGAGACGGCGACCAACAACACCGGCTACTTCGTTACGGCTTCCGGCGGCTTCCTGCAGAATCTGCTGTACGGATTCAGCGGACTGCGCGTTGCGGAGAAAGGGCTGGTTGAGGCCTACTCGCCCATACTGCCGGCGGAGTGGAAGTCGATGACCCTGAAAGACGTGACGATCCGCGGCGAACGCTACGACTTCGTCATCGACCGCGACGCGGGAGGGCACGTGAAGCTGACGCGCAAGGCGCTGGGAGCGCGGCGCTAGGAGCCCCAGCGCTAGGCCTGCATATTCCATCCCGCGCGATATTCGCGCGTCAGATACTGATTCGCGTCGGCGAAATTGGTGACTTGTCCCCTTTCGCCATCGTACAAAATCTTCTTTCCTTGTCCGGCACGCAGCGCGACCAGCCCCAGCAGCATGGTTTCGGTGAGCAGCCCCGCATACTCGATCGGCGAACTCGCCGTGGCTTCGCCGCGAATAGCCTTGGTCCAGTTGAGTTCATGCGACCACATGATTCGCGGCATGCTCTTGGGCACTCGCGCGGCCGCCTCGCCCAGCGTTTGCGGATATAACCGCGGATTCGAGCCGTAAGTGTCGTGCAAGAGAATTCCTTTCTCGCCGATGAATATCACGCCGCCTTCGCTTCGCAGCGTGACCTCATCCGGCAGCACATCGGGGCGGGGCGGATAAATGCCGCCATCGAACCAGGAGAGTTTCACCGGCGGCTGCGTGCCGCGCGCGGCGAACTGATAGTGCACACAAGTCGAGACCGGATAGGACACGGGTCTGCGCGGCGCGCGGCCCGGCGGAGCGCTTGCGACCGCCGGATCTGTGGGCGGTAACGGCATCGTGCCCCATTGCGTCGAGGTTGCCTCGATGCTCGAAGGATAGGTCAGCCCCAATGCCCAAAACGGATGATCGATCAGATGTGCGCCCATATCGCCCAAGGCGCCGCAGCCAAAAGCCAGCCAGCCGCGCCAGTTGAAGGGGTGATAGACCGGATGGTACGGGACATTTTCGGCGATCGGACCTAAATACAAGTCCCAGTCGAGGCCCGGCGGCGGCGCGCCGCCGCCGCCCATGGCGGAGGCGAGCACATCCTGTATATAGCGAAAAGTCCAGGGATTGCCGAAGCCGCCGGGTGCTTCCACCGGCGGCGCATTGGTGGGCCGCGCCAGCCCCTGCGGCCAGTAGACAACCGGCCGATTGGTCCAGACGTGTACCTCGTGCACCGGTCCGATGACGCCCGCGCCGATCCATTCATTGATGAGGCGCGCGCCTTCACTCGAATGCCCCTGATTGCCCATCTGCGTCACAAGCTTGGGGTTCTTGAGCGCGAGTTCCCGCAGCATGCGCGCTTCATGGACGGTCGCCGTGAGCGGCTTCTGCACATAGACATGCTTGCCGGCCTCCATCGCTGCTTTTGCGGCGACCGCGTGTATGTGATCGGCGGTTGCCACCACGACGCCGTCAATGTGCTTTTCTTTCGCGAGCATCTCGCGAAAATCGGTATAGCGCTTCGCCTTGTCGAATTGCTCCTTCAGTTTCGCGCCCTCGGGGCGCGGCTGGCCTTGCGCGTTGGTCTGCAGGATGGAGACGCAACGTGCGCTATAGGCCAGATCGACATCGCAGACCACGCCGATGCGCTCGGTCTGCGCCAGCACTTGTGCGTTCTGCGATCCCATGGAACCGAAACCGACGACGGCAAGATTGAGCGTATCGCTCGGCGCCTTCTGGCCGCGTCCCAGCACGCGGCGCGGCACGATCATGGGAGCGCTTGCCGCCACCATGGCGCCAATCGAGGCTTTGCCCGCGCCGGCGACGAACTCACGGCGGGTCAGGTCTTTGGTCTTCGACATGGCAATCCTCCTCGTAAGAGTCTCATTGGCGTGCGCTCGATTCTGCTTCTTTGACATCACGATGGGAAGGCACGACGATACCGCGGCAACGAGACGTCAGGAGAAACCATGAAATTTGCCGTATGGATAGGCCGCGGGCTGCTGGGTGCCGGGCTGATTTTCGCCCTGTCGCCGGCCGCGCTGGGACAATCGCAGCC
>DASXMG010000021.1:0-1833 GCA_036495805.1 Steroidobacteraceae bacterium | reverse complement strand
TCTTCCGCGAGGCGAAACACATCAAGGTAATGGCACTGCCGCAACATGGCGGTGATGACTCGCGCCGCCAGGCGGCCCTCCGCTTCCAGCCGGACGACGCGGTTAGGACAGGCGCAACAATAACTGAATCGCTTTTCCTCGGGGGTGCGACGCAGTGACTCGGCTGCGGGCGATTCTCAGTTGTGCGGCTGATTGCTACCAGCATCAGCATGGTCGATCGGGATGCGATTCGGTTGCGGTGGGAAGCGGACGGCTCGAAGCGAGACGAGCGGGGACGGCGGTTGTGGGCCGCGAGTGAAGTGCGCGCCGCGGGGTGGGGTGGGTTGGCCGCGGTGTCCATCATCACGGGATTGGCGCGCAGTACCATCGAACGAGGCCTGAAAGACCTTGATGCCGCGCCGCTCGCCAAAAGTCGGGTTCGTCGCGAAGGTGGTGGCCCTCCACGAACGACCGAACGTGATGCGGCATTGCTTGACGACCTCAGGCGCCTCGTCGAACCGGACACATTGGGCGATCCCATGCGCCCGCTGCTGTGGGTGTCGAAGAGCCTCAAAAAACTGGCATCTGCGCTTGCGGACATGGGCCATGCGGTTAGTCCCAACACCGTGCGCAAGTTGCTCGTCACCGAACTCGGGTTCTCGCGCCAGTCCAACCGAAAAGCCGATGAAGGCACGAACCATCCTGATCGCAATGCCCAGTTCGAATACATCAATGCCGCTGTGCTCGCGGCCAGGGCCGCCGGCCAGCCCGTGATCTCTGTTGATACCAAGAAGAAAGAGCTGGTCGGCAACTATCGCAACGCCGGCAGTGACTGGCGGCCGAAAGGCGATCCGTTGCGCGTGAACGTACACGATTTTCCCGACGAAGAACTCGGCAAGGTGGCCCCTTATGGTGTGTACGACATCGCGGCAAACACAGGATGGGTCAGCCTCGGCATCACGCATGATACGGCCGCATTCGCGGTGGCGAGCATCCGCACCTGGATCGACAAAATCGGCAAGCCACGCTATCCGAATGCGCACGAGCTCACGATCACGGCAGATTGCGGCGGCTCAAATGGCTCACGTGTGCGGCTATGGAAGGTGGAACTGCAGAGGCTGGCTGACGAAACGAATATCACCATCAAAGTCCGACATTATCCGCCGGGCACCTCGAAATGGAATAAGATCGAGCATCGCCTGTTCTGCCACATTACGCAGAACTGGCGCGGCCGGCCACTCACGGACCATGCAACGATCATCGACCTGATTGCAGCGACCACGACCGAGACCGGGCTGAAGGTCGAGGCCGTTCTCGACACCGCCATCTATGAGAAAGGCATCAAGATCACCAAAGCCGAAATGAAGCGCCTCAACATCCGTGGCGATGCGTTTCATCCGGAATGGAACTACACTGTGGTTCCGCGCTCAAAATCGTAGCAGTTATTATTGAGTGTATCCTAAGGTCAAGGACTGGGGCGTTCACACGGTCAAGGACGGCCAGTTGATCACCGGCCAGAACCCGGCCTCTTCGGGCCCGACTGCCAAGCTTCTGATCGAGACCCTGTCGGCGAAATAGCCAGACTCTTGATGTTGCCGAGAATATCAATTCCCCCCGGCAAACCGACTATTACGGCCGATTCAGCGCCTTCCAAGAGGCGATACGCGCGACAAATGAAACGCGTTGAGGAATGGGAAGCTGACGGGTCATGGGTGCATTGAACGTCGCGATTGTGGGGGCCGGCATCGGCGGGCTGACTGCAGCGATTGCGCTACGCAGGCGCGGAGTCAACGTGGCGGTATACGAGAAGGCGCACGAACTAAGGGAGTTGGGCGCCGGGGTCACCATCGGAGC
>DASXMG010000020.1:0-92137 GCA_036495805.1 Steroidobacteraceae bacterium | reverse complement strand
GTGCGATCCAACGAAAAATAGTCGAATCGCAATCGGTGACGCTCGCCGACGCGCACCATCGCTTGGATCTTGGCTTCATAGTCGGACTTGTCCAGTCCGAACACATCCTCCGCATTGACCGCCGTGCCGGCGATCCCGGCGCTGCTGTTGAGCTGAAGATTGGTGCTGTTGGAAAGGTGAACGACACCGAGAGACAGGCGGACCCGCTCCTCGGTGGGGCTGAGATAGTCCTCCGCGTGTGCCAGCGTTGCGCACATCGCCAGCCCCGCCAGGGCCACACCACTCTTCTTCATGCCGGTCTCCTCAAAATCAACAGATCCGTTTCGGCCCGCCTCGCGCGGGCCGGCAAGGATGGGCTGATACGCTGCATTACATGGGCCGCAGCCGCACGCCACCCGGTCAGTTTGCCGCCATAGATACAGAGCACGCGCGGGCGTACGTCTCGATCCGTGGTGAATATGGTCTCGCGCGACCGGTCGAAGGCGGCCTGTGTCGCCGCGGGCAGGACCCGGAGGCCGGCAAAACGCTCGATAATGTCGTCGCGGGTCAAGCTGCTCAAGGCGGGAAAGTAATGCCGGACCACCGCCAGCAGATATTCCTCCTCGGCAGGCAAAGGATGCACTTGATCGGGATCGCCGCGGTAGGGCGTCTCGGTCGTGCCGATCAGGGTCGCACCGCCCCAAGGCATGACGAACACCGCGCGTCCGTCCGTGGGGCTCTCGACGTAATAAATGCCCGCGTTCAATGGGTGAGGGATGACGATGTGGGTGCCTTGGACCAAATCCACGTCCGGTATTTGAATGGCCGGCTCGACCGCGCCTGCGGCTTGCATCGCCCAAGGCCCCGCGGCATTGACCAGTACCCGAGCCTTGCACTCAATGGCCGCGCCGGCTGCGTTGTAAGTCACGCTCACGCCCTCTTCGTTCAAGGTCGCACGCGAATATTGCGCCGGCATCGCGAGTTCGGCACCCAAACTTAAGGCGGATTTCACCACGGCACGAGTCAACAGAGCATCGTTGGTCTGGGCATCGTAATAGCGAATGACGGCATCCAGGTCCGCGGTTTTCAATCCGTCGAGTTGCGGCCAATCGGATTTCGGCACGCTGCCAAAACGCGTGGCCGCGTCGAAGCCGCCGAGCAACGCATAAATCCACAGCCCGATCTTGAGCTGCCAGGGCCGGCGCCGCGTGTCGCGATACACCGGAATATAGAAGGGTTTGAGCGCCACCAGCTCCGGGGCGATGCGCAGATGAATGGCGCGCTCCCGCAGACTCTCCCGCACCAGCGAGAACTGCCCGGATTCCAAATAGCGCAGGCCGCCGTGAATGAGCTTGCTGGATCGGCTCGACGTGCCGGCGGCGAGCGCCTGCCGCTCGATCAACAATGCACTGTGTCCGGCCGCCACGGCGGCTTGCAGCACGCCGGCGCCATGAATGCCGCCGCCGATGATGACCACGTCGTATTCTTTCATTTGCACTGAAGCTGGATCGATGCCGCTTAGAATGCGTGATTACGCGCGAACACACCAACTTTGAAGCGCTGTCGCCAATCGCGAACAGTCGCGAAGCGCTTCAGTCGTTGCTGGTTTTGATGTCGCGCTTCTCTTCGAATTGCATCACCGGAGCGTCCGAGGTGACTTCGATTTCGCCATCGACGATGGCGCCCTTGGCGATGGCGACGGTACGTGCGCTGACCTTGCCGCGAATCACTGCGGTATAGCCGATCTCCAGTTTATCCTTGACGATCAGGCCGCCCAGCACGGTGCCCGCGACGATCGCCTGCTGCGCCCGGACTTGCCCGTGCCAGCTGCCGGATGCCGACAAATTCAACGCTCCTTCCAGCTCGCCGTCGCCATGCACTTCGCCGGAAACGACGAATTGACCGGTGCCGCGAATGTCGCCGACGAACACGGAATTCGCTCCGATGAAGGTGGGGCTGGCCGAATTGCTGTCCAGAAACCGGCGCTTTTGTTGGGTCATGCACCTTCTTATCCTATCGGGGTAGCCCGTGGTGTGACGAGCTTGGCGTCGCCGCCAGGTGGCGAATGGAAGTAGAATGCGAATCCTCGTAAACCTCGGCAGAGTGTGAAAATGGTCATCAAACAAGTGTTTTTGGTCCTGTCTTTGACTGCCGCACTGGCACTGTCAGGCTGCAGCCGCCAGCAGAGCGACTGGGAGAAAACCCGGGCCGCGAACACCACGGATGCCTATGAACTATTCTTGAAGAAATATCCGAGCGGCGAATTCGCCGCCCAGGCTCAGGCTCGCGTCAAGGAGCTTTATGAGGAAAGGGATTGGCAAAAAGCACGCGATACCGACACGCTCGATGCCTATCAGGCATTCTTGAAGCAATATCCGGAAGGCAAGTGGACCGAAGAGGCGCGAATTCGCGTCGAAAATTTCACGCTGGCCGCCGCGCCCTCGACACCTGCGCCGGCCGGCGCCGAAGCCACGCCGCCGGAGGCGGCGCCACCGGCCGCTTTGCCGCCAAAGAGCGTGCCGCCGAAAAACGCTTCGCCAAAACTCGCATCGACACCGGCTGCGACGAAAGCCTCGGCGGGAGCCAGCACACACGCCGCGTCGAAACCGCAAGGATCCTATGGCGTTCAGCTCGGCGCCTTCAAATCCGGATCCGATGCGGCCAACCAGCGCTGGGCGAGACTCGACAAGGAGTACTCGAAGCTGTTGTCGGGGCTGTCGCCGAAGGTTTCCCCGAAGAAGGGTGCCTCCGGCACGCTGTATCGCTTGCAGGTCGCGGGATTGACTGAAAAGCGCGCCAATGCGATTTGCAAGACGCTGAAAGCCCAGCACCAAGCCTGTGTGCTGATTCGTACATAATTCGGCAGCGCGGCCAACTGGCCGCGCGTGTCAGCACACGACAATTCGCGTCACCTGCGGGAACGCCGGCGCCGGCCTAACCCACTGATTTTTCTGGAAGACCTAGCCTGGCACGCTGCTTGCTTCGCCTTCAGTATGCAATCGAAAGTCATAGCGTTGCTGGCCGCGGAGGGCAACCGCGAAGCTACGCTGCTGGTTCGACGCGGCGACGGCCAATTTGCCCTCGCAAGAATCGATGCGCGTGTGGCCTCAGCCGCGCGGCTCGCCGGGCGTTTCGCCCCCGCCTCGGCGAATCGTAGGGCGCAGGAGACCGGCGCCGAGAGATAGGTTTCAAGATTTTGGGTCACCCCCGAGGCGCCGCGGTTAAAGCTTCCCACTCCCGCTCGCGGCGCCTTTTTTTTACCGCGCCAATTCGTCCAGCAAGAATGCGTACTCCATGGCGATCTCCCGATAGCGTTGGAATCGGCCGGATTTTCCGCCGTGACCCGCGGCCATTTCCACGTGCAGCAACAAGCGATTCTGGTCGGTCTTCGAGGCACGCAACTTGGCGACCCACTTGGCCGGCTCGTAATATTGAACCTGGCTGTCCCAAAGACCGGTGGTGACGAGCATCGCGGGATAGGCCTTGCGGCTGACATTGTCATAGGGTGAATACGACAACATGTAATCGTAGTACTCCCGTTCTTTAGGATCGCCCCATTCGTCGTATTCGTTGGTGGTGAGCGGGATGGTCTCATCGAGCATGGTGGTGACCACGTCAACGAAGGGTACTTGCGCGACGATTGCGCGGTAATCCCCGGCGCTCATGTCGGCGACCGCGCCCATCAGCAATCCTCCGGCGCTGCCTCCCATCGCAAACACCTTATCCTTGGCGGCATAGCCGCGCGCCACCAGCGCGCGCGTGACGTCCAGAAAATCGTAGAAGGAATTTTTCTTGTGCAGCTGCCGCCCGGCGTCGTACCAGGCGCGGCCCATTTCCTGGCCGCCGCGGACGTGGGCGATGGCGAAGACAAAGCCGCGATCGAGCAAGCTCAGGCGGGGCGAGGAAAAGCTCGGGTCCATGGAAAGGCCATAGGCGCCGTAGCCATATTGCAGCAGCGGACTTGCGCCATCGCGCTCGAACCCGGCGCGGTACACGAGCGACACGGGAATCTGCGCGCCATCGCGCGCCGGCACGAGGAAGAATTCGGTGGCGTAGTCCTTGGGATCGAAACTGCCGAGCACCGGGTCGCGTTTGAGCAGGGCCTGTTTGCCCGTGCGGATGTCGTAGTCGTACAGCGTTCCCGGGGTGGTCAGCGACGTATAGGCATAGCGCACGATCGGGGTGTTCAATTCCAGATTGACGGATAGCGATGTGCTATACGCCGCTTCGTCGCTGGCGATGAAGAATTCGGCGGCGCCATCCAGCGGATGAATGCAGATCTTGCGAAGCCCTCCGCTGCGCACCGACACGGCGAGAAACTCATTGAACACGTCGAAGTCCTCGATGTAGGCATCATCCCGATGCCGCATCACGTCGATCCATTCGGCGCGGTTGCTGCCTGCGCCGATGGGCGCGCGCGCCAGGCGGAAATTGCGCGCCTGCCAGTTGGACCGGACGATGAACTCCTGTCCCAGATGCTCGATGTCATATTCATGATCCGCTTCCGCGGGGAGGAACGTCTCGAAGCGAAGCGCCGGATCATCGGCGCGCGCATAGCGCCATTCGGACGACAAGGTGCTTTCCATGTGCAGGAAAATGAACGCGTCGGACTTGGACTTGGAAACGCCGGTGTAAAAGCGCCGGTCGGTTTGCTCGAACACCAACGCATCGTGCTTGGGATCCTGTCCCAAAACGTGTTTTTTGACATACACGCCCAGCAAAGTCTCGGGGTCCTTTTCGACATAGAGCAGGGTGCGATTGTCGTTGGCCCACGCCAGGTCAGGCTCGACATCCGCGATCGCCACGGGCGCAATCTCTTGGGTGCGCAGATCCTTGAACTTGAGCGTGAATTGCCGCCTGCCGGTCGTGTCCTCGCAAAAGGCGAGCCATTGCGAATCCGGCGAAATTTCCATGGCGCCGATGCGGTAATACGCCAGTTCCGCGGCGTGCACGTTGGCGTCGAGCAGAATCTCCTCGGGTGCATCCGCCAAATCTTTGCGCCGCACAAAAATGGGGTGCTCCTTGCCGGGTTCAAAGCGTGTGCTGTACCAATAACCGTTCTTTCGATACGGCACGGTGGAATCGTCCTGCTTCAGGCGCCCGTAGATTTCATCGTATAACGCGTTCTCGAGCGGCTTGGCGGCCACCATGCTGCGCTCGCGAAAGGCATTTTCCGCATTGAGATAGGCCAAAACCTCCGGGTCCTTGCGCTCGTCGTCGCGCAGCCAGTAATAGGGGTCAATCCGCGCGCCGAAGGGCGAATCGAGCGGGTGCGGCCGCACGGCAGCAACAGGAGGCTCGGGGGTAATTTCGGTCATTTTTTTTGGGTTGTCCTGGTACGAGGCGCGAGTATAGTCAAGAGGGCATCAGAGCGTCGGATCGAGGCCATAACGGGGGACCTATGCAAACGGTGAGTCAATTGCTTCAGGCCAAAGGAAACCAGATTTTCTCGGTCACTCCGCAGGATTCGGTGCTGCGCGCAATCGAAATCATGGCGACGCGGCATGTCGGCGCGCTGCTGGTGATGCAGGAGGGCGCATTGCTCGGGATCATTTCGGAACGCGACTATGCGCGCAAAGTGATTCTGAAGAAGCGCTCATCGCACGACACGCCGGTGAGCGACATCATGAGCTCACCCGCAGTGAGCGTGACCCCGGACGATACGGTGCATCACTGCATGCAGCTGATGACCGACGGGCGATTTCGGCACCTGCCCGTGGTGAAAGGGGGTCGCGTCGTCGGCATGCTGTCCATCGGCGATCTGGTCAAAGCCGTCATCCAAGAACAAAGCCAGCAGATCGAGCAGCTGGAGCGCTATATCGCCGGCTGAGCCGCGTCCGAAGCAGTTTAGAGTTGTGGGTTTGCCAGGAAGTAGTATAAGCCGCAGGCGATCGATATCGTCACCGGCAATGTGACCAGCCATGCGATCGCGATGCGCGAGACCATGCCATATTTGAGGCCCGCACCGGAAACCACCATGGTGCCGGCTATGCCTGAAGTCACAATGTGCGTGGTACTGACCGGTAGGCCGGTGAAGCCCGCCGTGCCGATGAGAATCGCCGACACCACTTCAGCGGAGGCGCCTTGCGCCGGCGTCAAGTGGATGTGGCCGAGGCGTTCGCCCAAGGTCGTGACGATGCGCTTGTAGCCGATCATGGTCCCTATCCCTAAGCACAGCGCGCTCAGCAGGCGTACCCAATAGGGCGCGTATTCGACCGACTTGCCGATGTCTTTGCCGATTTTTTGTACGCCCTTTTTTTCCTCGGCACTGATTTGCTTCGATTCTTCGGCGTGCTTCAACTGCGAAATCACCTGGTAGACATCATCGCGCAGCGTCGCTCGGATCTTGGCTTCCTCGGAATTCGGGCCTGCTTGCAGCCGGTGCCGGGTGGAGGGCTCGGCGGCGGCCCCCGCGGGCGGAGATTTTGCCTGCTGCACGATGGCTTGGGCGGCGGACAGACCCGCCAATTTTTGATCATCGCCATAACGCTCGATCAGCGGCACCGCCTGCTGCATGAGGGCGGCGAGGTCGTGCAGAGATTGATGCGACTCCGGGTTCAAGGCATAGGTCGCGGGGAAGATGCCGATGATCACCAACATGATGAGCCCGATGCTTTTTTGACCGTCGTTGGTGCCGTGCGAAAAGCTCACGCCGCTGCAAGTCAGAACCAGAATACCGCGCATCCACCAGATCGGCGGCTTGTCCTTCACGGGAGCGTACAAATGCGGATCGTGCAGTGTCCTGCGGCAGATAAAGAACAATGCGCCTGCCAAAATGAATCCCAGCAGCGGCGACACCGCCAGCGCCTCGAGCACCTTCCATAACTGCGCCCAATGCACGCCGTCGTCGAGATTGCGCGAATGCAGCAGCGCATCTCCCAGCGCGATGCCGATGAGCGCGCCGATGAGGCAATGGGAGCTGGAGTTGGGTAAAGCGAACCACCAAGTGGCGATGTTCCAGCTCAAGGCGGCTATGAACAAGGATACGAGCATGGCGATCGCAGGACCCCCATCCGGCGGCGAGAGCACTGCCGCGGGCAGCAACTCCACCAAGGCGTAAGCGACCGCAATGCCGCCGACCAGCACCCCGATGAAATTCATCACGCCGGACAAGACCACCGCCGGCCCTGGCTGCAGCGACTTGGTGTAGATCACGGTGGCAACCGCATTGGCTGCGTCGTGAAAGCCGTTCGTGGCTTCGAACAGGATCACCATCACCAAGGCGAAAGCCAGCAGGCCGTAGGCTAGCGCGGAGGCAGGATCCAAGTGACTGAGCATGCGAGCATGATTCGTCACTCCGGGTCGTGACCGCGAGCGGCCGAGGACGCGCGAGACCGTCAGCCGATGCCGACGCGAATATTGCAAGAAGATTACACGCGCGATTGACGCTCACCGTGTCGCAGGTATTATGAGTTGCATACACAGGCGCGCTTCGCGGCGTTTGCCCCATGCGGCGCTTCAGATTTGAGTGCCGAGAACCGAGTTTAAGGTCTTGTTTTAAAAAAGTTTCCTGCGTCCTTTGCGCAGGCTTGGTTTGACCATGGGCGCGCGATATGACGATTGATGACACGGGCTCTTTCAACACCCGCCTCAACGGCGCCGACCCGCGCTTAGGGGATTGGGGCCTGTGCCGTGCTTCTTACGAGAAGGATTCCTGCGGCTTCGGCTTGATCGCGAGTCTCGATGACCGCGCCAGTCACTGGGTGTTGCAGACCGCGATCAGCTCGTTGAATCGGCTCACGCATCGCGGCGCCATTGCGGCAGACGGCAAGACCGGCGATGGCTGCGGTTTGTTGCTCAAGCAGCCGACCGCATTCCTGCGCGCGGTTGCCATAGAGGCCGGCTTCGCGTTGACGCCCCGGTTCGCGGCCGGCCTGGTGTTCTTGAATCGCGATGCGGCCAAGGCGGCCCAGGCGCGCGAGGCGCTGACCGAACAATTGCGGCTCGAGATGCTCACGGTCGCGGGATTTCGCTCGTTGCCTACAGACCCTGCGGCGTGCGGTCCCGAGGCGCTCAAAAGCCTGCCGGTCATCGAGCAGGTATTCGTGAACGCCCCGGCGGATATCGATGAGCCGGCCTTCAATCGCAGACTGTTCATGGCGCGCCGGCGCTGCGAAAAACAGCTCGCTGCGGAGGACCCCGTCTTCTATGTGCCCTCGTTGTCGGCCAGCACCATCGTCTACAAGGGCATGGTCATGCCGCAATTTCTGGCGCAGTTCTATCCCGACCTCAAAGATCCTCGGCTCGAGGCTTCCGTGGCGGTGTTCCATCAGCGCTTTTCCACCAACACGTTGCCGCAATGGCGGCTTGCGCATCCGTATCGATACCTGGCGCATAACGGTGAGATCAACACCGTGCAAGGCAACCGCAGCTGGGCGGTCGCGCGCGGACCGCTGTTCAAGTCTCCCGTGTTGCCGGACTTGGGCGACATCCTGCCGCTGGTGTCGCTGACGGGCTCGGATTCGCAATCGCTCGACAACATGCTCGAAGTGCTGCTCCTCGGCGGCCTCGATCCCATGCATGCCATGCGCTTGCTGGTTCCACCGGCCTGGCAATCGGTGGACATGATCGATTCGGACTTGAAGGCATTTTACGAGTACTACGCGACCCACATGGAACCTTGGGATGGCCCTGCCGGCATTGTGCTGACCGACGGCCGGTATGCTTGCTGCACCCTCTATCGCAATGGGTTGCGGCCGGCGCGCTGGGTCATCACCCGGAATCGGCACATCACCATTGCCTCGGAAGGAGGTGTCTGGGATTACCCGCCGGGGGATGTCGTCGACAAAGGCAAGCTGGGGCCCGGTGAGATGCTGGCGCTCGATCTGAAGACGGCCGAGCTCATGACAACCCGGCGGATCGATGAGCTGCTCAAGAGCCGCCATCCCTACAAGATTTGGCTGAAGAAGGGCGTGCGCTATCTGCAGACCGATCTGATCGATCCGCGCCTCGCGGCCGAGCCTTTCGACCGCGAGGTCCTGGCTCAGTATCAGAAGATGTTCAATGTCTCGGCCGAAGAGCGCGATGAAATCATCCGCGTTCTGGCCGAGGATGAGAGCGAAGCGGTCGGTTCCATGGGTGATGACACCCCCATGCCGGTGTTGTCGAAGAAAGTACGCTCGCTGTACGACTATTTTCGCCAGCAGTTTGCGCAGGTGACGAATCCCCCCATCGACAGCTTGCGCGAAAGCATCGTGATGTCGCTGCAGACGCAGATCGGCGCGGAAGCGAATATCTTCGTGCCATCACCCCAGCACGCGGAACAAATCGTCTTAAGTTCGCCGATCCTTTCGCAGCGCAAGCTGCGTCAAATCGTGGCGCTGGCCGAGTCCGGCGTGCCCAATGAATTCATCGATCTGCAATACGACGAGCATCTGGATCTGAAGACCGCGCTTACGCGCGTGTGCGATCACGCGGAAACCGCGGTGCGCCTGGGGAAGCTCGTGCTGCTGTTGTCCGATCGGTACTTGGTGAAGGGCAAGCTGCCCATCCACGCGCTTTTGGCCACGGGCGCCGTGCATCATCGGCTGGTGGCCACGGGACTGCGCTGCAAGTGCAACATCCTGGTCGAAACCGGCACCGCCCGCGATGCGCATCATTTCGCCTGCCTGATCGGCTACGGTGCGACCGCCGTATATCCCTATCTCGCCTATCAAACCTTGTTCGACATGATGCGCAAGGGCGTGCTCAAGATGGAAGCGATCGCGCGCCAGGAATTGGGCAGGAGCTATCGCCGCGGCATCCGCAAGGGTCTGTTCAAGATCATGTCCAAGATGGGCATCTGCACCGTTGCCAGCTATCGCAGCGCGCAACTGTTCGAGATCGTCGGCTTGAGCGATGAGGTGGTTGCGTTGTGTTTCGACGGGACCGAAAGCCGCATTCAAGGCGCGGATTTCGTGGATCTTAAAGCCGATTCCGAACATCTGGCAAAGCGCGCCTGGAACAAAACCGAACCGGTCGAACAGGGCGGCCTGCTCAAATACATGCACAACGGCGAATACCACATGTACAACCCGGATGTGGTGGCCACGCTGCAATCCGCCGTCATGACCGGCAGCTATGAGCAATACCGGGAATTCGCGCGGTTGGTCAATGAGCGGCCGGTGTCCTGCATTCGCGATCTGCTGAGACTCAAGGCCGGCGCGGCGCCGATTCCCATCGAAGAGGTGGAACCGATCTCCGCCATTCTCGCGCGCTTCGACAGCGCCGGGATGTCCTTGGGCGCCCTGTCTCCGGAAGCGCATGAGGCGTTGGCGATCGCAATGAATCGATTGGGAGCCCGCTCGAATTCCGGCGAGGGCGGTGAAGATCCGGTGCGCTACGGCACGGAAAAGAATTCCAAGATCAAACAAGTGGCCTCGGGCCGCTTTGGCGTCACGCCGGAATACCTGATCAACGCGGAAGTCTTGCAAATCAAAATCGCGCAGGGCGCCAAGCCCGGCGAGGGCGGGCAGCTTCCGGGCCACAAGGTCAACGACATGATCGCGCGCTTGAGATTTGCGCGTCCGGGCGTGGGCCTGATCTCGCCGCCGCCGCATCACGATATCTATTCGATCGAAGATCTGGCGCAGCTGATATTCGACTTGAAGCAAATCAATCCCAAGGCGCTGGTGTCGGTCAAATTGGTGGCCGAGCCCGGGGTCGGCACGGTCGCGGCGGGCGTCGCCAAGGCGTACGCGGACCTCATCACCGTGAGCGGCTACGACGGCGGCACGGGCGCGAGTCCCTTGTCGTCCATCAAGTACGCCGGCACGCCGTGGGAATTGGGGCTTGCCGAGACGCATCAGACACTGCGCGCCAACGAGCTGCGGCATCGCGTACGCCTGCAGACCGACGGCGGCTTGAAGACCGGCCTGGACGTGATCAAGGCGGCGTTGATCGGCGCCGAGAGTTTTGGATTCGGCACCGCGCCCATGGTAGCCCTGGGATGCAAGTATTTGCGGATCTGCCATTTGAACAATTGCGCCACCGGCGTCGCCACGCAGCACAACGTGCTGCGCAGCCGATATTTCATCGGATTACCGGAGATGGTGATCAACTATTTCAAATTCGTGGCGCAAGAATGCCGCGAAATCATGGCTTCCTTGTGGGTTCACAGCGTGGCCGAGTTGATCGGGCACACGGAGCTGCTGGAAATCCTGGCCGGCGAGACCTCGAAGCAGCGCAAGCTGGATCTGGCGCCGGTGCTCGCGAATGCGGCGCTCGTGTCCGACAAGCCGCAATACTGCCTCGATCCGCGCAATGAGCCTTTTGACAAGGGCGCGCTTGCCGAGCAAATGTGCGGCGACATGCGCGCAGCGATTGACGCGGGCTGCGGCGGAAAATTTCGCTATACCGTGAATAATTTCAATCGCTCCATCGGCGCGCGAATTTCCGGCGAGATCGCCCGTCGCTGGGGCAACGCCGGTATGAGCGCTGCGCCCTTGATCGTGGATTTGAAAGGCTCCGCCGGACAAAGCTTCGGCGTCTGGAATGTCGGGGGGCTGCATCTCAATCTCGAGGGCGAGGCCAACGACTATGTCGGCAATGGCATGGCCGGCGGCAAAATCGTCTTGAGGCCGCATGCTCATTCGAATTTCGTCGCGCGCGACACCGTGATCATGGGCAACACCTGCCTGTATGGCGCCACCGGCGGCGAGCTCTATGCGGCAGGCCGCGCCGGGGAAAGATTTGCGGTGCGCAATTCCGGCGCGCTGGCCGTGGTGGAAGGCACCGGCGATCACTGCTGCGAATACATGACCGGCGGAGTGGTCTGCGTTCTTGGCACCACGGGCGTCAATTTCGGCGCCGGCTTCACGGGCGGATTCGCCTACGTGCTCGACATGGAACGAGATTTCGTCGATCGCTACAATCATGACCTGATCGATATTCACCGCGTCTCGCCGGAAGGCATGGGCACGCACGTGCAACATTTGCGCGGCCTCATCGAGCAGCATGTCGATGTCACCGGCAGCGAGTGGGGCGCGCAGCTGCTCAACGATTTCCGCACCTACATCGGCAGATTTTGGGTGGTCAAACCGAAAGCCTCCGCGATCGACTCGCTCTTGGAAAACCTGCGCCGCGCCGCTTAAGGACCGCGCCGCGAACCGCCATGGCCGACAAGCATCTGCAATTCCTCGATATTCCGCGCAAGGATCCGGACAAGCTCAGCGTCGCGGTGCGCACCAAGCAATTTCGCGAGATCTATTCGCAATACAGCGCCGAATCGGCCGCCCAGCAGGCCGGCCGCTGCATTTCCTGCGGCAATCCCTTTTGCGAATGGAAATGCCCGGTCCATAACTACATTCCGAATTGGCTCAACCTGGTCAACGACGGCAAGCTGTTCGAAGCCGCCGAACTGTCGCATCAAACCAATTCCCTGCCGGAAATGTGCGGCCGCATTTGCCCGCAGGACCGGCTGTGCGAAGGCGCGTGCACGTTGAACGACGGGCTCGGCGCCGTGAGCATCGGCGCCATCGAAAAATACATTACGGACGAAGCCTTTCGTCTCGGCTGGAAACCGGACATGTCGAATGTCGCGCGCACCAACAAGCGTGTGGCGGTCGTGGGCGCGGGGCCCGCGGGTCTCGCCTGTGCCGACATTCTCGTGCGCAACGGCGTCAAGCCGGTGGTCTTCGATCGCTATCCCAAAATCGGCGGATTGCTGACCTTCGGCATCCCGCCCTTCAAGCTGGAAAAAGACGTGGTGGAGAAGCGCCGCGAAATCATGGAAGGCATGGGCATCGAATTTCGGCTGAACGTCGAGGTGGGCCGCGATGTTGCCTTCCAGCAGCTCGCCGACGAGTTCGATGCGGTGTTTCTCGGCATGGGGATCTACGCTTACGTCAAAGGCGGCTTCGACGGCGAAGATCTTCCGGGCGTTCACGAGGCCTTGCCGTATCTCATTTCCAACATCAATCGAGAGCTCGGCATCCCCAGCGAGGCCGATTTTATCGACATGAAGGGCAAGCATGTGGTGGTGCTCGGCGGCGGCGATACCGGGATGGACTGCAATCGAACCGCAATACGCCAGGGTGCCGCCAGCGTGACCTGCACCTATCGGCGCGACGAGGACAACATGCCGGGTTCGCGGCGCGACTATAAGAACAGCAAGGAAGAAGGTGTTACCTTTCGATTCAATCGCCAGCCGATCGAAATTGTCGGCGTCGATTCTGTCCAAGGCGTGAAGCTGGTGGAAACCCGATTGGGGTCTCCGGGATCGCGCGGCCGGCGCGTGCCGGAAGTCGTGCCGGGCACGGAAGAAACCATTGCGGCCGATGCCGTGATCGTCGCATTCGGTTTTTTGCCGAATCCGCCCGATTGGTTTCAATCACAACGCATCGAATTGCACGGCAATGGCCGGGTGCGCGTATCCGGCACGCCGCAATCCCGGTTTCAAACCACCAATCCAAAGATATTCGCGGGCGGCGACATGGTGCGCGGCTCCGATCTGGTGGTGACCGCGGTGTTCGAAGGGCGTGAGGCGGCGCAAGGAATATTGCAGCATTTGGGATTGCGTTCGGAGCCTGTCTGATCAGACAGGCTCGTGCGCTTGACAGCCGGCGCTTGCGGCGCTCAACTTTGATGACAGGAGCCCAAATGTCGATTCAAACCGGCAGCGATCTCGAGATGTTGCAGGCGCTTAACCGCGACTACATCAATTCTGTGCAAGCGGGCGATGTCCGGCGCTTCAGCGAATTGCTCGCCGAGGATTATTACTGCTCGAATCCCGATGGCTCGCTCGTCGATCGCAATGGTTTTCTGGAGCAAACGGCAAAACCGGTGACCATCGCCAATTTGCGCGCGGAGAATGTGCTCATCCGTTTTTTCGGCGACATTGCCATCATTCACGGCCGTACCAGTTACGACCTGCCTGACGGACGCCAGGCCCATGGACGCTACACGGATGTCTGGGCGCGGCAGGGCAATACCTGGAAGACCATTTCAGCGCATGTAACGCGCGGTTGAACAAACGGAGAAACCTTATGTGCGAGAAGGACGATCTTGATGAAATGTATGAAATATCCCGCTCACGTGATTTGTCGAGAAGGCAGTTCGGCGCCATGACGCTCGGCGTCGGTCTCGCGGCCGTGCTGCCGCGCGTTGCGGACGCGGCGGACACCCAAGAATCGGAAGTCGAGATCAAGACGCCCGACGGCAGCTGCGATGCCTATCTCGTGCATCCGGCGAAGGGCAAACATCCTGCGGTGTTGATCTGGCCGGATATTTTCGGTTTGCGTCCGACGTTCAGGCAGATGGGAAAACGCCTGGCCGAATCCGGCTATACCGTGCTCGTCATCAATCCTTTTTATCGAACCAAGAAAGCCCCTACCGCCCCCGAACATCCTGATTTCAACGATCCGGCGACGCGCCAGGCGCTGATGAGTCTCGCGGGTTCCTTGTCCCCGGCGACGGCGCTCACCGATGCCTCCGCATTTGTCGCTTATCTTGATGCTCAACCGGCGGTCGACAAGAAGCGCAAGATGGGCACCACCGGTTATTGCATGGGTGGACCTTTTGTATTCAGAACCGCAGCGGCCTTTGCCGATCGAGTCGGAGCCGCAGCAACCTTTCATGGCGGCAGTCTTGCGACCGACAAGCCTGAAAGTCCGCATTTACTGATACCGAAAATGAAGGCGCATTTTTTGATCGCCATTGCAGAAAATGACGATCAACGCGAACCTGAGGTCAAAAATATTCTGCGTGAATCATTTGCGAAGGCCAAGTTGCCGGCGGAAATCGAGGTGTATGCGGGCACCAAGCATGGCTGGTGTCCGCCGGATTCTGCGGTTTACAATGCCGAGCAAGCGGAAAAAGCTTGGAGCCGCATGATGGTGCTCTTCAAGACGGCGCTCGCATAAGTTAATGATAAAAGCCCCGTTATCGACAGCGATTGCGGGGACTTATCGAGGGTGATATCGAGGTCCGAAAACGGCGAGTATTTGTCCCGCGAAGGGCTAGACTAGCGCCATGGAACTCGATTCAAATGCCTGTTATCGCGCGGCCAGAGCCCGCGATCGCCGCTTTGACGGCCGCTTTTATGTGGCGATCACTTCGACGCATATTTATTGCCGGCCGATATGCACGGCGCGCGCGGCCAAGCGAAAAAATATGCGCTTTTATTCCCATGCGGCGGCCGCTGAACGCGCGGGCTTCAGACCCTGCCTGCGTTGCCGCCCGGAAAGGGCGCCTGGCCTGGCGCCGGTCGATGCCGTCAGCCGCCTGGTCGGCGCCGCCATGGCCGGCATCGAAGAACATGCGCTTTCCAGTGCCCGGGTCGGAGATCTTGCTGCTTCGTTGGGAGTCAGCGACCGGCATCTGCGCCGGGTCACCGAAGCCGAACTCGGCGTGTCGCCGATCGAGTTGGCACAAACTCAGCGCCTGTTGCTGGCCAAGCGGCTATTGCGCGAAACCTCGCTCAATCTGACGGACATTGCTTTTGCCAGCGGTTTTGGCAGCGTGCGGCGCTTCAACGCTTTGTTCAAATCTCGCTATGCCTTGAGCCCCCGCGCGATTCGCGGCAAATCGATCGATACCGACACCTTGAGCGTGCAGCTGGAATTCAGGCCGCCGCTGGCCTGGAAAAGTCTCCTGGCCTATTTACGATTGCGCGCCATTCCGGGCGTCGAGGCGGCGGACGATACGCATTATCGCCGCACGGTCGCCATCGGCGCTGCGCAAGGCTGGATTGCGGTGTCGATGCACGCCGGCGGCAGCGCGCTGAATCTGGAAATTTCGCCGACTTTGACGCCCGTGATCGGCGCAGTCATCGGCCGGGTCAAACAATTGTTCGATCTGGGCGCCGCACCGGATTCGGTGAGCACGGTTTTAAGGCAGGATGACATTCTCGCCGCGACCGTGCGCCGATTGCCGGGGCTGCGTGTCGCGGGTGCCTTCGACGGATTCGAACTGGCGGTACGTACCGTGTTGGGACAACAAGTCTCGGTGAAGGGCGCGAGCACGATTTCCGGGCGCTGGGCGGAAGGCTTCGGCGAGCCCATCGCGACCCCGTATCGCGAGCTCAATCGTTTGAGCCCGACCGCGGAGCGCATGGCGCAAGTTCCCGCCGAGCAAGTCGCCAGGTTGGGCATCGTCGGCGCCCGCGCCCGTTGCTTGGAGGGCTTGGCGCAGGCAGTGACACAGCGCAAGATCATGCTGACTTACGCATCGAATGTCGAAGAGCAGATCGACAACTTGATGCACCTGCCGGGAATCGGGCATTGGACCGCCAACTACATCGCCATGCGCGCACTGCATTGGCCCGACGCTTTTCCTACCGGGGATTTGGTGTTGATGCGCGCTGCGCAGTCGAATCAGAAGCAGCTGCAAAGGCGCTCCGAGGCCTGGCGCCCCTGGCGCGCCTATGCGGCGCATTATCTTTGGCAATCACTAGGAGTTTCGCCATGAAGGTTTTTTGCTATGTCGAAAGTCCCATCGGTCGATTGATGCTGACGAGCGATGGCACGGCCCTCACAGGGCTATACATGAATCTGTACCGAAACAAGCCGAGCAAGCTGCCTGGCCTCGGCGATGACTGGATTCAGAATGCCACCATCGACCCACTACCGGCCGCCGCGCGTCAGTTGAAAGAATATTTCGCGGGCAAGCGCCGCGAGTTCAATCTGCCGCTGCGCATGCAGGGAACGGAATTTCAGCAACGCGTCTGGCGCGAGCTGGCGCAGATCCCCTTCGGTGAAACGAGGAGCTACGGTCAGCTGGCCAAGCGCCTGAACAATCCCAACGGATCCCGGGCAGTGGGTCTTGCGAATGGCCGCAATCCGATTGCCATCATCGTTCCCTGTCATCGGGTCATCGGCGCCGACGGTTCTCTCACGGGCTTCGGCGGCGGCATCGAGCGCAAAGAATGGCTGCTGAGCCATGAGGGTCTGCCGGGCACGAGGGAGTTGGCGCTGGGCGATACGGCTAATTCAGGAGTCGCTGCCTGACAAAAAAAAGACAGGATATCGGCGTGAACGCGTACGCGATCAAAGCCGAGATTCGCGACCCGCGACTCAAGCTGTTCGTGTTCAACGCGCAGAAGACGATGTATGGCGGTAAGAATATCGCCGAGGGCGACACTATTTATCTGTTCCAGCGACAGGGCGGCCACGGTCTCTTGGCGAGTGGCGTGGTTACGGCCAGCAAAGCGATCCCCAGGAAACGCGGCATTGCCCGACAAACCCCGCGGGTGAGCATCACAGTCAAGCGCAGCGCCGTTGCCAAGGGATAGTTGGGGCGAAAGGAACTCAAATCATTTACGGACTGGGACGATGGCCGGCCCGAGACCGAGCTCAATTTCAAATTCTATCGTCAGTCGACCAACAAGATTGTCGGCATATCGGCGGCCACGGCGAAGTTCCTGGATGGATTCTTCACAAGCTCGGCTGCAGGACCATCCGGCCGTACGCGATGAACGCCATGGCTAAACCCAGCACGGCGCATCGTATGCCTCATTCAAGATCGTCTAGCGCTAAATCAGCGGCAGCATGATGGTAAACACCACGCCGCTGCCATCGTCCTTGTTCGCCGCGATGGCCGTACCGCCGTGAAATTCGGCGATGAGGCGCACGATGTACAGCCCTAAACCGAAATGCGGCTTGTCGTCCCCGCCTTCGCGCTGTTCGAACAACGACTCGAACAGTCGGCCCATCAGCGCTTCCGGAATCAGCGGGCCGTCGTTGGCGACTTGCAGGCAATAATTCGCCTCGACGCGCTCCAAGCGCACGGTCACCGTGCCCGTCTTTGGGCAAAAATCCACGGCATTCTCGACCAGCTTGTCGAGCAGCTGAACCATGAGATCCGGCGCACCGCGCGCAAAGCAGGGATCCTGCGGCGTCTGCAGCGCGAACTGCGTGCCGGGAAAGCCGTCGCGATAGGCGGCCACGGCCGAGATCAGCAACTCCCGCAGGTCGAAATTCGCTCTCTCGGACTGCTTGATGCTTTCCTCGACCCGGGCCGCCGCGCCCAGCGCGCTTAAAATCGATTGCAGGCGCTGAGTGCCTTCGCGAGCGCGCGTGATGTAGCGTTGCTGATCGTCGCGCAAACCCTCCGATTCGAGATTGTCAAGCGACGAACGCACGATGGTCAGCGGCGTGCGCAGCTCATGCGAGAGCTTGCCCCCGAGGGTTCTTAGGTATTGGGCATGCTCATTCAAGCGCGCCAGCAGCCGCTCGAAGCCGCGCGACAAGGCGCCGATCTCATCCGCGCTCGCCGATTCCGGCATGCTCAGTTGAATTCTGCCGTCGCTGCCCACCGCGGTATCGGCGGCATCGCGCAGCCTGCCGATGCGCAGGCTGATCCAGGTGGCAAACGCGAACATGATGACAACCGCGGCCGCGGTCGCAATCAGGGTGAGATTGAACAGGCGGCTCAGCGCGCGGTCGCGCAGCGCCAACAATTGATCCGCGGCCTGCTGCAGGACGACCGCGCCATGCAGGTGGCCGTCGATGACGATCGGTGCCGCCGCCATCAACAGCATTTCGCGGTGCTCGCCGAGCACCCATTGCGCATGCGGGTGTCCATCGAGGGCTGAGCTTACGCTTGCGCCGCTCAAGTGATCCGGCGCCGTGGACAGCCTCGGCATGCCGGAGGTGTCGACACGCAAAAAATAGCGATACCAAATAGGTTCCGATGCTTCCATCTCGCTGCGCGTCTTCGAGACCACCGTACCGGCGCTGCCGAGCTTCAGCGCATTGGCGTCGATGACGGTGGCGCGAGTGCCGTCGCCGATGAAGCTCTCGAGCAACGTATCGAGTCCCGCAGTCGCAAAAAATAGCCGGCCGCCCGTGGCGCTGTCCGCGGCAAAGCCTGCTCTTCCCTTGCCATGCCCGTCGAGCGCCTCGACCCAGAGATGCCGGCCGACAAAGCTCAAGGGGATGCGGGCTTCCAAGTGATAGCCTGCGGCGGTCTGCAGCCAAAATGCCTGAATGCGTGGTTCCGCGACGACTCGATCGGCGCCATCTTCTCCCTTGACCACGCTTTGCGCGGCGATCAGCCCCGGTGCGTCCGTTCCGAAAAAATAGGCTTCGCGCCCGTTTGGGCCGTCCATCGCGAGATTCACCCGATCGAAGCGGTCGGTGTCCGGCCGTACGTTGTAGGGCTGCGCGTCAAAATGCGCGTCTTCCACTTCGATGAACAAATAGAGGAAGCGTTCGGTCGAGCCGGCCTGCAGGCGCGCGCGATACCCGGTCGTGGTGGGCAGCGGGGTCGGCTCCGCCGGAACGTCCCAGTCTTCTCGATAGCCATCGAGCAGCGGCTGCGTCACCAAAGGATAGACATACAGATCGCCTGCGCCGGCGGAAAATGCCTGAGTGTCGCCGGCATCGTGGAACACCCGCTGCGGTTGCGCCGACAGGGCGTTGGCAATGGTGCCGGCGCTCGCGAGCAGCGATTGTTCCTGGGAGCTGCGCAACGCGGTCTCGAGTTCCCGGGCGTATTGGCAACCGGCCCAGGGCAGCACCAGGGTGGTGAGCGCAACGATCAGCAGTTGAAAGCGGATGCTCACTCGACCCAGCGATATCCCATTCCGTATACGGTCTGGATGGCATCGAAAGCGGTATCGACCTGCTGAAACTTGCGCCGCACGCGCTTGATATGCGAGGTGATCGTGTTGTCGTCCAACACCACATTCGCGGCGTCCATCAATTGTTGGCGATTCTTCACATGGCCGGGGTTCTTCGCCAAGGCATGCACGATCCAAAATTCCGTGAGCGAAAGCGTGACCGGCGTGCCGTTCCACGTGGTTTGCATTTTCTCGCCATCGATCGATAAAGCCCCGCGCCGCACGATGTCGGCGGCATTGTCCGGACGGCGCAGCGCATCGATGCGC
Source organism: Steroidobacteraceae bacterium (assembly GCA_036495805.1). GTDB lineage: Bacteria > Pseudomonadota > Gammaproteobacteria > Steroidobacterales > Steroidobacteraceae > Bog-1198. The sequence continues at coordinate 72,351 of DASXMG010000020.1, read as the reverse complement.
CTGAACATGGCCGCGACCCGGGCCGCCAAGTGCGGCAGGCTGACGTCCTTGGTGAGAAAGTCGTCCGCGCCGAGCCGCAAGCCCGATACCGCGTCCAACTCGCTGTCCCGGGCGGTGAGAAAAATGATCGGCAATTCCGCGGACAGTGCGCGCAGATCGCGGCACAGGTCGAAGCCGCCTTCGGCCTCCTCCTCGAGCGAGATGTCGATGATGGCAAGATCAGGCAAGCGCGTGCCGAATGCCTGCATGGCCGTGCGGCGATTGCCGTAGGTCTTGATCGAATAGCCGTGGCGTGCCAGCGCCGCGGCATAATTTTCGCGCAGGGCCGGCTCGTCCTCGACGATCGCTATCTGCTTTTTCATGGGTGAATCATAGCTGAACAGGGCCTTCGCTTCGGCGCCCGAGGTCCGTTGCCACGATTGGCCAGAATTGGCCCGCGGATCGCCCGATTCGCGCCCTCGGAAACCAGCGTTTTTGCGCGGACACTGGCCGCAAGCAAGAAAGGAGAGCAGCCCATGTCCAGCACGAGTTTTCGCCCAAGGCATCCCGCCGGATCATTCTGGTCCGCGCGGCGCGAAGCATCGCTCAACTGGCTGGCGCTCGGGCTGCTGCTGGCAGCCTGGAATGCCTCCGATAATGATGCAGCGGCAAATGCAAAGGTGCCCCACAGGCCGCAAGCGCTGCGCGGTTATTCGTATGTCTCTGTGCGGGCGGCGCAGCGGGCCGCCGGCGCATTAGAATATTGATCGCAAAAGTCACAAATCCGTCAACGTATTGTAAAGCTCGGTACCTCTAATGGCGCGGCGTCATGCTCGCCACAGAAACCAATAAACAGATACTGATCGTCGATCGGGATGTTGCAACAGTGGAGCCGCTACGCCAAAAGTTGGGCGAGGCGGGCTTCACGGTGCGCGCCATCACCGATGGCTCGGCGGCCGTTACGGCTGTCGCGGAGCGGCCGCCACACCTGCTCATCATCGATTGGAATGTGCCCGGATTTGCCGCGTTCGAAATCATCCAGCGGCTTCGCAACGCCAGATCGCCGCGAACCATCCGATTGATCATTTTGTCGGAACTGTCGGGCGAGGAACACGTGGTGACCGGCCTGGGCCTGGGCGCCGACGACTACATCACCAAACCGTTCTCATTGCGTGAGGTGGTCGCCCGAGTCTGCGTGCTGCTCCGTACGCCGTCTCATGACACCCATCATCTGGCATTGTGCTGCGACGAGCTGATTTTGGACGTTGCGACCAATCGCGTGACGGTTCGCGGTAAGTTGGTCAATCTGCGCGGCGTGGAATATCGGCTGCTCGAGTTTTTGATGGCGCATACCGGCCGCACCTTCAGTCGCACGCAACTGTTAAGCCACGTCTGGGGCGGCGATACGGACGTCGATGAGCGTACCGTCGATGTCAACGTGCAGCGGCTGCGCAAAATCCTGAGCGAGCGAGGTTACGAGGCTTACATCCAAACCGTGCGCGGCTTCGGCTATCGATTTGCGCCGCCCGCCTACGCAGAATGAGCAATTGATCACGCTTTCTGTTGTTCCACGTGATGTTCCACGTCTAAGTTCTTTTTTTGTAAGCAAATCTTCTTCCCCAAGTCATCCTTTCGTAACACCAAATCGCGATCTTAGGCGTGTCGGAAGCTTCTTGGAGGACGAGAAATGCAGGAGCGTAACGCCCCCTCGCCGATGCGATTGCGGACGGTCTTCATCTCAGATATCCATCTGGGCTTCAAAGGCTGCAGCGCTGAATGGCTGCTCGACTTTCTGCACATCGTGGAGACCGACACGCTGATCCTGGTCGGCGACATCATCGATGTGTGGAGCATGCAAAAAAACATGTTCTGGCCGCAGTCGCACAACAATGTGCTGCGGACCATCCTGGGCAAGGCCAAGCGCGGCACCAAGGTGATCTTCGTTCCTGGGAATCACGACGAAGTGTTTCGCGAATTCGACGGAGCGGTGTTCGGAAATCTCGAAATTCATCGCGAATACATCCACGAAGGTGCCGACGGCCGGCGCATGCTGGTGCTGCACGGTGATGAATTTGACAGTGTGGTGAAATGCAGTCCCTGGCTTGCCAAGCTCGGCAGCAATATTTACGACATCCTGCTGGCCGCGAATCCCTACATCAACTGGTTCCGGCGCAAGCTCAATCTGCCCCATTGGTCGCTGTCCATGTACCTGAAGCAGAAGGCAAAGACCGCCGTGCAATACATCGGCAGCTTTGAGGAAGCCGTGGCGCAAGCGGCGCGCAAGCGCGGTGTCGATACGGTCGTTTGCGGCCACATCCACCGTGCCGAGATCCGCGACATCGACGGCATCCGTTACTGCAACGACGGCGACTGGGTGGAGAGCTGCACCTCGCTGGTCGAGGATATGAGCGGACAATTGCGCCTCATCGACTGGCCCAAGGTCCGTGAGCAGGCCCAGCCGGCGCCGCTGCCTCTACCCGTTGGTCAGGCCGCTTAACCGGAGCGATGATGAGCGAAGTGAATGTGTTGTGGGGTTCGGCGTGGCTCAAGCTGCAGAAAAATCTCGCGAGAGGATTTCAGCCACGCGAGTCCATCGCCGGCTTGATTTGCGACCCGCATGCGACGGATACGACATTGACCGCCGGTTCCTGGCTGGTACGGGCGCGTCGAGGCATCGGGCAGGAGGCTTCGCTCAGCCGATAGCATTTCGAGTTTGAAAGTCGATCCCCAGCGATTTTGGGCCGCACGCGCGGCCCTTCTTTAAACAAATTGCCGCATCACTGTCCGCGAATCGTCATCTAAGCGCGGCAGTATCGAGACATTCCTTGGGCTCGGAGAGAAACCCATGAGCAGTCTCGATTTTGATCTTGATAGCCAGATGAGTCACCTTGAAACGGAATGGCGCCAGGCATACGAGATCACTATTGCCGCGCGCGCGGAACTTCAGGCACTGGCCGCGATCCCCAGGCCGAGCGCATCGGCAATCGCCAAGGCGCAAACGCGCCTCGAGCGCGCAGAGGGCGCAAAAGCCCACATCATGGCGAAGATAGAACGGCTTGAAGACCGTTTGCTCGGCCACGACTCATGAGCTATCGCTATATGGAACGGGACGCCGCCGCCGAAATGCTCGAGCGGCGCTGGTTTGCAACATTCAAGGCGGCGTCAGCGGCGCGCGCCGAGTGCGAAGCGCTTCTCGAGGCACTGGCGTTGACGGAAGCCACCTGGGCACAAGCCCGCGAACGATTGGCCAAAGTGGAAGCGCTGCGCGATGCGTTGGCGGAAGAGTTGGCCGAGCTCGACGATCCAGGGCTGAACGCGCCGCGTTATCGGCTGAACCGCGAGGAGTGCTCTGCGGCATGACGACGCCGGGAATATCGACCTCGTCACAAAAGTGACACTGTTTTCGCGGAGTATTGCGCGGCTCTAATCCTTTCGCCCCGCGAAAGGCGGGATGAAACAATTTGTGAACGTCAGGCACCGAATGCGGTGGGATCGCACCGTCTTGGTGCGCGCGTATGCAGAACAATAAACTTGGTGTGTCGCAAGTGACCATGAGTTCAGCGTGCCATTGAGGGCATACAAAAAGTTCTGGGGAATCATGGCAATATCGGTGCTGCAAGCGTTGCTCTCCGCGCGGTCCGCGGAAGCCCCTGAGAAGAGCTTCCCGATTCTCGAGTATCGCGTCGAAGGAAACACGCTGATGCGTGCCATTGACATCGAGCGCGCAGTTTATCCCTATCTCGGCGAGAGCAAGACGATCAAGGACGTGGAGGCGGCACGTCTAAATCTCGAAAAGATTTACCACACGCGCGGCTATCAGACCGTGCTCGTGAATATACCGCCGCAGGAGATCGGCAGCGGCGTCGTGCGGTTGACGGTGCTCGAGGCGCCGGTGGGCCAGGTGCAGATCAAGGGATCGCGCTACCACTCTTTGGAAGTCATCAACGCGACGGTACCGCAGTTGCAGGGCGGTGTAGTCCCGGATTTCAATGAGGTGCAAAAGGAGCTGGCCGCCGCCAACCACACTCAGGATTTGCGTGTTACGCCGGTTCTTCGCGCCTCGTCGACTCCCGGTCAGGTGGACGTGGAACTGGACGTGCAGGATACGCTGCCGTTACACGCAACCGTGGAAGTCAACAATCGTTTCGGCCCCAACACTGCGCATGTGCGCACGATCGGAGATGTCAGCTACGACAATCTTTTCCAGAGCAACCAATCCTTGAGCATCCAATACCAGACTGCGCCGGAGCATCCGGCGGAGGCGAAGATCTGGTCCGTCTCGTATGTCATCCCGACGCAGGGAGGCCCCGTCTGGGCCTTGTATGCAGTTCGTTCGGACAGCAACATCGCCGCAGTCGGCGATCTGGACGTGATCGGTAACGGCAACATTTACGGACTGCGGTTCATCGATCCGCTGCCCTCCGCCAGCGCAAATTTCTATCACAATTTCACGGCTGGCTTCGACTACAAGGACTTCAAACAAGATGTCACCTTGGAAGGCGCCGACGACATCCCTTCGCCGGCAAAATATTCTCTTTACTCGCTGCAATACACCGGTACCTGGCTAGGTGCATCGGACGCCCGCCGCCAATCGGCCGCGGTCAGCGCAGCACGCAGCAACACCACGCTCACCTTGGCGGTGAATTTCACCGTGACGGCGCTCGGCTTCGGCGACCCCGCGCAATTCGACCATAAACGCTTCGACGCCAGTTCCTCGTTCTTCATATTCCATCCGGACCTGCAGCGGCAGCAAATATTGCCGTGGAACTGGTCGCTCGTCGGAGATATCAATGGACAGCTCGCCAGCGGTCCGCTCATCAGCAACGAACAATACGCGGCCGGCGGCGTCGACAGCGTGCGCGGCTACACCGAGGCCGAGCGGCTTGGGGACGAGGGCCTACGAGCGTCCTTGGAACTGCGGACTCCGCAGTTGCTCGCCGGAATCTCCCGCTTTACCAATTCGTATCTCTATGTGTTTGCGGATACCGCAAAAATCCGCATCCTCGAACCGCTTCCCGGGCAATTTACCGGCTACCACCTCAACAGCCAGGGCATCGGCTTCAGGTTGAAGTATGGCGGCTTCGTCGCCGACGTCGACGGCGCTCGAGCCGCAACCGCCGGATACGTCACCCGGGCAGGCAGCTACAGCACCCAATTCAAAGCCAATTACACCTGGTAGCTCACCCACAAGGCTCATCGTTCGCCCATGAAAATTGCCAGATCTCTGACGCTAGTGTTGCTTCTACTGCCCACGATGGCGCTTGCGTGGTGGAACAAGGATTGGTCGCAGCGCACGGCGGTAACATTGAACACTTCCAGCGCCGGGGTCGCCATTCAGGGCACCTTGAGCAATGTCGCGATTCCGATTCGTCTGCATTCCGGCAATTTCGATTTCGTCAACGCGCGGCCCGACGGTTCGGATCTGCGCGTCCTGGCGGCTGACGACAGGACGCCGCTGAAATTTTGGATCGAGCGCTTCGACAGCGTCAATGAACTCGCGGTGCTCTGGGTACAGGCCCCCAGCATTCTGCCCGGCACCGACAAAAATATCGTCTACGTGTATGCGGGCAACGACAAGGCGGTAGCCGATACCGGCAGCGCCGGCGCGCCGGCCGCGATCGGCGATGCGGCAACGATCGCCGCGTTTCATTTCTCGGAAAAGGACGGAATCGCAGCCGACCAAACCGGGCTCATCAAAGCGGCCGGCCCGATCGCTGTCGAAATGAACGGCCTGATCGGTCAGAGCGCGAGGTTCGCCGGCTCGCCGATCATCTTGCCGGCAAACGACAAAGTCAAATTTGCGGCCGACGCATCCCTCAGCATTTCAATGTGGGTTCGTCCGGACACAAGCACAGGCACTTTGTACGCGCAAGGGCCGCTGCAAATAGCGCTGACCGCGGGCAAGCTCACCGCCAAGGTCGGCGCAGCGAGCGTCAACGGCGGCGATGTTGCGCCCGCAACCTGGTCGCAAGTGATGCTCATCATCGATCAGGGCAAGCTCGCCATGTATGTCAATGGAGTCGAATCCAGCCAAGCCCTGCCGAGGCCTGGTCCGGCGATCGGTGGTGAAATCCGCATCGGCGAAGGCTATCAGGGTTTGCTCGATGAGCTCGACATCGCGAACGTGGCGCGCAGCGCCGACTGGGTCAAGTTCAATTACGCGGCTCAGGGAGCGGATGCGAAGCTGATCGCCAGCAAAACAGAGGCTTCAGGCGGGGAAAGCGGCGGCGGCACCAGCTATTTCGGGATTCTGTTCAAGAGTTTGACTCCGGATGCATGGGTCATCATCGGCATCCTCGGCGTGATGTTCTTGATTGCAATCGCGGTGATGATCAGCAAATCGCTTTACGTCATCCGAACCGACAGCGCAAACCGGCTTTTTCTGCGCCAGTTTCGTGACACCGCAAACGTGCTGAATCTCGGCGAGCAGGGCGTCGAACAGTTCGGCGGGTCTTCGCTCTATCGGCTCTATCTGGCGGGCCTCAAGGAGCTGCTCAAGAGGAATGTGGGAGAGCAGGACAGGCCGCCGTTGTCGGGCCCATCCTTGGACGCGGTCAAGGCCTCCATCGATGCCGATTCGGTTCGAGAAGGCTATGCGCTCAACTCGCAAATGGTTCTTCTGACAATCGCCATTGCGGGCGGCCCGTTCTTAGGCCTCCTCGGCACCGTCGTCGGCGTGATGATCACCTTTGCGTCGATTGCCGCGGCGGGCGACGTCAATGTGAATGCGATTGCGCCCGGGATCGCGGCGGCGTTGCTGGCCACGGTCGCAGGTCTCGGCGTCGCCATCCCTTCGCTGTTCGGCTACAACTATCTGGCCTCGCGCATCAAGACGATTTCTTCAGATATGCAGATTTTCGTCGACGAATTCGTGACCCGCGTGGCCGAAACCTACGGAGCGCGTTGATGTCGGAGGGTCCGAAAGAGCGCAATGAGTTATATGACGACATCAACATCACGCCGATGTTGGATCTGGCATACGTACTCCTCGTCACCTTCATCATTCTGACGACCGCAGCGGTGCAAGGCGTGCGCGTGCAATCGCCGCTCACCCAGGCAGCCAACAATCTCGGTAAGCCGCAGACGCGTGCGATCACGGTCACCGCCGACGGCTCGATTTACCTCGATGCCTATCCGGTGACGATGGATCAATTGCGCTCGACACTTGCGCAATACAAAGCGGCCAATCCCAATCTACCGGTCGTTCTGAAGGGGGATGCGGCCGCGCAATACCAGACCATCATGGACGTGCTGGAACTCGCCAAGAGTCTGGATATCACCGAAGTCGGTTTGGTAACGAAGCGAGCGCCTTCCTGATGCAAGTGCACAACGATTCCAAGCCTTACGACACGATCAATGTCACGCCGATGCTGGACCTGGCGTACGTGCTGTTGGTGGTGTTTATTTTGATGACCACAGCGTCGATCCAAGGGTTGAGCATTTCGATGCCGAAGCCCTCCAACAAGCCCAATACCGAGCAACACGAACTCAAGTTGGTGCAGATAACCGCCGCGGGTGCGGTGTCGATCAATGGCGTCGGGGTCAACTTGTCGGAACTCGAAGCGCAACTGAAAGCCGCCAAGACGCGCGATCCGAAAATGTCGGTTGCGATCAAAGGCGATGCACGTGCGCAGTACGCCAAGGTCATGACGGTCATCGACTTGTGCAATGCGTTGGGGGTGAACATGGGATTGGTCACTGCGAGGATAGGGACTTGATCACGAGCGATCGCATCGATTATCGGTCGCGCGGCAAGCATTCCTGGACGCGGCGCTCCGTCATTGCCGCCGCAATGCTGGTCTTCGTTGGCGCGGTGGTCTGGGGCGGCATGAACTTGGGCCATTCGGCCGGGACGCCCAAGCGGCAGATCGCGCGCATCATGGTCTTGCCCGACACGCCGCCCCCGCCGCCGCCGCCCGAAGAGAAGCACCCGCCCAAGGAGGAGCAGCCGAAACAGCAGGTCGAAACGCCCAAGCAAGAAACGCCCCCCGAGCCGCAGCAGTTGAAAATGGAGGGACAGGCTGGCGAAGCCCCCAGCGCATTTGCCGCGGGCGAGGTCAAGAAGGATTACATCGGCGGCGAGCTTGGCAACGGTTCGCGCTATGCCGCCTATGTCGGCCGCGTGGAGCAGCGAATTCAACTCGAGCTCACGCGTCACAAGGTGCGCGCCAGCAACGTCAAATTGTTCATCTGGTTACAGCCTGATGGCTCCGTTCAACGCTACTCGGTTCAGGGCGGCGATCAGGACACCGAGCGGTCGGTGCGGCTGGCGCTTGCCGACCTCAATCGAGTCGATGAAGCGCCGCTAGCCGATATGCCGATGCCCATCGGCTTGCGAATCAACTAGATCTATTTTCGATACAGGACTCAACCCGCATGAGAACACGTTGGCCCTTCGCGACATTGGCATTGCTATTGTCTGCCGCCGTCAGTCCCTGCCTTGCCGATGAGGCCGAAGAATTGCGCCAGCTGCGCGACACTACCATCAGTCTGGTCAATGCCCTGGTCGAGCAAGGCGTGCTGACGCGAGAGAAGGCCGACGCCATCATCGCTCAGGCTCGCCAAGCGGGTGCCAAAGCCGCTGCCGCAGCGCCGCCGGTCGCGTCCCCGCCGACCGCGAATTCCGCGCCCGTCGTTCCCGCCGCACCGCCCTTGGCTCCGGGAACGGTTCGCGTGCCTTATGTGCCCGAAACGGTAAAGCAAGAGATTACCGCGCAAGTCAAACAAGAGGTGCTCGCGCAAGCCAAGACGGAGCGCTGGGGCGAGCCGGGTGCGTTTCCGGATTGGCTGAGCAGAATTAATTGGTCCGGGGACCTGCGGGTTCGCGAGGAGGCGGATACATTTCCCGCCGGGAACGCGCCGGTCCCGGTCTTGCAAGCTTTTGGCGTAAACATCGCCAACTCGACCGAAGCGGACGATCGGCTGCGCATCCGGGCACGATTTGGTTTCGAGGCCACGGTGAGCGATTCATTTTCCGCCGGGCTGAGGCTCGCCACGGGCGGCGTCGGCCTGGGCAGCAACATCGGCACCGAAAACCAGACGCTCGGTACCTATGAGGCGCGCGCCAGCGTCGGCTTGGATCGCGCGTATCTGTCCTATCATCCCTTTGCGTGGCTCGAAATGTCCGCCGGTCTGGTCGGCAATCCATACTTCCGGCCGACAACCTTGATCTGGGCCGACGATGTCACGCTCGGCGGTGTGGTCATCCAATTTCACCCGCAGCTCACCCAGAGCCTGAAATTCTTTACGACGGCAGGCGCCTATCCGATCCTGCAGGTTGACCCGACGCCGCTCAACAGCGCCTCCAGCAAGTGGCTGTATGCCTATCAAAGCGGGTTCAACGTGAAATTTAGGGACGCGGCCTCTCTAACGCTCGCCGCGGCGCTCTACGATTATCGCAATATCGAGGGCATTCCGAACCCCACTATTTTTGCGACGCCGTACAGCGGCACGGCCGCACCCTTTCGCCAGACCGGCAATACGGTGTTCGATATCAACGGATTGCTGAACACGCAGAACGGCACGCAAAATTACCTCTTTGGCCTTGCTTCCAAATTCCACGAGCTCAATGTTTCGGCACTGCTCGATTTGGGTTTTGTCGGTTCCACACACTTTTTGTTCGACGGCGACTGGGTGAAGAACCTGGGTTTCAACGAGAATGAAATCATCGCGCGCACCGGATTTCAGGTGAATCGGCAAGTGAGGGGATGGCAAACCCGCTTTACGCTGGGCTATCCGACCATGGAGCAAAAGTACGCGTGGCAGGGCTATGTCGGCTATCGATGGGTACAGCGCGACGCCACCATCGACGCGTTCACGGACCAGGACTTTCACTTGGGCGGCACGGACGCGCAAGGCTATTTCCTCGGCGCCCGCTATTCTTTTGTCAAAAATACGTTCGTAAATCTGCGCTGGTTCAGCGCCAAGCAAATCAGCGGTGTTCAGCTTGCGGGAGCGGACAGCTTTTTGAGCGGCCTGCCAATCGCCATCAACGTCGCGCAGCTTGACATCATGTCTTCCTTCTGAGGGCAGCGCCGATGAACATGCGAGCTTTCACCCTGATTGCGGCAATGGTGGTTCTGAGCGTCTGCGGCGCGCAGCCCGCGCGGACGGCCGAGGAGGATACGACGGCCAGGCTGCGTGAAATGCTGCACCGAACTCAAGAAGCCTTGCGCCAGGCGCAGTCCGATAACGCGGATTTGACCCGCGCCAAGATTGAGGCCGAAACAAAGCTCCAGGCGGCAAACAAGGACCTTCTGGCCGCGCGGGGCGTGTCCAAGGCGGAGCTCGGATTGCGCGCTGAGCTGCAGACGAACAAGGCCGCTGAGGGAGATCTCATGCGCCGGCTCGGCGACGCGACCGACCGTCTGTCCGCGACCAATACAAAGCTCAGCGATACCGCCAGGCAACTGACGGCACGCGATGCCGAGCTTGCGCAGGTCAAGCAAGGTCTGGAGCAAAGCAGGACCGAGATCGCGAGTTGCGAGACGAAGAATTTGAAGCTCTACAGTTATTCGCAGGATCTCCTGCAGGCCTATCGGAAAAAGGGCGTGTGGGCTTCGCTTGCACAAAAGGATCCAGTGTTGGGCTTGAAAGAAGTCGATGTCGAGAATGTCGTGCAGGAATATCGAATCAAATTTGCGGGTCAGAAGATCAAACCTTGACCGCGATGCCACGCGCCCGCGCAAACCTTAATAAAGCTGAGGAGGTGCCTGGATCATGAAGCATAAGTTTTTGGCGTCGATTGCCGCTTTGTTGCCGATGATGGCTTTCGCCGAGGGTCCGTCCGACCGTTCCTGGGCGGACCGACCGTTCGATGGTTCCTGGGTCATTCAGCCGGAACTCACTACATTCGGCATGCGCTCCCCGATCTTCAGTATTGAGCGCGGTGTGTTTCGGCGCAGCGACTGCAAAACCGGCCCGATCGACATCCCCGCGGACGGTGCCGCTCATGCGGTAAAAGGGCAGCCGCTGTTCGATACCGCATCAGTGCGTGTGCTCGATCCGAAGCGCATCGAGATCGTCGAAAAAATCGCCGATAAACTTGCTTGGAAGGGCTTGTACACGGCTTCCGCGAACGCACGCGCAATGACACTTGAATTTGAGGACGACCGCGCCGCCAAGCCTGTAACGGGAGTGCTGGCGTATGTGCGGGAAGGGGATGCCCTCAGCGGCGTCCACTCCGTATCGGGGACTTGGCGTCCCGAAAAATTGACCCGCTTGTCCGCAAACGGACTGACCCTCTCGATCGGCATGCAGCGCAAAGCCGCCGCGGCAGACGAAGAACTGGCTCCGGGACCGGATTTTTACGACCGCTTTACTTTCGCAAGCGGCGACGGCCGCAGCGCCGACGGCAAGCTCGACGCGCACGATTACCCGTTGAATGGCTACCTGGCCGGAGCGACGATTGCCGGCAATCGACTTCAACCCAATATTCTGCAATTCAATCGCTCGCAAGATGGCGCTTTGGTCGAGATCTCACGCGCAACGGTTTCGAGCGATGGGCAGACGATGACGCTGAGTCAGGTCGATTGGCTTTGCCAGGCAAAAACCGTGTTCATCTTGAGCAAGCAAGCGCAGTGATGTGCGCGAATCGTCCGACAACCGTAATACGCATCGCAAGCGGTACCACGCTCATGGATTTTTTTCCATAGCGTAGTTCTCCAACCTTTGCCCGGATGTTATCTCTTGTTCACAGAAGCGACATTGTCAGGACGTTCTTCACTGCCAGCATTGCTCCCGTAGAAACTTTTTGGCGCATTGCGGTCGCTCCAGGGACGGTCATGACGACTGCCGCGGGCGACGGGATGCAATCCTTGTTTTCGAAATGGGAGTAATGCAATGATTTCTAGTTTCCGAATTAAATTATTGGCTGGCGCCGTCGCTATGGCGCTCGCCGGCACCTCGATGGCGAATACGAACATCGACGCCACCACCACGGGCGATGTGTTTCTCAACGTCATCGACACGACCAACAGCACGTCCTTTCTGTTCGATACCGGCGTCAGCCAGGCATCCTTCAACCCCAACGGTACATACAACTTCGACATCACCAGCGCCTTGTCGAGCTTCCTGAATACCAGCGACTCGTTTAGCTACTCGGTGGTTTCTGCCACCAAGTCGGGCCTGAATTCCGTGTTCGACATCACCGGCGTCACCACCCCGGTAATCGTCTCGAACTCGAACAACAACCAGGGTCAGGCTGCCATCTCGCTATTCTTGCAGAATGCCAATTTCGTGACGAGCGCATCGACGACCTCCGTGGTACTGCCCACCGCGCAATGGTGGGGTGCGGGTCTGAACGAAGGCATCGTTTCGAATCGTTTGTTCGCCAATGCCGTGGTCCCTTATAGCGACGCGGGTGCGCTCGGCACCGCGCTGAGCATGTACAACATCACCGGAAGCGGCTTTACCACTCTGGCCGGAACGTGGGATCTCACGACGACGTTGAACGGAGCGACGAAGGACACATTGACCTTCGGCGGCGGCACGTCGCCCGTCCCGCTCCCCACCCCGTTGTTGTTGCTCGCCTCCGGCCTTGGGCTGATGGGCGTGGTCTCGCGCCGACGGAAAATTGAGGCCTGAAGCCCGCACTACTCTGCAACGAATTTAAATTATTTCGTTCAATTTTACGGAGAGAACGTTTATGAAGATTGCCAAAGCAAGTTATCTTGCGTGCTCCATCGCGGTCGCGCTGGGGTCGAATGCGGCCTTCGCCGTCGGCCCCGGAGTGACTCCCGATTTTGTCTTTTATTATGGCGGTGGTTCGGCCGAGCCCCAGGCGGTCGGCGCGGCCACCTGCAGGCTCATGAGCAATGTCGACCTGTATACCAGCACCGCGGCCGGCAAGGCCGATACCAAGTACTACATCCTGTACGGAACCACGAAAGCCGCCAATGGCAGCGTGCCCTCGGGCAAAAACGTGATGGTGATGTACAAGTTCAATGGCGGCAGCTATACGAACGGCGGCCAGCCGCAGTCCCCTGCCTCTGTTGGTTTGCCGTATCCCACCGTGGCCAGCGTGGTTACAGGCGCCACTGCAACCGGAACCGGAGCAGGCACTTACTGCACGCCCGGAAACGGTGTGCCAACTTTCCAATCGGGCACCTTCACCATTGAAGGCACGAGCCGGCAGCCGGATTTCGGCCTGACCGATCTCGAAGTCCCCGCGTTCGCCGGGATCAACAATCCGATCGCACCGGCCGCCCTGTCTTTGCCCGGTGCAACCACCGGTATCTATGATCTGGTGTTCGGCATGGCAGTGACCTCGCAACTGTATGCGCAGAAGCACAACTTCAGCTATTCGGAAATTGCTGGGATTCTTTCCGGCACGATCACGAATTGGAATCAACTGTACGGCGATCAAGCGGGCTTCGTCGGTGCGGCTTTGCCGGCGGGCGATGTCATCCTGCTTGACCGCAACATCGGTTCAGGCCACAAGACCTCGAGTTCGGCCGAATTCCTGGGCTACCCACAATTGAGTGCTTTGGCGACTCTGCCCACCAGCGTCGTCAATGGTTACCTGGGCGGCTCGGATGGTGCGGGGACACCGCCGGCTGCATGCGCTGTCGGGTATCAGGACGTTCAGGAAAGCTCTGCTGCGGGGTCCGTCAGTGACCTCAAGCTCCTCGCGGCCTCGACCTGTGCTCTGCGGGCCATCGGAATTGTCAGCATGGATAACCCGCCCGGAATTGCGGCCAACCAAAATGTCGCGGGCACCAATGCTTACGATTTTGTCAGCCTGAACGGCACCGCCGTGGACACCGGCACCACGGGTGACGATGAAAACAGCGCGACGGCGACGACCTATGTCAATGCGATCAAGGGAAACTACACCGACTTCTACCAGGCGCATTTCAACACCAAGACGGCCGGCTTCTTGACCTCGCATACGAATGGTGCGGATTTTGCGGCTGCCTACCTGGCTCAGCTGAAGTCGGCATCGTTGCCGGGCTGCAGCGGGAGTCCCGGTGCGAAGTTCCCGGGCAATCTGCCGGGGGTCATTACGGATCTGGACAATGCGACCACGCTTGTTGGCGTGACTTGCGTTTCCGTGACCAGCCGCAATGGCAACTCGGACAGTCCGTTGTCGCCGTTCAAGACGATTCCAGGCAATATCACGCTGGGCAGCGATCCTCTCTGATCCTTGTGGATAGCAACTTCGCTTATTATCGAAGTTAGCGGCGGGCCCTGTGAAAATGCAGGGCCCGTTTTTTATTGGTCTAAGCAATTCGCGTGCATAGAATGAAAGTGACCAAGCGACAGGCACGTGACATTCGATTTCCAAAGCTATCGGGACTCGTAGCGCTCTCGGTCAGCTGGACCGGGTCGGCCGTGGCCGGTCACCCGCCGCTGCCCACGCCGTGTATTGTTTCCGGCGCTTGCGGTGCCTCGGCGCAGTCGTTTGTTCAATATGGCGCAGCCGGCGCGGTGGTGAGCGGCAACACGCTCAACGTCACGCAAACCACGAGCAAGGCGATTTTGAACTGGGCGGACTTCAACATCGCCAGTGGCTTTACGGTGAATTTCATCCAGCCCGGAGCCACCTCCGCAGTGCTGAATAAGATCTGGAGCTCTGATCCGAGCGTCATCGCCGGGCACCTGAACGCAAACGGGCAGGTTTATCTTTATAACCAGAACGGCATCGTGTTCGACAAGGGCGCGCAGGTTGACGTCGGCGGCCTCACCGCCTCAACGCTGGCGTTCGCGCCCGTCCCCGGTTCTCAGGATCCGGATGCGCTGTTCGAAAACGGCGTTCTCTCCCAGAATAAAGTTGGACAACCGCCGACTGCTGCGTTCGTCGCGCCGCCGAACGGTGCCGCCGGTGCCGTCACCGTGAACAGCGGGGCCTCGCTCACCGCGGCCGATGGCGGGAGAATCATGCTGTTGGGTTCCGCCGTTACCAACAATGGATCGATTTCGACTCCTGACGGGCAGACCATTTTGGGCGCAGCCTCCAACGCCGTGTACCTGGTAGCGAGTTCAAATCCGGATATGCGCGGCCTGTTGATTCAGGTCGACGGCGGCGGCGTCACCGGAACCGTGATCAACGGCGGACAGATCAGCGCGCCACGCGGCAACATTACGTTGGCCGGACTCATCGTCAATCAAGAAGGGATGCTGTCGGCCACGACCTCGGTGAGCGCCAACGGATCCATTTACCTCGTTGCCGGGGATACCTCTGCGGGCGCTTCGTTCTCCAATCCAAACCCCGTCGACCCGAATGGCAAGCAGACCGCTTTCGGCGGACTGCTGCCCAATAAGGGCGGCACACTGTTGCTCGCGCCCGGCAGCGTCACCGAGGTTTTACCTGATGCGACGGACACGGAAACATTGACCGTCCCGGAACAGGCGGGCTTCGTCCCCTCGCAAGTCGACGTGGCCGGAAAGGTCATCGAAATGCAAGGCAGCGCGGCGATCCGTGCGCCGGGCGGGACCGTCAACGCCTATGCGTCTTCCAACCCGTATCAACTGAACCTTAGTTCGACCCAGCCTGTCAGCGACGATGGCAGTTTTTACATGGCTGCGGGCGCCAGCATCGACGTTTCGGGCCTGCAGGCGGTTTCCGTCCCGGTGACGCAAAATCTGGTTCAAGTTACGCTCGAGACCAATGACTTGCAGAACGATCCATTGCAGCGCAACGGATTTCTGCACGGCACGACGGTCACGGTCGATATTACCAATCCGCCATCATTGTTCGACGTCACGCCGTACGCCGGCAACATAGGCTCGAACATCGATCAGATGCTCACCGCGGCCGGCGCGATCAACCTGAAATCCACCGGCACCTTGATCACCCGCGCCGGATCTACACTGAATGTGTCCGGTGGCAGTGTCGCCTATCAGGGCGGGTACGGTCCCAGCACAACGAACCTGCTCGCGGCGAACGGCCAGGTTTACAACATCAGTACCGCGCCCAGCACGATTGAGTACGTGGGTATTGCCAATGGCTATGCGTACACGGACCCAACCTGGGGCGTCACCAACAAGGGCAACGGCCAATCCTATTACGCCGGCTACACTCAGGGGGCCAACGCCGGCAGCCTCGATGTGCAAGCGCCGCAGGTGTATTTGCGCGGTTCGATGCTGGCCGCCACGGTCGATGGCTTGCATCAAAGGACGCTCTCCAGTCTGGCCCGAGGTGGAACATTCGTGCTCGGCTGCGGCATTTGCTCCGATGCTGCCGGCGTGGCGGATTATGGGGTCGATGGCGGCGTCACTTTTGCCGACGGCCTCACGGACAACCTGGTCGGCAACGTTGTCCTCAACGGCAATGTCATTTCTTCCGTCAGCTTGCCCTCGATCACCAGCCTGTCGCCGACGCAACTCACGCAAAGCGGATTTACGACCTTTGAGGTATCCAGTAGCGGCAACATCACGCTCCCTGCCGGCGCGACGCTGGCCATCGCGGCCAATGGCGGTTTTACCGCTAAATCGACCCAGAGCATCGACATCGGCGGGAATATCTTCGCGCCCGGCGGCACTGTCAGCTTACAAACCGTCAGTACTCCCCAAACCGACAGTGCAGGCGATCTGCTATCCCATGACATTAGTGTTGGACCGGGCGCGGCCATCGATGTCAGCGGTGGCTGGACCAATGATTCACCCGCGGTGACGTCGCAGCCGGGTACGGCGCCGGTGGTCATCAATGGCGGTAATGTCAGCGCGAGTGCCGCCGGCAGCGTGTTCCTCGGTGCGGACAGTCTCATTAATGTCTCGGGAGGCGGGTGGATCAATCAGAACAATGCGCTCTCCGAGGGCGCCGCCGGGAAGATCTCGCTCTCCGCGAACTTTAGTCTGAACCCGGCGGTGACGGCCGCCAGCCCTTTCATCGGCCTCGTGGACATGGGTGCAGGCGCGCAGTTGCTGGGCGCCAGCCTCAAGCCCGGCGGCGGTGGGACACTGGCGCTTCAGTCCGGCTCGTTGACGGTGGCGACGGCGACCGCCGGCACACCCGGCGAATTGCTGCTGACACCCGACTTCTTCACCCAGGGAGGCTTCGCCCAGTACAACCTCACCGGACAAGACGATGTGATTATCGGCAACCTCAAGGATGCCATCGACAGCACGCCGTTCAGCATTGCGCCGATCGAGCAAACTCTGGTTTTTACGCATAACGCCTTTCTGCAACCAACCGGATCGAGTCTTGCGGCGTTCTCGCAGCTTGAAACGCTGCCGGCAGCGTTGCGCAAGCCGGCCAGTGTGAGTTTCAGCGCCACGGCCAGCGACGCGTCGGGCTCAGAAATTGGCGATGTCACTCTGGCGCGCGATGCATCCATCGTCACCGATCCCGGCGCCGCCGTCGTACTCGCCGCGAATGGCTACAACGGCAATGTGCGCGTGTTCGGCAGCATCATTGCGGCCGGCGGCGATATCACACTGCAGCTCGACAATCCGGCGAATCCTTTGCAATCGAGCGGCGACCCCGGCTTCATCGCGAATCAAGACATTGAGCTCGGACCTGATGCCCTGCTTGCGGCTGCGGGTTATGCACAAATAGACACCTTGGATCCGCATGGGTATCGCGAAGGATCGGTCCTCGCCGGCGGTACGATTTCCCTGCTTGCAAACAAGGGCTTCGTGAAAACCGATCCCGGCTCGGTGATCAATGTCAGCGGCGCCTCGGGGATTCTCGACCTGGTCGGCGTGAATGGTATTGTGACGACGAGGGCGGCCTCGAGCGCCGGGACCATCGATATTGGCGCCCGCGAAGGCATCGTCCTGCAAGGCGACCTCTTGGCAGAAGCCGCTTCGCTGAATGGAGTGCCCATCGCCGGAGCCGCGGGGGGCACGCTGAATCTGGCGCTCGGTGTTAACTACACCAACGCGGGACCGAACGGAACCGCTTTGCTCGGCGCAACGGGGGGATCCCACTACCCGACGGCGCTACGCACCCTGACCTTGGCGGGACTTAACGCGACGGGGTCGCCCGCCGTGCCGCCGTCGAATCAATTGCTGAGCGGCACGGCGGTCATCGATGTGAGCACGATCGAGGGCGGGGGCTTTGCCAGTGTGTCTCTCAGCAGCGCTGATGCAATCGTCTTCACCGGCACCGTTGCGCTCAGCGCCAATGCAAGCCTGACTCTCGATGCGCCGCTGTTCCTCGGCAATCAGTCGGCACAAGTGGACTTGAGTGCGCCCTACGTCGCGTTAGGCAATTACTTCAACAATACCTATTATTTCGATACACAAAATCCCAGCCCCAACGCAGCGGCCGTGTTGAATCCCGTCACGGGCCTGGCCACCTTTAACGTGAATGCGCAATTGATCGACGTTCGCGGCATCAGCGGCTGGAGCGGATTTTCCCAGGAAAATCTCACCAGCAGCGGCGACATTCGCTTCGTGGCCGGTGCGAACACGATCGGTGCGCCGCCATCCGTCGATGTGCCGGGCAACCCGAGTTTTGAAGGCGCGCTCGAAACCTCCGCGAATCTCACTTTGCAGGGCGCGCAGCTCTACCCGACCACCGCCACCGGATTTGCCATTAACGATTTGCCCTCGGCGGGCAGCTTGTCGTCTGCGGCCACCCCGACGTTGGTCACCATCAGCTCAAGTCAAACCGCCGGTACGCCTGCGGCCATGCCCCTATCCGCCGGCGGCAGCATCAGCATCAACGCCACCGATATCCTGCAAAGCGGCGTGCTGCGCGCGCCCATGGGACAAATCGCATTGAACGGCGTCCCGATTCTGGATGCGCAGGGTAATGTTGTGACTCCCGGCAGCGTGACCTTGGCGAACGGCAGCCTCACCTCCGTGTCGGCGGTTGGACTCCTTATCCCGTTCGGTTCGACCGCCAATGGCATTCAGTGGACGTATTCCCCGGCGGCCGGATCCACCAATATTCTGACGCGGCCGCCGGTCAAACAGATCGGCCTCAACGGGTCCAGCGTGAGCGTGAATAGTGGAGCGCAGCTTGATCTTTCGGGCGGCGGAGATCTGTACGCCTATGAATTCGTCGCCGGACAGGGCGGCTCGATCGACGTGCTTGATCCTGTCAATTTGCCGGCCGCAAATCATCCAGCCGGCACCACCGTGTATACCTACGCCATCCTGCCCTCCTTGAACTCGCCCTTCGCGCCGATCGATGCGCAATACGGCCAAGGCTCTGCGCCCACGGATCAAACCATCACCCTTTCCGGCGTCCCGGGCCTGCCCGCCGGCACGTATGCGCTGCTTCCCGCGCATTACGCGCTCTTGCCCGGCGCCTTCGCGGTGCAGGTCGTGCAGCAGAACAGCGGAATCGTTCCGGGTTCGTCGGTTGCGCAAGCCGACGGAGCTTATGAGGTCGCGGCGCGTTTCGGTGTCGCCGGCACCAGCATTCAATCGAGCCTCACCTCGACCGTCCTGGTCGCCTCCGATACGACTGTGCGCTCCGAATCGCAGTACACGGATAGCTTTGCAAATGCGTTCTTCAGTTCAGCGGCGCAATCCAACGCGACCGCCGCCCCGCGGCTGCCCGCGGATGCGGGCCAATTGCTGTTGTCGGCGACCAATAGCTTGGCGCTGAACGGCTCGATTAGTTTTGGCGTCGGCAGTTTTGTATCCGGTATTACGTCGAGCGGCGCCCCCATCACGACGCAAGGCCAGGGCGGCGATGTTTCCATCACAGCGCAAAACATCGTGGTGGTCGATGCCGCCGCCAGCCAGGTCCCCGCCGCGCCCGGCACCCTGCAGCTCAACGTTCAACAGCTCGACAATCTCAACGCGCAAACCCTGATTCTTGGCGCGACCAGCGCCAATACGCCGGCCGGCGAGCAGCTCAATGTCGGCGCGACCCAAACCGTGGCGCTGAAAAACACGACCGCATTGACCGCGCCCGAGATCATTCTCGCCGCGCAAGACAGCGTGACGGTGGATCCGAGCGCACAAGTCAGCGCGAGTGGCGCCGGCGCATCAGGTCAAGTGCCGAGCCCGCTGCTGCTGGCCGGCGGCGGCGCACTCTTGCGCGTATCCAACGGCGCTGCGACGACGCTCGAAGTCGATCCGGCCAGCCTGCCGCAGAATCCCACCGGCATTGTCAGCATCGGCGCGGGCGCGTCGGTTTCCGCGGGCGGCAGCTTGCTGCTTTATGGCACTAACAACACGACACTCGCGCCCGGTGCCCTCATTTCGGCGCCTGCGGTGGGCTTGTATTCGAGCGTAGTCAGCATGGGCGATGTGCCCGCGGGCACGCCCGGTTTGGCGCTCACTGCCCAACTGTTGGGAAACCTGAAGGGTCTTACGGACTTGACCATTGGCAGCAGCTCAACGATCGATTTTTATGGCGCGTTGCAGCTCGGAACGCCCGGTTCGCCCACCGCCGGTCTGAATAGCATCAGCCTGGACGCGGCCGGTTTGGGTGGTTATGGCGCGGGCGATAAAATCCTGCAGGCCGGCAACATTACCCTCATGAACTCCAGCGGCGCGGCTGCGAATTTTGCGGCTGTTCCAAACGGCAGCGGCGCACTGCAATTGATTGCCGGTGCCACGGGATCTCCCAGCTCCGGGCAACTCACGCTGGGCTCGGGCCCAAAGACGATTAGCGGCTTCAGCAGCCTCGATCTGCAGGCGGCCGGCGATGTCGTCGGACAAGGGACGGGCAGCCTCACCGTGTCATCGCAGGCGCCGGTTCCCATCAACGTCACCAGCGCGGCGCTGATCGGCGGCGCGGGATCGAATCAAGCGCTGACGAGCACCGGGGCCGTTACTTTGAATCCCTCCGCCGCAAACACCCAACTTGTTCCACCGGCCGCGGGCCTGGGCGCGGCACTGTCGATTCAAGGGAGCTCGGTCGCACAGAACGGTACGATTAATTTGCCCGCGGGCATCATCTCGCTGACCGCCACAAACGGTGACGTGACTTTGGGGAACGGGTCTACAACTAGCGCGCCGGGAGCCGTGCAGGGATATACGGTGACCAGCGCGGTGGCTGCAGCCGGCTCCATTGACTTGGTTTCGCAGACCGGCAACGTTGTGATCGGGAGCGGCGCGGCACTCGACGTTTCCGGGGCCTCATCCGGCACAGGTCCTGGCGCCATTAACGGCGACGCGGGGTCCTTGCTTGTCTCGGCTCCGCAAGGAACATTTACATTCGCAGGCAGCACGCTTAAAGGCGGTGCGGCCGCCGGACAAGCCCAAGGCAACTTTTCTCTGGACGTAGGTTCGGGTCTCGCGGGCAACGGTTTCAGCGAACTTGAGTCCGCACTCAACAGCAGTGGTTTCAACGGCGCGATGGACCTGCGTACACGCGGCGATACGGCAGTGACCATTGCCTCCACCGTACAAGCTGCCAGTTTCCTGCTGTCGGTCGATCAGGGCACGATCGATGTCGCCGGAACCGCGGTCATCAACACCAGCGGCTCAACAGGGCTCAACACCAACGGCGGATCCATCGCACTCTGGGCGGAGAACGGATTGACTCTGGAGGGCGGCGCACAGCTGCTGGCAAATGCGGGTGCGAACGGGCCGGCGGGCGCCAACGGCGCGAGCCTCATCGCGCACGGCGGCGACATCACTCTGGGAACGGTGAACGGCAACATCGCGATCGCCGGCGGCAGCGCACAACAACCGACCACGATCAGCATGCAAGGCGGTGCCGGCGGCGGCGCCGACACCGACGGGACGCTCACCTTACGCGCGCCACGCACCGCCTCTGATACGGGCGTGCAAATCCAGGTAGCGAACCCAGCGTCGCTCAATCTGCTCACGCGCAATCCCGTAATCGTCGAGGGCTACAAGAGCTATGCGGCCTCGAGCCTCGGCGACCAGGACTCCTCATGCGGCAGCGGAGGAGCCTGCGATGTCAATGACACGAACGGACTACTCTTCACGGACGCGCAGACGTTTGTGGCCGATTCAGCCGTCATCGCCGCGAATCTCGGATTCGCCAACGTCGAGGTACGAGCCGGCATCGAGATCGACAGCAGCGGCGATTTGATCGTCAACGACAGCGCGAAGGTATGGGACCTGGCGAGTTGGAACTTGGCGCTCGGCGCACCGCTCAACCTCACATTGCGCGCGGCGGGAAATCTCGTTTTCGAGTCATCGCTGAGCGATGGTTTCACCGGCAGCAGCGGCAAAGCGATCAACACCTGGGCTTTCGGCGAGTCCGGGGTCGCACAGGATTCAGCCTCGTATACCTTGACCGCCGGCGCCGACTTGTCGGCCGCCAATCCGCTCGCCGTCATGCCGCTGCCGACAGCGGTTTCCAGCTTGGATGCCCCGCCCAACACCGGCAATGTGATCTTGACCGCGGGTAACTTGATTCGCACCGGAACCGGGAACATTGCGATTGCCGCGGGCGCGGATGTCTTGCTCGGCTACATTGCCGGCGATTCGCTCGGGAATTTGTATGACAATGGGACGCTGCAGGTTGCCGAGCAGGATCCGCTTTCATCGGTGATCTACACGGCCGGGATGCCATCCGTCCTGACGCCTGCGCAATCGGGGCAATTTGTGCCGACGCCTCTGCCGCTCAAATTGACCCGGGTCGGCGATGCAGTTTCCTATCCCACTGACGGCGGAAACATCAGCATTGCCGCGGCAGACGATGTGCGCAGCGCCGCCAGCGCGCAGCTGGTCTCGGATTGGTTGTGGCGCCGCGGCCAGTCGGATTCGGCGCTGACGCCAAGCTCGGGTACGAGCTGGTGGATAACGTTCAGTCAGTTTGAACAAGGTGTCGGGGTGTTGGGCGGTGGGAATTTGTCCTTGACGGCGGGCCGCGACATCGTCAATACCGACACCGTCATTCCGACCACCGGACGGCTTCTCGCCTCCGGCGGCGCCCTTACCGCGGCGGATCTCTTGCTCACCGGCGGAGGCATTCTCAACGTTCGCGCCGGCGGCAATATCGTCAGTGGCGTCTTCGAGGATGATTGGGGCAATGCATCGATAGTCGCGGGAGGTGCGCTTACTTCGAGCAGCGATTCCACTTTTGGCCAGCAGACTGCCCTGATCAATACTTCGAGCGTCGGGACACCGCTGCCCGCGCCGAACACCGAAATCTATCCCATTCTGGTGGTTGGCAACGGCGTGTTCGATGTCAGCGCCCGCTCCGGAATTGCCTTGGATGGTGTGGCCAACAGCACCACGTTGCCGCTGGCGGCGGCGAATGCCTCGCTGGTATCGGCCCTCGGTGAAGATGCGGCGTTTTACCCTTATGCGCCGACCAGCAATCCGAGCACGCTCAATCTCGTCAGTGCCGCCCGGGACATCGTGCTCAACAATGATCCGGTGACAAACGTGCCGATCGCGGCGCTATCCGGTGTCAATCTTGTTTACGAGCCCTCGGCCAATGCGGAGAATTACCTTGCTGTCTATCCTTCTACCCTGAATGTAGCCTCGCTGTCGGGCAGCATTGATCTCGGCGCCGCCCCGTTGCCGCAAGCGCCCCCGAATGGGGGCGTTCAGATCACGTTGTTTCCCGCTGCGGCGGGCAACTTGAGCCTGCTCGCGGCCAACTCGATCGATAACAACGGCACGAGTTTTGGCATTGTCCTGTCGGAGGCCGATCCTTCGCTGGTGCCGAATATCTTGGTACCGCAGACGGCGTTGAATTTCCCCGGTCTCAATGGCGCACCGCTTCCGCTGGTGCCCCTGCATCAGAGCGATGCACAGCCGATCTCGCTGGTGGCCAATACGGGCGACATTGAGTCGGGGCAGCTGACATTTCCCAAAGCCGCGAACGTGATCGCGGGCGGAGATATCACGGACCTGAATTTCAACGGCAAAAATCTCAATCCGTCCGATGTGACCCTGATCGCTGCGGGCGGCAACATCAATTATTCGACGCCCACCATGCCGATCACCAATGCGCTGCAAGAGAATCCCAACGGGATTAACTTGGCGGGACCGGGGTACCTCGAGGTGCTGGCTGGAGGTTCGATCAATCTCGGCGACTCGAACGGGATCGTGACCACCGGCAGCTTGTCGGATGTGCGATTGCCGGCAACCGGCGCGACCCTGGTCGTGGGAGCGGGCTTCGGCACCAACAGCGATGGGGGCTTGCGGCAACCGGCCTATCAAGCGTTCACCGATGCCTATCTCGCGCCTGACGCAGCCACCGGTGCCCCCGGCAGCTATGCGCAGACGCTCGTGGATTATACGGCGCAGCTCAACCCGGCTATGGCCGGCTCGAGCTATTCAACGGCTCTGAGCAGCTTTGAGGCTTTGACGCCCGCGCAGCAGCTGCCGCTGCTGGCGCAAGTGTTGAGCGATGAGCTCAGCGCCACGGGTCTCGCGCATACCTTGCAAGGCGCGGGTTACGACCGCGGCTATACCGCCATCAATACGCTGTTTCCCGCAGCGGCCGCCGACGGAAGTGCGCTGACCTACGACGGAAATCTCAACTTGTTCTTCAGTCAAGTGAAGACGGAGCAGGGCGGCGACATCAATTTATTGGTGCCAGGCGGTTCTGTCGTGGTAGGACTTGCCAATCCGCCGGCCTCGTTGGGCGCGGTTAAACAGACCACTACATTGACCGGCCTCGTGATACCTGCGGAAGTGAATCTCGGCGTCCTGGTGCTGGGCGAAGGCGCCATTCAGGGTTTCGCCGAGCAGGACTTCCTGGTCAATCAATCGCGCATGTTGACCCTTGAGGGAGGCAACATCATCCTCTGGGCATCGAACGGCAACATCGATGCGGGCAAAGGCGCAAAGAGCGCCTCGGGTGCGCCGCCGCCGGTTATTCAAACCGACGCGAATGGCAATCTGTTCGTCGACCCCAGCAACTCCGTATCGGGAAGCGGTATCGGGCAATTGCTGACGACGCCCGACGTCAAGGCCGGACTGGTTAATTTGATTGCGCCGAAGGGTGCGGTGAACGCTGGAGACGCGGGCATCCGCGTCGCGGGAAACTTGAACATCGCCGCGGTGCAGGTCATTGGCGCCGGCAACATCACCGTCGTGGGCACCTCGACCGGCGTACCCGTTTCCGAGGCGGGCGCGCTCGCAGGCGCACTTTCAGGCGCCAACTCACTGGGTGATGCCAGCAAGAACGCGGTTGAACAACTAAGCCAGGACCTGGCCGGCGCGACCAACTACCAACAGCTGAACAACAGTCTTCTGCCGCCTTTCATCGTGGTCAAGATGTTTTGCCTGGGCGTCGAGTGCGAAACCAACTGATACCAAGTCACTGCACCCGGCGGATTTCCTGCACCAAGTCGCTGTATGTCGGGTTTTGCAAAGTGACCTGATCGGCCGGACCCAGATCGAACCCTTCATCGGGACCGAAGGTCGTCCTGCTGTTGGGCGCGACATCCAACGTGGACTCTGAAACCGCCTGGGTGCGCGAACTGAGGATCCTTATTGTGATAGTCAGCGTGTCGTTCGACCTATTTTCAATACTGCCCGCGATCTTATGATCGGGATCTGACATCCGCCGATAGAAAAAGACGAGAACCGGCAAGGGAGGAGCCGCCGAACTCGCCGGACTAGCGGGACCAGTGGTACTCGAGGCACTAGCGGGACCAGCGGCACTCGCGGCCGCGGCGCTACTCTGCGGGTGCCCCGGGGCCAGTGTCGATGGCACCGTACGAGGCACGAATCGCGGCGCGCTCGCAGAGACCTCTGCGGGCCGTGGCAACGGTTCCACCGTTCTCCCGTCCCACCACCACATGAAGCCGAGGAACAGGGTCACGCCTACGGCCAGAGCAATCGTGACGGTCCTGAAACTTGGCCTCGGCATGCAGCGTTGATCCCAGCGATTTCCCGGCAGTGTAGAAATCGAATGAGAAATCTTGATGACTGCAGATCACTCTCGCGCCCGCGCTATTTCGTCTGCATTTCGTCACTCATCGAATCACGTTATACGGGAAATTCGTCATGTAAGTGCCATTCTCACGACACACTTATCACCTACGATCCAATTCGTTAAGACCGACAGATGGATTGCGGGGAGATTCGGTGGTCGATAAACGAAAACAAGCAGTATCGATACGGTTGGGGGAGAGCGACATCCGCAATATCAAGCGGATCGCCAAACGCCTAGGGGTGCGAGATTCGGACATCATCCGATTTGCGATCAAGTCGACGCTGAACCGCATTGCGCCGCTGTGCGATCAAGCAATCCGAGGCCGAAATCTGGTTCCGGTCTTGGTTGAATCCGGCGATGAGCTCATACGCTTTTTCGAATTGGATGCATTTCGATTGGAACGCATCATCAATGAACAGGTGGAGGAGGGGCGGCAGGTCGAGCGGGACGATATCGCTCTTCTGGCGATGATCGGGCTTCGCGACGAGTATCTCGTCATGCGCATTAAAGACGGCGTCGGTGTTTCCGACGACGCTGAGTCGTCGGCCCGCTCGCTACGCGGCTACCTGTACGACAAGTATGTGTATCGCAACGGCGAACGCAGCGCCGTTACCAATGGCGCCGGCAATGACGCCGTCGTGCCGCCCGATCCAAGCGTCCGGGTCCCGCTGCGGCGGCCGGTGTGACAAATCTTGAGGATTGAATGGGAAGGGTCATCGCTATGCAAATGAAGCAATTTTTTCTGGCCGCGGCAATTTTGTTTTGCCTCGTCGGGCAGGTGAGCCAGGCGCGGGCCGATACCGTCGTCTATGACAGTGTTGGCTTCATCCAGGGCAGCCAATCCTTTGTGGATACATTCAACATAACGACCCCGGGGACGCTGACCATCTCGATGAGCGATGTGCCCTGGCTGGACACGCTTTCCAACCTGAGCTTCTTTCTGACCTCCGCAAACGGGACTTTCGGTGCTCCGATGAACGGCGGTTCGGAATCGATGAACATCGGAGCGGGCACCTTCTACGCCCACTGGTTCGGGGAGGCGGACGGGCAGTATCAGGTCGGCGTCTACAGCTTGAAGATCAGTTTCCAGCCCGCCGTCAGCGCAGTACCTCTTCCCGCTTCGCTCATTCTGTTGCTTTCCGGCCTGACTTTGATGTTTGGCCGGCGATGGGGCCGGGCACCCGTTGGGCAGGCCGCCACCGCCTGATCTATGTGTGGCGGCCATGCGTGGCCGCATCTTGCGCGCTGACAATGCGATGACAAGAGCAGTCGAAATGTAGTCCGTTGCAATGAAACTCTCATATGCGGCACCTAAACTCCACGGCTCTTTAGCCATCGAGTCGTGAAAGCGGTGAAATCGCAATGAAGTTGCCGAATCGCTGGGCGTTGTTCCTGCTCATGGGCTTGGGAACTGCCTGCGGCGCCGAGTTGGGGCCGACCGACGGCTATTTATTGCGCCCGGGCGATCTGCTGCAGGTGTCGGTGTGGAAGGAGACCGATCTACAGGGCGAGGTGTTGATTCGTCCCGACGGCGCCATCTCGTTTGCATTGGCCGGGGAACTGCAAGCAGCCGGTCACACGGTCGCTGAGCTGACGAAGCTGCTCGAAGTACGCGTGCGCAAGTACATACCTGATGCGGTGGTAACCGTGTCGGTCAAGACCATTCTGGGAAACCGGGTGTATGTGATCGGCAAGGTCAACCATCCCGGGGATTTCCCATTGAGCGGACCGATCGACGTCATGCAGGTGCTGAGCCTGGCGGGCGGCGCGACGCCGTTTGCGAACACGAATCACATTCGCGTTCTGCGCCGCAGCGGCGATCACGAGATCTCCATTCCGTTCCATTACAGCGACGTCGAACGCGGCCACAGACTGGATCAAAACATACTTTTACAAAGCGGTGACACGGTTGTTGTCCCATGATCTGGCGCCGGTCGGCGCTTGCCTGCTGGTACGTGGCAGCGATGCTGTATCGTAACGACGCAAGCGCGGGCGTCTGGGGAATGGATCCGACGCTCGGCGTTGTGGCCGATTATGCCTCCAACCCGGCTCTCCTGCTTCTCTCGAGTACGGCTCAAACGAATGGCGCACTGCTTATCGATGCGCCGACGACATATAACGGCGACGCATTCGAGTTCTACGTAGTGCCCAGCTTTCGACTCGGCGACAGCCACGGCTACTCATCCGTCGCATCGGACTACGCGCATTTGAATGTCAAAAGCGAATTCGACAGCGAGCGGGGTATGTTCACGGCTGCCGCCGGCTTGGCCCGCGACTCCAGCCTCTATCAAGACTATTTGACGAGCGGCGCCACAGGCGTGCGGCGCGACACCTTCACGGCGGACCTGAACTGGGATCGGCATTTGACCGAGCGCATCGACTTCGACGCAGACGCCGGCACGCAGGAGGTACGCTACGGGCCCTCGGTCGGCACGCCAACCCTGGTTGACTTCAAGTACACAACCGTCTCGCCGACCTTCACCTTGAACAGCAGCGAGCAGAACAAGCTCACACTGGCTGCGAGCGTCGGCCGGTACCAGTCGCTCGACGGCACGACCGAAAGCCGCAGTGCCAACCTGCAAGTCGGATTTATGCGGCAGTTCAGTGAAATATGGTCGCTGACGGCTACGGCCGGATACTCCCGTTCGCTCAATCGACTCAGCACCGCGCAAGAAGAAATCGTGCCCACTCCAAATGGACTCTCTGTCGAACTCATACCGCTCACAGTGGAATCCTCGCAAAACGGCACGGTGTATCTGGTTAACGTGACGCGCCAGGGCAGTCGCTGGACGCTGAACGCCAGCGCATCGCGTCAGCTGACGCCTACCGGCCTTGCCTACTTGTCGCGACAGGAACTTTATGAGATCAAGGCCGCCTATTCTTTGACTGCTCGCTGGTCCCTGACGCCGGACGTGCGCTTCGTGAAAACCGAGAGCCCTGCGCAGCCATCCGGAGTGACCGACTACACCGTCAAGTACTTCGGACTGAGCACCAACTGGCGCTGGACCGAGCAGGTCACCTTGAGTGTGAATGCGTCGCGCGTAGCGGAAAAGATCCAGCCGCCAACCTACAACGTTTCGTCCAATGAGCTGACCATCACGTTGTCTCGCCAGTTCAACCACATCAAGTTTCAATAGCCGCCATGGACAATCAAACGCAAAAAGCCGCCGATACGCGCGAGAAGCTCTTGGCGCTGTGGCGCCGCCGCCGGATATTTTGGCTCGTAGCGGCCACAGCGGCGATGGTTACCGTCCTGCTCGCCATTTTGCTACCGGCCACTTATCGATCGACGGCGACCATCTTGATCGAGCAGCAGGAGATCCCGCAGGAGCTCGTGCGTTCGGTGATCACCTCGTATGCCGACCAACGTGTGCAGATCATCAGTCAGCGCGTCATGACGACGCAGAACCTGCTGTCGCTGATCGAGCGCTATAACCTGTATCCGGCTATTCGTGAAAAGAAGCCGCGCGAAGAACTGCTGGCGACCATGCGCGAGGACATCGGCATGCACATGATCAGCGCCGATGTGATCGATCCGCGCAGCGGGCGCCCGACCCAGGCGACCATCGCATTCTCAGTCTCCTACCAGAGCCGCTCGCCGGAATTGGCGCTCAAGGTGGCAAACGAACTCACCACACTCTACCTGAACGAAAATCTGACCTCGCGCACGCAGGCTTCCCAGCAGACTTCGGCATTTTTCAGCGAGGAGGCAGCCCGGGAGCAGGCCCACATTGCCGAACTAGATAAAAACCTCGCGGCGTTCAAAGAAAAGCATCACGACGATTTGCCTGAGCTGGCTCAACTCAATATTCAAACCGCCGAGCGCACCGATCTGGATTTGCGCGACGCGGAGAATAAAATCGCGGCACTTGATTCGCAGCGCGTGCTGCTGCAGGCGCAACTTGCACAAATCAGCCCGAATACCGTGGTTTATTCCGACACGGGGCAACGGGTATTTGGCTCGGAGGATCGTCTAAAGGCGTTGAAGTCGCAGCTCGCGAGCTACAAGGCTCGCTACGGGCCTGATCATCCGGACGTCTTGAGCGCGCAGCGGGAGGTCGACGGTCTCGAGAAGGAAGTCAGCGCCGAGGACGGCACTTCCGACCGGCTGCGCCAGCTGTCTGAAGCCAAAGCGAAACTGGCGAGCGATATGGAGAAGTACTCCGCGGATCATCCTGACGTGGTGCGTCTGAAGCACGAGATCGATGCTCTCGAGAAGGCGGTGCAAGCGGATGCCAATGCCGGCACCCAGCAGACGGAACGGGCGCACGCGGATAATCCTGTCTATATCCAGGTGAAGGGCCAGCTCGACGCATTGACTGTGGATCGGGAGAGTGCCGTCAAGAAGCGCGATGCGTTGCGCGCCAAGTTCGACGACTATCAGAAGCGCCTCGCGCAATCTCCGGAGGTCGAGCGTCGCTTTCGCGAAATGGCGCGCGACCTGGAAAGCGCCCAGTTCAAGTATCAGGAAATTCTCTCGAAGCAAACCGAGGCCCAGGTATCTTCAAATCTCGAAGCCGAGCGTAAGGGGGAAAAATTCACTTTAATAGAACCTCCACAACCCCCGGAAAAGCCGATCAGTCCCAATCGGACGTTGATCCTCATCATGGGATTGCTGCTGTCAGGCGCTCTGGGCCTCGGTGCGGTGATCGCGCGCGAGTCATTTGACGCTTCGGTGCGGGGCCCGGACGATATCCGGCAATTGCTACAGGTACCCGCACTCGCTTCCATTCCGATTATTGACACTGAAGCCGATCGAAGACGGCGCAAGCGCATCAACCGCTACTCCTGGGGCGGCGGCGTCGCCGCAGTGCTGGTGGCGGCCGTGACGGTGCATGTTTTCGTGCGGCCATTGGACGTGGTGTGGTTGAGCCTGATACGGCGCTTTGGTATCTGAGGACAATGGACCGAATTCGCAAAGCGTTGGATCTCGCCCGATTGGAACGGGCGAAACCACCCGCGGAGGGCAACCTCGGCGAGGAGCCTATCGTGGTCGCCCCGAAAGCGAGCGGGGTCAACGGCGCCGTCGCCGCGCCATTGACCGCGATCGTCTATACCCGCACCCGCGTGTTCCTGCCCTCGCCCGCGGTTCTCGAAGCGAACCGAGTGATGAATCCCGGGACAGCCGAACCCGGCGCTGTGGCATTTCGCATGCTGCGCACACAGGTCGTGCAGCGAATGGATGCCAACAACTGGCGCTCGCTGGCGATTTTCAGTCCCGGTGATCGCGACGGTAAGACAACCACTGCGATAAACCTGGCCGTAAGTCTTGCAAGCGACCGTCGTCATACGGTGTTGCTCGTCGATTTTGATTTCAAACGCCCATCGGTCGCGGGCCGCCTGGGATTGTCGCCCCAGTCGGGCGCGGACGATGTGCTGGCAGGCGCGGCCAGCGTGGAGGAGGCCTTATACCATCCGGACGGCTTTGAACGGCTGATCATTTTGCCGGCGCGTAGCGCGCATATGAATTCTTCAGAAATTCTCGCGGGGCCGCGCAGCCGCGAAGTCGTCGCCGAGCTGCGCAACCGCTATCCTGAGCGGATCGTCATCTTCGATTTGCCGCCGGTTCTCCACGCCGATGATGCGCTCGCATTCGCGCCTTTGGTCGAATGCGGATTGGTCGTCGCCGCAGAAGGCCGAACTCGGCGCAACGACCTTATTCGTACCATCGAATTGCTGCACAAGACTCCGCTGGTCGGCACCGTGTTGAATTGTGCAACCGACGCGCCTCGCGGCTACTGAGGCGCGCATGTACGAACGCCATTTCGGTTTCACGACCAAGCCATTCGCGCTGACGCCGGATCCCGCGTTCCTGTATCCGTCGCGCCAGCACGCATTGGCCTTGACGATGCTCGAGTACGGCTTGGAGTCTCAGGCGGCATTCTCGCTGCTGACGGGCGATATCGGCTCGGGTAAAACCACCTTGGTGCGAAAACTACTGCGGCAGCTCGGCGATCTGGTGGTGGTGGGCTTGATCAGCAACACCCACGGCCGCTTCAAGTCAATTAACGGCTGGGCATTATCGGCGTTGGGAATCGCGCCGAGCGACGACTCGGATATTGCGATCTACGAGGCATTGGTTGACGCGTTCGTACGAGAATACGCGAAGGGCCGGCGCACCTTATTGATATTCGACGAGGCGCAAAATCTGTCGATTGACGCACTCGAAGAATTGCGCCTGCTGTCGAATGTAAATTCGGAAAAGGATCTGGCTTTGCAAGTCCTGTTGGTGGGGCAGCCTGAATTGCGGGTCAATTTGTCGCGGCCCGAATTGAAGCAATTCGCGCAGCGCGTGTCGGTGGATTTCCATCTGCGGCCGCTCGAGCGGCGCGAGACTCATGCCTACATTCGCCACCGGATCACGGTGGCCGGCGGCAGTGCAGAATTATTTCTGCCCGAAGCAATCGAGTTCATGCACGCTCGAACCAACGGCGTACCGCGCCTGCTCAATCAGCTTGGAGATTTTGCGCTGGTGTACGCGTACGCGGATGGGCGGACGACAATCGATGCGGATCTGGTTTCCCAGGTCGTACGCGACCGCATCGGAGCTGAGGCTCTACCGACATTTACGCCCGAGCCGCCCGCACAAGGCATGACTACGCACCACGGCGCGGCGTAGCAGAGAGGATTGTGCGGCGCCGTCTGCTACTCGCGGGCTTAACGCTCTTGGCTTGGCACGTAAATGCCGAGGGCTTGAGCCCCGACCGTCTGGGCGTCATCTACAGCAGCAGCGACCCTGCCAGTTTCCGCATCGCGCACTACTATGCGGTACAGCGGGGCGTTCCACCCGGCAACTTGATCGGACTATCGATCCCGGATCGCGCCGCGCTCAGTCGCGATGAACTCAAACAGCTGCGATCGACCATGCTGTTGAATCTGCCGTCCAGTGTGCAGTCCTTGCTGCTCGTCTGGTCGCGGCCCTATGCGGTTGAATGCATGTCGGTGACCACCGCCTTCGCCGCAGGCTATCAACCGGGGTTTTGCGAACCCGGCTGCGAGCGCACCACGACAAATCCTCTGTTCGATACGCAGGGCTGGCTGCCGGCCGATACCGCCGGCTGGTTGCCCGCCATGCTGCTGCCTTCCCAAGACGAACCGTTTGCGCGGGCCTTGATAGACCGAGGAGTTCAGGCGGACGCATCGAAAGTTCCGGGCACCGTATATCTGATACGCACGCAGGATGCGACTCGAAATGTCCGAGCGGCCGAGTATGACGACGCGGAAATTCTCGTGGCGGGGCGCGCAGCTGTTCGCCAGCTTTCGACGCCTGTGCAGAACCTTATCGACCCGGCGATCGCTTATTTCACCGGCGCGGTTCGGGTTGAGGAATTGCAGAAAATCCACTTTCTACCCGGCGCCGCTGCCGATCACCTGACCTCGGCGGGCGGATCCCTGGAGAATACCGGCCAGATGTCCGCGCTCGAGTGGTTGCGGCAGGGAGCTACGGCGACGTATGGAACCGTCTCTGAACCGTGCAATCACATGGAAAAATTTCCGAATGCCGGCGTATTTCTCTATCACTATCTGCAAGGCGAGACGCTACTGGAGGCGTACTGGAAGAGCGTGGCGATGCCGGGTCAGGGCCTTTT
Source organism: Steroidobacteraceae bacterium (assembly GCA_036495805.1). Lineage (GTDB taxonomy): Bacteria > Pseudomonadota > Gammaproteobacteria > Steroidobacterales > Steroidobacteraceae > Bog-1198. Next base: position 39,054 of record DASXMG010000020.1, on the reverse strand, counting down.
CATCGGTGAGCCTCTCGCGCGTCCCTTTGGCAAGAAATAGACCCGACTGTAACAAATGCATATTAGCGCCTTGATAAAGTGCCGCAGCGCAAAATTCAAGCAAATTGCTTACGTCAAATTCTCTGATGACCCGGTGGGTTGAGATATTCGTCAATGGTACCCAGGCTCCGGCACAACATTGCTGCTCTCGGCACCTTGCAGGCCGCGAACTACTTGGTACCGCTGATCACACTCCCATTCCTGGCGCGAATATTGGGGGTCGAAGTTTTTGGCAAGGTCGCGTTTGTCCAAGTCCTGATGACCGCCTTTATCGTCGTCAGCGACTATGGGTTTTCCTGGAGCGCAACGCTACGGATTGCCTCACACAGAACAAATCGTGAATTGGTGACGTCAATATTCACATCTACCTGGGCGGCACAATGGATGGTTTTGGGGGCGTGCCTGATAGCGATTGGTCTTCTGGTCGCAACAATCCCGCTGCTCAGAGCAGACGCCCCTCTGCATCTCATGGGGGTCCTTCTGGTAATTGGCAACGTGCTTTTCCCCTTATGGCTGCTGCAGGGACTCGAGCGCATGCGCGAGGTGGCAATCATTCAAATCGCCGGACGCCTTGCAGCAGTTCCGTGGATGTTTATTTTCATTCGCGGACCGAATGACGGGCTGTTGGCAGTGGCTCTGATCGGCCTGGGTCCGATCCTCGCCGGCCTGACATCGATTTGGTGGATCCGCCGCTACAAGGTAGTTGACTTTCGCAGGGCAGCACTCAGCGACATTCTATCGGTGCTGCGCAGCGGCGGCGGCTTGTTTGTGTCGAAGCTAACAATAAGCTCCTATACGACCCTGGTGCCGCTCGTCCTCGGTGCCGTGTCTGGGCCGGCAGCGTTGGCATGTTTCAATTTGGCTGACCGCGTGCGCAACGCATCGCAATCAAGCCTTACGCCATTGACGCAAGCGATTTTTCCCAGGATGGGTCATCTTTTTTCGAACGATGAAAAAGCGGCGCGAACGCTGCTTAAGCTGTCGATCCTGTCCGTACTGGTTGTCGGCGGCTGTGCCAGTGCGGTGCTGTGGCTGTTTGCCGTCCCGATCACTACCCTGATTGGCGGGAGCGCGTATCAATCATCCGCCGGGGTGCTTCGCTATCTCGCACCGCTCCCGCTGGTGATATCCATATCGCAAGTTGCGGCATTGCAGGTTCTACTGCCGAATAACAGACAAAGGCAATTCAATCACGCTCTTAGATCCGGTTCCGTGTTGGCGTTGCTCCTCATGTGGCCAATGTGTTTTCTGTTTAGGGAAAACGGCGCCGCACTCGTATGGCTCGTCGTGGAACTCCTCGTGTGCGGCTACATGTGGTTTGTCGCGTTGGGCGTATTACGCGCCAGGCGAAGCTGTGAAGGTAGCCAGGCGATCGTCCTTCCAATCGAAAAGGTGTCCAGGTGAAGGCGGACGTCGCAGTGGTTGGATCCGGATTTGCCGGAAGCGTTGTGGCTGAACGTCTCGCGGCCTGCGGCTATCGCGTACTGGTCGTAGACAAGCGACCTCATATTGGCGGCAATGCGTATGACGAGAAGGATGCCGCCGGGGTGACGATACATCGGTATGGGCCGCACATTTTCCATACCAACGGGCAAAGGATATTCGACTATCTTTCGAAATTTACGGAGTGGCGGCCGTATGAACACAAAGTTCTCGCCAACGTTGACGGCAAAATGCTGCCCATGCCGATAAACCGGACCACGATCAATGGTCTCTATGGACTGTCGCTGACCGAAGATGGGATCCAACAGTTCATCGATGGAGTAAGGGAGCCCAGGCATCCCAAGAACACGAGCGAGGACGTTGTACTCGATAGCGTCGGGCGTCAATTGTGCGACAAGTTCTTCCGGGGCTACACGAGAAAGCAATGGGGGCTCGATCTATCAGACCTGAGTCCCGGGGTGGCAGCGCGGATACCGTTTCGCACCAATGACGATGACAGATATTTCACAGACACCCATCAGGTCATGCCGCTGGCCGGCTACGCAACCCTTTTTGCGCGAATGCTCGATCATCCGAACATTTGTATAGAGCTCAACACGGACTATCAGGACATCAAGAATGACCTGGTGAGCCGGCACTTGGTTTATACGGGGCCCATAGATGAATACTACGAGTATCGCCACGGCCGCCTTCCTTATCGATCATTGCGTTTCGAACACCTGCATGTTGAGGGCGTGGAAAAATATCAACCGGTGGGGACCGTCAATTACCCCAACGACTTCGATTTCACCAGAATCACTGAATTCAAGCATCTCACGGGACAGAGTCACACGGGGACTTCAATAGTCAGGGAATATCCGCAGGCCGCGGGAGACCCCTACTATCCGATACCGCGACCGGAGAATGAGGGGCTGTATCAAAGGTACAAGGAGCAGGCAAAAATGGAGCGTGCAGTCACGTTCGTGGGGCGACTCGCCCAGTATCGCTATTACAATATGGATCAGGTGGTGGGCGCCGCGCTCGCTGCGGCTGAAAGCGTATTGAAGGAATTGGGACATGGAGGCTAGCGTCGGCGCCGTCATCGTCACCTACAACCGCAAGGTCTTACTCGAGCGATGTCTGAGGGCGGTACTCGAACAGACTTGCAATCCCGCCAGAGTTATCGTTGTCGACAACGCTTCCACCGACGGCACCGAGGCTCACTTGAGGAGTCTGGGCATGCTGGATACGAGGTCAATCGACTTTGTGCGCCTCAGTGAAAATACCGGGGGCGCTGGTGGTTTTTTTGAAGGCGTCAAGCGTGCCTACGAGGGTGGCTGCAGCCACTGTTGGCTCATGGACGATGACGGGGTACCGGACAAGGACTGTTTGGAAAGATTACTTCAGGTAATGGAGGGCGAGAAAATCCACTATGCCGCGCCCAACCTGATTGCCGATGATGGAGAGAGTCACTTTGCGCAGATCATTTTGGCAGCAAAGACTGAGATCATCGGCTTCAAGGGCGGACCCTTCAACGGAATCCTGATAAGCAGGGCATTGGTGCGCGCGGTGGGTTACCCGATGAAGAACTACTTCATTTGGGGCGACGAGTACGAATATACGAATCGGATCCAAGACGCCGGCTTTCCGATGGTCATGGTGACTTCGGCGATTCACCGGCATAAGAGCACAAGATACAGCTTCGCCCGCTGTCCGCGGCCTTATTACCTGGTGCGCAACTGGGCATACTCGATACGGCTGTCGAAGGGTCTATACATGTCGAAGAGAGTTCAGGTTTTGCAGTTGACGCAGGTGATTGTCCGGTTGCTGATTGAAGGCTCCATTCGCCTTAACTTTGGACAGGTCGTCAAGGTAATTCATGGCTTGGCGGATGGGCTGAAAAGTCCTCTTGAAGCCCATCAGAAGGAGTGTCATTGGGGTGGATTCGGGGACTCGGCCAAATGGCAATAGGCAGCAACTTTTTTGTCTTAAGAAAAAAGAAACTGGGGAGACTGGTAACGAAGCTCTTTGGAGACTTGGATGTCCATACGCACTATCGAGTCAAGCCACTGATAAACTGGGTACATACAAACAAGCAAAAAATTCACAGTGCTCTGGTGATTGAGATTGGTTGTGGGACTGGAAGCAACTTGTTCGAGATATCATCAAGGGTTGAAGGTATAGGAAGGCTGGTTGGTTTCGATTTGGATGGTGCCGCAATAAGCGAAGCTCAAAGAGTGGCTAACGGTATCGGATGCCGCAATGTCGAGTTCTTTCAGCGCAATTGCTGCGCATTCGACTTTCCTGAGAAGCCTGACGTTATTCTTCTTATGGATTTTCTTGAGCATATCGACAACGCAGATTCGTTTTTAGGGGGACTTAGGCAAATTTCGAATGAAGAGACAGTACTTGTCATTTCCGTGCCGACGCCAAGGTTTCCAATGGTATTTGGGCGGGGCTTTCACGAAAGCATCGGACATGTCCGGGACGGATTCACCAAGGATGAGTTGACGGCGGTCTTAAATCAGAATGGCTTTAATGTGGACTCCTTCCAGTACAACACCGGGCTGATTGCTTCAGCTGCCTGCACCGTTTTTTACAAATATTGTTTCAAATTGAAAGGCAAGCCAAAAGCGCTTCTGGCGTTAGCTCTATCGCCGATGCGTGTGGCGGATATTTTAAATGGCCCGCAGAAAAGTTGCTCCATGTTCGTAGTTGCGTCACCGTTTTGAACCCGCGGGACCTCTGGGCAACGGGATACATTGGCATTGGGACGTCACTCAGCAAGAACTAGTATTGAGTATCCGCCAATTAAACGGGCAGCGAGTTTGCGGCTGAACTTTCCCACCGCTAGCCGCACAAGATTCGCCATGCGAGTGCGGACAGACTTGTTTGCTTTGGCGAGAGCCGCCTCCGTAAGAGTCCAGTCGACGACACGCTGCCCCGCATGCTCAACGGACTTAAGTGCCGTCTCAATTGTGAACAGGTGGATGTGGCCAACGCCATCCCACGCATTGGTCCCACGCAGTATTGCACTGGCGTGCGCATCCAATGGAATGTGATAGAGCTTCCAGCGACCTTTCTGCGTTGCCCGCCGCAGAAATGAAAAGCAATCCTCTACGTGCTCAACGACATCCATTACCAAGACCAAGTCGAACGCGGAAACATCGGCAAATGCATCTCCCAGCACATACTCACATCGCACGGTTGGCGTTTTGGTGCTTAAGGCATGCGCCTGAGGACTGATTTCGTAGCCCGTAAAGGTGGTGTGGTTTGGCAGCAGCTTTTGCAGTTCCGATAGAATGCCTCCCGCACCGCAGCCGATCTCGCAAATGGTATCGGCTCGAACCTCAGGATGCCGCGCCAAGATTTTAACAACCTCTCTTGCCTTGAACGGCGCGTCCTCCAGATGCCATGTTCCACCGGTCGCCTCCAAATAGGCGCCGTCCGTATAGATACTTCCCTCGGGTTGGCGTGTGCGCATATTCTCGGCGGTTTCCGTTCTAAGGCTGGTCGATTGACAGTTTTACGATGCGTGCGCACTGGTATTGTCGCGCCGTGGGCTTCCTGGTTTTGCTCGTCGATTTAATCAGTGAACCGCTTGCCGTACCAGTTCTATTTCGAGTCGGGTTGCACCGGATTTGTTCAGAACGAGTAGGAATATTGTCACGATTCCCCCTTTATTATGCGAAGACTAATTTGCGGATTTTGGAAGCATCGCATGCACACTGCGGGCATTGTGTTAAACGACACAACAGCATGAGTCGCAAATATTGCACGACGCTTGCTTTGATGGCGCTGTGCGCCATGACCTCCATAAGTGTTTGGTCCGAGCCAATCATCGAGGTAGATCTCGGGCAATTCGGCGCAAAGGGCGATGGGCAAACAGACGATTCAGTCAACGTGCAAAGGGCTTTGACTTACTGTTCGATGCGGGGAGCGACGTGCAGGATACCGCACAACAGCAAATATCTAATTACTCAGCCACTGTTTCTTTGGGGAAATGCGAAGCTACACGGCGACGACGGATCCGGCGAGCTTGTGTTTAAAGCCGCATCGGCCCCGTATCTCTTGAATATTGGGATCAGCGGCAAGAATGGTCTTGAGGCCATTTTCCGCGGCGAAATATCTAATACTACTTTTAGGGTCATTGGCGGTTCAGGCGGCCGGATCATCTATTTTTGGAGGACTCGCAATGCCAGGATTGAGCACAACGCCTTTTACGTCGGTAGCTACGCCTACTCAGCGACCTCGTCGGGCAACGATAATAGCTGGGTAGTCAACGGCTCTTCAAATTGCGTCAGAGAAAACATAAACATATCGGGAAACAAGATATACGCGAGCGCGGGAGAAGGGGGTAGCGAGGGTATCGGCGTGGCAAACTTCAATGGCGCTATAGTCTCGGACAACGAAGTTGTCGGTGTTGGGGACGACCCTGTGGGAATTCACTTCTCAACTCATGTCGTGGTTAACAATAACTTGTTGAAAAGTGTCCACGGGCGCGCATTTGTAGCGAACTCAAACGATGTCGTGATCTCGAACAATACAATCGAGCGAATGAGTTCATCCTCCGACCACAGATTCTACGCGGGCATAGCGCTGATTTATGTTGGCTTTGAGAATCAAGACGGCAATTCCTGGAAGGCGCCTCGCAGCATACAGATACACCATAATCACATGCACTATCCGCCCGGCGCGTTGGACCAAGGTGCCGCGATCAATCTAAACGGTGTTAAAGCCACAACGGTGGAAGAGAACCAGATCATCAATGATTCGCCGTCGGTAATGGCCACCGGATTGCACGTCTCGCCGGTACTTTTCTCGGGGCCGTGGAGCGACCCCGAAGGGATAGAGTTCGGCAGCATTGCCAGCGTATGGGATGTTGCAATTGAGCGGAACAAGAGCGGAGGAAAATTTCCGCAAAGCCTCATCATGACCGGAAATTGCGTCAATTATAAAGGGAAAGTTATCGTACAGGACAACGTGGCCGCGGACTTCAGTTTTTATTGCGGCAGTACCGTGTTTCCCAAGGACCGAAACATCCGGGCCCGCGAAACAAAGTCATGAGCAGTTCAAGACTCGTTGTCACAGTTCTCGTTTTCATAGCCTGGGCTCTGTGGGGCCTGGCGTCCGTGATTCTGCTGACGTTGGCCAGTGCCAATGCGTTATTCATAACTGTCTATGTGTGCTACTTGATGTTTGGCGCAGCACTTCTAGGGGCGTGCAGAAAGGATCTGCTATCGCCGCCCGGCTTATTTACTATTGCATGTCTTTTTGCGTTCGGTCTGAGCCTTCCGTTGATCTACAGAGGAAACAGATACATCGAGACAAGTGACTACACGTCATTTTTGGTTACCGATGAATCGCTGTTCAAGGTGCTTGTCATAGTCTGCGTGGCCCAAGCTGCATTCGTGCTTGGCTATTACCTGAACCTTTTAGGTTTTGTACCGGCTAAGCGCATGCTGAGCGCCGCGACGCCCACAAGACGCGCCTCGGTAGCGAACTACTTATTGGTGGCGGCACTTGTGATTGTCGCGGGCGCTATTCGTATAAAACTCCATCTAGGCGAGGCCGGGGTTCAACCCACCGTGGGGTACGCAGGCTATCTTCAGTACAGCTTATTCGACGGCGTCTTGCTGTGTTGCGCATGGTATCTCGCCCAAGGCCTGAGGCAGAGCCGTCTCTATGTTCTGCTTGGTCTATCTCTTCTCGTGATGATGGCCGTCGCGCAGGCGCTGCTCGGATGGCGAGGCGGAATCGCACAGGTCGGCTGGATCATGCTCGGTCTCTTTTGGTATCAGGGAAAAAATGCCTATTCACTTGTTTGGCTGATGGTACTGCCGTTGGTGGCGGGAAGTATTGTGGAAATCGGCAACACCATCCGATCGGAGCGCCTCGGCGGTGACAAGGTGTTTGCGGCATCCAGCGGCGAATTGATCGAGAAAATCGCCTATCGTTCCCAGGGAACGACAAGGCTCGCCCTTGTGGCAGAGAAGTTTGGGCCTCTCACGCTTTTCAATAACTTTCTCATAAAGGATATCATCGCCGAGGGCGTGACTACCACGAAGTATGTTGACCGGAAATTCTACGCTGTTGCCGCTCGGCAATCGCACAGCGTCGGAACGTCCGGGCCGGGCGGTCCGTACGTAGCAATGGGTTTATTCGGAGTGATGATCGCGTACATGTTGCTGGGTGCGCTTTTCAGATGCATATATGTCTGCGTCGTCGATGACGATGAAAGATCCGGCAATATCGTGGCGACAGTCCTGTATTGTTATCTCATATTTTTGCTGTCGAGCCTCTTGTCGGAAAATTTCGATATCGCGTTTGTAAAGAATATGGCCGCCGTCGCCGGGTTTATTTTCATATTGAGAATTCTCATTTATAGGGGAACGGGCTCCCACGCCGGCAACCAACATTTGAAGCCGTCGCCGACATCCATCCCGCCTGTCGTCCGGGCGCGCATTGAGCTATAGACAGGCGGGCTCTCCCGTGTAGCGCTTGATGTCGACTGCTCAATGAAGATTCTATTTGTAACCAACCAGGTGCCGTTTCCGCCGGACAACGGCGTGCGAATAGTGTCACATCATGCAATGCGGCTCATGAGTGAGGCGGGGCATGAGTTGGCGCTGGCGGTGCTCACCGAGGAAACGGACGACCCGGCGAAGCGCTTTGCTAGGGCGGCCGCTTATTGCCAGAAAGACAGAGCGTGGTGGATGCCGCTTCCCAGGCGAAGCCGAATCGACGTGCAGCTCTCGGCAGCGCTGAGGGAAAAATTGTACTTTGTGGAACGGTACCGCTGTACGGCCTTTCGCCTTAAGCTCACGGGGCTCATTGAGATTTTCCGTCCGGACGCCATCCACTTCGATATAATCACGCTCTTGCAATACGTTGCAATCGCGCCGGCGGGCGTCGGAACTGTTGCCTCAATCAACGACAGCAATGGACTGACGCTCGAAAACGCATTAGTACAGGGAAAATATGCCGGCCTGACGCGAGTCTATAGAAAGATGCAGCTGAGGCACACGCGTAGGTACGAGGCCACCGAGTATCCGAGGTTCGATGCGGTTCATCTGATGAGTGAAATCGACGCTGCTTATCTGACAAGGCTCAATCCCAGTATCAATACAGTTGTCATTTCCAACGGGGTTGATCCATTAATATTCAAGATTGCCGATCAAACGCGAAATAAAATCGACTTAATATTTGTCGGCAAGCTGGTCGCCGACAACCTGCAAGGTCTGCGGACTTTTCTCGAGGTAAGTTGGCCTCTGATTGAGTCGCAATATCGGGACCTTAAATTACACATTATCGGTGAGGTCGGCGCGGAGGCTCAGAGGCTCAAGGCAAATTTCGGCGATCGGAATAACATCGTATTCCACGGCTATATCGAAAATCTGACGGACGTTTATCGAAACTGCGGAATTGCAATTGTCCCGATAAACAAGGATTGCGGATTGATCAATAAAGTCATCGAGGCCATGGCGGCCGGACTCGCAGTGGTCGGCTTTGGGAAGACTTTTGCGAGCATCCGGGAGGCAAAGGACGGACAGGATTTTGTAAGCGCCGCCGATTTTGCGCATTTCGGGCAGGTAGTGGCCGATCTGATCCGCGACGATTCGCGGCGCATATCCATACAAAATGCCGCGCATGTTCTGGCAAAACAATATTACAAATGGTCGACCCGAGCGGCGCGATATGAAAGCATGTATCGCCTTTCGGCGGAACGAGCCATGTCGAAGTTGACGGTACCGGCCGCAGACTAAGATTGATTGCATCATGGACTTTCGTGCGAAACCCGTTCCGGCACAAGGAGTCCGTTTGCTTACCGTTCAATATCCATCTTGGCGACTGAGCAGCATTTGGTCCAAGCATCTATCTATGACGCTGCGATATTGCCGATATTTTTCCCTTGGAGACGGAAAACTCGCCGCCCGGTTAAAGCCGGCTGCAACCAGCTTTGCCCGTGCGTCGCCGTCCCCGATCAGCGCTGCCAGTTTCGCGGCTGCGCTGGCGGGATCCCGCGGTTTGAAATAAGCGGCGGCATCGAGGCATATGCTGCGTGCGAATTCGAGATCTGACGTGACGATGGGAAGTCCCATGCGCATGGACTCGGGATAGGTCGCGGAAAAGGTTTCCAGAACTGAAGGCATCAGAACGATATCGCAGCTTTCGTACAGCGGCGGTCCATCCTTCAGCGCTACATAGCCGGCGTTGCAGAGGTAGCGCTGCACATTGAGCGCGATTGCCGATTTGGCGATTGCCGTCTCCGGATACTCCTGCTCCGGCACCGTCACCACGAATTGCACATTGTCGATGTGATATTTCCTCACGAGCAGGTCAGCGATCTGCGGGATGAGATCGAGACATTTGTTCGGAACGTCGGTAGCGAAGGTGAGGACCCTGATCGTGGATTGCAGAGGCTTGATCCTTGGAGCAGGGCTTGCCTCGATGTAGGCTTGGCCGCAGTTGTTGCTGATTATGTAAATGTTATCCGCCGGCAATCGCAACCGGTGTATCAAGCCGCCGCGCGCGATTTCCTGTTCGACAATCCAGTAGTCCGCGCGCCGGAACCACAGGCCTTTATATGCACAGGTCAACAGCTTCGTCAGCTTTTCCGCGAACGTCGGAAAGGTCGAGTAGGCCAGCCGATCGGAATGCGTAACCCAGCCGTCGGCCACGCCGCACAGATGAGGCACGTTGAATGCGACATAGGCCGGTCCAAAGAATGTGAATACAAGATCCGCATGCCTGTTCGCGAACTCGCGCATCGCGATGCGTGAAAGCCGGTTCTTGGCCGGCGATTGTTCCAGGCACAGATCGATGCCCTCGCGCAGCGAGCAGCCGAAACCGGCTAGTTCGTCCCGTACTTCGCCGGACACCGAAAATATCCAGCGAATATCACCTTTGTTTTGGAACTCATCGATAATCTGGCGGATGACGGACACAGCCGCCTGTATGCCGCCGCCCTTGTTGATTGTCGTCGCATTCAACAAGATGGTGGTCGTTTGGCGCTCGACTACATGCATGCACTCCATGGGCTTACTTAAGCCAGTACGCAATCGAGTGTTCGCAGCAGCGCCTTGGTGCCCTCGATGTCGAGGCGTTCGGTGGAATGCGAGGTGTAATCCTCAAAAGCTGCAATTCTGGGCTCGCCTTCCACGAAGTACTTGTTGTAGTTCAGGTCCCGATTGTCCGCCGGTATCCTGAAGTATCGCCCCAGATCCTCTGCCTTGGCCATTTCCTCGCGCGAGACCAGCGATTCATAGAGCTTTTCACCGTGGCGCGTGCCGATGATGCGGATCTCAGTGCCCGCATTGAAAATTTCCTTCAATGCCTGCGCCAGGATTTGCAGCGTCGTAGCGGGCGCCTTCTGCACAAAGGTGTCGCCTTGCCGGCCGTGTTCGAATGCGTAGCGCACAAGATCCACCGACTCATCAAGGGACATCAGGAACCGGGTCATCGTCGGATCGGTAATCGTCAAAGGCTTGCCGTGCCTTATCTGGCCCACAAACAACGGGATGACTGAGCCGCGCGAACCCATGACATTGCCATAGCGCGTCGCACAGAACACGGTATCGCTCTGCGAGAGCATGCGCGCTTTCGCGACCATCAATTTCTCCATCATCGCCTTGGACATGCCCATGGCATTGATCGGATAAACGGCCTTGTCGGTGCTGAGCAGCACGACTCGATCGACATGATTGGCCAAAGCCGCATTCATTACGTTCTCCGCGCCCAGCACGTTGGTCTTTACGGCTTCCATGGGATAGAACTCGCAGGCCGGCACCTGCTTCAACGCGGCGGCGTGAAATACGTAGTTCACTCCGCGCATCGGCGCCTGCAGACTGTCGTAATTGCGCGTGTCCCCGATATAGAATTTCAGCTTCGGATTGTTGAAGTGGATCCTCATATCTTCTTGCTTCAGCTCATCCCGGCTGAAGATGCGGATCTCACGAACTTCGGTGGCGAGGAAACGTTTCACCACGGCGTTGCCAAATGAGCCCGTGCCCCCCGTAATGAGCAGTATCTTGTCCGAAAACATTCTATGTTCCTTTATCCAAATTCGTGCATGCGTCTGACGAGTTCCGGCCAGGGCGGCGCTGTGTATCCGGTGGCGTCTTCAAAGCGCTTACCATTCAACGAGCGGTCAATGACCAGTTGATCGTCCGGACTGATTTCGTTACGTCGCTCGTACACCGCGGCAAATAGGCGCAGCAGCTCGAACTTATTGATGGGGCTCGAAGCTACATGATAGAGGCCCCGCAAGTCGGCACGCGGCAATACCCGGTCGCGGATCACCGTTGCGAGCTCCACCGTGGACAGACCTGAAAATAGCGCGCGCCGGAACCCCTTTACGGGACCGATCTGAGAGAGAAACCAAGCCAGCAGGCCATGGTTGCCGGCGATTTCCGGGCCGACAATCGAGGTGCGAAGCGTAATCGCGTGTGGATAGTCCACTTCACCGAGCAACTTCGAGCGTCCGTAGAGATCGTCGGCATCGGGAAGATCGGTTTCGACGTAGTGACCTTTCTTGCCCGAGAACACGCAGTCTGTACTGATATGGATCAGGCGAGCATCAGTGGTCTGGCAGAGTCCCGCCAGCCGATGCGGAAGCAGCGCATTGATCGGCATGGCGCGCAATGGATCCTTGGCCCCGTCAAGCTGCTTGACCAATCCCACGCAATTGATTACCGCCTGCGGGCGCACCGTGGCAAAAACGCGGATCAAAGGGTCCGATTGCTCTACATCGACGCCCGTAAGGACTCGTTTGCCGGGGAGCTCGGCGATACGTTGCGACGGTCTCTCGCCCCGCACCGTCCCGATCACTTCGAGCGCGGGATCGTTCGACAGGAGACGAAATACCGAGTGGCCGAGCATGCCGTTCGCCCCTAACACCAAGATTCTCATGATTCCGCCAGCGCCCTTGTTATTTGTCTGACTGCCGCAGTTACCGAAAATGCGCTCCGGGCAAGATTCAGCGCATTCGAGGACATCTCATCCCGCAGGACACGATCGCTGCAAAGCTGTTCGGCCAGCCGCTGCAGCGAATCCACCGACTCGCCCACATAGGCAAAACCGACGCGCTCCTTGCCGATCATTTCTGCCAGATCATTTCCCGCATTTACCCTTGCCAGTACCGGTAGCCCTGCCTGCATGTACGCCACGAACTTGCCCGGCACGTTGTGAGTTCTGTGCCGCGGGTCCAACGCTACGATGCCGATGTGACACTGCTCGAGTAGACCCGGCATCTCAGCAGGCTCAATTTCGTCATAAAATATGACATTATCTAGCGCGCGTGATTTTGCTTGGGCCCGCAGACGTGGTACTTCACTGCCTCGTCCGACGAACAGGAAGCCCACGTCCTGCCTAACTTTGAGGCGCGCGGCCAGATCGAGCAGGATATCCATCCCCTGGGCTACCCCCATGTTTCCCGCGTACACAAAAACAGTCCGCCCCGCCAGCGCGCTCTTCTCCACCGCGACGCTGCATCCGATGTTCGGCGCTGCGGCAAGCCAGTTTTGCAGAACCTCCAGGCGCCGCCCGGGCTTTTTGGCCCACCATGCGAGGTAGTCGAGATTCGAGGGCGATTGGACGCCGATGACATCGGCCGCCGCGTATTGAATCCGTTCAATTCCTTTGAAGAAGCGATACGCGGGCCCCTTGCGAAGCAGTCCCATGTCGACAGCCCATTCGGGGAAAATATCGCGCAATATGAGATAGCTGCGACATCGCGTTGAACGTCGCAGCGCGCCGATCGCGATTCCAAGGAAGATTGACGGCGAGTACCAGACTGCCGCCTGCCACTGCACGCCGCGCAGCGGGCTGTCGCGAAGGCCACGAAGCATCTTGAAGGGCAGCAGGGCCTCGGCAATCGTGCGGCGCAGGTAACCCACATCCTTGGTGGTCGCCGCGCCAACACTCAGCACCTGCACGCCGCCTACCGTATCGATTTCCCACGCTGCACTGCGTGCTACCGATGGCACCAGAACAGTGACTTCGTGTCCCTGCGATGAGAGTTCCCGGGCCAGATCCCTTACCTGTACAGCCCCTGAGGTTCGCCTTGGCGGGTAGGCGTCCGCAATCAGCGCGATCCGCACGACGCGCTCATTTCGACCACACCGTTCGATTCACATAGTCGACATAACTCATTACCACCCTGACGACTTGGTGGGAAACGAAGGGATTTTCATAGTCCGCCACCGGCAACACCACCCGTCGGCCCTCGGCTGTTTGTTGTGTCACAGCGCGCACCGCTGCGAGAATTCGGTCGCGCTTCAAGTCAGACATGATCAGCGTGCCGACATCCATTCCTTCCGGACGCTCATGGGTGTTTCGGACGGTGACGGCCGGAAAATTCAGCAGCGACGATTCCTCGGTAATCGTTCCGCTGTCGGAGAGCACGCAGAAAGCTTGCAGCTGCAGCTGCACGTAGTCCAGGAACCCAAACGGCTTGGTGAAGCCGATCTTGTCGCTTAAATTGCTGCGGTTCTGTGTCTGCAGCTGCTTGAAAGTGCGCGGATGCGTGGACACGATCACCGGGAATCCATATTCCTCAACGAGCCCGTTCAGAGCGTCCAAGAGACCGGCCAGGACGGCCGGCGAATCCACGTTTTCCTCGCGATGTGCACTGACCACAAAATATTGCCGCGGCGCCAGTTTTAGACGCTCCAAGACATCGGAGCGCCGAATTCGCGGCAGGTAATAGTCGAGAACCTCGCGCATATGCGAACCGGTTTTAATGATGGTCTCGGGCCGAATGCCCTCGGCTATCAGATAGCGTCTCGCATGTTCCGTGAGCACCAAGTTGATATCCGCCAAATGATCGACGACCTTGCGGTTCAGCTCCTCGGGGACCCGCTGGTCGAAACAGCGATTGCCCGCTTCGAAATGAAATACCGGAACCTTGCGACGTTTTGCCGACAGAATCGAAAGACAGGAATTGGTGTCCCCATACAGCAGAATCGCATCGGGTTGTTCCGCCGCAATGACTTCGTCGCTTTTTTCGATGACCCTGGCTATGGTCTGCGCCGCATTGGATCCTGCGGCATCAAGAAAATAATCCGGCTTGCGAAGCTCCAGATCGTCAAAAAACACCTGATTCAGCTCGTGATCGAAATTCTGCCCCGTATGGAGCAGCAGATGTTGAGTATGTTTCTCCAGTTCCGCGATGACCCGGCTCATCTTGATCAGTTCTGGCCGCGTGCCGACAATCGTCATGACCTTAAGCATTCACCGACTCCTCGCTAAATCGCCAATCCGGGCGTCGCGGTCTTTTTGACAATACGCAACGCGGGTTCTGGTTGATGAACTCGGCGGGCATTCTGCCTCAAGTCCTGCGGTAAGCACCCGATTTTCGAGCGATGCGAAGGACGGGTCGGCGTGTCACCGCTTTGAAACAGATTCCCGGTATCTATTGGCGCGCTGGCGTCAATGCACAACGCCGCCTGAACAATGGGGAGGCGATTTGATGTCTGCGCAGTCGATCGATCGCAGCGCGACGGGCGCAACCGTTTGGCGATTGCCTTGGAATCTCCTGGCCGTCGCCGCGGTAGCCGGCCTGCTCAGCGTGCTGCCGTTCTGGAACGGACTGACGCAGATGTGGCAATTCTGGGTCGACTATCCGGAATATAGCCATTGCCTCCTGATACCGCCGGTCGCGGTTTTTCTTATTTGGCAACAAAAGGATCGGCTCGAGCGCGTCGCCTTTTCGGGTAGCTGGTGGGGTGTGGCGCTTCTTCTGCTCGGCGGCGCCCTTTTGGTCGTGGGGCAGCTGGCCACAATTTACACGCTCGTTCAATACGCTTACCTGATCACGTTGTATGGCTTGACCCTGTCATTTCTGGGTTGGGCCGCCTTCCGACTCATCGCGGTTCCGCTGCTAATTCTTTGGTTCATGATTCCCCTGCCATCGTTCCTGCTCTTCAACCTGTCGGCCGAGCTGCAGCTGATCTCTTCTCAATTGGGTGTTGATGTCATTCGCCTGTTCGGCATAAGCGTCTTTCTCGAAGGCAATGTGATCGATCTCGGCGGCTATAAGCTACAGGTCGCCGAAGCATGCAGCGGCCTGCGCTACTTGTTTCCGCTGATGACCCTCGGATTCTTGATGGCGTATTTTTACAAGGGCGCCCGTTGGAAGAGGATCGTGCTGTTCTTATCCAGCGTGCCGATTACCCTGATCATGAACAGCCTTCGCATAGGCATCATTGGTGTCACCGTCGAGCACTGGGGGATCGACATGGCGGAGGGTTTTTTGCACGAATTCCAGGGGTGGATGATTTTCATGCTTAGCACGCTGTTGATGCTCGGGGAAATCGCGGTACTCAATCGCGTGGGGCATGAGCGCGGAACCTTGCGGCAACTCTTCGGCGTGGAATTCCCGGCGCCGACTCCCCGCGGGGCGCCGATGCGGCAGCGCAAATTGCCGGCGAGTTTCATCGCCGCGAGCGCGTTGCTGGTGGTCTTCATCCTCTCAACAATCGCGATTGCCCGGCCGGCCGAAATTTTTCCGTCGCGCACCTCGTTCGTGGAATTTCCCGTGAAAATGGGCGAATGGCTCGGGCATCGCGATGCGCTTGAGGCAGTGTTCACCGATCAGTTGAAGCTGGATGATTATCTGCTGGCCAATTACGCCGACGATTCCGCTAATCTCGTGAATCTCTACATCGCGTACTACAACTCGCAGCGCAAGGGCGAAGCGGTG
This sequence comes from Steroidobacteraceae bacterium, assembly GCA_036495805.1. Classification (GTDB taxonomy): domain Bacteria; phylum Pseudomonadota; class Gammaproteobacteria; order Steroidobacterales; family Steroidobacteraceae; genus Bog-1198. The sequence goes on along the minus strand of DASXMG010000020.1, from coordinate 22,889 downwards.
CATTCGCCGCGCTCCTGTTTGCCGGGCGGCGGCTGGCAAATGCGCGATTTCGGGCAGCGCACGGTGGCGGGGGTTCTAGTGAACGGCCGGCCGCTGCGGGTCAATCGAACCCTGATCGAACTGGGCAATCAGCGTCAGCTGGTTTACTACTGGTTCCAACAGCGCGGCCGCATCATCACCAACGAATTTGCCGTGAAGTGGTATCTTTTTTGGGATGCCCTGACCCTGCACCGGACCGACGGGGCGATGGTGCGGCTGATAACGCCGCTTCCCGCGAGCGGCAGCGAACCCGCGGCGGACCGACGCTTGGCCGATCTGGCCGCGCAAGCCGAGCGCGAGCTGCCGCGCTTCGTTCCGAACTAGGCATGCCGTACGTATTGCCGTTCATTTTGGCCATGGTCGTCACCATGGCGGCGCTGCCGCTGCTCGTGCGCTTGGCCAACAAATGGCTGATCGTCGATCTGCCGGGTGAACGCAAAGTGCACGCGAGTCCAATCCCGCGGGTCGGAGGGATCGCAATGGCATGCGGTGTGCTGGTTGCCGCTCTGCTGACCATCCCCGTACAGGCAGCGGACCGATGGTTCTTGATCGGCGCGGGTGTCTTGGTCTGTTTTGGGGCGGTTGATGATCGCTTCGATCTCGATTACCGCATCAAGTTTATTGGGCAGCTGCTCGCGGTGAGCATCGTCGTGATCTTGGGTGACGTGCAAATTCACGCCATCACGCTCGATGATCGCATCATGCTTCCGGCTTGGATCTCGATGCCCTTGACCGTCATTTTTCTGGTGGGGGTGACCAATGCCATCAATCTGGCGGACGGGCTCGACGGGCTGGCCGGCGGCACCAGCTTTCTTTGCCTGTGTGCGGCTGCATTGCTGTCGATCATCGGCGGTCCCGGGGCGTCGACCGCCCTGGCACTCGCATTTGCGGGCGCGGTGCTCGGCTTCTTACGGTTCAACACACACCCGGCGAGCGTTTTTATGGGCGATGCCGGCAGCCAATTGCTCGGGTTTGCGATCGGCGTGTTGAGTGTGAGTGTTACGCAAAGCGCCACCAGCCAGGTCAGTGCGGCGCTGCCCGTGCTGCTGCTGGCGCTGCCCATCCTCGATACCTTGAGCGTCATGGTGCAGCGCATTGCCGAGCGCCGCTCGCCCTTCAGTTCGGATAAGAATCACATTCACCACAAGCTGCTCGCCATGGGATTCGATCACCACGAGGCCGTCGTCGTGATCTACGCGGTACAAGGCGGTCTTTTCGTGCTGGCTTATGCCTTAAGGTTCGAATCGGATTTGCTGATCATCGCCGTGGTGAGTGCATTTTTCGCCATTTCCATTGCGCTTCTGCAGATTGCCGCGGGCACCGGGTGGCGCTTTCGCGATAAGACGCAAAGCGTCAGCGATGCGCCCGTGCCGCGCTTGGTTGATACGGTGCGTCGATCGAAATTCCTGCCGAGCTTTTCCTACGTCGCCATTGCGGGCGCACTATCGGTGTATGCGTTCTTGATCGTGGTGGAAACCGCGGCGTTGAGCGACGACATGCGAATGCTGATCATGGCGCTGCTCGCAATCATCGTTGCGTTGTGGGCCGTCATGCGCAGAAAGCCGCTGAATGTCGTCGAGAAGGCGGCGCTTTACGTGACTGCGACCGTGCTGGTCTACCTCGATGCGATCGTGCTGCATGGGGATCGCCGTCTGTCAGTGTTGTGCTGGGTGGTCGTGGCGTTGGCGGCGGTGGGTATCGCGATTCGCCTGCGCCTCTTCAACGATCGGCGCTTTCAGCTGACGCCCCTGGATCTGATCGTGCTTTTCATGGCCCTGGTCGTGCCGAGTCTGCCGGGAACTTTGGGCTTGCCGCAGGGTGGTGCGCTCGCGATCGCGAAGCTGATTGTCATATTCTATGCAATTGAGATGTTGGTCAGTCGTTCGGAAGGCAAAGCGATCTGGGTTCGAATTGCTTCGGCCGCGGTTTTGACGGCACTGACTCTGCGCACGCTGGCTCCCTTCTAGCTGTCACGCGAACGTCATTAGACGTTCTTAGACTGATCGCCCTTTCGTTCCGGGATGCCCGCATGTCAGTCTGTGCCGATAAGAGCCCGCTGTGGGTATCGATCGTGTGCATCGCAACCCTCATCGTGGGCGGTTGCGGCGGGGCTGAGTCGCGCAAGGCTCGGCATCTGGAAAAAGGGCAGCAGTTTCTGGCGGCGGGCAATTTCGACAAGGCGCGCGTGGAATTTCGCAACGCGCTGCAAATCGCGCCCAATGATAGCGAGGCACGCTACGAAAACGGCGTGGTCGATCAGAAACTGGGCAATTTGCGCGAGGCCGCGCAGTTTTATCAAGGCGCCATCGATGTCGCCAAGGATAACGTTGCCGCTCGCGCCGGCTTGGGCCGCCTATACACATTTGCCGGAGCCCCTGACAAGGCGATGGACACGATCAATCCGTCGCTTGCGTTGCATCCTGACGATGTAGCCCTCCTGACGGTGCGCGCCGCGGCGCGGGTCCAGCTGAATCAATCCGCCGAAGCGCTGGCGGATGCGGAGCGCGCCGTGCAGCTCGCGCCCACCAACCAGGATGCCATCGCGGTGTTGGCGGGCATCTACAAGACAAACGGCGACACCAATAAAGCGATTGCGCTGCTGCAGAGTGGCATCAAGGCGATTCCAACCACTGTGGACTTGCGTCTGGTTCTGGCGCAATTGTACGCGGGCGCCGGCCAGCAAGCCCAGGCCGAAGCGTTGTTGGTGGATCTGGTTCGCTTGAACCCGACCGTCAAGGCGCACCGCATGCGCTTGGCCCTCTTCTACACGCACTTGAACAAGATCGATGATGCCGAGCGAATTTTGCGCGAGGGCATCAAGGATCTGCCGCAGGAGCGCGATTTAAAGACCGGACTGGTGGATTTCCTCGCGGCGCGGCGCAGTCGCGAGATTGCGGAAAAGGAGCTGATCGGTTTCATAACACAAAGTCCGAAGGACTATGCGCTGCGCTTCGCGCTGGCGCAGTTTTACGAGCAAGGCAAGGAGTCCAGCAAAGCCGAGGCGGTTTACCAAGACGTGATAGCGGCAGCCGGCTTGGATGGGCCCGGCATCACTGCGCGAGATCGCTTGGCGGCATTGCGCGTCCGTCAAAATGACGTGCCCGGCGCGGAAAAGCTCATCGCCGAAGTCCTGGCCAAAGTTCCGCGCGACGATGATGCGCTCATTTTGCGCGGCAATTTGGCGCTTGCCCAGAAAGACCCCAAGACCGCAATCGCCGACTTACGCGCCGTGCTGCGCGATCAGCCGAACGCAACTGGCGTAATGCGCGCTTTGGCCCGGGCGCATCTTGCGAATGGAGAACCCGCGTTGGCGGAAGAGACGATGCGCCGCGCCGTGGACGCAAGTCCGACCGACGCCGGCGCACGCTTGGATCTCGCGCAACTTCTGATCCAGCTGGGCAAGCCAGAGCAAGCCAAGCCGGTGGTCGACGAACTGGTGAAGCAGCAGCCCACCAATATCGATGCGCTTGTTGCGCAGTTCAAGATCGCGGCGGCCAACAAGGACCTGCTTGCAGCGGGGGCGGCGGCCGACGCGATCGTCGCAGTTAATCCGAAACTGCCGATGGGATATTACCTGCAGGGCACCACCGCGGAATCGGCCAAGCGCTTTGATGATGCAATCCGGCTTTATTCCAAGGCGTTGGAGATCCAACCGGGCGGCACCGAGCCTTTGCAGGGACTCACCCGCGTGCTCATGGGTCAGAAGCGTATGCCGGACGCGCTCAAGCGTCTCGATGCGGTAGCGGCTCAGTTCCCGCAAAGTTCCTTTGCGCCGAATCTTAAGGGCGAGGTGCTGCTGTCGCAGAAGCGCACAGGCGACGCCATTGCGGCATTCAAGACCGCCATTGAGCGCGAACCGAAATACTGGCCTCCGTATCGCAATCTCGCTTTCACCGAAAGCGCTGATCATGACAATGACCGCGCGATCGCGACTCTGCGGGGTGGGATCGGTGCGGTTGCGGTGCCCGAGCCTTTGGAGACGGAGCTTGCCTTGCTGTACGAGCGTATCGGCAAATCGGACGATGCCATCGAAGTGTACGAGGCTTCCCTGCGGCGCAATCCGAATTCCGACATGATCGCCAACAACCTGGCAATGCTGCTCGTGAATTACCGCAAGGATCAGGCCAGTCTGGATCGCGCCAAGCTATTGGCGGCGCGATTCTCCGCGTCGTCCAACGCGGATTTTCTCGATACTTACGGCTGGGTTCTCTACAAGCGAGGCGATGCAATGGCGGCGGTCAACGCGCTGCAGAGCGCACTGTCGAAGACGCCGGATTCCCCTGTGTCCTTGTATCACTTAGGCATGGCACAGGCGCTCGCCGGGCAGGCAGTCGCCGCGCGCGACAACTTGGCCCGTTCGTTGAAGTCCGGAAGGAATTTCTCCGGCATGGACGAGGCGAAGGCTACTTTGGACAAGCTCGCTAACCAGGCTCCCGCCAGTGCCGCACTGCCAAAGACTTAGCACCAATTTTGGCGTCGTGTGCCGTGCGGGGGCGAAACTCGCGCTGGGTGCCGTGTTGGCACTCGTGGGCTTTTGGGGCGCCGCCGGCGCCGATACGATTCTCAATCAGTCCACAATCGTGGGATTACCCACCGTGGCGGCACCCTCAACATTCACCTTTACGGCAACCGCAACCGAAGCCTTGACCCTCACGCTCACTGACTTTCAGGTGCCGGCCGCCTTTACTTCGCTGCAAGTCGCGGTCACTCAGAACGACACGCTGGTCGGCTCGGCGGCAGCCGACAGCTCGCATATGGCGACCGTGGCAATCGCCGCGGTCGCGGGCAATGTGTATGTGTTGAACGTCGTCGGCACGCCCGACACCACTCAGGGCTATGGCTCGTTCGGCGCCTGTGTCACCCGAAATTCCGACACGACGGCCGGCCAATGCGTTGCACCCTATTCCTTCTCGGGTAATCTGCAAACTCCCTCGACGCCAAGCAATAACGGCGTCTCAACGCTCGACACGAGTTTCGCCGCGACCTCGAGCGGTACCTACCAGGTTACGCTTACCGACGATGCCTTCCCCATCGCGTTGCAAAGCGTCTCGGCAACCATTTTCAACGGCGCCACCCAAATTGGCGGCGTGATCAGCTCTGGAGCTGCCACGCCCGTAACGCTCACTGGCGGTACGACTTACAGCTTGTTGGTTGCGGCGCAAGCGGCCGCGGCCCCTCAAGCGGGGCTCTATGGCGTGCACATCACCGATCCCTCCGGGGCGGTGGTGTTCGATCGCACTCTACCGGTGGGAAGCTTGGGCGCTTCAACGGTCGTCAATAATACGAGTGCGCAAGCATTGACGCTGAGCCTGATGGATTTCGCCTATCCTGCACCGCTCGCGAGCCTGCAAACCGCCGTGACGTCCGGCGGCCTTTTGGCGCTCGGCGAGCTGAATTCCGCAGGGACTTTGCCCAACATCATGGCCCCGCAGGGGCGGCTCGAGATCTGGCAGTACGCTACGGCCGGCGCCAGTCCTGGTGTATATAGCCTGAGCCTTGCCGGCGCCACGGCGAGTCTTTTGTCCACCACACAGGTGGTCAATCCCGGCAACAACGTCTCGAGCGGCGCTTTCGCTTTCGTCGTCAATTTGCCCGCCGCCGGAGCCTACAACCTGTCGGTCAGCGATTTTGCTTTCCCCGTCCCACTGCAGAGTTTGAGCTCGACGATCGCGCAGAATGGTGTGCTGCTGACGGCGGACGGCAGCGGCAATTTCATGGCAACCGCGGCGGGTCCTACCGTCGTGTTGGTCAACGCGACGGCGCCGGCGAGCGGCGGCGGCATCTTCGCGGTAACCGTTGAATCCACCAGTTCCCCCGCACAGATTCTCTTGGATCAAACGCAAGCGGTGGGCGGGGTATTCAACACCCAGCTGCTCACCTACGGTGCGTCGGGCAACTATCTCGCAACCTTGAACGATCTGGGATTCCCCACGGCCTTCCAGAATTTGGCGGTGGTTGTGTCGCAAGGCGGCGTGGTTTTGGGCAAGATCTACGGCCACGGCAGCTTTCCAATCATGGCGACGCCCGGCCAGTATGTGCTGACTTTCGTCGCGACGCCGGGCGCGCAGAATTATGGGCTGTATTCGATCAATATCGCTTCAGCGCTACCCACCGTCATGTTCACGGCCAGTTCGAACACGGTGGGTGCGGGACAACCCGCTACGTTGACTTGGAGCAGCCAGAACGCCACGGCATGTACGGCGAGCGGCGACACAGGATGGACGGGCCCCGAGCCCACCAGCGGGTCGACGTCCATCGCAATCAGCGGCACCGAAACGCTGACCCTGACCTGCAACGGTCCCGGCGGCACCTCCAACCCAGCATCGGTCACCGTCACGGCGACGCCCGCCGCGAGTTCGGGAGGGGGTGGTGGCGGGACGCTGGACATTGCACTGTTGTCGCTGCTCGCTGCGACGCTCGGTGCCCGGCAGAGGCACCGCACTTTGTCTGCAAAAAAACGCTCTTTGCTTCGCTGAGTTCAACCGGTCAGGGTCCGCTGCATGAGTGCGATGATTCCGCTGCGCGGATGGCGCGGCAATACCCGGCGTCGGATCGCATGGTCCGCAACGCCCATGAGCATCATGAGCGCAAAGGTCGCGAAATTGACGAATAGCGACCACACGCGCATCGAAGCCGAGAAAAATAAAATGGCGATTGCCAAGGTCAACATGCCATAAAACAGCATCCACGCCAGAGTTGCGCGCCGGGTGTAACTGATTTCAGCAGGAGTGAGCGCGCCGTACATCGTGCCGGCCAGCTGGGTGCACAATGGAATCCGGCCCCCGAGCAATGACCGCCCAAAACTCAATGCGACGATGCCGTACAAACCGCACTGTTGTGTAAGATCCGCCCATTGATAGTTTCTCTCGATAGCGGACCAGTAGCGATATAGAAGCGCGCACAGAACTGCCGCGACGATCAGCGCCGTCGCCAACTGTGTCCAGCGCCACAGCAGTACCAGGCCGATCAGCATCACCGGTGCGATCGACAGGACCGCTCCCAATCCCTTGGCATCGGGCGAAGACGCGCTGTATTGCGATAGCGCCGCGTAGCCGATGACGAGCGAAGTAACTGCCGCCAAGACAAGTCGCGGAGGTCCCGGCGTGGGTGCAAGCGACAGTGTTGATTTCCCTTTTGGTACTTGACCGGCCCTCAGTGTAATGGAGCGGACAACGCCGCTCCAATTAGGCTTGGCCTTGATCCGCCACGCAGGCACGGCGACGGGTCTTGCGGAGAGAGGCTCTCCCTTTGCGCGCGAATCTAAGCGAGTTTCAGCCTTCGCTTGCGTTTCAATGTCGCAAAATACCCTAAGCCACTGAGCATGAGCCATGCCGCTGCAGGCAATGGCACCGGCGTCACGTTGGTATTGAAAGTGACGAACGCATTGTAGTCCTTACCCGCCCCGTCCGGTCCGACTTCGAATCCTCCCGAACCGAACGAAACGCCGCACTGATCTGCACCCGTACCGATGGTGCACGAAAGCCCCGAGATCGACGGCGTATTCAGGATCATCGCAAGCCCTGGGGCGAAGCTTGCATTGACCAGGCCCGTCGCCGCGGTCGGAGTTTGCGTGATCGTCTCGCCGCCGCCTGTGTCGGCAACTTCGGTAACGGCGATGCCCGTGGCCGAGAAGGTGGAACCCTTTAAAAATGCTTCTCCTCCAAAGGATGCGTTCGCGGTCAGGGTCAACGTGAAATTCACGGTTCCCGTTCCGGGCGCGCCAGGAATGAAAACGAACGAACCTGTCACCGGATCGGCGCCGACCAAGCTGTAGGCGGGAATGCCCGGGCAGAACTGACCCACCAGGCAGAGTGCGCCCTGGTCCAGACCTTGGCCACCCGTTACGTTCACGGTATCGGCTGATACGGGTCTGGCCACGAAACACCCCAACAACGCAATCGCGAGGGTAGCGAGGCTTATCCCCGCCGCGCGATAAGCGCCCGGATTGCAACGCCGCTTCATGAAAGTAAGAGCCAGCAGACCGAGCCCGGACGCGAGCAGCAGGACAGCGGGTGGGAGCGGTACGGGTGCCATGCCCACAAACACGACGTCGGCCTTCAGTGTAACGACCGAGCCGTTGTACATGAAACTGTCCAGCGTGATGCCCGTGAGTTGCAGACTGTCGGTGCCCCCCAACGTGATCTGTCCATTGATCGAATTGCTTACTCCCGTAAACATGGCGGCCGAGCCATTGACCGGGCCCATCCAGGTATACATGCCGGTCGCATCGATCTTGCCGGCCGTAAAGCTGTAGGGGTTGGATCCGCTGGCAGTACTCGAATAAGTTGCATCGGGGACCACGTTGAGGCCCTGGACGGTGACCATTTCGCCGTTCAATGGCCCGGTACCCGCCAGTGTTATCGTCGATGAGCCTGAGTCGGCGAATTGGAACGACGTCAGGCTTGCAGGTGAGGCGGCGTCGAAGGTCACCTGCGTTCCGGTAAGCGGAATATTCGTCGCGCCGCTCAACTCATTCACGCCGCCGACGCTCACGGTGAGCGTTATAAAACCGCTGGTAAAATCGTAGGTCACCGGATTCGCAGCGGCGGTGCCGGCGCCGGCCAGCGCTACGATGGAAACGGCGAATGCCGCAAATTTGTGAGCTTTCATTCTTGCATCCCTTGCCTTTTTCGTCATCCGCCGCACCCACCAACGCCGCCCAGCATACGGTCGTTGGCGCAGCATCCCTGTGTCAACCTTGTGAAGCTTGAGTAACAGCAATGCGCTTGTTCGCCTCGCGACTAGGAGGCAAATCCCGATTTACTCTCTAGCGGCCGGCGAGCGCGGGTACGCGAGCGCCTAAACGACGACGCCTAAACGACGATACACATTCGCCAATAACCACATTGGCCCGATCAGGAGAAACTGCAGGTCCTTGAAGAAAGACGGGCGCTTCTTTTCGATGGCATGGCCGATGAATTGGCCGATCCAAGCGAAAACGAAAAGGGTCACACATATCAGCCACAGAGGCACCGACGTGTTGCGGCTCAAAGCGTCGATCGACCACAACATCAGAGCGAGCAAGGGCGCGATGCCCAGCGCCAGCCGAAGGGACAGGAGTGCATAGTAGACAACGGCAAGCAGCGATATCAGCGTCGCCCAATTCGCAAAAGGCATGGCGACGCGGATTGCACTGGGAAAGGGTGTAATCCACAACAGACCGAGAACGCACCACAAAATGACCGGGACGCAGATCCAATGCAGCGCCTCGTTGGTCGGGTTGCGGTGGCTCGAGCCGTATTCATCCAGCCATGCTTGAGCGGTACGCATGCCTCAAACCGTACGCCTTCACGGCTGTCAGTTCAAATCGCCTGCACCACGCCGGCGGCGGCGATGATCAGCATGATCATTCCGGTCAGACCGCCGAGCATGGCGCCGATCAATCGTTTATTCGGATCTGCCATATAGCCGCGCAAATAGACGATGCGCCCAAGCAGCCATATGAACCCTATCAGCGGCGCGAGCCACGCCCAGGGGATGGGATAGAACGCCGATACCCAAAAAGGAGGCAGAAAGAGCCCCACCCGCCCCGCCACGGCGGATGCCCCCAAAAGAATCGCAATCAGGCGGCAGCCATCAAACCTTTCAGCTTGTTGATGGCATTGGATTCGACCTGCCGCACCCGCTCCGCGGAAATGCCGTACTCATCGGCCAGTTCGTGCAAGGTGGCTTTGTCGTCGGTCATCCAGCGCCGCTTCAAGATGCTGCGGCTGCGTTCATCGAGCTTCTCGAGCGCCACTTCCAAGCGATCACTCGAGTCCTCTTCCCACTCGGCACGTTCCACTTCGACCGCGGGATCGGCATTGCTGGCCGGCAGATACATGGCCGGCGAGTACGCCTCTTCTTCGTCGCTCTCTGGAGTCGGATCGAACGACATGTCGCGCGCCGATAGCCGCTGTTCCATTTCCCGAACATCGGCCACGTCGACGCCCAGATCGCGCGCAACGGCCGCGGTTTCCGCTTCCGACAGCCACGCCAAATTCTTCTTCATCTTGCGCAGATTGAAGAACAGCTTGCGCTGCGACTTCGTTGTAGCGACCTTGACCAAGCGCCAGTTGCGCAGCACGTACTCGTGGATCTCGGCCCGGATCCAATGCACGGCAAACGAGACCAGGCGCACGCCCACCGTGGGGTCGAAGCGCTTGACCGCCTTCATCAGGCCCACATTGCCTTCTTGAACCAAATCGCCCATGGGCAAGCCATACCCCAAGTAGCCGCGCGCAATGTGCACGACGAATCTCAGGTGCGACAGCACCAGTTGCCGCGCAGCGTCCAAATCGGCCTCGGACCGAAATTGCACCGCCAGCGCGACTTCATCTTCCTTCGACAGAACCGGGATCTGGGAGACGCGGTCTATATAAGAGTCCAGGCTCCCGACAGGGCCCGCGAATACCATTCCAGTTTGTTTAGCGACCAGAGCAGCAGACATTGATACCTACCTCCGAAACAAATCTTCCCCTCAATCGACGGGGACAATTATAGCACTCTAGGGATTAGAGTGCTAAAGCCACCCAGAGTTCTGCGCGACAGCAAAGTATTTAAAAACATATACTTATGCCGGTTCGATCGCTCGGATATGGCGCGTTGCAGCAAGCCAGGAGCCGATCCAAGACAGGCCCACCGAGAGCCCCAAAACTGCCAGCCCGGGGACCATTTTCAGCCCTTCCAAGCTAAAGCCACTGCCATATAAAAAGGCCAGCTGTGCGACCGGCCGGGCCAATACCATCGAGGCGGCGGCCACCAAGATCAAGGCCAGCAGACCACCGCCCAATCCGTACCAGACCCCGGTGTACAGGAAGGGACGGCGGGTAAAGCCATCCGAAGCACCCACCAGTTTCATGACCTCGATTTCGGCGCGCCGGTTCAATATATCGAGCCGAATGGTGTTGCTGACGATCAGCACAATGCCAATGGCTAAAAGGCCGCCGGTGAGCAGCACCACGCGCCGCAGCAGATCCAGCATGGCGTGCAACCGCTTCACCCATTCCGTGTCGATCTGGACGGTTTGCACATCCCCCATGGCCGCAATCGCAGTTTTGAGCGACTCGGTTCCCTGGGGCGTGCTCGCCGTGAGCGTCGGGGTCACGACCAAGGTATCGGGCAGCGGATTGTCCGGCAACGCATCGAGCGCACTGCCAAATCCGGAATCGCTGCGAAACTCCGCGAGCGCTTGCTCGGCGCTGATGATGCGCACCGTGGCGACATCGCCGCGTTGCCGCAGCAGCTTCGCGAGCGACTGCACGCGCGCGGCGCCGGCCTTCTTGTCCATGTAGACCGACAAGTCGTAGGCCTCGTTCCAATTACCGGTGGCGCTGCGCGCGTTCTGCAACAGCAGGCTCAAGAAAAGGGGCAGCGCGAGCGCCACCGCAATGACGCCCATCGTCATCAAGGCCGCAAAGGGGTGATGCACGATGCGGCCCAACGAGCCGATCAGCACCTGCGCGTGGCGCGAAAAGTAGGCGCCCAGGCTCACGCGTGCTCCTCGCCGAGGACGCGTCCCGCGCTCAAGACGATGCGTCTCGCGCCGACTTGATCGATGAGATGTACATCATGGCTCGCAATGACCACCGTCACGCCCACTTCGCTGAAACGCTTGAACAACTTCATGACTTCGAGCGCAAGTTCCGGATCCAAATTGCCGGTCGGCTCGTCCGCAATCAGCAGCATTGGTTTCGCCACCACGGCCCTCGCGATGCCGACGCGTTGCTGCTCGCCGGTCGAGAGTTCCAAGGGCAGAGATTTCTCCCGGCCCAACAAGCCGACCTGATCCAGCGACGCCCGCACGCGCTTGTCGATCTCGCGCCGAGGAACGCCTGCGATGACGAGGGGCAGCGCGACGTTGTCGGCAATCGGCCGGTCATGCAGCAATTTGTGATCCTGGAAGACCACGCCGATTTGCCGGCGGAAATGCGCTATGCCGCGCGGCTTTACCCCTGCGGTGTTCTGGCTGTTGACGATGACCTGGCCGCGGGTGGGCCGCTCGATGAGCGCGATCAGCTTGAGGACACTGCTCTTGCCGGCCCCCGAATGCCCCGTCAAAAATGTCAGCGCGCCGCTCTCAATGTTGAATGACACGCCCGCCAGAGCCTCGCGTCCGTTCGTATAGCGCTTGAAAACCTGATCGAAGCGAATCATGCGGCCGCGTCGCGCGGTTCCGATTTCAACAGCGCGGACACGAATTCCGCGGCATTGAAGACGCCGAAGTCCTCGGGCTGCTCGCCGACGCCGATGAAACGGATGGGAATTTTCAGCCGTTGCGCAATGGCCAGAACCACGCCGCCCTTGGCGGTGCCGTCCAACTTGGTGATGACCAAGCCGGTGACCCCCAAGCCTTTGTTGAATTCCTCGGCCTGAGCCACGGCATTTTGGCCGATCGTACCGTCGAGAATTAACAGCACCTCATGAGGGGCGGCGGGGTCCAAGCGCGACAGCACGCGCTTGACCTTCTTGAGCTCGTCCATGAGATGGGTCTGAGTGTGCAGGCGCCCGGCCGTGTCGGCGATGAGGACGTCGATGTGCCGCGCGCGCGCGGCGTTCAGTGCATCAAAGATCACCGCGGCGGGTTCGGATCCGGATTGATGCGCCACGATCGGCACATTATGGCGCGCCGCCCAGACTTCCAATTGTTCGCGCGCGGCGGCCCGAAAGGTGTCTCCCGCCGCGAGCATGACGCTCTTGCCTTCGGCGAGCAGCCGGGCGCTGAGCTTGGCGATGGTGGTGGTCTTGCCCGCGCCATTGATCCCCACCACCAGTATCACGAAGGGTCGGGCGGCAGGATCGATCACGAGCGCCTGCTCCACGGGTGTCAAGATCTGCGACATCGCCTCCTGCAGGGCCTTGAGCAGCGCGTCGACGTCGTTGAGCTCTTTTCGCGCCACGCGCTTGCGCAACTCCTCGAGGATTCTCGAGGAGGCCTCGACACCGACATCGGCGGTGATCAGCCGCGTTTCCAGCTCATCCAAAATCTCGGCATCGATCTTACGCCCGGGCAGCATTTCCACGATGTCGGTGGTCAGCCACGCGGGGCCTTGATTCAACTTGGCGCGCAGGCGCTTGAAAAATCCGCGCACCCCTGGGCGATCAGCTTCATTCGTCATGGGGAGGTATGATACCGGCAGTGGCTACATCCAAGAGGGATTTACCGGCGCCGGCCGGCCGCAATTCGGTGCGCATCATCGCCGGCGCGTGGCGGGGCCGCCGCATTCACTTTCCCGATTTGCCGGCCCTGCGTCCGACACCGGATCGTGTCCGCGAAACCTTGTTCAATTGGCTGCAGCACTCCATAACCGACATCCGCTGCTTGGACCTGTTTGCAGGTTCAGGCGCGTTGGGTCTCGAGGCACTCTCGCGCGGCGCCAGGGAGGTGGTATTCGTCGAACAATTCCCGACCGCCGCGCGCGCGTTGCAGGAGCAGCTGATTCGCTTCGGCGGGGGAGCGAGGGGACGCATCCTGGAGATGGGCGCCGCCCGCTTTCTGCGTGCGCCCGGCGAGCCGTTCGATCTCGCGTTTCTTGATCCGCCCTTCGGGGCGAATGCCTTGGCCGAATATATCCCGCTGCTCGACGGCGGTGACTGGCTCAAAGCAGGCGGTTTGGTTTACCTGGAGAATGAGCGGGCCGCCGGCGTGCCCGCATTGCCCGGGCACTGGGAATTGCTCAAATCGAAGTCGGCAGGCGAGGTGGGGTATCATTTGGCGCGCGTCAACAGGCGGAAATAGCAAATGCACAAAAGAAATGCCGTCTACCCAGGAACTTTCGACCCGATCACCAACGGCCATACGGATCTGGTGCGCCGCGCAGCCTCGATCTTCGATCGCGTGGTGGTGGCGATTGCGGCCAATCCGAACAAAGCGCCGATGTTCACGCTCGAACAGCGGGTCGATATGTCGCGTCGCGTGCTCGCCGATGTGCATAACGTGGAAGTCACGGGCTTCGCCGGTTTGACGGTGGATTTCGCGCGGCAAAGCGGGCTGACGGTAATTGTGCGCGGCTTGCGCGCCATCTCCGACTTCGAATTTGAATTTCAATTGGCTAATATGAACCGACACCTCACGCCCGAAATCGAATCGGTTTTCATGACCCCGCAAGAGCAATACACATTCATATCATCGACGTTGGTTCGGGAAATCGCCGTGCTGGGAGGCAATGTCTCCGAGTTCGTGCATCCCATTGTGGAGATCGAACTGAAGCGGCATCGCAAGCTTTGATCGCCCAAGCGACAGCTCGCGCAGGTCGGGTTGCCCACCTGCTGGGGTCGATCCTCGCGATCGTCATCCTGCTCGGCGCCGCGCCGGCTGGCAGAGCCGATGCGGTTCGCCCCGTCGATGCGAGCCGCGCCGCGGTTGCGCACAAAGGCGCCATTGCCAGTGCCTACCCGCTGGCGAGCAAGGCGGGCCAGGAGATTCTGGCGGCCGGAGGCAATGCATTCGATGCCGCGGTGGCTGTTGCGGCGGCACTCGCGGTGGTGGAGCCGACCAGCTCAGGGTTGGGCGGCGGCGGGTTCTTCCTGCTGCATCGGCAATCCGATGGCTTCGAAACCATGGTCGATGCGCGCGAGAAGGCACCGGGCGCCGCAACGCGCGACATGTATCTGGACAAGGCGGGCAACGAGATTCCCGACAGCTCCACCAGTGGTCCTTTGTCATCAGCCATCCCCGGCGAGCCCGCGGCGCTCGAATATTTGGCGCGCAAATACGGCAAATTGCCGCTGAAGCAGAGCTTGCAGCCGGCGATTCGCCTGGCGCGCGACGGTTTTCCGCTGTATCTGCGGCTGCAGTTCGCCATCAAGTCGAAACACGACGCATTGGCGCGTTCGCCGGACGCCGCGAGGGTGTTTTTGACCGCCGACGGCAACGTGCCCGAAATCGGCGCCATCATCAAGCAACCGGAACTGGCACAAACCCTCGAGGCAATCGCAGCCCAAGGCGCCAAGGGATTCTATGAAGGACGCGTGGCGCAAAATCTCGTCGCCGGTGTGCGTGCGGGCGGCGGCATCTGGACGCTGGAAGATCTCAAAAACTATCGCGTGGTCGAACGCAAACCGCTCATCGGCGAATACCATGGCGCGCGCATCGTGACGGCATCGCCGCCCTCATCGGGCGGCATCGCGGTGCTGGATTCACTCAATATTCTTGCCGGTTTCGATTTCCATGACTTCGATTCCGCCACGCGCAAGCATCTCATCGTCGAGGCCATGCGCCGTGCGTATCGCGACCGGGCGATTTACCTGGGCGACCCGGATTTCATCAAGATGCCGCTGCGGCAATTGATGAGCCTCGACTATGCCGCGGGCCAGCGCAGCAGCATTCGCGCCGACAAGGCCATGCCGTCGGATTTGTTGCCGGGCATCGAGTCGGAGCCCAAGGGCATGAACACGACGCATTTTTCCGTGCTCGACGCCGCGGGAAATCGTGCGGCCGTCACCATCACGGTGAATCTGTTCTTCGGCAGCGGTTACATGCCCGCGGGGACCGGCGTGCTGCTCAACGACGAAATGGATGATTTTTCCACCAAGCCCGGCCGGCCCAACGTCTTTGGACTCATCGGCAATACGGCCAACTCGATCGCACCCAACAAGCGCAGCTTGTCGAGCATGTCCCCCACGTTCGTCGAGACGCCCAAGGGCATGATGATCATCGGTTCGCCCGGCGGCAGCACCATCATCAGCCAGGTACTGCTGGGAATCTTGGACTACGTGGACGGCAAGGGCGCCGCGGACATCGTCAAGGACCCGCGCATTCACCATCAGTACCTGCCGGACGACATCACCTATGAACCCGGTGCGCTGAGCGACGCTGAAATCGCGAAGCTGCAGTCGATGGGCCACAAGCTGCGGCTCTCCAACCGTCAGTGGGGCAACATGCAGGTCATCACCTGGGATTTCGCCAGCGGCAAAGTCGATGCCGCTTCGGATCCGCGCGGCGAAGGCGAGGGATTGGTTTACTAGCACCGTCGGCAAGGAGCCTCAGGCAGGCTTCTAGCGCTGGCAGGTGGCGCACCAATACGTCGAGCGCTGGCCTTGATTGAATTGCTTGACGATGGCTTTGCACACGCGGCAGCGTTCTCCCGCGCGCTCGTAGACGAATAATTTCTGCCCGAAATATCCAGGCACGCCATCCGCGTTGACGTAATCGCGTAAGGTCGTGCCGCCGATTTTGATGGCGGCCTTGAGCACTGCCTTGATGGCGCCGGCCAGCTTGACCGCTTCGGCCCGCGTCAGCCGGCGCGACGCGCGCCGCGGCGAAATGCCTGCGCGAAACAGCGCCTCGCTGGCGTAAATGTTGCCGACGCCGACCACCAGTTGCGAATTCATGATGAGCTGTTTGATCGCAACCGTTCGCTTGCGCGTGACGCGGAACAGGTACGCGCCGTTGAACGCCGCGGTCAGCGGTTCGGGCGCCAATTTCTTGAGCAACGGATGCTCTGCCGCGTCGTCCTGCGTCCAAAACAGGCTGCCGAAACGCCGCGGGTCGTGAAATCGCAGGACCTGGCCGCTATCCAGAACCAGATCCCAGTGTTCATGCGGTTTGGGCGGCGTCTTGGCGCCGACCAGACGCAGGCTTCCCGACATTCCCAGATGCACGATGAGCGATCCCGTTTCGAGCCGGATGATCAGGTATTTCGCGCGCCGCTCGACGGCGCGGACAAGTTGCCCGCGGACCGCTGCTTCGAGATTCGCCGCGATGGGCCAGCGCAGGCGGCGATCGCGGACGATCATCCGGACGATGCGCGATCCAACGAGCGCCGGCGCAATGCCGCGTCTCGTGGTTTCTACTTCGGGAAGCTCGGGCAGCGGCAGCCTAAGCTATTTGATTTTCGATTCTTTGTAAGCGACGTGCTTGCGCACCACAGGATCGAATTTCTTTGTCTCGAGCTTGTCGGGATGCAGGCGCTTGTTCTTGGTTGTCGTGTAGTAATGACCGGTGCCGGCGGAAGAAACCAATTTGATCTTATCGCGCATGTGCGGCCCCTTAAACCTTGATGCCCTTGGCTCGCAAGTCTGCGACCACAACGTCTACGCCGCGCTTTTCAATGGTGCGCAAACCGCGGGTGCTGACGCGCAAGCTGACGAAACGCTTCTCGGATTCGAGCCAAAATCGGTGGCTATGCAAATTGGGCAGAAAGCGGCGGCGCTTGCGATTGTTCGCGTGCGAAACCGTATTACCCGTTTTCGGGCTTTTACCCGTGACCTGGCAAACTCGCGACATGGCTAAACCCTTGAAATGGAAGCTTTGAGACAGCCGCGCTTTATACCAGACCGGCGCTAGTGTTGCCAGTGGCCAGGAACGTAGCGCCACTGCGAGCCCATCGGCTCCCATTGATCCGCAATCCAATGCGCCTTGCCATGCTCGACGATCCAGCCGCCCGATATCCATCGGTAGGCTTTTCCATTCCACTCCCAATGCCCCGCCGCCCAAACATAGCCGTCACGCGGATGACCCATGTTTTCGGCACGGGGCGGAGGCGGTGCCACGGCCGTGATGATCTCGGCCGCCATGGCCGGGGCGGCGCGCAGCAGCAGGATTCCGTCGGCCAAACACACGGCAACGAATAAGGCGATGCGGGCGAGGTTCATGGCTATTTCCTCTCATGACACTATACGATATGTACGAATCGTACCCTTATCGTATGGTTTGTCAATATGGAAATAAGTCAAATGACCTGGAGTGAATCAGCACCTCCTGATCAGAAATACGGGCTAATTGGTCTTGGCGAGAACTCGAGCGCCGGCCAAATAGGCACGGGCAAAGCCGCCGACTTCCTGTTCCATTTCGGCGGTGGTCTCGCTGCGGTTGGCGAGTGGTGCGCTGCCAAAATACAGCGCGCGAGCCAACTGCGCGGCATTGGGACCCAGTTGTGGGTCATCCGCGATGGCCGTGCGCAGCATGTCCAGAATCTCCAAGTCCAAATTGGCAAAGATCTCGCTGTCCATTTTGTGTGTGTAAGTCAACAACTCTGCGGCGTGCGGTGAAGCGCGCACCAAGGTAAACACGGGGCGATGCTTCGCGACCACCGCATCTGCCAGGCGCTCATCCAAGGGTGCGTCCGGCTTCATCAATGCCTGTTCGACCGAGCCGCGCAGGATGCGCGCCATGCGTGCGCACACCGCCACGTAGAGTTCATCCTTGTTCTTGAAGTAGCTGTACAGCGTCGCCTTGGCTACATTGGCTTCACGCGCAACCAACTCCATGGTGACGGCGCGGAAACCGACCTTTTTGAACAATTCCTCGGCCGAACGAATCACGCGCTTGTAGCGAGCATTCTCGTCGATCTGCGGGTCTTGTGTCGGGCCGGGCATGAACGAATCATACGGCAACCGTGCGAAATGCCCTAGGCGCGCCCCTTAGGATAGGCCCGGCTTGGGACTCACGCGCGCCCGTGCAATGTGCGAAAACGTGGATTGTCCGAGACCGTGCTCGCCGCCCCGATCATATCGGGCCGCAGCCTCGGCGCCGTTCAAGTCCTCGACCAGATCAAGACCGCAGGCGGCGAGATTTGCCGCGAGGTGCGCGGGATCAAACCCCGACAGGAACGGTTCCCCGACGGCGGCGACGCGCTGCTGCAGCTCGCGGAACGACTCAGACTGCCCTTGAAAAAGCCGTTCATCAAGATACGTAAAAACCACTTCGCTCCCTTCCGGGCTGCAGGAGACGATCGATTCGAGGGTTGCCAGATTAGCCTCGCGGGTCAGATACATCGTCACGCCCAGCCACGAGAAAAACGACAAGCGATGGGTTTCGAATCCGGAGCGCGCGAGCGCTGCGGCGACGCTCTCCTTGGAAAGATCGGCTGCGACAAAGTGCACGGAGTCGGGCAATGCAATTTCGCAGGCATGAATTCGCTCGAGCTTGAATGTCTGTGTGGCGGGGAAGTCGATCTCGAAAATCTGCAGATCTGCGGAAAATCCGGGACGCCGCAATGCGAAGCTGTCGAAGCCCGCGCCGATCAAGACATACTGCCGAGCGCCCCGGGATACCGCGGCCTGCAGCGCATCTTCGGCGTAGCGCGTCCGCGTGATGACGTTGGCATAAGAGGGCATGCCCATCAACGCTGCATCCAAGAGGTCGTCGCTCGGCGCGAAGCCGCGTTTCACGGCTTCGGGCACGAGCCGATCGCCCCAGGGATCGCTGATCAAGGGACGCGGATCAAGCCGCGTATGCGCCGCGCGCATCAGCGTGGTCGCCAAGGCGGTTCTGCTGGCCGTTGGTTTTTCCACAGTATGTCCGACGAAATCGTATATCTTACGTGCGGCGATACAAAACGGTACCCAATGACTGAAGACCGCCAGCTAAAGCGCACCATCGGCAATCGGCAGCTGAGCATGATCGCCATTGGCGGCGCGATTGGCACCGGCTTGTTCTTTGCGAGCGGTGCAGCCATTGCTCAAGCGGGTCCCGGCGGCGCCTTGCTGGCGTATGCCACCATGGGGCTCGCCGTCTATTGCATGATGCAGTCCCTGGGCGAGATGGCGACGCAACTGCCGATACCCGGCTCGTTCGAAGCCTACGCGGAACGCTTTGTCGATCCCTCGCTGGCCTTCGCGGTCGGCTGGAACTATTGGTTCAGTTGGGCTATCACGCTGGCCGCGGAGTTGGTTGCCGGCGCCCTCATCGTCCAATTTTGGTTTCCGCATTCGAATTCAGCGTATTGGGCCATGGGATTCTTCGCGGTCCTGCTGGCCTTGAACCTCCTGTCGGTGAGAGCGTACGCCGAGGCCGAATACTGGTTCGCCGGCATCAAGGTGGTCACGGTGATCATCTTCGTGGCGGTCGGTTTCCTGATGATCGCCGGCATGCTCGGCAACCAGAGCGGCGGATTTCATAACTGGAGCTTGAGCGACCCCAAAGCCGGCACCCATGCTCCTTTCGTCGGCGGATTCACCTCCATGCTCACCGTATTCCTGGTGGCCGGGTTTTCCTTCCAGGGTACCGAGGGCGTGGGCCTCGCCGCCGCTGAAACACAGGATCCCGCCAAAAACGTGCCGAAGGCGATTCGAAGCGTGTTCTGGCGCATTTTGCTGTTTTACATAGGCGCCATTTTCGTTGCCGGCACGTTGATTCCGTATACGGATCCGAATTTGCTCAATGCCGACGAAAGCCACATCGCCTATTCGCCTTTCACCATGGTCCTGCAGCAGTTGCCGACGATCGGCTATTACGCGTCGAATCTCATGAACGCGGTGATTCTCTCGTCGGTGCTGTCCTGCGGAAACTCGTCCATGTACGTGGCATCACGCATGCTGCATGCAATGGCTCATAGCCGTAAAGCCCCGAAAATGTTCGGCGTACTGAATGCACGAGGAGTGCCTGTGCTCGCGCTGCTGGCGACCGGGCTGGTGAGCGCCCTGGCGTTTTTCTCGACGGAGGTCGGCGACAAGAAAATTTATCAACTGTTCTACAACGCTTCGAGCCTGAGCGGATTTCTCATCTGGCTGGGCATCGCGATTTGCCATTTGCGGTTTCGCAAGGCATGGGTTGCGCAGGGTCGCAGCCTGGATGATCTGAAGTTCAAATCCAAGTTCTACCCCTACGGGCCATGGCTCGCGCTGGTGTTGTTTCTCATCGTTCTGTTCGGCGCCAACATCGGTGTGTTCCAGACCCCGGTGTTCTCCTGGTTCGACTTCATTACCGACTACCTGATCATTCCGACCGTCGTCGTTTTGTATCTGGGCCACAAGATTTTGAATAAGACGCACCTCGTGCCTCTCAAGGACTGCAATTTCGACCAATAGCGTATGGGATCACTGAATACCGCCCTCGCACAACACGGCTATGCCATCCTCGCCGTCATCGTGTTTCTGGAAGCCATCGGCGTGCCGGTGCCCGCCGCGGTGGCTTTGCTGATCGCCGGCGGCGCGGTGGCGCGCGGGGTGCTGCTGGCCCAGTATGTGATCGGCATTGCTCTGTTCGCGATGCTCGCCGGCGACACGCTGATGTTCATCCTGGGCCGCTACACCGGGTGGTGGCTGCTCGGGCTGCTGTGCCGAGTTTCGCTCAATCCGGAGGCTTGCATCCTGCGATCGGCGGATTCTTTTTATCGCCGCGGGCGAACACTGTTGGTCATCGCAAAATTCATTCCGGGCATCAATACCATGGCGCCGCCGCTCGCGGGCAGCATGAACATGCGCATGCTCACATTTCTGCGCTTGGATCTGGCCGGCTCGGTGCTCTACACCGGTTCTTATCTGCTCGTCGGCTATCTATTCAGCGGCGCGTTGGAGGAGGTGATGCGCGGCTATGATTCCGCGGGCCGCGTTCTCGGCTGGATCATCCTCGCGCTCGTGATCGTCTATTTATTGTTTCGCGTGTGGTTGTGGGTAAAGGGCCGTGCCTTGAGCGCCGTGCCGTTTGCCCTTCCCGAAGAAGCTGCGCGCGAGTTGGCGGCGGGCGCGCCTGTTTATGATGTCCGCAGCCATGGTTACTTCGACCCCAAGGCGACTCGCATACAAGGATCGCGGCGCCTCGATCCCAACGCGCTGCATCAGTCCGGCGCGGAATTGCCGGTGGAAGGAATCGTTCTTGTGTACTGCACCTGCGTCAGACAGTCGACGAGCACCAAGGTCGCGCGGGAACTGCAGACCATGCTCGTGGGAAAGAATGTTCGGGTGACGGTGATCCAAGGCGGCCTGAGCGCGTGGGTGAAAGCGGGATTGCCGGTGGAAGAGGTGCCGCCGGAGGAGCTCGCCAACCTGCCGGCATTCGAATAGCGCGTTGCCGCGCCGAGGGTAAGTCATGAAACCGCGAGTCCCGCCTCCCATCATCTGGCTGCTGGCCGCCGTCCTGATGTGGGTGTTGCACCGCTGGATGCCGCTCGCGCAGTTGCTCATGCGTCCGTGGAATCGGCTCGCGCTGCTTCCCGCAGCGGCCGGCATCGGCATCATCCTCGCCGCAAATGTGCGCTTTCGCCGGGCGCAGACGACGATCAATCCCCTGAGGCCGGAGTTGGCCTCGAGTCTCGTGACGCACGGCATCTATGCCGTCACCCGCAACCCGATGTATCTGGGTCTGACGCTGTTGCTGACGGCTTGGGCGTTGTGGCTCGGAACGTTGAGTCCCTGGATCCCGGCGGCATTATTTCCCATCATCATCACGGTGTTTCAGATCGTTCCCGAGGAACGCGCGCTCGAAGGACTATTCGGCCAGCCTTATCGCGATTACCGCAAGCGAGTGGCGCGCTGGATCGGCTAAAAGGTATAGCTGGCACCGACGGCGGCGATCCCGGCGTTGTAATTGCCGGTTGCGCTGTCTCCCGCGTGTTGTATCCGCAGGTAATCGAGCCGCGCTGACCAATGCCCAAAGAATACATAAGAAACGCCCAGCCCCGCCAGCAAAGTTGATCGATTCGCGCTTTGAATGGTCGTTGTATACATCGCCGCGTTCAAGATATTGGTCAAAGTTGTGCGAGCGTAGTAGTCCGCAACCCGCAAGTTGACATTCAAGTTTTCTGCCAGTGGCAGCTGGAACAGCAGCCCCAGGGCGGGGCCCTTGGAGGAGAGCCGGGTGGCGGCCCCCAGCGAGTAGGGGGTTCCACCGTTTGGCGCAAATGTTCCATTGACCTGATCATACAGTTCGCCCAAGTGCAGATATGACACGTCGATTCCGACGACGGGCCACGCCATGTAACCGGCGTTCGCCCACCAGGCCGTCTTCCGGTCGTGTAGCGACGCCGACGTAAAATCCAACGTTCCAAATCCCACTGCCTCGCTTTGCAGTTGCGTTTGAAAGGCCGAATTGTCGTAGTCGATTTTCGCCAAGGCGGCGCTGCCGCCGAGGTACAGGCCGCTTATTCCCTCGGCGAACGCGGGCCGATTGAACGCACAGATCGCCAGCAAAATTAGTATCCGGTGGGTTC
>DASXMG010000019.1:0-20074 GCA_036495805.1 Steroidobacteraceae bacterium | reverse complement strand
ATTCGCGTGGGCAAGCGAACAAAGTTCATTGTGCTATAGAGGCTTGGAAGCGAATTCTCACTTGCCTTTTACATAAGCCAATAACTATATCTCACTGTCATCTATTTACCAAAATCTGGGCCACTGAAACTGCGTTATGCGCCGCACATTTCCGAACATTATCGGCTACCACCCAAAAATTTAGACCTCGATCACGAGTCAAATCAGCCCTTACACGGCCTACATATACCCGATCCGGCTCTGTGGCCAGTGTGGCGGGCGTCGGAAATTCGGCAATCGATTCCGGATCGATGAGCTCCAGCCCGGTCCCGCGTTGCAGCACATTCAGGGCGTCCCCGAGGTCAAAGCGCCTGTCAAACAAGGCATGGACCGCCATGCTGTGGCCGAAGAACACCGGTACTCGCACGGCCGTGGCGTTAATCTCGAGAGCCGGCAAACCCAGTACCCGACGCGTCTCTTCCCACAATCGACGCTCCTCACGCGACACGCCGTCAGCCTCCAAGGTATCCACCGCGGGAATGACGTTGAAAGCGATCTGCCGGCCAAAGGCTCGGCCTTTGGCTTTCTTTCCGCTGAGCATCGCGACGGTTTCGCCGGCCAGTTCATCCATGGCGCCGCGCCCGCTGCCCGATACCGCCTGATACGTCGCCACCTCGACACGCTCGAGGGCCGCCAGTTGACGCAGCGGCGCCAGCGCGGTCGCAAGCGCTACGCTGGCGCTGCCGGGAAGCGCGATCAGGCCGTTCTGCCCCACGAAATCGAGAACCTGCGAATTCACGTCGGCCGCTACCAACGGAACCTCGGCGCGCATGCGAAATGCCGCCGACCCGTCGATCACCCAGGCGTGTGCAGCTGCGGCCTCCGCGTAGCGTTCCGAGAGCGCCGCGCGTCCGCAAAAAAACACCAGGTCCGCCCGCGAAAAATCGAACGCGGCGACATCGCCCACCGTCAAGGTGTCGTCTTCGGCAACCGGCGCACCGGCGCTGCGCGCGTCGTCGAGCGCGTGCAGTTCCGCGAGCGCGATCTTTCGTTCCCGCAACTCGTCGATCACCGCGGCGCCGATCAAGCTCGACACGCCGACGACGGCAACGCGCGGCAAAGCAGCGGCGCTCATCGCGTAATCACCGGCGTCGGGGACACGACATCCGCGCATTGCGCGCGGAAGCGCAGACAATGATCCATCAGCACCAGCGCCAGCATCGCCTCCGCGATCGGCGTGGCGCGAATGCCCACGCAGGGATCGTGACGCCCCGTGGTCACCACCTCGACCGGCTCGCCGTGAATGTTGATGGTTTGACCCGGCAGAATAATGCTGGAGGTGGGCTTCAGCGCGAGGCTCACGACGATGTCCTGGCCGGAAGAGATACCGCCCAACACGCCGCCCGCATGATTGCTTTTGAAGCCTTCCGGAGTCATTTCGTCGCGATGTTCCGAGCCCCGTTGTTCGACTGACTTGAAGCCCGCGCCGATCTCGACGCCTTTCACCGCATTGATGCCCATCATCGCGCTCGCCAAATCGGCGTCCAGGCGTTCGAACACCGGTTCGCCCCAGCCGGGAGGCACGCCTTTGGCGATCACGGTGACGCGCGCGCCGATGGAATCTCCCGCTTCGCGGATGCGCCAAATGTAGTCCTCGAGCTCTTGCAGGCGGACCGGATCCGGGCAGAAAAAAGGATTTTCATAGGCCGCCTGCGGATTGACCGGCTGCAGCACGATGGGGCCCAGCTGCGCCAAATATCCATGAATGCTGACGCGCTGGCGCTCGCGCAAATACTTGCGCGCGATGGCACCCGCCGCCACGCGCACCACGGTCTCGCGCGCCGAGGAGCGCCCGCCGCCGCGATAGTCGCGAAAGCCATATTTCTGCTGGTAGGTATAGTCGGCATGGCCGGGGCGAAAGCGGTCCTTGATTTTCTCGTAGTCGCGCGAGCGCTGATCTTCGTTGGCAACCGTGAGCGCGATCGGCGTGCCCGTGGTCTTGCCCTCGAAGACACCCGATAAGATGCGCACCGTATCGGGCTCGTGGCGCTGGCTGGTAAATTTAGAGGTTCCCGGGCGGCGGCGGTCGACATCGACCTGCAATTCCGCTTCCGTGATTTCAAGTCCCGGCGGGCAGCCGTCCACGACGCAACCCAGCGCGGGGCCATGACTCTCCCCAAAACTGGTTACCGTGAATATCCGACCGAAAGTATTACCCGCCACGTCCTTTCTCTCCCAGATCACGCGCATTCAGCAAGAATACGCCCTCGCCGCCCATCGCAATCCGCGGCCAGACAAACGGCAAGCGCGGAAATGCCCGCAGCAGCGCCGTCTCGGTATTGCCGACTTCCACGACCAAGATGCCGTCATCCTCGAGGTGAGACCGCGCGTCGGCAAAAATTGCCCGAACGGAATCCAAGCCATCCGCGCCCGAGGCCAGGCCCAGTCTCGGCTCGTGCCGATATTCGGGCGGCAATGCGCGCATCTCGTCACGCCCCACATACGGCGGGTTGCTCACGATGATATCGTAACGACGGCCCGCTACGCCGCTGAAATAGTCGGATCGCAACGCCGTGACACGTGCTCCCAGGCCAAGACGGCGCACGTTGCGCCTGCACACCTGCAACGCCGCCGCGGATATATCGGCCGCATCGACCTGCGCCCGCGGAAAAGCCTTGGCGCAGGCCAGTGCGATCGCGCCCGATCCGGTGCCAATGTCCAGGATGCGGCGAACGCGGCGCGCACGCGTCCAGGGCTCGAAGCGATTCATCACGAGCTCGGCGATCGGCGATCGCGGCACCAGCACACGTTCATCGACATACAGCTCGAGCCCGGCAAAGAACGCGCGGTGCGTCAGATACGGCAGCGGCAAGCGCTCGGCGATGCGTCGATGCAGCAGCTGGTCGATGCGCGCGACTTGGCGCGGCCGCAGTTCCAAAGGGTAGGCGCCGGCGCCTGAGGCGTGCGCGAGGCCGGCGACGAAGAATACCAACTCAGCAGCTTCGTCACGCGCATTGCCGGTGCCGTGACCGAAATGAACGCGCGCGGCGCGCAGCGCTCGCGCGCAACGCAGAATGGCCGCTCCGACCTTCTCGGGCGGGCGCACGCTCTTGTGGGATAATCTCCGCATGACGGTTCGATCGAAAATCTTGGCCTTCGTGTTTCTGGGCGTTCTCGCGGCCGGCGGCATCGTCGCGGCGCTCATCCGCTCGCCGCAGCCGACGCTCGTGCTGGCGAGCGGTACCATACTCGCACCCGCCCGGCCGCTGGCGGATTTTAGCTTGCTCGACAACCAGGGCCGCAGCTTCGGGCCTGAGAAACTGCGCGGCCATTGGTCGTTGATGTTCTTCGGCTATACCAATTGCCCCGACTATTGCCCGACGACGCTCACGACGCTCGCGGCCCTGGAAAAGCAGCTGCGAGCCGCCAAAACCGTGGCGCCGCCGCAGGTCATTTTCGTCTCCGTCGATGCCAAACGCGACACGCCGGCGCAGCTGAACCAGTTCGTGCCGAACTTCGATCCCGAATTCATTGGCCTGACCGCCGCCAGCCAGCCGGCCATCGAAGCGCTCGCCAAGAAATGGGGCATCGCCGTCAATATCCAGCGTGCGGCGAACGGCAACTACATCGTGGATCATTCCACGGCGATCTTTGTCATCGATCCCGCCGGCAAGCTCACCGCCGTCTTGACCGGGCCTTTCACGCTCGCGGCCCTGCAGAGCGATTTCCAGCGCATCGTGGCCGCCGGCGCATGAACCGCGGCCGGCTGTTCGTGTGGTTTCAACACGTGCTGCCGCAGCATGCGCTGTCGCGGCTG
Source organism: Steroidobacteraceae bacterium (assembly GCA_036495805.1). GTDB lineage: Bacteria > Pseudomonadota > Gammaproteobacteria > Steroidobacterales > Steroidobacteraceae > Bog-1198. Next base: position 16,278 of record DASXMG010000019.1, on the reverse strand, counting down.
GTGTTGCGCGCAACCCGGGTGCGCGCACCCTGGTTCAAGAACTGGCTGATCCGCGGTTTCTTGCGGCTCTACACGATCGACATGACCGAAGCGGTGCAGGCCGATCCTTTGCGCTACGCCAGTTTCAATGAGTTTTTTACCCGCGCGCTGAAACCCGACGTGCGCATCCTCGCGAGGGAACCCCGAGAGATTGCCTGCCCTGTCGATGGGGTGATCAGCGAAGCGGGCACGATCGACGGCGACAGGCTGCTGCAGGCCAAGGGCCGGCACTACAGCCTGACGGAGTTGCTGGCCTCGCGCGCCTGGGCGCAGCATTTTGCAGGCGGATCGTTTGCGACCATTTATCTTGCGCCATTCAACTATCACCGGGTGCACATGCCGCTTCAGGGCCGGCTGCGCGAGACCGTCTATGTTCCCGGGCGCCTGTTCAGCGTCAACGCCGTCACGGCAACGCTGGTGCCGCGGCTTTTTGCACGCAACGAGCGAGTGCTGACCTGGTTCGATACCGCGTTCGGTGAATTCGCGCTGATTTTAGTCGGTGCACTGAATGTGGGAAGCATTGCCACGGTGTGGGCGGGCGATATCACGCCCGCGGCGCGGCGCGTGGTGACCACGCTGCCGCCACGGGAGGTCTCGCTCGAGAAGGGCGAGGAACTGGGGCGCTTCAACATGGGCTCGACGGTGATTGTGCTGTTTCAAAGAGATCGTGCCCGCTGGCATGACGACTTGAGGGCCGGTGCGACTGTCACTCTCGGCCAATCGCTGGGATATCTTCAATGAGCTGGCGCCCGACCGCGTCGGCGGCCGCCTTGAGGCAGCGCGCAGGGATGCTGAAGACGGCGCGCGCGTTTTTCGAGCATCGCGGCGTGATGGAAGTGGAAACCCCGGTCTTGAGCGCCGCCGCCGTGAGCGACCCGCAAATCGAATCGCTGGCGACCCAGATCCTCGGATTGCAGGGCCCGCGCTATCTGTGCCCCTCCCCCGAGTATGCAATGAAGCGCCTATTGGCCGCCGGCAGCGGCGACATCTACCAGATCTGCAAGGTGTTTCGCGATGCCGAGAGCGGCCGTTGGCACAACCCGGAATTCACCATGATCGAGTGGTATCGCGTTGGGTTCGACGATGCGGCTTTGATGAGCGAGGTTGAAGCGCTGATCCGTGCGCTGCTCGCGCCCTCGCGGACACTGGGCGCGGCCGAGCGATTGAGCTACGCGGACGCATTGCGGCGCCATGCCGGTGTGGATGCGTTCGACTCGACCGAGGATGAGTTGCTGGAGACCGCGCGGCGCCATGGAATTCACTGCGACGCCCCGCTGGATCGCGACGCGAAACTGGATCTTTTGATGGGTCTCGTCGTGGGCCCTCGGCTGGGCAGAGGCAATCCCTGCTTCGTCTGCGATTATCCGGCCAGCCAGGCGGCGCTGGCGCGCTTAAAACCGGGGATGCCGCGCGTGGCGGCACGCTTCGAGCTGTATCTGGACGGATTGGAGCTGGCGAACGGATTTCACGAGCTGGCACAGCCAGAGGAGCAGCGCGCACGATTCACGCGGGATCTCTCGTTGCGCGGAACGCGCGGGCAGGCTCAACCGCCGCTCGACGAAAATTTCCTGGCGGCGCTCAAGAGCGGATTGCCGGACTGCGCAGGTGTCGCGCTCGGCTTTGACCGGCTGGTCGCGATCTCCTTGCAAGCGGACAAATTAGCCGACGCCATGGCGTTCAGCGCCGAGAACGCCTGAGGCTTCGGCGGTCCACCCCTCGCCAGGCTAACCCCGTTGCCAGGCTAAGCCTTGCGGCAAGCTAGCCCTTGCCTCTCGATAAGTACTCGCCGGTGCGCGTATCGATGCGCAGGATTTCGCCCTCGTTGATGAACAAGGGCACGCGCACCATGGCGCCGGTCTCCAGCTTCGCGGGCTTTGAGCCGCCGGTCGCGGTATCGCCGCGCACGCCCGGATCGGTCTCGATGACCTTGAGCTCCATGTGCGCGGGTGGCGTAACCACGAGCGGCACACCGTTCCACAACGTGACCACGCAGATCGTGCCGTCCTTGAGCCATTGAGCGCCCTCTCCCACCGCCTGCTTGGAGGCCGTGAGCTGCTCAAAGGTTTCGGGCACCATGAAGTGGAAGAAATCGCCGTCGCTGTACAGGTACTGCATATCGGTGTCGACCACGTCGGCCGCTTCCACCGTATCCCCGGATTTCCAGGTGCGTTCAATCGTGCGGCCGGTCTTCAGGTTGCGGACGCGCACCCGGTTGAATGCCTGGCCTTTGCCGGGCTTGACCATTTCGTTCTCGACGATGGCGTAAGGGTCGCCATCGATGAGAATTTTCAGGCCGGCTTTGAATTCGTTCGTGCTGTAGTTAGCCATCGAAGGCCTCGAGTTGAAGGGCGCGTATCATAGCCGCACTCAGGGATTGTGGCCAGTTAGGCTCCGATACTTGGCAAGGGGTTTGACGCCTGTCCCAGAATCGTCAATGTCTCAGGTGTTACACTTTGCGCCAATTTACGAGGATTTTCCGGTGAACGAACAGGGTGCAGTTCCAATGATCGTGATGGCGAGGTCGCAGGATCACGTCGAGGCGATCAACAGCACTTTGCGCAAGGCAGGTCATCCGGTCCACTGCACCTGGCTGTCCGACGCGAGCGACCTGGGCGACGCCCTGACGCAGCTCAATCCGGAAATGCTGATCGCCTTCACTGAGGAGCTCAACGCGGATCTCGCTTCCATCATGAAGGTGAAGCAGCAGAATGCGCCGGGGATGCCGGTACTCATCGTGCGCCAGGCGGTTGATGAGGCGGCGATCGCGGAGGCGATGCGGCTGGGTTGCCAGGATGTGGTCACGCTCGCCAATCGCAGCCGCTTGCAGGCCGTCGCCACCCGCGAGCTGCGCGCCCATCGCTTGGAGCGCGCACTGTCGAGCACCCTGTCATCGGCGCGCGAATATCGCGAACAGCTGCAAAAATTCCTCGAGGGCTCCGCCGATGCCATCACGCACGTGCAGGAAGGCATCATCGTGGACGCCAACCGCGCCTGGCTCGAACTGTTCGGCTACTCCGAGAACGACGCACTGAACGGCACGCCGCTCATGGATTTGTTCGAACAAGAGACGCACCCCGCCCTCAAGGGAGCGCTGGTCGCGTGCCTGCAGGGCAAGTGGAGCGACCACGGCTTGAAGGTGCAGGCGCTGCTCTCGGACGGCTCGACGCTCGCGCTGGAATTGAGCCTGACGCGCGCCGACTACGAGAACGACCCCGCGGTGCGCATCGCGATCGCGGCGCTGCATAAGAAAGATCGCAATCTGGAAGTGCAGCTTGCCGACGCGGTCAAGAACGACGCCACGACCCAGTTCCTGCAGCAGCGATACGTGATCGCTGCCATGCGCGAACGCGCGGCGCAGAGCATGAAGGGCGGCGTACGCCAAATCGCCCACTTGAAACCCGACCGGTTCATCGACATCCAGCATGCCATCGGCGTGCTCGCCAGCGAAGACTTCATGGCGCAGCTGGCCGAATTGCTGCGCTCGCAACTCACCGCCACCGACCTGTGCGGCCGATTCGGCGGCAACGGCATCCTGGTGATGCTGGAGCGTGGCACTGCCAAGGACGTGGAGACTTGGGCCGAGAATGTGGTCAAACGCGTGCATGACCATGTGTTCGTGCTCGAGGACAAGACGTTGTCCGCCACGGTCACGGTGGGCTTGGGATTGTTGCCGCCCACCAATCCGGACGTCGGCGCCGCCATCACCGATGCGGTCAGCGCCACGCGGCGCGGCCGAGAGCTCGGCGGCAACCAGATGTACGTCGTGGACAAAGCCGACACGGATACCCGCGTACAGGCCTATGACAAGATCTGGGTCAAACACATCAAGAGCGCCTTGATGGAAAATCGCTTCCGGCTGGTGCAGCAGCCGATCGCGAGTCTCCTTGGCGAGGACAAGGGCATGTTCGACGTGCTGGTGCGCATGCTGGACGAACAGGGCAATGAAGTACTGCCGGCGGAATTCATCGCGGCCGCTGAACGTAACGACTTGATGAAGAATATCGATCGCTGGGTGGTCGGCGCATCCATGTCCTTCGCCGCCAATCGCAAGGCCGCCTGTATTTTCGTGCGCCTTTCGAAGGACACCGTACTCGATAAAAGCGTGCTGGCCTGGCTCGATCAGCAGCTGAAGTCGCTGAAAATCGAGCCCAAGCGCCTTTGCATGCAGGTAACCGAAGAGCTCGCGAATCAGTATGTGCGGCAGACCAAGGAGCTGGCGGAGAATTTGCGCAAGCTCGGCTTCCGTTTCGCGCTCGAGCACTTCGGCACGGGGCGCGATCCGCTCAAGCTGCTGAACGACATCGAGATGAACTTCATCAAGATCGACGGCTCGCTGATGCAAGGCCTGTCGACCAACCAAATCCAACAGCAGCGCGTCAAGGGGTTGGTCGAGGCCGCGAAGCGCAAGGGCATCGAAACGGTGGCCGAACGCGTGGAAGATGCCAACACCATGGCGGTGCTCTGGCAGCTGGGAATCGAATTCATCCAGGGTTACTTCGTGAATGCGCCCGAGGATGTGACGATGTCGGGCGAACGCTAGGCCGACGCTACTAGGCCGGCGCCACTTCGAGCCGGTCGACCTGCTTGTAGGCGCGCGAGAATCGTTGCCGGCGCTGGCCCTTTTTATCCTGGTACTGCTTGAGCTCGTCGAATTTGAGCCTCATCGGCGCGCTGTTGCCGCTGTAGACGGTCAAGACTTCGCCGGGCGCAACCACCGCCATGGCCACCAGGTACTCATCGCGCTCCGCAGACTTCTTGCCCGGGATGCCGAATAGATTCTGGCCCTTGCCCGCGGTCATCTCTTCGATTTGATTCACCGGCAAGGCCAGCACCTCGCCGTCGTTGTTGACGAAAATCGCCAGCGCCCCTTGTTGCCCAAAGGCTGCGCCGGCAGCACCAGCGCATTCTCCGGCACCTTGAGCACCGATTTGCCCTTTTTGTTGCGGGCGTAAATTTCGCGCAAACGCACGGCGAATCCGTAGCCCGCATCGCTCGCCAGAAGCCATACGTCGTCCGGTTCACCGATCAGGACCGCCGCGAAAGTGGCGCCGTCGGGCGGATCCACCGTGCCGGAAAGCGGCTCACCGTAACCGCGCGCCGCGGGCAACTGGTGGGCATCCAGGCTGTAGGCGCGGCCGGTTGAATCGATGAACACCGCCTGCTGTAGATTGCGGCCCTTCGCCGACGCCTGGTATTCGTCGCCGCTCTTGTAGCTCAACGCGCGCACATCGATGTCGTGACCCTTGGCCGCGCGCACCCAGCCCAAGCGCGACAGCACGACCGTGGTCGGCTCAGCGGTCAGCAATTCGGTTTCGGAAATGGCCTGCGCTGCTTCGCGCTCCACCAGGCGCGTGCGCCGCTCATCGCCGAACTCCTCCGCGTCGTTGATCAGCTCCTCGCGCACCAGCTTGGTGAGCCGCGCCTTGCTTTTGAGGATCTTCTCGATCTCATCGCGCTCTTCCGCGAGCTTCTTCTGCTCATCGCGGATTTTCATTTCCTCGAGGCGCGCGAGATGGCGCAGCTTGGTCTCGAGGATCGCTTCGGCTTGGGCGTCGGAGAGCTTGAAGCGCTTCATCAGCTTGGGTTTCGGCTCCTCCTCGGTGCGCACGATGCGGATGACTTCGTCGAGATTCAAGAACGCAATCAACATGCCGTCGAGTATGTGCAGGCGCGCATTGAGCTTCGCCAGACGATGATTCAGGCGGCGCGTCACCGTCGACTTGCGAAAGCTCAGCCACTCCAGCAGCAATTCCTTGAGGCCCATGACGCGCGGGCGTCCGTCGAGCGCAATGACGTTGAGGTTCACGCGATAGTTGCGCTCGAGATCGGTGGTCGCGAACAAATGCGCCATGAGCGCCGGGATATCGACGCGGTTGGATTTCGGCACCAGCACCAGGCGCGTGGGGTTCTCGTGATCCGACTCGTCGCGTAGATCCTCGACCATGGGCAGCTTCTTTTGCTGCATCTGCGCGGCAATCTGCTCGAGGACTTTGCTGCCGGACACCTGGAAAGGCAGCGCATCGATGACGATCTCGCCCTCCTCGATCTCGTAGGTGGCGCGCGCTTTGAAGCTGCCCGACCCGGTGTTGTACATCTGCACCAGCTCGTCGCGCGGCGAGACGATTTCGGCGCCGGTCGGCAGGTCCGGCCCCTTGATGTGCGCCATGATCTTGCGCGTGCTCAATTCCGGATCATCCAACAGCGCCACGCAGGCGTTCACCACCTCGCGCAGGTTATGCGGCGGAATGTCGGTCGCCATCCCCACCGCGATGCCTGAGCCGCCATTGAGCAGCAGATTGGGCACGCGCGCCGGCAACATGGTGGGCTCTTCGAGAGAGCCGTCGAAGTTGGGCGCCCAATCCACCGTATCCGCGTCCAGCTCCTGCAGCAACAGGTCGGCATAGCGGGTGAGCCGCGATTCGGTGTAGCGCATGGCGGCGAACGATTTCGGATCGTCGGTCGAGCCCCAGTTGCCCTGCCCGTCGACGATCGGGTACCGATAGGCAAAATCCTGCGCCATGTGCACCATGGCTTCGTAGCAGGCTGAGTCGCCGTGCGGATGGAACTTGCCGATGACATCGCCGACGGTGCGCGCGGATTTCTTGTGCTTCGCGCCTGCGGCGAGGCCCAGCTCGCTCATGGCGTAGACGATGCGCCGCTGCACCGGTTTCAAGCCATCGCCCAGATGCGGCAGCGCCCGATCCAAGATCACGTACATCGAATAATCGAGGTAGGCGCGCTCGGCGAAAGACTTTAAGGGTTCCTTCTCAACGCCGTCGAAGTTCAGCTCTTGCTCTTTCATGGCCGTGCGTGCGCTAGATTTGCGCGAGGTTGCCCTTGCTCTCGAGCCACTCGCGCCGATCGCCCGCGCGTTTCTTGGCCAGCAGCATGTCCATGAGCTGGTCCGGGCTGTCTTTGGTGTCGATGGTCATTTGCACCAGGCGGCGTGTTTGCGGCGCCATGGTGGTTTCGCGCAATTGCAGGGGGCTCATTTCACCCAGGCCCTTGAAGCGCGTCACCACCGGTTTGGTGCGCGGGCTCTCCGCGGCAATGCGTTTCAGTGCCTTTTCGCGCTCCGCCTCGTCGAGGGCGTAAATGACTTCCTTGCCGGCATCGATGCGAAACAGCGGCGGCATGCACACATAAACGTGGCCGGCCACCACCAGCGGACGGTAGTGCCGTAGAAACAGCGCGCACAGCAGCGTGGCGATGTGCTGTCCGTCGCTGTCGGCGTCCGCGAGGATGCAAATCTTGTGATAGCGCAGGCCCGACAGGTCGCTCGCGGCCGGATCGACGCCGATCGCGACGCTGATGTTGTGCACCTCTTGCGACTGCAGCACCTCGCCAATATCCGCTTCCCAGGTGTTCAAAATCTTGCCGCGCAGCGGCATGATGGCCTGCGTCACCCGATCGCGGGCCTGCTTGGCCGAGCCGCCGGCGGAATCACCCTCGACCAGGAACAGCTCGCCGCGGGCCGGATCCTGGCTGACGCAATCGGCCAGCTTGCCGGGCAGCGCAGGTCCGGCGACGACGCGCTTGCGCGCGATCTTCTGACTGTCCTTGAAGCGCTGTTGGGCATTGGCAATCGCGAGCATCGCGATTTTCTCGCCCTGGTCGGAATGCTGGTTTAGCCACAGCGCGAACGCATCCTTGATCACGCCCTGCACGATGCCGGCGGATTCGCGCGAGGAAAGCTTTTCCTTGGTTTGGCCGGCGAACTGCGGCTCGCGCATCTTCATGGACAGCACGAAACTCACGCCGTCCCAGACGTCCTCGGGCGTCAGCTTCAGTCCGCGCGGCACCAGATTGCGAAATTCACAGAACTCCCGCACGGCATCGGTCGCGCCGCTGCGCAGGCCGTTGACGTGCGTGCCGCCTTCGACGGTGGGAATCAAGTTCACATAACTCTCGGTGATGCTGTGCTCGGATTCGAGCACCCAGGCAAAGGCCCAGTCGAGCGATCCGCCCTCGATGTCACGCTTGCCGTAAAACGTTTCCGCCGGCAGCCACTCGCCCTTGCCCAACTCCTCCGCCAGATACTCGTGCAAGCCGCCGGTGTAGAACCATTCGTCCTTCTCGCCGGTGACTTCGTTCTTCAGCGTGACGCGCAGGTTCGGGCACAGCACGGCCTTGGCGCGCAGCACCTGTTTGAGTTTCGGAATGGCGAATTTGTCGGTGTCGAAATATTTCGGATCCGGCCAGAAACGGATGGTCGTGCCGGTCTTGGACTTCGGCACGTCGCCCACCACCTCGAGCTTGGAGGTTGGCTTGCCGCCGGCGAAGCTGATGTTGTATTCCTTGCCGCCGCGCCGTACCCAGCATTCCAGATTCTTCGACAGCGCATTCACCACCGAGACCCCGACGCCGTGCAATCCGCCGGCGTGCTGATAGGTCTTGTCGTTGAATTTTCCACCGGCGTGCAGGCGCGTCAAAATCAACTCGACGCCGCTTACTTTTTCTTTCGGGTGTATATCGACCGGCATGCCGCGGCCGTTGTCTTCGACCTGGCAAGAGCCGTCCTTGAACAACGTGACCGCGATGTTGTCGCAGTAGCCGTTGACGGCCTCATCGACGCTGTTGTCGATCACCTCGTGCGCAAGATGATTGGGCCGGGTGGTGTCGGTGTACATGCCCGGCCGCCGCCGCACGGGATCCAGACCGCTCAATACCTCGATGTCGGAGGCTGTGTAAGACGCTGCCATCAGTTACCTTTGGTGAACGCGGCGGAGTTTAGCATGCTGTACCACGACGCAATGGCTGGCACCGCATCGGCGATTCCGTTATCTTCGACGCATGGGAATCGCCAACCAGCAAAATATGACTCGCACCATCCCGGTGCTGCCGCAACCCTACGGGATTCGCGTGCGACTGCGCCCCGGCGATCCGTTCGCCAAGCTGGTCGGCGCCCAATGGCAAAAAACGCATTGGTTCTTTACCGCCGCCGAACGCGATCGGACGCTCGAGGACATGTCGCGCAAGCACGAGTATTCGCGCATCGGCGATCAACCGGCCCTGGTTTTTGAAAAGGTGGAGAACCTCGGCGAAAGCCGCAGCTTCTAGAACGTTCTTCCGAGGAACAAGTAGTAAGCGCTGTGTCCCGCCGTGTCGTAGCCCGAACCCAAGTACACCGGACCCAAAAACGTATCGAATGCCAGGAACAAGGAGGCGTCCTTGCGCGTCGAGCCGAAACTCATATCGCCGCGCGTCTGCCAGGTGTTGCCCATTTCCAGCGACATGCCGATATAGGCCGGAAATTCAAAAAAACCCTCGCCGCCGCGGCCAATCTTGCGGAAATAGATGGCGCGCGCAATGGCATAGTCCGGGCCGAACAGAGAAGTCGGCGCAAGTCCCGACAAATTGAAAAATCCGCCCAGCGTGAAGAAATCCGGCACGGCGGTCGCTTGAATGGTGCCGCCCACGACGCTGCCCGCGGAGGCCCAGAGCAACAGGGTATTGCGGCCGAGCGAACGGGCCATGAGCCAATCCGCCTGCAATTTGTCGTAGGCCGTGTCGGCACCCAAGCCGGTGCGATTCGCATCCCACTGCAGGGAAAATTGCGTACCCTCACGCGGAAAGTGCAGATTGTCGAGCCGATCGTAGCTGAACTTCACGAATAGCTCGCCGTTGTTGTAGTGCGGCTCCACCAGCGCCGGGTCGCCCAAGCGTACCGTCGCCGCACCATTGGTGCGGTGGTAACCGACGCGGATCTCGCCCCAATTGCCCAGCGTGCGGCCGATGTCGAATGCAGCCTCCGCCTCGCGATCGCGATAATCCGCCACTTCCACGTCTTTGTCGTAGAGTTGCAGATCGCGAGCTTCGATGCGCAGGCTGGGTGCGATGAACCAAGTGCGCGTGTCGTTCAAGGGCTGATAGAACTCGCTTGCCACTTTCGGGTCGCTGCCGATCTGCACATCCGTCACCAGCTCGCCGCCCAACTTGTCGAGTTCGGTCAGAATGAAGCGCGCCGCCGCGTTGTAGCGGCTGTTGCCCTGAAAATTGTCTTCCAAGTCCAATCCGAAGCGCACGTAGTTGGGCCCCCAGGACTTGCGCCGAGCCCGTATCTCGATCCCGGATTCCTGATCCGCGCCCTGGCCCTGATCCACCAAGCCATAGTCCAGCGTCTCGAAATTGCCGAGGCCATACAACGCGGTGATTCGCTCGCCGACCGCATCCACATTCAACGGCTTGCCCACCAGCGGCTGCATCTCCGCCAGGATGGTTTTTTCATAGCGCTTGGATTGTTCGTCGACGCGTACGAACTTGATGGGCGGCAGGCCGGGCTCGCGCGCGGCGCGGCGCACCAGGTAGTCGTTGTACGCCACATCGCCGACGCGCAGCGCTTCGAGTCTCCCGAGCATGCTGCGTGCGGCGTTTGCACCGGCGGCAATGGTCGCATTCGCCGCGGTGAAATCGGTCGAACTCGCGGTTCCCAAGATTGGCTCGATCAATACATCCGCGGCGCCCAATGTGGCGCGCTGGCGGTCCGCATCCTTGCGCACCAGTATCGCGAGCATCTGGTTGGAAATCGACAGGGCCGAATCGAGCGCGGCGCGCGGCTGCAGCGGAAAACTCACGTCGGAAACGATCAGAATGTCCGCGTGCATCTGCCTCGCCACGTCGATGGGCAGATTCTCCGCCAGGCCGCCGTCGACCAGCAACAGGCCCTGGGTTTCGACCGGCGCAAACAGTCCGGGCGCGGAAATGCTCGCGCGCATGGCAATCGACAGATCGCCCTTGTCCAGCAACACGGCTTTACCGTTGACGAGGTCGGTCGCCACGGCGCGAAACGGCGTCGGCAGCAGGTCGAAGTCGGTGCTGTTGCTGAACGGCAGGGTGAGCTGGCGCAGCGTCTCCTGCAGCTTCTGCCCTTGGATAAAACCCTTTGGCAGCAGGATCTGGCCGTGCTTCAGGCCGAGGGGCAGGCGCACCAGAAAATTTCGGTCGTCCTGCTTGCGCCGAAACGCCAGGTCGCGCCGCGGCGGCGCATCGTGGAAGGCCTCCTGCCAATCGACCGAGCGCATGGTGGCGTCAATCTGCGCGGCGGTCATGCCACTGGCGTAGAGCCCGCCGACGACGGCACCCATGCTGGTGCCGGCGATGCAATCGATGGGTATCTTCAGCTCCTCAAGAACCTTGAGCACGCCGATGTGCTCCATGCCGCGCGCGCCGCCGCCGGAGAGCACCAAACAGATACGGGGGCGCACCCGTGCGGCCTCCACCGGTGCGGCCGGGATCTCGGCCGCATACACCCATTGACAACTCGTCGCCAGCGCACAGGCCAATCCGAGACGTATGGCGAGTTTCCCCATGTTGGGGACTAGTCTATGGGGGAATAGTCTAGAGGACTACATCGATACTGGTGGCGGTAAAGGTATTCGCGGTTCGGTCAAAGAGTCCCCTCGCCACGAATTTGGTCGCCGACGTCGGCGTCGCAAAGGTCGTGTTCAGCTGGGTTACAAAATTGCCGAAGCCATTGAACGATAGGATCGGGTTGATAACGCTCTCGGAGATGGCGCCCGGACCCACCGAAAACACCGGCGAGAACAGCGGCAAACCCGAGGTCGGATCGTTCGAGGCAACGGCCGGAACGATGTTCGGGCTGGCGCTCAAGGTGGTGATGTCGACGGTCTCCGCGCCGATCCGCAGCTGGCCTGACCCGAATGCGGCGTTGGCAAGGTCGATCGACAGCCCGGTCGCGGACAGCGCGGCAAAGGGCGCGGTCGTTCCGGTGCCCGTCCAACTGACCACCAGGGTGGCCGGGATCGTGGCCTCGGCGCTCACCGCTTGCGCCAGAAAATCCGGCGGTGCCGAACCGAAGGGGCTGACGTAACCGTCGACCCACACCGGGTCGCCGGCTGCAAACGTGGGCAAGGTCAGCGAGCCGGTATTGACGAGGAAATTGCCCGGCGTCGGCGTGGTGGCGCCATTACCGGCAAAATTGTAAACGCTGACCGGCCAGTTGTTGATGAACTGCAAGTTCATTGCGAGGCTGCCGGCGGCCGTCGAAACCTCTGAACCAAACAGTTCCGTCGACTGTATTCGCACCGAACCTGTGTCGGTTGCCGATGCGCCGGTGGAATCCAGGGTGATCGCTCCGCTCGCCGCTTGCGAGAACAACCCACGTGCAGTGATGTGCTGCCCGACGGCTACCGAGTTGTAGTCCAAGGGCCCCAAGGTGGAAACGCCGTCGGCGGTGACGAGCGTGGCCGGTCCCAACAGCACAGTTGCGTCCAGCGGCTCGAACTGCACCAGCTGCGCCGCATTCGCGAACAGGGTCGAGCCATGCAGGGTGAGCGTATTGCCGTTGCGCGCGGTCACATCGCCTTCCACGCCATAGGTAAAAAAGTCTTCGAGCGTGCCGCCGGCGACGACGTATTTAGAGTGGAAAATGCCGGCGTTCACGCCAGCAGCGGGCGTTGTCGTCGGCTCGAATGTGGTGAACGCCGCCACCACCGTTGAGCCCGCCGACGCTTGCGAAATCATCGTGAGTCCAGCCGCGCCGACATAGGTGTTGCCGCCGAAGGTGTAAACCGTATTCGCGTCATTGAAAATCGAGTCGATACCCAGACTGTTCACTTCATCGAAAAACGGCCGGACCACCACGGAGAAGGTGCCGGTGGTCACGCTCGAATTGATCAAGGCGCCGCGCACGCGAATCAGCTTGTTGTCGGGTTGCAGTGTCGACATCGAAATGAACGGTTTGGCCGTTACCGTCGGCGGCGAGGTCGTAAGATCGATGCTGTTGGTCGCCGACAGGTCGAAATTAAAGGCGAGCCGCAAGGCGTTGCTGGTCGCGAACGTGGGCTGCAGCGTCAAGAGATTGCTGGGGTCGAAATTGACATTGAGCGTCACGGCGGTCAGCGCCGCACCCGAAGGGTCCACGACCTTGGCGGCTGTGGGCACGCCATTGACCATCACCGAGATTTGCGCGTTGGTGTAATCCAGGGTGATGATCGCGGAAGTGTAGGTATCGGTGGGAAGACTCGCCGTCGCCCATAATTCGGACAGATTGGTCAGCTTGGTGAGGTCGACCGTCTCGGGAACCGCTACCGCGGAGATGGCGCCGACGGCTTTGCCCACCAGAACGACCGAATCGATGGTGATGATGTAACTCGAGAACTGCCCCGCGTCGTCGGTTGTGCTCAAGGTGGTCCACGCGACGCCGAAGCCGCTGTCCAAATTGTTATTGTGGCAGCCTGCCGCCACCAATCCGAACACGCACGCGCTTAAGCAAGCGACCAGCCGTTTGGCGGCTTTATTCCTGAACAATGAATGCACTAGAGATTCCAATATTGGGGAGGGACTAAAGGTTAAGGCTGCGTAGAATAAAGGCTTTCGAGACCTTAGGGGCGGCAAAGTTCCATTTTGCCGCTCTAGCCGCCCTTCGGGCGAGGCACTTGCTGCGTAATGCAGTGGATATTGCCCCCGCCCAGCAGGACTTCGCGAGTCGGCACGCCCAGCACCGCGCGGGTCGGAAACAAGCGCTTGAGCGTTCGCATGGCTGCGGCATCGCGGCGTTTTTCGTACAGCGGCATGACCACGCACTTATTCGCGATATAGAAGTTGATATAGGAAGCGGCCAGCCGGCCGCCCGCCCGGCGTGGATGGCTGCCGGCATGAGGATCGATACCAGCGGCCTCTTCGGCAGTCATGAACAGGGGCCCGGGCTGGTGAATTTTGTGAATCTCCAAGCGGCGGCGGCGTGCATCCGTGGCATGACGCAGGCGTTGATAGGCATCCTGGGAGATTTCGAATTGCGGATCGGAGCGATCGTCCGTCCAAGTGAGCGCCACATGTCCCGGACTGGTAAAGCAGGCGAGCTCATCGATATGGCCGCCGGTCTCGTCAAGATGGACGCCTTTGTCGAGCCAGACCACCTTGCTCACCGATAAATAGCGGCGCAGTTGCTCTTCTATATCGTCGCGCGTCAGGCCCGGATTGCGATTCGGGTTGAGCAGGCATTCTTCCGTGGTGAGGCACGTGCCTTGTCCGTCCACGTGAATTGCGCCGCCCTCCATCACCAAGGGCGTGCGGTATCGATCGGCGCCCTCCATCTCCAACACCTTTTGCGCCACCTGATCGTCCCGGTCCCAAGGAAAATACAACCCTCCCTGCAGACCGCCCCACGCATTGAAAGTCCAATCGATCCCGCGGCGGCGTCCCTTCTCATCGATGACGAAGGTCGGGCCGCAGTCGCGCATCCACGCATCGTTGCTGCTGATCTCCGCGACGCGCACATGACGCGGCAGACGCGCGCGCGCATTCTGAAACTGCGCGGCCGAGACCCCGACCGTCACCGGTTCGCCGCCGGCGATCGCCGTGGCGACCGCGGCGAAAGCGCTCTGCGCCGGCTTCGCGCCCAGGCGCCAATTGTCCGAGCGTTCGGGCCACAGCATCCAGCATCCCGAATGCCGCTCGAATTCCGCCGGCATTCTAAAGCCGTCTTTTGCAGGTGTTGATTTCAGGTTGCGCAATGCTCGTCTCCGGTCGCGCATGCTAGCATTGCGACTGCATTTACAGGAGCTCAAGGAATGTCAGACGCCAAGCCGGTCGCCCTCAAAATCCCCACCGGGGGAGAGAAAATCAGCATCTCGAACGGCAAGTTGAACGTGCCGGACCAGCCCATCATTCCGTTCATCGAAGGCGACGGAACGGGCCGCGACATCTGGCGGGCGAGCGTGCGGGTGTTCGACGCGGCGGTGAAGAAAGCCTACGGCGGCAAGAAGAAAATTCACTGGATGGAGGTGTTCGCCGGCGAAAAAGCCAACAAGGCCTACAACACCTGGTTGCCGGAGGAAACGGTCACCGCGTGCCGCGACTACTTGGTGTCGATCAAGGGACCCCTCACCACGCCGGTCGGCGGCGGGATTCGTTCGTTGAATGTGGCTTTGCGGCAGCTTTTGGATCTTTATGTGTGCCTGCGGCCGGTGCGCTGGTTCAAGGGGGTGCCCTCGCCGGTGAAGACGCCGGAAAAGGTCGACATGGTCATTTTCCGTGAAAACACCGAAGACATTTACGCGGGAATAGAGTTCGAGCAAGGCTCGGCGGAGTGCAAGAAATTTCTCGACCTGTTCAAGCAGAGCTTCCCAAAGCAATACGCCAAGATCCGTTTTCCCGACACCTCAGGCATCGGTTTGAAACCTGCCTCCAAGGAAGGCACCGAGCGCTTGTTCCGCGCAGCGGTGAAGTACGCGATCGACAACAAACGCAAGAGCGTGACGATCGTGC
Organism: Steroidobacteraceae bacterium; assembly: GCA_036495805.1. Lineage (GTDB taxonomy): Bacteria > Pseudomonadota > Gammaproteobacteria > Steroidobacterales > Steroidobacteraceae > Bog-1198. The sequence goes on along the minus strand of DASXMG010000019.1, from coordinate 1,011 downwards.
ACAAGGGCAACATCATGAAATTCACCGAGGGTGCGTTTCGCGGCTGGTCGTACCAATTGGCCGAGCGAGAATTTCCGAATCAGGTATTTACCTGGGAGCAATGGGAGCGCATTAAGTCGGCCAATGATGAGAAGGAGGCAAACGCGCAGATGGATGCGGCCAAGAAGGCCGGCAAGATCATCATCAAGGATGCGATTGCGGACATCACGCTGCAGCAAGTGTTGACCCGCCCGGATGAGTTCGACGTGGTCGCCACCATGAATCTCAACGGCGATTATCTATCCGACGCCCTGGCCGCCCAAGTCGGCGGCATCGGCATCGCGCCGGGGGGCAACATCAACTACTTGACCGGTCATGCGGTATTCGAAGCCACGCACGGCACGGCGCCCAAGTATGCGGATCTCGACAAGGTCAATCCCGGATCGGTCATCTTGTCGGGTGAAATGATGTTGCGCTACATGGGCTGGCTGGAGGCCGCCGATGCCATCATCGGCGCGATGGACAAGTCGATCGCCCAGAAAACCGTCACCTATGATTTCGCGCGCCTGATGGACGGAGCGACCGAGGTCAAGTGCAGCGAATTCGGCGACATCTTGATCCGCAATTTGTAGCGGATCAGCCCGCCGCGTGCGCGAGCTCGAGATGCGCCGCCTGCGGCGCCGATCGCTGCTTCAAGACGTCGAATGCGGCGATCCGGTAGGCTTCGGTCATGGTGGGAAAGTTGAAGATCTGCTCGATGAAGAAATCGGCGGTCGCCTCCGCGGCGATCGCCGCCTGACCTAGATGGACGAGTTCGGTGACGCCCTCGCCGATCACCTGACATCCCAGGACCCGCGCCGTGCCGCGCTCGCAGACGAGCGCCAGGAATCCCGCGGGCTCGCCCGCAATGTGGGCGCGCGCGACCTCGCCGAAGTCGGCCCGGCCGACGATCACGTCGATTTTCTTCGCCGCGTCTTCGCTCTGGGACAAGCCGACGCAGCCGATTTCCGGGATCGTGTACACGCCGGTCGG
>DASXMG010000018.1:0-1827 GCA_036495805.1 Steroidobacteraceae bacterium | reverse complement strand
AAGCTTAACGTCGCCTAAACGCCAGCGCGCTGAAATAGACAGCCGTTGAATCTTGGGGCAGTGGGTGGATGATCGGGGCGGGTCCGAAATTCCAGAACGGTGAGCGCGTGAGCCGGTCGAGCAGACCGGGTGCGACGCCGTGTGCCTTGCGACAGGTTCGAGGCGATCGCGGTGGCTCGCATCGCTGGCGCTGGGTTGCGCTGCTCGCGGCCTTCATCCCGCTCTCCTTCGTGCTGGTGCAATGCGGACAGGCGCCGAACGCAGGCACGCTGGCGGCCAACGTGCCGCCCTCGCCGGGCGCTTCCTTCGACGAGCGCTTCCCGAAACCGCAATTCAGGGATCGCTTCCCGACCGCGAGCGAAAGCTTTGAGCAGCGCCCGGATCTCGCGCCCAGGCGCATGGCGCAAGGCAACACGCAAACCAACGGACAAGATAACGTTCGGGTGGCCGCGCAGCCCGCACCGTATCGGGTGGCGTCGCTGGCGCCGCAACTGCCGTTCCCGCGTCAGCCGCGCGGCGACGAAACCATGCTGGTCAGCCTGAAATCCTCCGCCTTCCCCTATTTCGGCAACAATCCGCGCACCGACGAGCCGTTCCTCAACGTTTCCAGCGGCAGCCGCCACGGCCATCGCGGCATGGGCGGCCGGGTGTTCTGGCAGGACGAGACCTTCAACGACAATCGCGTGCTGATGCACGTTCCCGAGAATTTCGACATCAACAAGCCCGGCGTTATCGTGGTGTTCTTCCACGGCAACGGCGCGACGCTGGAGCGCGACGTGCGCGAGCGGCAACGCGTGCCGCAGCAGATCTCGGATTCCGGCGTCAATGCGGTGCTGCTGGCGCCGCAGCTCGCGGTCGACGCCGCCGATTCCAGCGCAGGCAAGTTCTGGCAGCCGGGCGGACTGAAGCGTTTTGTCAACGAGTCGGCGGATCATCTCGCGAGCCTCTACGGCGATCCGCGCGCCGCCAAGACCTTCGCCAACATGCCGGTCATTATCGTCGGCTACAGCGGCGGCTTCGTGCCGACGGCGTGGAGCCTGGAAGTGGGCGGCCTCGGCAATCGCGTGCGCGGCGTGTTCCTGCTCGACGCTGTTTATGGCGAGCTCGACAAGTTCGCCTCCTGGGTCGAGAACAATCGCAGCGGCTTCTTCGTCAGCTCCTACACGCATTACACCGCGCGTCATGACCAGGAATTGATGCGCATGCTGCGGGAAAAAGGCATCGCCGTCTCGGAAGATATGGACCGGCCGCTGAAGCCCGGCAGCGTGGTGTTTGTCGAAACCCCCGAAGGCGTGACGCATCGCGATTATGTCACGCATGCCTGGACCCGAAATCCGGTCGAGGATGTGCTGGTCAAGATGGCGGCGACGCCGGCGCTGACGAGGATCGCGACGAGTTCCGACCGGTAACCGGCTCCCTCCTCTCGACAAGTTCCCAGATCGGTTTGCGGTGTTGATGGCTGCGCAATTCCGCGCGTGCGGGATTGTGACGCGCATGCCCGGACCATAAGGTGCACTCAATCAAAAATACAACCGCAGGGGATGCAAGTTGCGGGAAGGTCTCTATAAAGTTGAGTTTCACACCGTTCACGGGACCGGCAACGGCGTGATCTATGCCATCGCGGGCAAGCTGCGCGGCGGCAATTCCGGATTTGCCTTCATCGGCAGCTACAGTGGCGAGGGCGACGACATCCTGGCCAGGGTTTCAACCCGGCGGCACAATGACGATCCGGCGGTGAAGCCCCTGTTTGGAACCGACATGATCACGCTCACGCTCAGGGGCAAAGAGAACGGCGACATGGTCGACTTCGAAGGCATCGCGCTGCAA
>DASXMG010000017.1:0-3582 GCA_036495805.1 Steroidobacteraceae bacterium | reverse complement strand
GTGCGCTTTTCCTGGTGGATGACCTCGATGCTGCACAAATTCCCCGAGAACGGCAGCATCGGCGCCCGCATCCAGGTCGCCGAGCTCGACTATGTCACTCAGTCACAGGCCGCGATGACGTCGCTGTCGGAGAATTATGTGGGGCTGCCGTTTTAGGCGCGGTCGTTCCATCGTCATTGAGCACGGACGCGACGTCTCAACGCACGAAGGTAGAAGCGTGCCCACCGCCACGGGCGTTACGGCAGAGAAATGGTGGGCACGGCGCGTATCGCGCCTTTGCCCACCCTCATATGAGGGCTTTTGAGTCAAGCATCTCGAGCGAGGCTTGGATGTTTTTTGCATTTGGTGGAGGAGCGGCGGCGCGCGGAGCCATGCGTAGCGCAGCGTGCCGCCGCGGTCGGTGCGCTCAGGGACTGGCTTCCGGCGATTTATGCAGCAGCTCACTGCATCACCTCATATCCGGTCGGACCGCTTTGGCCCGTACCCACATTCCGCATGCTTGCGGCGAGGAAGCCACGGAGATGAGACCCATCTACGAAGCAGCCGTTTGGTTGGCCCAAGGGTGGCACGGTCATCATCCATCCCGCGCTGACCACGGCAGAAGCCGTGACTGACGCGTTCGTTGAAAGGTTATGCCTTCGCAGCCTTCAGCGTTGCCCCCTCGGGCACCAGGCCGGTCGTGAGATAGCGCCAGAGCGCGACCATCAGCTTGCGCGCCAAGGCGACAATGGCGATGCGCCTGTTGCGCTTGCTGGCATTGTTGCGCGTGCGGTTATGGAACCATCGGGTCAGCGCGCTCTCCGGCTGATGCCGCAGCCACAGCCAGGCCAGCTCGATCGCGCTGCAGCGGGCGCGCGGATTGCCCGCCTTGCTGATCCCCTGGTCGCGAGCGGTGCCGCCGCTCTGCCACGGGCTGGGCGCCAGCCCGAAATAGCCTGCAACCTCGCGCCGATTGCGGAAGTCCTTGTAGAACACCTCGTTGGTCAACGTCGTGGCGAACGCCGGGCCGAGGCATTTGAGGCGGAGCAAGAGTTCGCTGCGCTCGGCCATCCGAACTGCCGCAGGTGTCGGATCCCCGGCAACCGACGCCTGCGCGAGCGCTTCAAGCCGTTCGCGCACCAGCATCAGCCGGGCATGCTCGTGCTTGATCTCAGCCAGCATTTGTGGCGGCACCGCCTGGCCTTGCCAATCCCGCTGCCTAGCCAGCCAGCCCAGCCAGTCGCGCCGGCGCGGATTCCCCACCGCCATGCCCAACAGCCGCAGCAGCGCCTTGATCCGGGTAGTGTGGGCGGTCTGTTCCTTGATCAGCCGGTCGCGTTCGCGGCTGGCGCGGCGCGCGTCCTCTTGGTCGGGCGTCGGTACCCGCACGATCCGCACCACCCGTGGCTCGCCGCGCCGGTACGCCATCAACGTGCGCAGCATCGTCTCGCCATCGATCCGGTCGGTCTTCACCCGCCGCGCCCGCTGATCCACCGCTATGCTCGAAGGGTCGAACACGTAGTTCGTGATCCCCGCCGCCAGCAGACGCCGATGCAGCCAAAACCCGTCGTAGCTCGCCTCGTAGCAACTCGCCACCGCCGGGACTGCTCCCAGCGTTCGGGCCGCCCGCTCGCGCACGCGATCAATCAACGCCAGCACGCCGGCACAATCGCCGCCCTCCAGCCTATGGCGAGATATCTTGTCCTTGTCCGGGCAGTGCATCGTTACCAGCCAACTCCTTTGGCTCAGTTCGATCGCAACAAAAATCGTGCTAATACCGCTCGCGATGGGCGTGCTTACGTCGAATGCTTGCATCTGGCGTCTCCGTTGGTTCGAGTCTGGAAACCCAAACCTACCGGATGCACGCCCATCGCCCCATGGAATCTACGCATTGCGGAAAGACCATTTCGAACATCCACGCAAATCGCGTTTAAAACTTTGTAGGCGGTGCATTTGTCATGCATCTCGCGGACAATGCGCGAGCATTTCACGCGCGCGAGCAATGATGAACAGCGAAATCCCCGATGGCTTCGAGCCGCACTTCCGCAAAAGTCCGTTCACCGAGCCCTGGGAACCGCTCTATTCGAAAAAGAGCGAGAGATCCGTCAGCATGGGATTGCGGCTTGCCAAGGCGCACACCAATGCGCGCGGGCTGATCCATGGCGGGCTGATCGCCTCGCTCGCCGACAACGCCATGGGCTATAGCTGCGCGCAGGCGACGGGCTGGACAACGTCGTACGTGACGGTCTCCCTTTCGGTCGACTACGTCGGCAGCGCCGGGATCGGGCAATGGCTCGCCGTCGACTGCGACGTGATCAGGACCGGCAGCACGCTCTGCTTCGCGCAATGTCTGATCAAGGCCGACGACGCCGTGATCGCCCGCGGCAACGCGACGTTCCGCGTGGTGCCGAAGAAGGCGTGAGATGTCGTTCCGGGGCGCGAAGCGAACCCCAATGCGCAATTGCGCATTGTGGAACCTCGAGATTCTCTGGTGCGCAAGTGCGCACCATAGTTCGATGCTTTGCATCGCCCCGGAATGACAGAAGTTATCCAAACCGCCAGTCCGTCGTTTCCGTCACCAGATCGATGAAGGTGCGCACCTTCGCCGACAACAGCCGCGAGGTCGGATAGACGATATGGATCGGCAGCGCCGGCTGCTCGAATTTCTCCAGCACGATCTTCAATCGGCCCGCCTTGAGGCCCGCCGCGGCCTGATAGGCCAGCACGCGCGTCAGTCCGCCGCCTGATTCCGCGTACTGGATCGCGGCATCCGCGCTGTTGGTTGATAACCGCGGCGCAAGGCCGAAGCGAACTTCGCGGCCGTCTTCGACAAAGCGCCAATCCGCCACGCCGGCGCTGGCACCGAACTGGATGGTGTCGTGGGACGCCATGGCCTCCGGAGTCTTCGGCTCGCCGCGCGCCTTGAGATAGACAGGCGAAGCCACGACGATCCGCCGCATCTCGCCGACATGGCGTGCCACCAGCGAGGAATCGGCGAGATGGCCGATGCGAACTGCGAGGTCGACGCCGTCCTCGACCAGATTGGTGATGCGGTCTTCGAGCCGCAACTCGGCCGAAACCTCACGATAGCGTTTCAGATAGGCCGACACCACCGGGCTGACATGAAGCCGTCCGAATCCGACCGGCGCCGATACCACGAGCCGTCCGCTCGGCCGCGTGCGCTCGCCCTCCGCCGCGCGCTCGGCCTCCTCGACATCGGCGAGGATGCGGCGCGCCCGCTCGAGATAGCGCGCGCCGGCGTCGGTCAGCGCGACCTGCCGCGTGGTCCGCTGCAACAGCCGCGCGCCGAGCCGCTCCTCCAGCGCCGCCACCAGCCGCGTGATCGCCGACGGCGACAGTTTCAGTTTTCGCGCGGCGGGGGCAAAGCCGTGGAGATCGGCCACCGTGACGAAGGCCTGCATAGCGTCGATCCGGTCCATGGCATTATTTCATAATATGCAATTATGAAGTGTCAATTGGCCTGATTGTTCAATATTTCGAAGGCCCTATTTTAGTGCGCAACCGCGGAGGGTTTCCGATGTCAGACACCCACATTTATTCCAGTGACGTCGCATTTACGCCGACCGTCAAGGCAATCCAGGC